>JAJEAR010000027.1 GCA_022822665.1 Alphaproteobacteria bacterium | reverse complement strand
AAAAACGACACGCCATCCACCATCCCTCAACCCCTCTTGGCAAGGCTCGAAACCCTTCAAACACAAAGAATCAGAACCGCCCAAAAAGCGCAAACCTTCAAACCAAAACACACAACGTTTGAGATGTGTGCATACGGTAGGGCGTCGAGGCGGCGGTCGGCGGCCGGCAGATGCGCATCCGGGTCCGGCGCGGGGTCGTGCTTTCCGCCGGCGCGATCAAGACCCCGCAACTCCTCATGCTCTCGGGCATCGGACCGGCGGGCGCCCTTTCACTGCACGGGATTCCCGTCGTCCACGACGCGCCGAATGTGGGCCGCAACCTGCAGAACCATGCCTGCTACCGGCTGCAATATCTCTGCAATGCGCCGGTTTCCGCGAGCCGGCACCTCCGCCCGCACAACGCCGTGGCGGCGGCGCTGCGCTACGCGCTCTTCCGGACAGGCCCGCTCGCCGAGACCTATGCCGTCGCCGGCGGCTATTTCCGCACCGATCCCGCGCTGGAGGTTCCGGATGCCCAGGTCGTGCTGCTCTCCGCCCTCGGTCCCGCGAGGACCGGCGGGGCGGCCTTCCGCATCCGCGACCTGCTTCCCGACCGGCACGGCTTCGGCCTGACGGTCTATCAGGGCTCGCCGCTGAGCCGGGGCGCCGTGTCGCTGCGCTCGGCGGACCCGCTCGACCAGCCCCGGATCGAGCCGGGCTACTTTTCCGACCCCCGCGACATGGAGGTGCTGCTGAAGGCCGTGAAGCGGATGCGGGGCATGATGCGCCGTCCCGCAATGGCGAAATATATCGACCGCGAGCTGCTGCCGGGCGAAGCGGTCTCGGACGACCGGAGCCTCGAGGCGGACATACGCCGGAACGGGGCCACCGCCTACCACCAGTGCGGGACCTGCGCGATGGGGCCGGGCGGCGATGCGGTCGTGGACAGCGGGCTTCGGGTGCGCGGCGTCGAAGGGCTGTGGATCGCGGACGCCTCGATCATCCCGCGCATTCCGAATGCCGCCCTGCACGCGCCCGCGCTCATGATCGGCGAAAAGGCCGCCGCGCTTATCGGGGGGAAAGAGGCAGGTTGAAGCCCGCCGGTCTTGAATGGCTTGACCGCATGACGCCCGTGTCGCACATCGTCGCCGTCGAGGGCGGCACGGAAAACGCGAGTAGGACGCACAAGGTGGACGATGACGCCAGAATTGCGCGGCTGGAACGCGAGGGAACGCTGTCGCGCCGCAGCCCCGAAAGCCCGCTGACAGTCCTGGGCCCGCCCGTCCGGGCAGACGCCGGGATTCTGGATGCTCTGCTCGAAGAACGGTCCGAGGAACGCCGGGAACGCAGCCGTTGAGTTTCCGGGATACCTTTGCGCTCGGCGAAGGGGACGTGTCGATGACCGAGCCGATGGAACCCGTTCTGGAACCCGGGCTCCGGATCGTCGATGCCCACCATCATCTGATGGACGGGCCGGGCCATCGCTACACCATCGACGACTATGCGGCCGATTGCGCCCTGGGCCACGATATCCGCGCCTCGGTCTATATCGAGGTGCGCCAGCACTACCGGGACGGCGGCCCCGAGCATCTGAGGCCCGTCGGAGAGACGGAGTTCGTCTCGTCGCTGGCGGAGCGGGCCGAGCGGGGCGCCTGGGGAGGCCGCAGGCTCTGCGCCGGCATCGTCGGCTATGCGGACCTCGCCATCGGGGACAGGGCGGGCGAGGTTCTGGACGCCCATATCGAGGCCGGCGGCGGGCGCTTCAAGGGCATTCGCCGGGGCGTTTACTGGGACGCCGACGAGGCCGTTTACGGGCAGACAACGACCTTCACGGCCCTCTGGAACGCCTTCAAGCGCCTGACGGGCGGCTGCTCCGACGACGAGAAGCGCCTGCTCTACCGGGAGAACGCCAACCGGGCCTACAGGCTCGGCCTGGAGACGTGAGCGCGGGACCTGCGGCCGCCTCCTATGCGCCGACCAGGTTTCCCCTCAGCGTCGCCGCCTCGTATTCCCGGCGGAAGATGTCGCGCTCCTGCAGGACCGGCACCACGCGGTCCACGAAATCCTCATAGCCGCCGGGCACGACCGCCGGGGTGACGTTGAAGCCGTGGCAGCCGGTCTCCCGCCAGATCGCCTCCAGCTCGTCCGCGATCTCCTCCGGCGTGCCCAGAAGCTGCGGAATCAGCCCCGCCAGGCCGGAGAGCCGGACGGCCTCGCGAAGCGAAATCCGCTCGTCGCCGAACATGCCCGCCATCGCCTTGACGAGGCCGCGCGACGCCTGCGTGTCGATGTCCTGGAGCGGCCTGTCGATATCCACGGTCGCGAGATCGACGCCGAATGTGCCGGATATGCGCGTCAGCGCCGCGTCTATCGGAATGCGCGCCAGCATTTCGTCCCGGCGCCGGGCAGCCTCCTCACGGCTGCCGGCCACGAAGGGCTGGACCGCGAAGGTGACCTTCGGCTCGCCCGCGCGTCCCTGTTCCCGGGCGGCGGCGCGGATCTGCGCCATGAAGGCCTTCATGCGCTTCAGGTCCGGCTGGATGGAGAAGATCACGTCGGCATGGGTGATGGCGAAGCGCTGTCCCCGCCCCGAAGAGCCGGCCTGGAAGAGCACCGGCCGCGCCTGCGGGGACGGGAGGACCGAGGGCGTGGCGCGGCATTGGAAATACCGCCCCTCATGCGCGATCCTGCCGATCCTCGAAGGGTCCGCCAGCACCCCGGCCGCCCTGTCTGCGGCAATCGCGTCCGCCGGGATGCCCCGCCACAGCTTGTAGCAGACCTCCATATATTCATCGGCCCGGTCGTAGCGCTCGTCATGGTCCATGACCTCGAGCCCGAGCGCGCGGTGCTCAGAGCGCGCATTGCCGGTCACGATGTTCCACCCGACCCGGCCGCCGGTCAGGTAGTCGAGGCTGGAGAGCGACCTCACGGTGAGGAAGGGGTGCTGGCTCGCGACGGAGACGGTCGCCGCGATGCCGAGATGCCGGGTGGCCGCCCCCATCACGCCGATGAGCGCGACCGGATCGTGCGCCGGCCAGCTGACCCCGTGCCGGACGGCGACATCGGTCGTGTCCTTGTAGAAGTCGTAAACGGCGGGCACGTCGGCGAAGAACAGGCCGTCGAAGCGGCCGCGCTCCATGACCCGCGCAAGGTCCTGCCAGTGTTCCATCGAGCCGAAGCCCTCGACCTGCCGGTCTTCGGGGTCGGCCCAGCTGAGCGTCATGTGGTTGATGGGCGTGTACATCATGAAGCCCAGCAGGTGCATCTTGCGCGCCGCCATCGACCGGATCTTCCGGGCCTACCCGCCGGGCCTTCCGTAACCGCCGGCACCGCTCGTGCGGATGCTCAGCACGTCGCCGCGCTTCAGGGTGCGGATTTCCTTGGAGCCGAGGCGTTCGCCGTTGCCGTCGGGGTTGAGCACCGTCTCCCCGAGCGCGCCGGGCTCACCGCCGAACACGCCGTAGGGCCGGCTCTCATGCCGGTCGCCCAGCAAGGTCAGCACGCCTTCCCCGGCCAGCAGCTCGATATCCTTGCGCAGGCCGCTGCCGCCCTTGTGCCGGCCCGCGCCGCCCGTGCCGTCGAGCAGCTCCAACCGGCGGATCAGCACCGGCAGGTTGGTCTCATGCACTTCCACCGGGATGTTGGAGCAGTTCATCACCGGGCTCAGCCCCTCCGGCCCGTCGCTGTCCGCCCTTCCGCCATAGCCGGCGAGGATCAGGTCGTAGAACACGTAGGACCGGCCGGTCCGCTCGTCGATCCCGCCGATGTTCGGGTTGGACCAGTGACTGAACGCGCCCATCGCCCGGGCAGGCATGGCACGCGCCATGGCGCCGTTGATGGTGTCGAAGATGCGCACCTGCAGTGCGGCCCTGCCGCCGGAGGGAGCCGGGAACCTCGGATTGAAGAAGCTGCCTTCCCGCGCCACCAGCCGGATCGGCCGCATCGCACCCGCGTTCTGGGGACTGAGCGGATCGCAGAACACCTTGATCGCGAACAGGGTGTAGGCGCGGGTGTAGTTGATGTAGCTGTTGATCGCGGCCGGTACCTGGTCGGATGAGCGCGAGAAATCAACCGTCACCTCGGCACCATCGGGTCCCTCGCCAAAGGTAATGTCGACCCCGAACCGGATCGGCGGCGTCCCGGGTCCGTAGTCGTCCATCTGGTCGTCGAAGCTGTAGGTCCCGGGCGGCACGCTCGCGAGCGCGGCACGCATGCGCGCCTCGCTGCGGTCGAGGATCTCGTCGAAGGCCTGTTCGACGACGCCCCGGCCGTGGTCGCGAAACAGCTGGCGAAACCGCTCGGCGGCGGTGAGGTTGGCGGTGTGCTGCGCCATGATGTCGCCGCGCACCTTGTCCGGCACGCGGGTGTTGGCGAGCACCAGGGTCAGGATGTCGCGATCGATCTCGCCTTCCCGGCAGAAACGCACCGGCAGGATGCGGATGCCTTCCTGGAAGGCTTCGGTCACGCCATGCACCTTCTGGGAACCGGGCGCAGCGCCTCCCACGTCCATCTGGTGGGCGGACGCGGCGACGTACCCGAGCAGTTCTTCGGCCTCGAACACCGGCATCACCTGGAAGATGTCGGGGAAATGGCCGGACCCCATCCAGCTGTCATTCAGCATGATGCTGTCGCCGGGCTTCAGCGTTTCCGGCGGGAACGCCTCGTTTACGTGCCGGATGACAAAGGGCATTGAGCCGAGATGGCCCGGCGAGAAATTGCCCTGCGAGATCATCCGTCCGCGGGCATCGAACACCGCGGTCGAGAAGTCGTCTCCTTCCCTGACCGCCTCGCTGAAGGCGGTATGCCGCATGGTGGTGCCGAGTTCCTCGGCGATGGAGAGGATGGTGTTCCAGATGACGGTGAAGGTGACGGGGTCGACGTCTGCCGGTCGAGGCCCGGAGGCCGGCACGGTCCGTTCCTCCGCCTCTACCACCCCCGCAATGTCGATCAGCAGGTAGCCGCCCGGCCCCAGCCGGGCGCGGTCACCTGGCAGAACGAGAGTGGTCGCCTCGGCATCTTCCACGATCGCCGGTCCGGTGATGACCGTGTCGGGACCGATGGCCTCACGGCGCCAGACGGCGGTCTCGACCATGCCGTCCGCCTCCGGGAACCAGGCCGGTCTCGTGCCCTGTGGCTCCCCGATCGCAGGCGCGCGCTCATCCCGGGCCAGCAGGCCGCGCGAACCCGGCACCACCGCGGCCAGGGCCCAGTCGACACCCTCGACCGCGCTGCTCCTGTCCTCGGTGTGGTACCGGGCCAGGTACGCGGCGCGAAACGCGTCCTCGCAGGCTTCGACGAAGCCGCTGTCGATCGGACCCGCCGGAAGGTCAACGTGGATCTCGAATCCCTGACCCGCATGGCGCATGTAGGCAAACCGCCGGAATTCCGGATTCGCGGCACCGGGCAGTCGGGCCAGGTCTTCGGCGAGACGTGCCTCGAGCCCGGCGTAGATGGCCGCGATATCTCCAGGTGAGGCCTCGTCAAGGCGCAGCAGCCGGCTCACGGACACGTCGAGCCGGCCGTCCGCCGCCAGCATGCCAACGGCTGATCCGACACCCGCGTCTCCCGGTATAACGACCTGACGAACGCCCAGCGCGCGCGCAATCCGGGCCGCGTGCAGTGGTCCCGCGCCGCCGAAGGCGACCAGCGTGTAGTTTCGCGGATCACGACCGCGTTCCACGGAGACGACCCGCAGGGCGTGTTCCATGTTGCCTGTCGCAACCAGGTGAACTCCCCAGGCGGCCTCGGCCACCGACAGCCCGAGCGGTTCGGCGACACGGGTTGCAAGCGCCGTCTCGGCCGCTGCCGGGTCGAGATCCATCGCTCCGCCATTGAAGTACGACGGATTGAGGTAGCCGAGTACCAGGTTCGCGTCGGTGACCGTCGGTCGCAGGCCACCGGCGCCATAACATGCGGGGCCGGGATCCGCGCCCGCACTCTCCGGACCCACGCGGATGGCGCCGTCCATCGCCACGGCAATGGAGCCTCCACCGGCACCGATCTCGATCAGCTCGACCGCCGGAACGTTGACCGGCAGGCCGGACCCCTTCCTGAACCGCACCGGATCGACCTCGAAGACAGGCGCGACCGCCGGCTCGCCGTCGTCGACGGCGCCCAGCTTGGCGGTGGTCCCGCCCATGTCGAAGCTGAGCACCCGGTCCGCGCCGATTTCCCGACCGACCCGGGCCGCGAGCAGCACGCCGGCGGCGGGACCGCTCTCGACAATGCGGACCGGGTACTCGCCGGCGAGCGCCGGCGAGACCAGCCCGCCGTTCGATTGCATGATCGACAGCTCGATATTCGCAAGATCCCCGGCCAACCGCCGCACGTAGGTGCCCACCAGCGGCTTGACGAAACTGTTCGCCACGGTGGTGTTGGTACGTTCGTATTCCCTCAGCTTCGGCGACACCTCGACCGACAGGCTGAGTGCGGCAGCCGGCATGCGCCGCGCGACCGCTTCACCGACCGCGCGCTCATGGACAGGGTTGGCATAGGAATGGAGCAGCGCCACCGCGACCGCCTCGTAGCCCTCGGCGGCGATACGCTCAAGCACCTCTTCGAGGTTCACGGCGTCCAGCGGCTCCAGCACTTCACCCTCGAAGTTCACCCGTTCGCGCACTTCGAAGATCTGCTCGCGCGGGATGAGCGGGTCGGGCTTGCGCATGTGCAGGTCGTAGGTCTCGTAGCGCTTCTGACGCCCGAGGATGAGAACATCGCGAAAGCCCCGCGTGGTGATCAGCGCCGTTTTCGCTCCACGCCGCTGGATGATGGCGTTGGTTGCAACCGTGGTGGCGTGAAGGAGCTGCCCGATGTCGGAGGTACCGGCCTTCTCCAACAGTTCCGGCAAGCCGTTTCTGACCGCCTGGGATGGATCGGCGGGTGTCGACGGAACCTTGTGGACCGCGACACGCCCTGTCTCGCCATCGTGGAGCACGAAGTCGGTGAAGGTACCGCCAACATCTATGCCGACGCGGATATTGCCCGCGCTTGTCCTGCCAGCCACCGCAAATTCCATCCCAGAAATGATCCGGACAGCGAACCAGGCATGAACCGGCCACCGGCCGGCGGGATCCGACTGTCCGGTGCCACTGTATCAGTGGTTGTCGAGAGGGTCACTCGCACACGCGGTTCCGGACGCGTTGCCGTTATCCGGGAAAGCAACCGGGGACCCGCGACAGGGCTTCCATGCGCCAACGCCTGCCCGAGCGCCGGTCGGGATCTCCTTGCAGGCGATGTTCCTGCCTCGGACAGGGGCATGTCCCGCGCCGCGCGTGAAGGTTCTCATGATGCCGAAAACCGGTACCATCCCCGACACCGTGCCGTCGGTTCCTGATTGCGGTGGCGCGAGCGATCCGGCTTGGATGCGCCTGGCGCCCGGGGTGTGGCCGACACCGCCCGGTCACCGGATGGATGCCGCCCGCGAGGCGGTACTCCGGGACCCGGTCCAGGCTGTCCGGTGGCGATGCACGCTGACCTGCCCGGGTGGTTGGGCCGGCTGACCGGCGGCACTGCAGGCAGGACGCTGCGGGACACTGGGGATGCGACTTGACGAGAGGAACTGCGATGCGGGTGCACGGATACGCGATACTGGCGTTGCTGGTCCTGTCAGCGGCATCGCCGATGGCGGTCGCCGGAGACCTGCGTATTGCCGCCTGGAACCTGGAGCACCTGGACGACACTGATGGCGACGGCTGCGTCGGGCGCAAGCCTGCCGACTACGCTGCACTCGCCAGGCGTATCGGGGAACTGGACGCCGATATCGTCGCGTTCCAGGAGGTCGAGAATGCGGCAGCGGCGCGACGGGTATTTCCGGCGTCCGAATGGCGGATCGAGATGTCGCGCCGACCGGCGAGGGGACCGGGCCGCACCTGCTGGCACAAGCCCGACGCACGGCTCGGTCATCTGGCGACAGGCTTCGCCGTGCGGCACGGAATTGCATACCGGCGCAATCCGGACCTGGAGGCTCTTGGCTCACGGGATGCGTTCCAGAGATGGGCGACCGACATCACGGTTACGGCAGGCGAGCGGGATCTGCGCCTGCTGTCAGTCCATCTCAGGACCGGGTGCTGGGGCGCGGAGCAGGACGATGACAGCAGGGCACGGGAAGCCTGCGCGACCCTTCGCGGTCAAATCGAATACCTCGGGGAATGGGCCGACGCCAGGCGGACGCAGGGTACGGCTTTCGTGATACTCGGCGACTTCAACCGCCGCCTGGCGCTTGCGGGAGACTGGGCCTGGCGGCGGCTGTCGTCACCTGCGGCACCACTGCGCCTGCTGACCAGGGGCGTGCCGTTCCGCTGCGATCCGCGTTACCCGGCGTTCATCGACCACATGGTGATCGGAGGTGGCACGGAAGCAATGTCGGTAACCGGTTCGTTCCGGGAGGTCCCCGCACAGGGCCCGCATCCCGATCACTGCGCGATAACCGCGGAGTTCCGGCTCGGGCATTCGAAACAGGAGTGATGACGGCACTGACTGTCGGCAGCACGACCAGGCGGCACGTGCGTGAAGCGGGCGAGCCAGACCACGCAACGCCTCGCGCCGGCACCCGGGGTGGTCTCCGAATCCGCGCCGGCCCACCCGTACATCGTTCTCCCGACCGGGTCCTTCTGCTGCCGCCGGAGAACCCGGGAGTACCGCCCGCAATTGACATCGGTTCGCTCGTCGCGACGAGGTAACATGGCCGACGATACGTCGTTCCGGGTCGCGGGTGCGTTCCCATCAGTGCGCCACAGGAGGAAAGCAGGGTGAATCTCGATGTGCTGATCAGCGGTGCGATCCGGAAGTTCCACAACCAAACAGCAGTGTTCGACGAAAATCGCAGTGTCGGTTTCACGGAGCTGGGCGAGCGCACGAACCGGCTGGGCTCCGCCCTGGCGGCGCTGGGGCTCGGTCGGGGAGACCGGATTGCCTCGCTGCAACGCAACTCCATCGAGGCAATCGAGACCGACATCATGGCTGCCCGTTTCGGCTATGTCCGCACGCTGCTCAACGCCCGCGGCTCCGCGGACGACCACACCCACTGCATCAATCATTGCGGAGCGCGTGCGCTGATCTTCGGCGCCGGATTCGCCGACCACGTGGACGCGCTGCGCGACCGGCTGCCGGGCGTCGAGTTCTTCATCATGGTCGGTGAAGGCCCCGACCGGGGCCTGCACTACGAAGACCTGATCCAACGCCACGATCCGGCGCCGGCGCACTGGACCGTCGAAGAACATCATCCGCACTCCGTCTACTACACCTCGGGAACCACCGGCCGACCCAAGGGCGTCCTGCTGTCCCAGGCGAACTGGCTGGTCCTCGTCCGCAACCATCTCGTCGATCCCTTCAGCCATGCGTGCGAGACCGACGTGCTGTTGCACGCCACGCCACTGTCCTTCGCTACAGGATGCATGGTCATTCCGCATCTGGTGCGCGGCGCCTCGCAACGCGTCCTCGAGCAGTTCGATGCGAGGCGCGTCTACGAGGTGATCGAACGCGACCGGGTGACCACGACCGTTCTCGTTCCCAGCACGATCCAGATGATGCTCGACCTGCCCGGATCAGGGTCGTTCGACACCTCCAGCCTGCACACCGTGGTGTACGGCGGGGCCCCGATGGCTGCGGAGCGCATTCGGGAAACCCATGAGCGCTGGGGACCGGTCCTGGTGCAGGGATACGGACAGTGGGAAGCTCCGCAGCTGATCAGCTACCTGGGCCGGAGTGAGCATGTCGAAGCGGTTGCCAACCCGGCCCGGGCCCATGTGCTGGCTTCGGCCGGCCGGCCGCTCAGCTTCGTCCGGGTTGGGATCATGGACGATGCGGGAACCCTCCAGCCGGCCGGCACGGAGGGCGAGATCGTCACGGCGGGCGATCACCTGATGGTCGGATACCTGGGCAACGAGGAGGCAACGGAAGAGCTGCGCGAAGGACAGTGGCAGCGCACGGGGGATATCGGAAAACTGGACGAGGACGGTTTCCTCTATCTCACCGACCGCAAGAAGGACGTCATCATCACCGGCGGCAACAACGTGTATCCGCGGGACATCGAGGAAGTGCTCTACCGCCATCCCGACCTGCTGGAGGCGGTCGCCGTGGGCGTGCCGAACGAGCAATGGGGCGAGACGGTGCACGTGGTTGCAGCGCCGCGGCGCGGACGCCGGCTGGATGGCGCGGAACTGGTGGAGTGGTGCAGGGAGCGCCTGCCGTCCGACAAGCGCCCGCGGTCCGCCACCATCGTCGAATCACTCCCCAAGAGCGGCTACGGAAAGATCCTGAGAAGGGAGGTGCGCCAGGCGTTCTGGCACGATCGCGACCGGCGCATCTGACCAGGAGCGGGGCCCGTCAGACGCTCAGCACGTGGATGCAGCTTGACCACATTCCCATGTTCGAGGTCAGGCCGACCCTGGCTCCCGGGACCTGGCGCTCACCGGCCTCGCCGCGCAGCTGTGTGACGATTTCGGCGATCTGTCCGAGGCCGGTCGCACCAAGCGGATGCCCCTTGGACAGCAGGCCGCCGCTCGGATTGACCGGTATGCGACCGCCCAGCCGGGTCGCCCCCTCGTCCAGCAGCCGCCCCCCTTCGCCCTCCGGGCACAGGCCGAGTTTCTCGTAGGCAATGATCTCGGCAACGGAAAAGCAGTCGTGAACCTCGACCACGTCGAGGTCGCCGGGACCGATACCGGCCCGTTCGTAGACGCCGGAAGCGTTGCTGCGGACCATTTCGAGGTCGAAGACGTTGTGGGCCTGTTCGTCGATGTCGGAAACGAGACCGCTCGCACGCAGCTCGACCGCCCGGCTGCATCCGTGACGCGCCGCGAAGCTCCCGGAACAGATCACGGCGGCGGCGGCCCCGTCGGTCGTCGGGCTGCATTGGAACAGCGTGATCGGGTCGCAGATCATGCGCGATCCCAGGACATCTTCAAGCGACAGCTCGGCGCGATATTGCGCCTTGGCGTTGTAGCGCGCGTGCGACCTGTTCTTCACGCACACGCCCGCGATCTGCTCCATCGTCGTGTCGAACCGGTCCATGTGCTTCTGCGCCATGAGGGCAAAGCGCATCGGCAACACCGTGGTCCCGGTGGCGACCTCCGGGCTGTGCTCCGGATGGACATTGAGCAGAACGCCGTGCTGCATCTTCTCGAAACCGCAGACGACGACCAGGTCCATCTCCCCGCTGCGCACGGCCAGACTGGCCTCGCGCACCGCGGTGGAGGCCGCCGCCGAACAGTTTTCGATGTTCAAGACCGGTATCCCGGAAGGACCGACCTCCCTGATGACACGCTGGCCGGCGGCAACGCCCTGGTTGACATGCGCGGCGTAGAACTGCTCGACCCGGCGCCATTCCACGCCGGCATCCTCGCACGCTGCGATGATTGCCTCCGCGGCCAGGTCCTCGACGCTGCGGGCCGGGTGGCGGCCGAAGGCGGTCAGCCCGATTCCGATGACAAATGCGCGACCCATGTTCTCCTCCGGGTGTGCGGGCTTCATGCCTCCGCCAGGTCCTGCGGGGAGGCAGGTTGGAACGCGAAGGTTCGATGGGGCACCTGTTTGCTGCCCGCCGGAAGTTCGAGGACGTAGCTCGCCACGATGTCCCCGCGCCGCCAGTCGTCGACGGGCTTTCCGACAAGATGGCTGAGGGCGACGATGTCGTTGTCGAACACGACCTGTCCGAGGACATAGGGCACGGGACCGTGGTAACCGGGCGGCGCCTCGCGGACGACTGTAAAGGCGTCGACCTTGCCGAGGCGGCTCAGCACCACCCGCTCCAAGCGTTCCGAAAAGCAGGATACGCAGCGCAGACGCGCGGGAAAGACACGCACGCCGCACGCTGTGCAACGCCGGCCGACCAGCCGGACGTCGCCGCGCGTTCCGGGTTCGGTGGTGACCCCGGGCTGCAGCTCGGCGATCTCGGGACTGGACCGGTTTACAGGCATCGACATTTCCGAAGATGCCGGGCCTGTCCGGCCTGGCCCTGCCCCGCTATGGATCGAGGCCGTCGCTCAGGTCCTTTCATCCACACTCTCCGGTGCCTCAATCGCGCGACCCGCGACGTGGGAAGATCAACGTCTTCGCAGCCAGGGTGACCAGCGCTTCGGGAGGCCGGTTCACGAACTCCGCGAGCTTGACGCACTTGTACTTGTAGACCTCGTGCACATCCCGTTCAGTGTCTGCGTCGCTGGACCGGGTCTTGATGTGTTCCGCCGTGCAACACGACGGGTGCCCGTCGTAGACGTTGCCGAACGGGTGCGTGGTTGTGGTCATCATCAGGATACCGCCGCGCCTGGCGGCGTTTCGAGACTGGCGTGCACCAGAGCGTTGGTCATGCGCCGTCCTCCGCTTCGCCTTGGGAGTATAATACTCCGCCGCCCTCACACATGCCCGGCCCATCTCCGTGGTAGGGCAGACGGCGTGCCGTCCGCGAGTTTGTCCTCGACCGCCCGTTCTGATCTAATCCCCGTCGCAGACGAGTGGAACCAACGACAGTGTGGCAGGTACCTCACTTGAACGCGGACGCACACCTTGAAGACGTCGAAGCCGCGATCAAGGACGCCGTTGTCGTCTGCCACCCCGACGTCGGCTTCACCAATATCTGGGTCGAACTGCGCACCTCATGGAGCGGCAGCGACATGGTCGAGGTCTGGGCGGTCTACGATGGCGACTCCGGCGACCTCGCCGTCCCCTCCAAGTACAGCCTTCGCACCCGCATCCAGGACATCCTGTGGGACATGGGCGTCGACGCGTTCCCGAGCATGCATCTCGTCGCCAAGGCCGACGCCAGGGACCTCAAGCCTGAGACCGTCTGACCTCCTCACCTCCGCCGCGAACCTCCTTCCCGCCGGCCGAGGCAGACCGCTCGAATCGGACCTTCGGCGTGCCGTGAGCACGGCGTACTATGCCTTGTTTCACGGCCTTGCCGAGTGCTGCGCCGACGAGTTGTTCAACCGGAACATGCGCGGGCAACCGGGCTGGGTCCGTATCTACCGCGCCGTGAACCACAGCCGGGCGCAGGAGGTTTGCCGCAGCCGGGAGACGCGTTTGTTCCCCGACGAGATCCGCGACTTCGCGAGCCTGTTTGTTGATCTGCAGGACCAGCGGCACCGGGCGGACTACGACCCGCTCGCCGTTTTCTACAAGAGCAACGTCGAGCGTTTCATCCTAGACGCCCGCGCCGTTCTCCGGGAATTCGAGAACGCCGACCGCCGAGAGCGCAGGTCCTTTGCGGTCTTGGTCCTGTTCCGCTCCCGGAGCTGAACCTGACTACTTGAGCTGCGGGGACAAGCAGGCTGGTCCCACCCTTGATACAGACCAGGAGCTCGCCAAGGCCGCCGGTCGGTGGCGACTCCGGTCCCGTTTTCCGCCTCGACGCCATCACGCCACGCTTGCCAGAGGACATGCCCATGGAACTTGATCGGAAGTAACCGGCGGCTGCGGTCGAGAAGCTGAAGGCCGAAGCGGCGAAGTTGATGGCGCAAGCGCTGCGATTCGATCACACCCGCCGGCGTCGCGTGCGCCCGCCATTGCGGCGGACATCGACGCCACGCGCGTCACCTTCGACTGCAATGACCCCCGTGATGCCGCGCTCATCTCCGCAGGCCACCGATCCCTCCGCTCGGACAGTCATGGAAGACCGGTCTTTTCCAACGCGGAACCTCGAAACGGAGGTTGCCGCGCCGGCGCGGCGCAAGAGGGAGACATGACAGGAGCGAGTGGATCCAGGGCGCATTGGCATTGGGCACAATGGTTGCCACCGCGCCATTTCGTACTGGTGACCGACCGCTCGGCCCGCGTGACCAGCCAGCTTGTCACTGCGGCGCACGGCCACGGGTTGCTGTTTCCTGCGGCGCACCCCGCACGGGGTTCGGACAGGCAAGGCCCGGTCCTCATTGCGTGTCTTCGCCGGTTCGCTGCCGCCGGCCATGCCAGAGGATCAGGAGAACCGCGAGCAGATGCAGGCCCGCGAGGCCGAGGAGCGGTGCGTCGTAGGAGCCGCTCGCATCGAAGATCCAGCCGCTGGCTGCCGTCGCAAGGCCCGCCATGACGAACATGGTCGCTTCTGTCACGCCGTACGCCGTGCCGTACCCGTCCTGTCCGAAGCTGTCCACCAGCAGCAGCGGCGGCAGCATCACGATGCAGCCGATGACGAAACCGGCGATGGCGGAGGCGGCGAACAGCAACACCGGCGGCTCGCCGGCCAGCAGCAATAGCAGCCCGGACGCCTGGACCAGATAGCAGCCCGCGGCCAGGACCGGCAGAGGGAAGCGGGCGCTCAGCATTCCCAGCACAAATCGGCCCACCGCCGCGCTCAGTGCTGCGGTGCTGACGGCCCAAGCTGCCCCGGACAGATCCAGTGCGCTCTGCAGCAGCGGTATCTGGTGCATCAGGAACCCGACCTGCGCACCGAGCGAGAGGCCGCAGGCCGACACGATGGTCCAGAACCGCACGCTGCCGAGAATGCGCCGCGCCGGGATCGCTCTTCGCATCGAAGCGCCGGCGGCCGGTCCCGTTTCCCGGGCTGCTTCCCTGCCCTTCGGAGGCCGGACCAGGAGCGCTGCGACCGGCAGCACTGAGAGGACGAGCGCTGCGCCGATGCCTGTCATGGCAGGGCCGAACCCGTACCTGGCCGAGGCCCACGCCATCAGCGGTGGCATGACTGCACCGCCGGCGCTCGCTCCCGTGAGCGCAATGCCGAGGGCGAGGCCGAGGCGGCGCCTGAACCACGGCAGCAGCGTGGCACTGACCGCCATGGCCGCCAGACCGGGATAGGCGCTGCCCATCAGCGCGAAGATCGCGAAAAGCTGCCAGCGCTCCTCAAGGTACCCGGTCTCGAACGCCGCCAGCGCAAGGCAGCTTGCCGCCATGGCGAGCGCACCGTAAACCACCACCGGGCGCGCGCCGAAACGGTCGATGAACCGCCCCAGTGCGAGGCTGGCAGCCACGTTCGCCAGCCAGAATACCGAAACGACGCTCGACAGCGTGGCGACCGACCAGCCGGTCGAGCGGCCCAGCACGACCATGTAGAACCCATGGCCGTAGAACCCGACGCCCCAACCGTAGAACGCCATGATGAACCCGCCAGCCACCACCCACCAGCCGCGGTACATTCCGCGGCCGGGATCGGGGCCGGTGTTCGATTTCGGATCTGACGGCAAAGCGGGAACTATGCCGAGCGCCGGAACAGTTCAGCACGCATCGACGGGCCTGACGCGCATGAGACGTTCCCCGAACTGCCCGGCCGCAGCCATGCCGCCGGACCCGAACGCGATGCCGAGCCCCGGTTCGGGCGTTCCGTCAACCCGCCCGCCAACCGGGTTCGGGCTTCGCGCGCTTTCGCCATGACCGCCATTGCCGTGTGCCCTCCGGCCCGGAGTGTCCGGCAGGCAGCGTCGCAGGCGAGCGCGTCGAACCGTTCCGGACGCACACCGACGGCCTTCAGATACCCGGGAAGTTCACGCGGTTTCACCATAGTGTCCGACCGGGTGTCGACGCCCGTCCTCATGCCCGGCGCGGGACACACCCACGGCACCGCCAGGATCGGCAGGGCAACAGTCACTTGCATTGCCCTCCACCCGGCCATGGTGCGCTGGCACCTGCCCCGATTGCAACCGGAGCAGGAAACGGTCGAACTCCGTGGTGTAGAACGGGGAACGCGTTCCGCGCCCGACGCACACGCCCTCCTGTCCACCACGGAGGCGTTGGTGCGATCGCACGCCCGCGACGTTCCGTTCGCACCGTCGGGACCTCGAGCGCCCACGCGTCCGTTTCCAGGACCAGGGCCCTGGAGATCCGTTGGTCTACAGGCCGAACAACGGTCACAAGGGGCTCGATACCTGCGCGGGCACGGTGCGGACCGTGACCCAGGCCGTGCGCGATATGCGCCTTGGTGTGGAGCGCCTCTTTCCAGACGCTCGAATGCCGTGCCTTCCCTTGTCCGGTGTCGGGCGCGGACGTATATCGGCGCTTCACGGTCGTAAACGGCCCGGTGCTGCACCCCAAGGAAACGACGATGAAAGTCACGGTGCGCGTGGACGTCGAACGGCACGTCCGGGACAAGGCGGCGCGGCAGCTTGAAGCGCAGGGTCCCACGATTGGTGACACGGTGCGGATCGTGCTCGAACAGGCGGCGGCGGGATGCGGACCGGACTTCGGGGCGTTGGTGCCGAATCCGACCACCGTCGAAGCCATTGAGCCCGCGCGGCGGGACGAGGTAGTTGAACTCGGCTCTCCGCCGTGGCGATCGCCGAGCTCAACCGGGACGACTGAAAACCCGGGCAGTCCACGCGGTTTCACCGCGGTGTCCGCCCGGCCATCCCCATGTCCGGCGCGGTGAAGATCGACAGGCCACTGTTCACTGGCATTGCCCTCCACTCGGCCGTGGCGCGCTCGCACCTGACCCGGTACCGGTTCCGGCGAGGCCGGGCGCGCCGTTACATCAGCGACGGCAGGGCGAGACTGATTTCCGGGAAGGCAACCAGCAGCGCCAGTGCCAGGATATCGATTGCGATGAACGGCATGACGCCGGCAAACACCTCCTCGAGCCGGAGCGGGATCGGCGAGGCGCTGCGCACAACGTAGACATTGAGCCCGACCGGCGGCGTGATGAGTGAGACCTCCGCGAGCTTGATGGCAATCACGCCGAGCCAGATCGGATCGAACCCCACCCCCGTCAGGATCGGGAACATCACCGGGAGCGTGATCACCATGATCGCGATCGGGTCGATCAGCATGCCCAGCACCAGGTAGATCGCCGCGAACGCGAACAGGTAGGTATACTTGCCGAGTTCGAGAGCGAGCAGCGCGTCGGTGATGTCGGTGACGATCCCGGTGTAGGTCAGGTAGCGGGCGAAGATGATGCCGCCGATCACGATGATGAAGATCGACGAGGTGGTGACCCCGGCGTCCTTGAAGGTGTCAACGGTGGTCCTGCGATTGAGGCGGCCCTTCAGGACCACGATCACGAAGGCACCGAAGGCACCGATGGCACCGGCATAGGTGGGCACGAAGAAGCCGGTGTAGATGCCGCCGATGACCAGCAGGAACAGGAAGGCGATCCCCCACACACCGTAGAGCGAGCGCAAGCGCTCCCGCCACGACACCTCGATCTCGGAGCGGGGCGCAAGCTGCGGGAATCTCCTGGCGATCCCGTAGATCCCGCCCATGTAGAGCCCGGCCGACATCAGTCCCGGCACCAGTCCGGCGACCAGCAGCATCGCAACCGACTGCTCGGTCAGGATGGCGTAGATCACCATCAGGATGCTGGGCGGGATCAGCGACGCGAGGGTCCCGGACGCGGCAATGCACCCGGCGCTCAGGCGACGGTCGTAGCCGAAGGCGGTCATCTGCGGCAGCGCCATCTTGGTAAACACCGCGGCATTGACCACCGTCGAGCCGCTCGCCGCGCCGAATGCCGCCGAGGCCAGGGTGGTCGCCATCGCGAGCCCGCCGGGCAGACGCCCCAGCCAGTTGTAGGCGGCACGGTAGAGATCGGTGGTGAGCCCCGCCTGCGTCGCAAGCGATCCCATCAGGATGAACAGCGGGATGACCGCGAGCGTGAACGAGTTGGTCGTGCTGAACGGGATGGTGGCAAGCTGGGCGAACGCGGCGTCGGGACCGATGGCAAGCCAGGTACCGAGCACCCCTGCGAGACCCAGAGCCACACCGATGTGGACACCTGCCGCCAGCATGACGGCGAGCAAGAGACCAACGATGATCCCGACTGTGCCCGGGTCGATCACGCTCGGCCCGCCCGGCCCGGGTGATCGTCGCCATCCGGCGACGACAGGTCACCGATCCCGCCTATCTCGCGGTTGATGACGTCGGCAACGGAGATCGCGGTGCCGCCGTGCACCAGCCGTCTTGCGTCAGCCGCAAGGTCAATCAGGAGCTGCAGGATCAGCAGGCCGGTTCCGGCGACAAGGATGATGCGGGCGGGCCAGAGCGGCATGCGCACGAGGCCGAAGGTCGATTCATCGATCTCGACGCTGTACCGGGCCTCGTTGACCGCCTGCCAGAGCAGCAGGGAAAAGAACAGGACACCGGTCATTCCGGCAAACACGTCCATCGCCGCCTGACCGCGTGCGCCGGCCCTCACGTAGAGCAGCTCGACCCTGATGTGGCTGCGGCGGATCTGGGTATAGGTGAGAGCTCCGAACACGATGAGCACCATGGTGCTCTCGGTCAGTTCCACCGCCCCCGGCACCGGGACACCGAAGACCTGGGTGCCGACCACGTCGGCCGTGCCAAGCACGGTCGATGCAATGAGCCCGAGCCCGCCCACGAGCAGGATGGCAAGCGCGACACGCTCGACCACGCGCGACGTCATAGCCTCATGCCCGTCCCGGCGCGACGCCACGCTCCCGCCTGCGCGGGAGCGTGGAACGCCAGGGCGGTACTCCGGCTGTTGCCCGGACTGCTACTTGGCCCACTCGCGCCAGGCCGCGGCGACCTCCTTCGCCTCGTCACCCATGCCGCGCTCGGCCATGTTTTCTTCCCACTGCTTGAGAATGTCGGGCGTCGCCGCCTTCCACTTGTCCAGTTCGGAAGCCGGGAACTCCTTGAACACGCCACCGTTCTCCTCGATCACGGCGATGGAACTCGCGGTACCGGTCTCCAACCAGTCGAGGTAGTCCTGCTGGCTCTTGCGTGCCTGGTCAGCGACGATCTCCTGCAGGTCGGGCGGAAGCTTGTCCCAGGCCCGCTTGCCGATGACGATCAGGTGACCGGTGATGGTCATGACGGTTCCGCAGCTGTACTTGCCCGGTTCGTACAGTCGCAGGCTCTCGACGTTGCCCGCATTCAGGAACGAGTAGTCGATGGTGCCCCGCTGCAACGCCTCGTAGACCTCGGTCGGGCGTACGGTGACCGGAACGGCGCCGATCGCGGCGTGCATCTTCGGAATGTCCGCCCCGAAACTCCGGATCTTCTTGCCCTTGAGCCCCTCGACCGTGTCGCAGTTCGGATCCGGACCGGTCATGTAGTAGGACCCGAGCGGCTGGTGGAACAGGTGCTTGACATTCATGCTGTCAAGCTCCTTGGCGAAGATCGGGAACTTGTCGAACGACTTGTAGATGATCTCGATCGCCTGTTTCGGTTCGCTGAACACGAACGGGATCTGGTACGCCTTCCAGAACAGGAGCCGGTCGGGGTAGTACCCCGGCGCCACCGATGCCATGTCGATCGCACCGCGACCGGCGAGCAGCGCGACCTCGTTGCCCTTGCCCAGCCCGCCGGCAAAGGTGATCTCGATCTTCACCCGACCTTCGGTCCGGGCCTCGACCTTCTCCGCGAAGTCCTTCTCGACCTGCACGAACGCGCTGTTTGGCAGGTAATGACCCCAGCGCAGGGTAAACTCCTGCGCGAGCGCCGGACCCGCAACCAGGGCCGCGGAGACCGCACACGTGGATGCGGCCAGGACCAGCGACCTGCGCGGAATTCGAAACTGCGTCTTCATCCTTGCTCCTCCCTCAACTCACACCGTGGCGCCATGCGCCTGTCCGGAGACTACCGCGACAGCACGCGCGGCAACAGGCCCGAGCCCGTCAGGCCGATATCATCCGTCCGTCGATCTCGATCGAGACCCGTTCCGAGACGAGATCGATGTGCCTGTCACTGACGATGGTCCCTCCGTAGACCGCGGCCGCCCGCCACCCGATCAGGTGATTGTCACCGAGCGCAACATGCGCGGTCCCCAGCCTGAACTTGTTCTCCACGTGTCCGACGCGCCGGGCAGCCGGGTTGGTTCCGAGTCCGAGCTCGGCGAGAAGCCGCGCGTTATCGTCAGCGGCATCGAGGATGGCCCCGAGCCTGGCCGCCGCCGCGCCGCCGGAGAGATCGACCAGGCGGCCGCGCCGGAACTCCAGACGGACCGGGTCCTCCAGCAGTCCGAGTTGTGGCCCGCTGCCCGACAGGTAGACCACCTGCCCGAACCCGTCGGCGACGAAGGTGCCCTCGGCGCTGCCCTCCTCGGGCGAGACCATGGCCTCGCCGCTTGGAAACGATCCGAAACCGGTATCGGCTTCCGCCACCCCGGTCAGCGGCAGGCACGGCCGGCAGATCCTGACCCTGAGATCGGTCCCGTTGGGAGAGGTGACGCGGACCTCCCCGGCCGCGGTGACCAGCCCGGCCAGGCGCCGCGTCCGTTCCAGCAGGGCCGCCGGCTCGGCCCTGGCAGCACCGCACACGAAATCCTCGCGCGGCGCGTTGTTGATCAGCACCTGGCGACGGCCGGCCGCAAACAGCGCCCTGCTCAGGTCATCATACGCCCGGGGGAACCGGATCGAGGTGGCAACAACGGCAAGGTCGGCCTGTTCGACCGCGGCGATGACCGGCGGCGGATGCCGGTAATCGGTCATGTCGGCGGGACAGGTGATCACCGCCACGGTCACGCTGCCCGCACCCGCCGCCTCGGCCGCCGCGGCAATCGCGTCGACGAGCCCGGGATCCTGGTCCGAGCTCGACACCACCAGCACTGCCTCGCCCCTCCGCACGTTGGGCACGGCCAGGTTCCGGGCGACGTGCCGAAGATCCTCGTCCGGATACCGCATCATCGTTCAACCGGTCAGGGAACGAGGTAGATCGGGCTGGACCAGGCCTGGAACCCGTCCTCGGTGTACAGGCTGACCCAGAGCGCGTCGTCGCGCTCGGGGTTTACCGGCAGCCGGACCTCGGCCCGGATCTCCCGGTGCGGGTTGGTTTCCGGCAGCCTGCAGACCGAGATCCGGCGCTTCAGGCCACCGGCTTCGAACACGGTATCGTCGATGCCGAGCGCGGCGAGCGGAACGCTCGCCTCGAGCAGGTTCGAGCGAATGTCCAGGTCGCCGTCATCGCCGTCGAGCCAGACATCGACTCCCCCGAAGTTGCCGGTGGTGATCGCATCGAAGCTCACGGTCGAGGGACCGGCGCACACGACTTCCCGCTCGTGGTTCCAGCAGTTGATCCGGTTCATCTTCCTGATGGTACGCCCGGCAAACTCCAGCGTTCCTTGCCAGTGGGTCTCCCGGCCGCGGCCGCGATATTCGGCACCGCTCCACAGGATGCGCCAGCGGGAACCGAGATCATCTCGGTCATAGCCGCGCACGATTTCGCTCACCTCAGGGCCGTTGCGAACCTCGATCCGCTCGATCGGGGTGGCCGAGATGGCGTGCAGCCCGAGCGTCACCTCCCGCGCCCCGGTCTGCACGATGTCACCCATGATCACGGTGTCGACCTCGTCGGAACCGGTATCGGGAAACACCGCCGGGTCCTCGTGGAACCGCCTGCCCGGCTCAGGCAGCGCGGCCGTGACCTCGAGGTGGATCCGGTTGCCGGTGGTCGCGTAGTGGTGGCGCCGGCGAAGCGCACCGAAAATGCCGTTCCGTGTCAGTTCGTCGGCGAGGAAACAGGTCAACCCCCCGTAGGCGCCGAAGGTCGACGCGCCGGGGTAGCTGGCACCGGGACGGCCCTTGTGCCCGTCGGAGTTCGCCACCACCCCGACCCGGTGGCCGAGCCTGAAACAGTCCTCGATCAGCCACTCGAAGGTTCCCCAGGCCGAGTGCAGCTCCATTGACCGTTCGAGCCTGCCGTCGTGGGCGAAGTCGATGTCGGCGTACCGCCCGCCGACATGCGCGAATATGACGCAGTCCTCGTCGGCCAGGGTCTCGAACAGCGCGGCCGCGTCGGTCGCGTCGGTATCGATGTCCGACCGGTCCGGCAGCAACGCGTGCGAGGAACGGTGGATCTGCCGGCCCTCGTGGCGAAAGAACACGTTGCGGTCGCCGCCGACCGCGGTATTGCCCGACCACTCGTAGCCGGGAAAGGTCACGAACCGATGGTCCTGGTGGAACCGTGCCGTCAACTCGTTGATGTACGCCCAGAAGGTGTTGTTGACCTGGAAGTCGTTGGCCTGGTGGCTGGTGGCATCGAGAAACGCGCAGTCGCGTGCGAACTCGAAGTACTGCAGGCTGGTATTCAGCCCTATGGACTCGCCGCTCTGGCCGTGCAGGTCGGCCCAGTACCCGGAGGTCGCACCCGCCCGGATCACCAGCGGGTTGGCCCGTGCCAGCACCGTGCCCTCGTCATCGGCGAGATCGAGCCACAGGCAGCCCGGCTCGTCGACATGCAGGTCCTCGAAGGTGACCGCCCGCTCGCCCGGCGGATAGTCGAACCGGTCGGGCAGGTTGGCGACCGCCAGGTTGCTGCGCAGCCGCAGGGCGCCGCTTGCCCTGTCGGTCGGGTTGCCCCACAGGTCCTCGGCCTTGACCCCGAGCCGGAACCGCTCGCCGGGGCGCCGCAGCGTCGGCAGGACTGCGCGCCACCTCACCGGCGGCCCAGGCACGATCGACACACTGGGGGTCTGCGCCAGCGGCAGGTAGTGGCCGGTCGCGCAGACATCGACCACCACCTTGTACTCGAAGTGGGTCTCGCAGTGGGTCTGCATCAGGGCGCCGGGTGACCCGCCCGACGTGTCGCCAATGGTCACCGTGATGGTATCGCCCTCGCGCAGGCAGCCCTTGATCACGGTAACCTGCAGGCACTTGTTGCGCGGGCGCCAGCCGCCGGTCGGCAGGTAGGCAACCCGCAGGCCGGCGCCGTTGCTCGCAACCGCGGTCACGTAGTTCGGCGCTTCGGGATCGTGGACCTGCAGCCGCCCACTGTCGCCGACCGAGCGCAGCACCACCCTGAGGCTGCCGGTATCGTCCATGCCGTGGCGCCCGACGGTGTAGACGATGGACAGAGTCTGGGTGCTCCGCGCCGTCACCGGGCCGGACGGGTCCATGGTCACGTGGCCGTAGAGCACCGGGTCCTCGGAGGGCCGGGCATCACTCCACACCTCGGCCACCATCGCCGGATCGACCCTGGTCGGATCGTTGGTCGTCGCAAGTGCCATAATCACGCCCTCCGTCTACGCCATGCCCACCGGTGCGTCGAAGGCGTCGAGTTCGGAGCCGGGCCGGGTCTTCACCACCACGGTTGCTCCGAGTTCGCTGCCCAGAGACTTCGACAGCACCATGGCCATGGCATGGATTGTTCCGCCGGCATCGTACGGCGCGACCAGGGTGATCGGCCACGGTGGGCTGAACTCGCCGCAGACAAGGTCAGGTCACCAGGGATGACACCTCTCGGCCTGGTCTGAATACCTCCTATGCTCCCCACCCGGTTGCGGGCGCTGGCATGCGGCGCGCTGTCTCTCGCACCTTGCTGTCAGTCGTCGACGACGAGGATCTTCTCGTTGTCAAAACAGTCGGACCGGACCACCGGTCCGGCCTCCGTCACCTCGATCAGGTCCTCCATGTGATAGCCGCACTTGCCGACCCACCGGACCCGGGTCTCGACCGTCACCATCATACCGGCTTCCAGTACCGTCGGATCATGCGGGCTGATCAGCGGGGACTCATGGACGATGAGGCCGATACCGTGTCCGTTATGGGCATAGGGAAACGGGATGTCGTGCTCGCGGTGCAGCACGCTCGCGCGCTCGAAGATCTCGCGCCCGCTCACTCCCGGCCGAACCATGTCGACCAGGCTGTGGTGGATCTCGCGCAGGCGCGACCACCACGACCGGTCCTCGTCGTCAAGCGGCCCTAGCTTCGCGGTGCGCCCGACATTGGAGAAATAGCGCCTGTAGCGGCCGCCGGCATCCGCCTTCAGGATGTCGCCGGCACGCAGCCGGTAGTCGGACGGGTCCATGTGCGGAAACCCGGTGTTCGGCCCCGCGTTGATATGGGAGAACGCCACCGATTCCGCACCGTAGCGCAGGATCAGGTCCGAGAGGCGGAAGCACATGTCGCGCTCGGTGTCTCCGGGCCGGGCCGCCTGGAAGGTCTCGAGCAGTGCCCGCTCGGTACCGCGGAACGCGTCCGCCAGCAGGTCGCGCTCGCGCGGTGTCTTCAGCATCCTCGCGCGCGAGAACACCGGTTCCGCCGCCGCGAAGCGGGCATTCGGCAGCAGCCGTTCAAGCCGGGCGAAACCCGACGCCGGCAGGTAGTCGAGCTCGATGCCGACATGCCCGCCGCCGGCCCCGAGTTCCCCGATCACGCCAGCCAGCAGGTCGATCGGCGAGGTCACGAACTCCTTGTACGTGCGGATGTCGGATATCCAGGACTCCTGGCGCGCGAACCCCTCCTCGACCTGGCACAGGATGAAGACCGGGTCACGTTCGCCGTCCCAGACGATCAGGGCCAGCCGGTCGCGGATATCGACCTGGGTCGAGATGAAGACGTCGCCGAGGTAGCGGACATTCTCCGGCGAGACCGCGACCACGAGGTCGAAGTCGCTGGCGCGCACCAACCGTGCGAGTTCGGCAAGGTTTCCGAGCGCGTCTTCCATCCGCCTGGTCACCGGGCACCCCCGCTTCCTGTCCGCCTGTCGCAGACTGCGGCCTGCGCCCCGCGGGAATGCTACGTCATGGTCCGGCGGGCTTCAACGCGGGACGACCCCGGTGCGCACCGCACCGGGGTCCCCGTCCCGCGGGTCAGTCGATGTAGTCGGCCTTGATCTTGCGGTAAGCCGCGTTCTCCTCAGCCATGAAGTCGCAGTGGGTCTTGCGGTCCCACCAGATCGGCTTGAACCCGAACTTGACACCGAAGGAGGCGAAGGCCTCGCTCTTCGCCGCCTTCTCCATCAGGGCCGAGGCCGCCGCGAGCAGTTCCTCGGGCGTGTCCTTGGGCACGAACAGCCCGCGGACGGTACCGATCTCGACGCCGACGCCATGCGCGTCGATGGTCTCGGCGTCCCGGACCGGTTCGTAGACGATGTCGGCCAGGCCGCCGCCCGAGCCGATCACGTTCACGTCACCCGACTTCACCGCGTCGAGCAGGACCGGGGAGTGGATGACGCCGATCGACACCTGGTTGCCAAGGATCGCCTTCTTGAGCGGTCCTCCGCCATCGAACGGGATCACCCGCGCGTCGATCCCGTTCACCCCCATCAGGGCCTGCGCCAGCACGTTGTGGGCACTGGCGAGCGAACCGACACCCACGGTGAGTTCGCCCGGGGTGCTGCGCGCGGCCTCGAAGAACTGGTCGATGGAGGTAATCCCGCTGTCCCGGTGCGCGAGGATCCAGGTCGGGGTCCGGTAGATGGCGCCGAGGCAGGCGAAGTCGTCGTAGTTGTACGGTGTGTTCTGGAAGATGATGGCCGAGTTCATGTCGCTCGAGCCGTTGAGCAGGATCTGCAGGCCGTCGGGCTTCGCCTTCTTCATGTGCATGTGGGCCCGGTTGCCGTTGCCGCCGGTCAGGTTGTCAACCACCACCGCCTGGTCGATCTGCTCCTCGAGCGCGGCGGCAAAGCCGCGGGCGATGGTGTCGGTTCCACCGCCGGCACGCCATGGCACGATGATGCGCACGGTATCGGACGGGTACTCGGCCACGGCCGCGGTCCATGCCCCAAGCACGGTCGCGCCTGCGACCGCGACGGCTATAAGCGGTTTCCTCATGTCGTCTCACTCCCCTTGTCAAGTCCTGCTCCGGTACCGGCCGGCCGCGCACGCGTCGCCCGCCAGATTTCGTTGGATACCAGCAGGACGATGACCGCGCACAGCAGCATGCGTGGCCAGGTATCCACGAACACGGCCCAGTCGCCGTTCGAATAGGCGAGGCCAAGCCTGACATTGTATTCGATGATCGGGCCGAGCACGGCGCCAAGCACGATCGTCACCACCGAGAAGCCGCACTTCTCGAGGAAGAACCCGGCAACGCCGCAGGCGAGCGCGACGTAGATCGGGAACGGGCCGTTGTCGGCGGCGAACGCCCCGATCGAGGCAAACACGATGATGAAGGGAAACAGCAGCGAGCGTTCCTGGCGCAGCACCCGGATGATGGCGCGGCTCGCGCCCCAGCCGACGAAGAACATCATCACCGTGGCCACCAGGATGGCGACCAGGATGGCGTAGACCAGCGGCGCGTTGTTCTGCATCAGCATCACGCCGGGCTCGAGCCCGTGCAGGATCATGGCGCCCAGCATGACCGCGGTCGAACCGTCGCCCGGGATGCCCAGCGTCAGCATCGGGATCATGGTGCCGCCGGTGGTGGCGTTGTTCGAGCTCTCGGGCGCGATGATGCCCTCGGGCACACCGGTGCCGAAGGCCTCGGGCGGCGGGTTCCGGGACTGGTTGCGAACCGTGGCATAGGACAGGAATGTCGACCCGTCGGCGCCCACCCCCGGTATGGCGCCGACCACCACTCCGTAGCCGGTCCCGATCGACCAGGCCCGCCAGCGCCGGAAGAAGGCGGCTGGCGACGGCAGCCTGATCTCGGAGGTACGCGCGGCGATCTCCGATCTGCGGCCGATCATCTCGAGGTCGCTCAACACCACGGTGATTCCGAAGAAGCCGACGAGCACGGCTGCAAACGGCAGTCCGGACGCCAGCATCGGGTGCGAGAAGGTGTAGCGTTCCACCCCGTCCTGGAGGTCGTAGCCGACACTGGCGATCAGCAGTCCGAGCAGGACCCCGATGAGTCCGCGGACCATCGAGCCGCGCACGAACGCCGACACCAGCACCAGGCCGGCGATACCGATCAGGGCGATGTCGGCGGGTTCCGAATGCAGGGCGACCGACGCGATGAAGGGCACGAAGCTCACCGCCACGACCCAGCCGAACAGCCCGCCCATGGTCGACGACATCACCGAGTAGCCGATCGCCTCGCCGGCGCGGCCCTTCTCGGCCATGGGGAACCCGTCGAGTGCGGTGCAGGCCGCGGCCGGAGTTCCCGGCGTGCGCAACAGGATCGAGGCGTAGGATCCGCCGAGCTTGGTCCCGACATAGATGCCGATCATCAGCTGGAAGGCGCTGACGGTCTCCATGGTGTAGGTGATCGGCAGCAGCACGATGATCGCCATCGGCGAGGACAGCCCGGGCAGGGCGCCGACCAGGATCCCGAGCACGGTGCCCACCAGGATGTAGAGCAGCGGCCAGAACGCCGCGGTCCCCGCAAATGCCTCGAGCAGGCCGTCAACCATCAGCGCGCACCCGTGAGCCGGTAGAGATCATTGAGCACCGGCGTCACGGGATCCCAGAGGAGCCCGGTCATCGGCAGCTTGAGCACGCCGACGAACAGGATCCACAGCAGCAGGCCGCCGACCAGCGCCAGGACCAGGTTGTGGCCGAGGTGCCGGCGACCGAGGATCCGGAGCATCGCGAACAGCAGCAGCGGTGTCGAAATCGCAAAGCCCACCGTCTCGATTCCGAGCGCGTAGAGCAGGATGCAGGCCACGCACAGGACCCTGCGGACCACCGTGCGCATGGTCTCGCGGCGATCGCCGGATGCCTCGCTCACCGCGGACGCGGGCACGCGCCGCAGCCGGCGAAAGGCCGAGACTCCGAGCAGGGCGACGAGGAACAGCAGCAGGCCCGAGTAGATGAAGGGCAGGCTGTGCCGTGTCAGCCCGCCCGGTCCGGTAACGACCTCGGTTGCGGACGGATTGACGAACAGGAAACCGCCGACGCCGATCGCGGCCAGTGCCGCGACCAGCGCGAGGTCCCTCACCGCCTCCCGGACGCCTGGGTCCGCCACCGGTCAGGCCGCGAATTCCGGCGTCTGTCCCGGGGCGGGCGAATAGCCGAAGTCGCCCCGTTGCAGTACCGCCTCGCGCCCGCCGTGCTTCTCCAGGGTCCTGGCCTGGTCGGCCCGGGCCCGGCGGTCGACCTCCCCGGGATCGCAGACCTCGCGCAACCGCGCTTCGAGACGGGCCCTGACATCGGCATGGTCCGGGTCGCCGGCAAGGTTGCGGCACTCGCCCGGATCCGCCTCGAGATCGAACAGTTCGGGTTCCATGCCGTGAAAGTACACCAGCTTGAAGCGACCCTCGCGCACCATGTAGTTCGCAGCGACCGAGGCCGCGGCATGGTACTCGGAGAACACCACCCTGTCCGGTTCGGCGCCGCCGGCGATGTCGAACAGCGAACTTCCGGGCAGGTCGGCGTCATCGGGATGCCGCTCGCCGCCGACCGCATCGATGATGGTGGGATGACAGTCAACCAGGCTGACCAGGGTGTTGACCCTGCGGCCAGCCTCGATCCCCGGGCCGGCCATGATGAGCGGGACCGCGGCCGATTCCTCGAACATGGTCGACTTGCCCCACAGGCCCCGCTGGCCCAGCGCCTCGCCGTGATCGGAGGTGTAGATGACCCGGGTGTCTCCCGCCAGGCCGGCCCGTTCGATCCCGTCCAGCACCAGTCCGACGTTGTGGTCGAGGAAGCTGCACAGTCCGAGATAGCCGGCAACCGCCTTGCGAACCCGGTCCTCGTCGAAATACGCGTCGTAGTTCATCGCCTGGCGCAGTGCTGCGTAGTAGGGATGGTCCGGGCGTTCGTCGCGCGCGTAGAGCGCCGGCCACGGGATGTCGGCCTCGGGGTAGAGGTCGTAGAACTCCGGCGGCGCGATCAGCGGAAAATGCGGACAGACGAACGAGACGAACAGCACCCACGGCCGGTCGCGATGGCGCGGCGCTTCCTCGGTGAGCCAGCGGACCGCCTCCGCGGCAATGCTCCGGTCATAGTTGGTGTAGGTCGACTCGCCGCGCCCGACATCCCGGGCGAACCGGGCGGCGGCCTTGCGCTCGGGCATGTCCTCGCGGATCAGTCCGGCCAGGTCTCCCAGGCCGTCGACCACGTGCAGCGGAATGAGTTCCTCGTCGAAACCGTTGTCGTCGCTGCTGTCGCGGTAGTGGAGCTTGCCGATCGAGGTAACCCGGTGCCCCTGGTCGATCAGCCGGTGCCCCCAGCCCGGGATGGCACCGTCGTAGGGATCGGCATTGTCCCAGTAGCCGCAGTCATGGACGTACCGGCCGGTCGCGAAGCTCGCCCGCGCCGGCACGCAGATCGGGCAGTTGGTGTAGGCATTCGCAAACAGGGTGCCCGATGCGGCGAGCCGGTCCATGTTCGGGGTCCTGACCACGGAGTGGCCGACAGTTCCCATGAAGGCCGAGTTGTGCTCATCCGACATGATGAACACCAGGTTCTTCGGTGTCATTGCTGCTCCCTCGCACCGGTTGCCGGGCGGCCGGATCATCTGCCCGACCGCGCGGGGCATACCATTGCCCAGACAGGCGGCCAGACACAAGCGCCTGCGCCCCGGCGGTGTCCCGCCGTCGGCGGCGGGGCGGAGCCGCCGGCCCGGTCCGGGAACCATGCCGTTCTTCACCCCGACAGATGTGCTGCATGCGCCGTTCCGGTGCAGATCGATGCCGGGTGCCGGCTCCGCCCGTGCTGCCTGTGGACACCCGGCATGGCCGAGGGCACGGTGCGCGGGTGAGAGGTGGAGAATACCCGCATGACAACGGCAGTACGCATCGTGATCATCGGCGGCGGCGTGGTCGGGGTGTCGATCCTCTATCACCTGGCCGCGGCCGGCGAGCAGGACATCCTGCTGCTGGAGCGCCGCAAACTGACGTCGGGCGCAACCTGGCACGCGGCCGGGAATGTCCACACCCAGTCGGCCCACGCCAATCTGTCCGCGCTTCAGGCCTATTCGCTGCGGCTGTATGACTCACTGGAAGAAGAGGTCGGGCAACCGGTCCACTCGCACGTGGTTGGCGGTTTCTTCCTGGCGCGCACCCGAGAGCGGATGGAGGAGTTCAGATACCTGGCCGGGAAGTTCCGGGGGATCGGGATCGAGTACGAACTCGTCACGCCGGCGGAGATACGGTCGAGGTGGCCGCTGCTCGACGTGTCGGATCTCGTCGGTGGCGCCTGGGACCCCGAGGAAGGCTACGTCGACCCGTATTCGGTCACCATGGGACTCGCGGCGGGAGCGCGCAGGCGCGGCGGCGCGATACGGCTCGACACCCGGGTTGACGCCATCGAGCGCCTGCGTTCCGGACACTGGCGGTTGACGGCGGGCGACGAGGTCTTCGAATGCGAGGTCGTCGTCAACTGTGCCGGCTTCTGGGCGCGGGAGGTCGCGGAAATGATCGGAACGACAGTTCCGGTCACCAACATGGAACACCAGTACCTGGTGACCGAACCGCTGCCCGCCATCGAGGCGCTGGAGCACGAGTTGCCGATGATCCGGGACGTGGACAGCCAGTTCTACCTGCGCCAGGAAGGACAGGGACTGCTGCTCGGGCCCTGGGAGCGGGACTGCCGGGCGGCCTGGGGCGGAGGAACCGCTCCCTGGTCATTCGGCGAGGAACTCTTCGGAAACGACCTGGACCGGCTGGAGGAAAGCCTGGCCGCGATGTATCGCCGGGTTCCCGCGCTCGGGACTGCGGGCATCAGGCGGGTCGTGAACGGCGCCATCAGCTTCGCCCCCGACGGCCGGCCGATTGTCGGGCCGATGCCGGGTGTCCCCGGCTTCTTTGTCGCGTGCGGGTTCCTCGGAGGTATCGCGCAGGCCGGCGGTATCGGACTGGCGATGAGCCAGTGGATCCTCGAGGGCCAGCCGGGATGCGACCTGCACTTCATCGACGTCGCGCGCTTCGGAGACTGGACAACGCGGGAATTCGCCCGGGAGCGGACCCACGAGATCCTGCCGCTTCGCTACGAGCTGATCTATCCCGGTCTCGAACATGCGTCCGGCCGCCCGCTCATGACCACACCGGTCTACGCCGATCTCCTGGCGCGCGGAGCGGTCATGGGCGAGGCCTGCGGCTGGGAGCGCCCGCTCTGGTACGCACCGGAGGGAGTAGCACCACGCGACGAGCCCGATTTCCGGCGTCCCAACTGGTGGGCGCATGTCGGCACGGAAGCGCGGGGCATGGCCGCCGGCTGCGGCCTGACCGAGATGTCCACCTACGCAAAGTTCCGGGTCACGGGCACCGACGCGACGGTGTTTCTCGAGCACGCTGCGTCCGCCCGGCTGCCGGACCGGCCGGACAGGGCCGGGTTGTCGCTGTTGCTGACCGAACGCGGCGGCATCATCGGCGACGTCGTGATCGACAACCAGGGCGGCGACGGGTTCTACCTGGTCGGCCCGACGTCGGGCGTCGGCTTCTATCGCAGGTGGCTCGCGGAACTGTCCGCGGGGTTCGATGTCCGCATCGACGATGTCACCGGACAGGTGGCGGCCATCGGCGTCGCCGGACCCAACAGCAGGGCGCTTCTGAACGCGCTGTCGGGAGGAGCCTTCGACGATTTCCCGTTCATGGCATCGAAGAACGTGGAGGTGGGGCGCACCGCCTGCCGGGCCCTGCGGGTGTCATACACCGGAGAGCTCGGATGGGAACTGCATTGCCCGATGGCCGGCCAGAAGGCGCTGTTCGATGTGCTGGTGGAGTGCGGACGGCGCCATGACCTCGTACTGGTCGGAAGCCGCGCACTGGGCATGATGCGCCTGGAAAAGGGATACCGCAGCTGGGGCGCAGAACTCACGACCGAGGTGACACCAGGGGCGGCCGGCCTGGAGTGGCTCTGCTCCACGCAAAAGGACTACGTCGGCCGCAGTGCCGTCGATGCGGTGAGAGGGCAGGCGCCCGAAAAGCGTTTCGTCACGCTTGACGTGGACGCGGCGGCACCGCCCTGCTGGGGAACGGAACCCGTCCTGGCGGGCGACAGGCCGGTCGGCTACGTCACGTCCGGCGGCATGGGATGGCGCACGGGCAGGATGCTGGCGGTCGGCTGGATCGACAGCGAACATGCCCGCATCGGGAACACCCTGCAGGTGCAGATCCTGCTGCGGTGCCATGACGCGACCATCGTGCAGGATCCGGTCTACGATCCCGACAACCTCCGCCTCAGGGGCTGAACAGCGGGACGCCGGCGTCAGGACATGCCGGGCGGCGCGGGTCGATCCTGGCCCCGGTGCCGCGGGCTACTTCCATGCGCCCGGCGTGGTCCGGCATCGCTTCGCGACACCGCTCCTTACCTGCTGCGCCCTGTCGATCAACGCCGGCAACCGGGGACGCACCCTTCCGGCGCCCGCCGGCGAGACACGCCTGCGCGAATTCGCACCCGGTTTCCGCATGGCCGGCGGACGGATCACGAATTCCCGGGTGCAGCGGCGCACAGGCTCAGTCGACGAGGATGCCGGGCAGTCTCAGACCGTGCTCCCTGGCACAGGCGATAGCGTCGCCGTAGCCTGCATCCGCGTGGCGCCAGACGCCGGAGGCCGGGTCGTTCCAGAGCACGCGTTCGAGCCGGGCGGCGGCCGCCTCGGAGCCATCGGCAACGATCACCACCCCGGCGTGCTGGGAAAACCCCATGCCGACACCACCTCCGTGATGGATCGAGACCCACGTGGCCCCGCTCGCGGTGTTGACCAGCGCATTGAGAAGCGGCCAGTCGCTGACGGCGTCCGAGCCGTCCTTCATCGACTCGGTCTCGCGGTTGGGGCTGGCGACCGATCCGGCGTCGAGGTGATCGCGGCCGATCACGATCGGCGCCGCCAGCTCGCCGCTTGCCACCATCTCGTTGAATTTCAGCCCCGCCAGGTGCCGTTCGCCAAGTCCGAGCCAGCAGATGCGCGCCGGCAGGCCCTGGAAACCGATCCGTTCCCTGGCCATGTCGAGCCAGGTGTGCAGGTGCCCATGGTCTGGAAAGAGTTCCTTGATTGCCTGGTCGGTGCGGTGGATGTCCTCCGGATCGCCGGAAAGCGCGCACCAGCGAAAGGGCCCGATTCCGCGGCAGAAGAGCGGGCGGACATATGCCGGCACGAAACCGGGGAAGGCGAAGGCGTTCTCCAGCCCTTCTTCCAGGGCGACCTGGCGGATGTTGTTGCCGTAGTCGAGCGTGGGTACACCATCGTTCCAGAAGTCGACCATCGCGTTCACGTGGACCTTCATCGACGCCCGGGCCGCGGCCTCGACCGCCCGCGGATCGCTCTCGCGCCTTTCGCGCCACTCGGCAATGCTCCAGCCCCGCGGCAGGTACCCGTTCACGGGATCATGGGCGCTGGTCTGGTCGGTCACGATGTCGGGTCGGATGCCGCGCCGGTGGATTTCGGGGACGATGTCGGCCGCATTGCCCAGGAGACCGACTGATCGCGCCTCGCCCGCCCTGGTCCAGCGCCCGATCATCTCCAGCGCCTCGTCGAGGCTGTCGGTCTTCTCGTCGAGGTATCCGGTCCGAAGCCGGAAATCGATGCTGTCCGGGTTGCATTCCACCGCGAGGCAGCAGGCGCCGGCAAAGACCGCCGCCAGGGGCTGGGCGCCACCCATTCCGCCAAGGCCCGCGGTCAGGATCCAGCGGCCCCTGAGGACACCGCCGTAGTGCTGGCGTCCGGCCTCCGCGATCGTCTCGTAGGTGCCCTGAACGATGCCCTGCGAGCCGATGTAGATCCAGGACCCGGCGGTCATCTGGCCGAACATCATCAGCCCCTTGCGGTCGAGTTCGCTGAAATGGTCCCAGTTGGCCCAGTGCGGCACGATGTTGGAATTGGCGATCAGCACGCGCGGCGCATCGGGGTGCGTGCGCACGATTGCGACCGGCCTGCCCGACTGGACGACCAGGGTTTCGTGTTCCTCCAGTTCCTTCAGGCTTTCCACGATCCTGTCGAAGTCGTTCCAGGTTCGCGCGGCACGGCCCATCCCGCCGTAGACGACCAGTTCCTGCGGGTTCTCGGCCACGTCCGGATGCAGGTTGTTCATCAGCATCCGCAGCGGGGCCTCGGTCAGCCAGCTCCGTGCGTTGAGTTCGGGCCCGGTTGGCGGAAAGATGTCGCGGGTGTTGCGAGGGGGATCGGCCATGGTCTCGGTCCTCCAGGTTCGGCGCCGGTCACACCGGCGCTTCGGGGCCGGCGGTGTGCTACGGGCAGCGGAACGGTTCCGGTTCGCGTGTCCGGTGTCCCGCCGTGCCGGCGGAACCGGACGGATTTCTCCCGCCGGCATCGATCCTTGCGGGCACCACGCGGTTCGACCGGGTTCCGTAGCCGGCCCGGAACGGGGCAACCGCCGCCCCGGCCGCACTCATCGGACACCGTCCAGTACCGGAAGCCGCAGACCCTCGATGAACGCCCCCGCGCTGACCAGTTCCCTGGCGCTCGCCAGCTCCGGCGCCATGTAGCGGTCCCCGGCCAGGGGCGGGATCACCGCCCGCAGTCTCGCGATCACCCTCTGCAGGGGATCACTGGTTTCGACCGGGGCGCGATGTTCCACGCCCGCTGCGGCGCACAGCAGTTCGATCCCGAGTATGTGATCCAGGTTCTCCACCATGCGGCAGAGGCGGCGGGCGCCGTGAGCAGACATCGACACGTGGTCTTCCTGGTTCGCGGAAGTCGGCGTGCTGTCGGTCACGCACGGGTTTGCCAGGTGCTTGTTCTCGCTCATCAGCGCCGCGGAGGTCACCTCCGCGATCATCAGCCCGGAATTGAGACCCGGATCGGGAGTGAGAAACGGCGGCAGGTCGTAACTCAGCACCGGATCCACCATCAGCGCGATCCGCCGCTGGGCAATCGAGCCGATTTCAGCCACCGCCAGCGCGATGATGTCGGCGGCAATGCCGACGGGTTCCGCATGGAAATTCCCGCCTGACACGATCAGGTCCGCCTGTGGCAGGACCAGCGGGTTGTCGGTCGCCGCATTGGCCTCGATCTCGAGCGTGCGCGCTGCGTGGCGCAGGATGTCCATGGCGGCCCCGGTCACCTGGGGCTGACAACGGATGCAGTAGGGATCCTGCACGCGGCTGTCGTCTTCGCGATGACTTTCGCGGATTGCCGAACCGATCAGCAGCGCCCTCATCACCGACGCGGCCTCGATCTGGCCCCGATGGCCGCGCAGGGCGTGGATCTCGGGCTGCAGGGGCGCGGTCGAACCCATGATCGCATCGGTCGAGACGGCGGATATCACCAGCGAGTTCTGGGCCGCCCGCCAGGCGCCGAACAGTCCGACAAGCGCGAACGCCGTGGAAAACTGCGTGCCGTTGATGCAGGCGAGTCCCTCCTTCGCACCCAGCACCACCGGCGCCAGCCCCGCGCGGGACAGGGCCTGGGCTCCGGGAAGCGTCTCGCCCCCGTACTCCGCCTCGCCCGCACCGATCATCACCGCCGTCATGTGGGCAAGCGGTGCGAGATCACCCGACGCACCCACCGATCCCTGTTCGGGCACGACCGGTGTGACGTCCCTGGCCAGCATCCCCTCCAGCAACTCGACCAGTGGCCAACGAACCCCGGACGCACCCCTTCCGAAGGACAGGAGCTTCAGTGCCATCATCAACCGCACGATGGCGCGCGGCACCGGCGCGCCGACACCGCAGGCGTGGCTCAGGATCAGGTTGCGCTGCAGCGTGGCCGTGTCGGCAGCGTCGATCTTCACGTTGGCGAGCTTGCCGAAACCGGTGTTCACGCCGTAGACGGCGTCCGTGCCGGCGGCGGCGGCAGCGATACGCGCGGCGGAGTTCTCCATGGCGTCGCGGCAGGAAGGGCTCAGCCGGGCGGCGCACCCGTCGCGGTAGATCGCCTCCAGCGTTCTCAGCGACGTGCTGCCGGGCATGAGTGTGAGCGGTGTCATGAAGCTCCGCCAATGACCCGTCCCAAACGAGCCGAGTGTAGCCGCAGGAGCCGCTGAATCCGAGGAGTGCCCCGCGGGTGCCGAACGCACGGCGCCGGCGATGTCATTCCGGCAACAGTCCTGCCGGTGACCCGCCCGGCACGCGCACCCTCCCGTTCCGGGACGGGCGAATTTCCGGGAGGTTGTATCCTGTCGATGACGCCCGGTTCGCAACCCGGCACCCCGGGGGACCGGCAACGTCGCCGGGAGCCGCCGCGCGCGGGCCGGGAGCCCCTCCAAGCCGTCCGGTTGCGGACGCCTGGCTCGGGACGATGCGAAGGGAGCCGGGTCGTGCCGGCCCGGGATGATGAGTGCGAGGCGCCTGCACCGGCGCCACGCCCTCCTGTTCCAGCCAGCCCCCCCGCAGTCGCAGACGGGGACGCGGACACGCAACGGGCGCCGGCCCTTTACTTGGACTTCGCGTCGGCAGACACTGGACCGACTGTAACCGGACGGCACGCGAGCAGGACCATGACCACAGGGTGGACGTTGAAGGGCGAGTACGCGGAAAGCTGCAACTGCGACTATCTGTGCCCGTGCATCTACACCAATCCGCAGGGCGAGGTGACGCACGATCACTGCACCGCACTGATGATCTACCGGATCGACAGCGGTCACTGCGGGGATGTCGGGCTCGACGGACTGCATTTCGCGCTGGTGATCCGGTCGGGCAAGGTGATGGCCGACGGCAACTGGATCTTCGCCTGCGTCATCGACGAGGAGGCCGACGAGACCCAGCGCGCCGCGCTCAGCCGTATTCTCGAGGGCAGGCTGGGCGGCAGGCCGGCAATGATCCAGCAGGCGCTGGTGGGGGACTTCCGCGGCATCGCGTTCGCGCCGTTCAGCTTTTCGGTCGACGACCTCGACCGGACCGGCGAGGTCGGCTCGCTGCTGTCGTTCGCCATCAGCGGCGTGGCGTCACGAACCGGCAGCGGCCTGCCGATCACCATCGACAACACGGCACATCCTGCCAACTCCCGCCTGGCGCTGGCCCGGACCAGCGAAATGCACCTGCACGGATTCGGTCTCGACTTCGACATGTCCGGCCTTGGCAACAACGGGCATTTCGCACCCTTCGAGTGGACCGACTGATCCGGCCGCAGCCCCGGAACCGGAGGTGACCCGCGAGCGCGTCATCCCGCTGGCGGGTATTGCCGGTGCTTCCCTCCTCGCCTGGCTGTGGCTGGTCGCCATGGCCCGCGATATGGACGCGATGGCAGCGATGATGCAGGTCGCGCCCCGGGCCTGGTCGCCGGGCGAGACCGCCGCCATGCTGGTGATGTGGTGGGTCATGATGGTCGCCATGATGCTTCCGAGCGCGACCATGATGATCCTGACGGTGGCGCGGGTCAGCCGTCGGCGTGACGACCGCGCGACCCCGGTCCTGTTCGCGTCGGGCTACCTGATCGCCTGGGGCGGCTTCAGCATCCTCGCAACCGGGCTGCAGTTCGTTCTCGAGACACTGGCGCTTCTCGGGCCGGTGTCGATGGCCGTCACCGCGCCGGCAGGCGGCGTACTGCTGGTCCTGGCCGGGATCTACCAGTTCACGCCGCTCAAGCACGCCTGCCTGCGCCACTGCCGGTCACCGCTGTCCTTCGTGCTCAACCGCTGGCGCGATGGCAGGACCGGAGCCGTGGCCATGGGAACCGAGCATGGAGCCTACTGTCTTGGCTGCTGCTGGGTCCTGATGCTGCTCCTGTTCGTCTTCGGGGTGATGAACCTGCTGTGGATCGCGGCCCTCACGATCACGGTACTGGTCGAGAAGGCGGTTCCGGGCGGACCGGTGCTCGCCAGGATCGCCGGTGCCGGGATGATCGCGGCAGGTTCCCTGATGATCGCGGGTCTCGCCTGATCCGTCGCTCCGTCACTTGTACATGGTCTGGTTGCGGGTTCCCGGCGCATACTCGTTGGGATCGATCCAGACATTGACCACGGCACACTTTCCCGTCGCCGCGATCGACTCGCGCGCGCGGCGCAGTGCCGGGCCGATCCTGGACGCCTCGGTCACCTCCTCGCCATATCCGCCGAGCATCTCGCCGAACCGGGAGAACGGCACGTCACCGAGCTTGTTGCCGATGTCGCCGCGATTGGGCCCGTACTTGGCGATCTGGCCGTACCGGATCTGGTTCATCGCCGAATTGTTGCCTACCACCGCCAGGTAGGGCGCGCCGAAGCGCTGCGCGGTTTCCATGTCGAAAGCCGTCATGCCGAAGGACCCGTCGCCGTAGAGGCACACGACCTCCTTGTCGGGATGGGCCAGCTTGGCTGCCATCGAAAACCCGGTGCCGACCCCGAGCGAACCCAGCGCCCCCGGATCCATCCACTGGCCAGGACCGCGCGGGCGCACGGCCTGGGCCGAAATCGTGACCACGTCACCGCCGTCACCGATGTAGATGGTGTCCTCGCCGAGGAACTCGTTGATCTCCCAGGCCAACCGGTAGGGATGGATCGGGTTCGAGTCGGAGGTAAAGAGCGGCATCAGCCGCTCGAGCTTGGATGCCTCGATCCCGCGCAGCTGCTTCATCCAGGCCTGGCGCTGGACCCGGGCGCCACCGTCGATCCGGCCCGACGCGGCGGCGGCGACCGCGGAAAGGATGGCGCCGGGATGGCCGGCAAGCCCGAGGCTGATGTCGCGGTTCTTCCCCACGGTGCGGTAGTCGAGATCGATCTGGACCAGGGTGGCCTCGCTGGAGATTCGCCGGCCATACCCCATGCGGAAGTCGAAAGGCGTACCCACGATCAGGATGACATCCGCCTCGCGGAATGCGTCCGAGCGGGTGCGGTCGAAGTGATGCGGGTCGGTCGCGGGCAACATGCCCCGGCTGGCACCGTTCATGTAGGCCGGGATGTCGAGGGCGCGGATGAACGCAATCGCCTCGTCCTGGCTGCGCGAGGCCCAGACCTGCTGTCCGAACAGCACCGCCGGTCGCTCGGAACGGACCAGGATGTCCGCGAGTTCCTCGATGTCGGCCGGATCACCGATCGAGCGCACCGAGCTGCGGTAGGAGCCCGGTTCCGGGATCCTGGCGCGCTCGATGGGAATCTCGGCGTCGAGGATGTCGCGCGGAATCTCCAGGTACGCCGGGCCGTAGGCGCCGGCGAAACACTCGCGTGCCGCCATGGAGATCATGTCGGCCACGCGCTCGGTCGAGAACACGCCGGAGGCAAACTTGGTGATCGGCGTCATCATGTCGACATGCGGCAGGTCCTGCAGCGAGCCCTGGCGATGCTGGGTGAGCGAACTCTGCCCGCCGATGTGCAGGATCGGGCTCTCGGACCGGAACGCCGTCGCCACACCGGTGACCGCGTTGGTGCACCCGGGACCGGCGGTCGTCACCACGCAGCCGAGCTTGCCGGTCTGGCGGGCGTAGCCATCGGCCGCGTGAGCCGCGGTCTGCTCGTGGCGGACATCGACGATGCGGATGCCCTCGTCGATGCACCCGTCATAGATGTCGATGATGTGGCCCCCGCACAGGGTGAAGATGGTATCGACACCCTCGTTCCTGAGCGCCCTGGCGACCAGTCCGCCACCGGAGATCACGCTTCCGTCCTTGGTCTTCTGCGCAAGCGTGTCGTGTGCGGTTGCAGATGCGGTGCTCATGACCTCTCCTCCTGTTGCGGCGCACGGCGCGGGATATAGCACATGGCCGGGCCGGTTCAACAATCCGGGCCCGGTGCCCGGTCAACCGGTCTTGTACCGGCGTACGAGGTGCCGGATCAGCGGCAGCGCCAGAAGCACGATCGCGATCACCATGATCGGACCCGAGTAGGGCCTGGTGAAGAAGATCGCGAAGTCACCACCGCTCATCAGCAGGGACTGGCGCAGCGCCGGTTCGGTCATCGGACCGAGCACGATTGCAAGGACCGCAGGTGCGAGCGGGTAGTCCAGCTTGCGCAGCAGGTAGCCCACGAAACCGAACACCAGGATCAGCCAGACATCGAACATGCGGTTGGTCGGCGCGTAGCCGCCGACCAGGCAGAGCACGAAGATGACAGGCGCGAGAATGGTGAACGGCAGCCGCAGGACCGCGATGAAGGCGGGGATGAAGGTGAGGTTCAGCAGCAACGCGAACAGGTTGGCGGCGTAGAGCGACGCGATGAGCCCCCACACGAACGCCTTTTCGTCGACGAACAGCTGCGGACCGGGCTCCAGTCCCCAGATCACCATGCCGCCGAGCAGGATCGCGGTGGTCGGGGATCCGGGAATCCCGAGGGTCAGCATCGGCAGCATCGAGCCGGTCGACGCGGCATTGTTGGCCGCCTCCGGCGCGGAGACCCCTTCCGGGTTGCCCTTGCCGAAGCTGTCGGGATTGCCCGACATCTGCTTCGCGACACCGTAGGCCATCATCGATCCCGGGGTGGCGCCGGCGGCAGGCAGGATGCCGACGAAATAGCCGAGCAACGAGCCCATCAGGGTCGCCTTCCACAACGCCAGCTGGCCGCGCAGGTGCGCGAGCGCACGGCGTACCGATACCGTGGCGCGTGACAGCATCGAGACGCCACCGGCCTTGGCGGTCTGCTCGATGGTCCACAGCATCTCGCCGATGCCGTAGATGCCGATCGCGAGCACGAGGAAGTTGATGCTGCTGAAGAAGCCCGTCAGGCCGAACAGCTGCAGGCGCGGCTCGCCGCTGACGATGTCGGTGCCGACCGCGGCCAGCACCAGGCCGATGCAGATCGAGAAGATCGTCTTCCAGATGTCTTCGCCGCCGAGCCCGACGAAGGTTGCGAAGGCCAGTAGCATCAGGGCCAGGGTCTCGGGCGGTCCGAACACCAGGGCAACGTGGGCAAGAGGCGGCGCGGCAAGGGTAAACAGGATGACGGAGATCGTGCCGCCGACGAACGACGCGGTCGCCGCCGTGATCAGCGCCTTGTCGGCCAGCCCCTGCAGTGCCAGCGGCCGGCCGTCGAAGGTCGTCGCCACCGCGGTGGACGCGCCAGGAATGCCCAGCATGATCGACGAGATGGCGCCGCCGTACATGGCGCCGTAGTAGAGCGCGGCAAGGAAGATGATGGCGCTGGCGGGAGGAACGACGAAGGTGAGCGGCAACAGGATCGCCACGCCGTTGACCGATCCCAGTCCCGGCATGGCGCCGATGAACAGCCCGACCGAGCAGCCGAGCACGATCAGGATCAGGTTCAGCGGCTGGAGCGCGATACCGAAGCCGTCCGCCAGCAGGGCGAGGATTTCAACCATCGTGCGTCACACCGCGGTGATACGACCGGCGAACCGGGAGCACGCGCACATCAGATCCCGCCCATGCCGAAGAACCTGAAGATCGGGTAGAACAGCGGTTCGGTCACGCCCTTGGGCAGGATCACCTTGATCACGATCTCGAAGAACAGGAAGGTCACGACCGGGGTCGTGACCGCCCACGCGAGGGCAATCCGCACGCGGTGGCGGCCGATGACCGCAAGGTAGACCAACATGAACAGGAATAACGCACAGTAGGTCCCGATCACGTCGAACAGCGCGACCACAACCGTGAGCAGGACAACGACCTGGAGCACGATCCCGCGTGCGGCGGTCCCGATGAAGGGCTCGGTCGAACGCGCGAGTGGCGTGCTCCGGCGCCACCAGTTCCAGGCGATCCCGGCACACGACAGCAGCATGACCGCCGACAGCCAGAACGGCCAGGCACCGCCTCCCGGTCCCTCGTCCTCGATCCAGCCGATGTTGAGCTCCGCGCTCTTCCACATCAGGTAGACGGAGAACGCCGCCATGACGCAGGCCATGACAATCTCGGCAAGGCGCACGGACATCGTGTCCCTCCGCAACGGCCGGCGCGCGTGCGCCGGCGGTTCTGCCTCAGGCAACGGGACGGCCGCAGCGCCCGGCTGCGGCCGTCCCCTTCAGGTGAGTTCGTGCTGCTACTTGCCCGCCAGCTTGTCGAGCATGCCCCGATGGATCTCGCGTTCCCGCTTCCAGTATTCCATCAGGTCGTCGCCGGTGAGCGGATCACCGACCAGTGCCCGCTTCTTGCGGTACTCCTGCCAGTCGCCCGAATTGAACACGTCGGTGAAGAGGTCCTGGTAGTAGGTCGCCGCCTCTTCACTCATGCCGGGGGCACCAACCACGGTGCGCTGCATGAAGTAGACGAAGTCATGTCCGAGTTCCTTCATGGTCGGGGCGTCCGCAAACAGCCCGATCCGCTCCGGCGTCATGCAGGCCAGCGGCCGCACGGTTCCGGCCACGAAGAACCCCTGGGCTTCCGACGGGTTGTTGACCGTGGAATCGGCGTTGTTGCCGGCAAGAGCCTTCGCAACCGCACCGCCACCCTTGTAGGGCACGTACTTCATGTCGAGGCCGAAGGTCGTGTTGAGGAAATCGGTGATCAGGTTGTCCTCCGACGCCTTGCCGGTTCCGGCCATGATCCACTTGTCGCCGGCCGCCTTCGCCGCCGCAACGAAGTCGTCGAAGGTGTTGATGTCTTCACCGTCCTTGCGCCCGGTGTTGACCCAGAGACAGAAGGTATCCTCGGCCATGCGCATGATCGGGGTGAAGGTCTCGATGTCGACCTCGAGACCCGGCTGACGCAACGGCGTGGTGTAGAAGCTGTTCAGGGTGAACATCAGCGTGTGATTGTCACCTTCCTTGCCCTTCAGGTAGAGCAGTGCCTCCGCGCCCGAGCCGCCCGGCTTGTTGACCGGCAACACCGTCGGGCCAAGGTTCTCCTTGGCAATAATCGACTGGATGAAGCGGACCGCCTTGTCAGCGCCGCCTCCCTTGCCCGCCATGATGACGAATTCGACCGGCTTGGCCGGCTCCCACGCATGTGCGGCAAAGGGCGCCATCACTGCCCCGGCGAGCCCGAGAAGGCTCGCAATCATCCTGACTTTCATCTGCCGTCTCCCTCCCTCTCTCGGTGAACGGCCTGCACGGTGCGATCCCCGTTTCATCCGTCGGGGACCCGTATCGAACGGGCGACAGCGCCACGCTGTCTTCCTTCGATCGTCCTCGCGGTTCGCCGGCCGGATAGCCCCACCGCCTCACCGCGCTGCAGCCCCGGTTCCCGGGGCCGGTACAATTGCCGCTCCATTCAGGCTGCCGTCACCGGCGCGGCCGCAGGCCACGCCGCGGAACCTGTCCCGTGATTGTCGTGATCCGGCGTCGGCAACACCGAACGCCGCACGGACCGGGAGATGAATCCTACAGGCACCACCAGGAAAAACACAAGCGCACGGCCCCGCAGTCACCCTCCCCTGTACTCGCTGCCCGTTGCACCCGGCACTGACCGTGCGCCCCGCACCCGTCGGATAACGGCTGGACAGTAGCAACCGCGACGCCGCGGGTTCAACCGCGATGCGGTCGCCGGTTCGGTGAGGCGCCGTCCAGTTCCCGATCGGCCGGCATGGCCCAACCGGCCGGTCAACGCGGTTCCTTTCGCGGCCCCCGGGACGGGTCAGGAGCGGACCGGTCCCGGCATTCCAGCATACCGGTTCCTGCCCGCCCCTTCCCCGCGGTTCGCGGTCACGTCACCACTGCTTCCGGTCGGACGGTCCCGAACTGCACGAAGCGCCGTGGCCCCGGCCGGTCGGCAGCACCCGCGCGACGGTTTTCCCTCAACGCGGGGTGCACAATCCGGGACCGCTCCCCGGCCGCCTCCACCGGCCGGACAGGCCTGCCTGTCCCGCAGGTCTCCCGGGCACCGCGGAGATTCGCGATCACGGCTGTTTGGCGATCAGGCTGTCGACACCGACTTGACGCCGTGCCTAGACTGTGCCTGGCGCCGTTTTAAGCGGCATCGGCACGGTCAGGGAGAATTGTGATGGCCGACACGGGCACACGAGCGACGACCTCCGCGGTCGCGCAGACCGGGTTCTGGGGCGGACTACACCCCGGAATGGGAATTGCAGCAAAGGCGATGGTCGTGGTGTTCGTTGTCTTCACTGTGCTCAACGTCGAACTGGCCAGCGACGTCTACAGTGCGATACGCGGATGGATCGAGGATGCCCTCAACTGGTACTACATCACGACGCTGACCGTCATCTTCTTCGTCTGCATGTACCTGATGTTCAGCCGGTACGGCAGCGTCCGGCTCGGCGACGACACCTCGCGCCCCGAGTTCAGCAACTTTTCCTGGTTTGCGATGCTGTTCTCGGCCGGCGTCGCGATCGGCCTGCTTTTCTTCGGTATCGCCGAACCGATGTACTACTTCGACAATACCCAGCCCTGGGGGTACACGAACAATCCGTTCGCGGACAATTCCGGCTACACCGAGATGACCGTCGAGCGCGGTATTGCCGCCATGCGGGTCACCTACTTCCACTGGGGTTTCCACGCCTGGGCGGTCTACGTTCTGGTCGGACTGTGCCTCGCCTATTTCGGGTTTCGCAAGAAGCTGCCTCTCACGCTGCGCTCCTCGCTCTACCCGGTGATCGGCGACCGGATCTACGGCCCGGTCGGGCATGCCGTCGACCTGCTGGCGGTGTTCGGCACCGTGTTCGGTGTCGCCACCTCGCTCGGTCTAGGGGTGAGCCAGATGGCCGTCGGGCTCAACCACCTGTTCGGCATCGATCCGGGCCTGACAACCCAGGTCATCCTGATCGCGGTGATCTCCGTGGTCGCCACGCTGTCGGCGGTTTCCGGCGTCGGCAAGGGCATCCGGATCATCTCGGAGTGGAACATCTACCTCAGCATCGTCCTGCTCGCCTACTTCCTGTTCGGCGGACCGCTGCAGTGGCTGCTGGGGTTCTTCGTCACCACCATTGGGGACTACCTGTGGAACATGATCCCGATGGGGTTCCATATCTTCAATTCAGGTGGCGCTGCCCAGTGGCAGGGTGACTGGACCATCTTCTACTGGGGCTGGTGGATCTCGTGGGCGCCGTTCGTCGGCATGTTCATCGCCAGGATCAGCCGCGGGCGCACCATCCGGGAGTTCATGGTCGGGGTGATGTTCGTTCCCACCACCATCGCCTTTTTCTGGCTGTGCGTGCTCGGTGGCAACGCAATCTACATGGAGCTGCATGCCGAGGGCGGCGTGGGTACCGCGGGCGTGGCGCAGCTGGTCCGTGACTGGAACCTGCCGGCAGCGCTCTACGGCACCATCGACCAGCTGACCGATGTCTCCACGCTCAACTGGCTCATGGCGGCGCTCGCAACCCTGCTTCTGGCAACGTGGTTCATCACGTCATCGGATTCCGGCACGCTGGTCATCACCACCATGCTGTCGATGGGATCTGACAATCCGCCACAGCGGTTTCGTATCGTCTGGGGGCTGGGTGAGGGCTTCGTCGCCGCGGTGTTGTTGCTGGCCGGCGGGCTGAAGGCGCTGCAGACCGCGTCCATCGCGGCCGCACTGCCGGTGAGCGTCATCATGCTGTTCATGGCGTTCGGCATCCTGAAGTCACTCCGGGAGGACTCGAGCGCCGTGCCGCCAGGCGAGGCAACCCACGCTCCGGACGGAACCGGTTTGTCGGGCGAGTTGCGCGCCTGATCGCCACACCCCGCGGCGGAGTTCCGCGTGCCCGGGGGCAGGCATCCCCTGCCCCCGGAACCGGGAAACCGGATGCGCCGCAGACCCGATTTCCGGACCGCGTGGCATGGTGCGGCAGGTTTGACACCTGACTGCATCTCGGCAACCATCCGGACGCGAACGAGGGGCGGCCCGCAAGAGGCCGGCGCCCACCAAAAAGGAGGAACGTGTAATGAGCTTCATGCACCGCGTGGTTCCCACGGCAGCCGTCGCCGCGCTGCTGAGCCTGGGAACGACACAACTCTCGGCTGCCGAGTGGGACCTGCCGCTGGCCTGGCCGGACGGCAACTTCCACGTCGAGAACTCGAAGGTCTTTGCTGCCGAGGTCGAGAAAGCGACAGAGGGCCGGGTCAAGATCAACATCCACCCCGGCGGATCACTCGGGTTCAAGGGTCCGGAGATGCTGCGCGCGGTCCGTGACGGCCTGGTTCCGATAGGCGACATCCTGCTCAACCAGCAGGTCGGCGACGCACCGATCGTCGGCATCGAGGCCCAGCCCTACGTGGTGGCGGGCTTCGACCAGCTGCGGATGCTGCACAAGCACTTCCGCCCGGTGCTGAACGACGTCGCGGCCCAATTCAACCAGAAGGTGCTGTACCTGGTTCCCTGGCCGCGCCAGTACGTCTACACCAAGGTGCCGATCGGCAAGCTGGAGGATCTCGCGGGCATCAAGATCCGCACCTACAACAAGACCACCACCGAGCTGTTCAATGCCATCGGCATGACCGCGGTGCAGCTGCCGTGGGGCGAGGTCGTGCCCTCGCTCGCCGCTGGAACCATCGACGCGGTGACCACGTCGGCGAGTTCGGGTGTTGACGGCAAGTTCTGGGAATTCCTGAAGTTCATGTATCCGACCAGCCATGTCTGGGGCTCGAACATGGTCAACGTCAACCTCGACGCCTGGAACGCTCTGGAGGAACGGGACCGCATGGCCATCGAAGAGGTCGCGATGCGACTCGAGCCGCAGTTCTGGGACGTGAGCCGGGGCGAGGACGAGGCCAAGGCGGGGATCCTGAACAAGAACGGTGTCGCGATGGGCGAGGTGACCGACGCCATGCTCACCGGAATGCAGGAGGCAACCCGTCCGATGACGGCGGCGTTCTTCGAGGAACATCCCAAGGCCCAGGAAGTGATTGACGCCTTCAGGGCCGAACTCGGCGGCTGATCTCGGCCGGGACCGTTACCGCAGTTCTCCGGCCACGCCGGAGAACTGCAGTCAGGGGATGCCGATGCACAAAGTGCTCAACGCCGTGGATCGGCTTTCCCGGCTTGCCGGCTTCGTCGCCGTGCTGCTGGTGCTGATGATCGTGGTGCTGATCATCACCGAGATCATCTGCCGCACGCTGTTCAATCTCTCGCTGAGCTTCGCGTGGGAATACAGTTCCTACTTCCTCGGCTGTGCCATATTCCTGGGCGCGGCGTTCACCCTTCGAACCGGCGGCCATGTCAGGGTCGCCTTCCTGACCACGAGCCGGATCCCGGGGGTGGCGCGGACCGTCGAGTTCCTGGCCACCATCTTCGGGGTCGGGGTGACCACCTACCTCGCCTACGCCATGGTGCTGTATGCGTGGCGCGCCTGGGCCACCGGGAGCTTCTCGCCAACCACCGACGAAACGCCGCTGGTCTACCCGACATCGGGGCTCGCCATCGGCGCGGTGCTGCTGGCCCTGCAGATGCTGGCCCGCCTTATCCGCCTGGTCATCGGGGATGAGCCCGATGACCGGGAAGCCATGCAGTCGTACAGCGTCGAATAGGACACGGCCGTGACCATCACCATCGTCATCACGGTGCTAGGCCTGCTGGCCGTTACCCTCGCCGCCGGGGTCTGGGTGACCGTGTCGCTGATCTCGGTCGGACTGATCTCGCTCGGCATCTTCCGGTCGGTGCCGGTGGAAAAGCTGCTCTCGCAGATGGTCTGGAACGTGACCACGACGCCGGAACTGCTGGCACTGCCGATGTTCATCCTGATGGCGGAGATCCTGTTTCGCACCCGGTTGTCGGAAACACTGTTTACCGGGATCACGCCCTGGACCACCCGGCTGCCCGGCCGACTGCTGCACGTCAACGTGCTCGGCTGCACCCTGTTCGCCGCCATCTCCGGCTCCTCGGCCGCCACCACGGCGACGGTGGGCCGGATCACGCTCACCGAGCTGTTCCGGCGCGGCTACGACCGCGACCTGTCGATGGGGTCGCTCGCGGGTGCCGGCACCCACGGCCAGCTGATCCCGCCGAGCCTGGTGCTCATCGTCTACGGCGTGCTGTCGGAGACATCGATCCTGAAGCTGTTCATCGCCGGCGTGGTCCCGGGCCTGCTGCTGGCGCTGGGCTACATGCTCTATATCGCCGTGCGTACCCTGACGCGGCCGGCCGACGCGAGCGCCACCGACGACTCGATCCCGCTCGCTGAGCGGATTGCCGGGCTCCGGCACCTCACCCCGGTGGTGTTCCTGATCCTGCTGGTCCTCGGGTCGATGTACGGCGGGTACGCCAGCCCGTCCGAGGCGGCCGCAGTCGGCGTGGTCGGCGCGCTGATCGTGAGCGGGCTGCAGGGCACGCTCACCATCGGCAACATGCGCCAGGCCTGTTACGGCGCGGTCCGGACCATCTCGATGATCGGGCTGATCGTGGCCGGTGCGTATTTTCTCTCGATCGCGATCGGCTACCTCGGCGTGCCGCGGATCATTGCCGGGGAGATCGCGGCTCTCGGCCTCTCTCCCTTCGGGCTGATCATGCTGCTGCTGGTGTTCTACGCCATTCTCGGCTGCGTGCTCGAGGGCATGTCGAGCATCGTGATGACCCTGCCGATCACCCTGGCCCTGGTCACCCAGGCCGGGTTCGACAAGATCTGGTTCGGCATCTTCCTGGTGATCGTCGTCGAGATGGCCCAGATCACGCCGCCGGTCGGGTTCAACCTGTTCGTGATCCAGGGCATGACCGGCGAGAAGATCGGCCGCATCGCGCTCGCCACCCTGCCGTTCTTCTTCATCATGTCCGGGATGGCGGTGCTGATCACCGTCTTCCCCGAAATCGTGATGTTCCTGCCCGATACCATCAAGCTGTCGGGCTGATCCGTGGAACCGGGCCGTGGAACCGGGCGAAGAGCCGTCGTCCCGGAATCAGGGATCCGTCGCGAGGGGACCGGTCCGGGAACGCGCTGCGCCCCTGTCCCGGCGTGCCGGGAGTAACCGGGCCCGCGCGCACTTCCCGACCCGGTATCCAGATTCCGGGTCCTTTCCGCACGGTACTGCCGTGACGCGCCAGCTCAAGCGGTGCCACGGTGGTCCAGGTGCGACGCGCCCCTGCCCGCCGGTTGCGCAAATACCGGGCGATCACCCGGGAAGCGGTGCGTTGCCCGGGGCGGTCAACCGTGCGGCTGCCAGGCGTAGTCGGCGCCCGCCGCCGCTTCGCTGACAATGCCGTCGGCAACGTCGGCCGCGACCGCCTCGGGCGGGCGGGCAGACGCGGGTCCATGCCCGCCGCCACCCGGCGTGTGGACCACGAGCCGTTCGCCGGCCGGGATCACCTGGGTACCCTTGCCCTTCAGCCTGGTTCCCGACGCAAGGTAGACCGCGCCCGGCTCGCCGGTACCGCCGCCAGCCCGGCCGCGGGCCGGGTGATCGATGCGTTCGTAGGCTGCCAGCAGGTCCATGTCGGTCTTGTTCGCGGTCTCGACCTCGATGATCTGACCGGCGCCGCCGCGCCAGGTACCGGCACCGGCGGAGTCGGTACGCAGTTCCTTGCGGCGGAACAACACCGGCGTCATGGTCTCGACGATCTCCACCGGCGTTCCCTTCACCCCGCTCGGGTAGGCGGTGCCGTTCAGCCCGTCCTTCACACCGCGCGCTCCGGTCCCGCCGTTGGTGACCGCGGTGAAGGCAAACATGGTCCGCTCGTTCGCGCCCCGGTCGGTCTCGCCGCGGAAGGTCAGGTTCCACAGCGCCGACGCGCCCTCGGCCGGCACCCGCTCCGGGACCACCTGTTCCAGGCAACCGAACACGACGTCGGGCAGCAGCTGGCCGATCAGGTGGCGCGCGCAGACCGCGGCCGGATACGGCGCGTTCAGGATCGAGCGGTCCGGCGCCGTCACCCGGAAGGCGGACAGCGAGCCGGCATTGTTCGGCACCCCCGGCGCGATCGCACAACCGAGCCCGAAACAGGTATAGGCCGTGGTGTAGGCCATCGGCACGTTGACCCCGTATCGCGACATCGCGGAGGTGCCGTCATAGTCGACCCGGACCCCGTCGTCGGCGATCTCGAGCGTCGCCACCAGGTCGATCGGCCGGTCGTAGCCATCCACCGTCATGACGTTGTGATAGCGGCCCTTCGGCAGTGCGGCGACCTCGTCGAGCACCGCGCGCCGCGAGCTGGTGACGATGTAGTCGGCCAGTTCGCCAAGGTCCTCCAGTCCGAACTCGTCCATCATCTCGACGAGACGCACGCAGCCGACCTCGTTGCAGGCGGCGAGCGAGTAGACGTCGCCCTCGCACTCGATCGGCTCGCGGGTATTGCGCCGGATCATCGCCATCAGGGTCTCGTCGATGCGGCCGCGGTCGGCGAGCTTCAGCATCGGAATGTAGATCCCCTCCATGTGCACATCGGTTGCATCGGGGCCGGTGCCGAGACCACCGATGTCGGTCAGGTGCGACGTACACGAGAACATCCCGACCAGCCGGCCGTTGCGGAAAGTGGGCGTGGTCAGCACGAAGTCGTTCAGGTGGCCGGTCCCCATCCACGGGTCGTTGGTGATGTAGATGTCGCCCTCGTTCATCTCCGCGATCGGGAAGTGACGAATGAAGTGCTGCACGGACTCGGCCATCGAGTTCACGTGGCCGGGCGTTCCCGTCACCGCCTGGGCCAGCATCCGGCCCTTCAGATCGAACACCCCGGCCGACAGGTCGCCGCACTCGCGCACGATCGGGGCGAAGGCGGTGCGAAGCAGGGTCTGCGCCTGTTCCTCCACCACCGAGATCAGCCGGTTCCACATGACCTGGCGTTCGATGACATCAAGTCCGTTGCTGCGTGCCATTGCCCTGATCCTCACTGCTGCCGTTCGAGCACGATATTGCCACCGGAAACCAGCGTTGCCCGGAATCCGTGGGTCACGAAGGTCGACGTCTGCTCCTCGACGATCAGCGCCGGCCCGGCAAGCTCTCCGCCGACCGGGATGTCGGCCCGGCGATAGAGCGGGATGCTGATGGCGGCGCCACTTCTGGTGTCATGGATCTGCCGTTGTCCGGCCGGCCTGACCGAAAGACGCGCGTCGGCGCCGGTCTCGGGCGCCGGCGGCTCCCAGGCTGTCGAGACGGTCAGCCCCCAGGAGAGGATCTCCACGTCGGCGTCGGGAATGATCCGCTTGTACAGCCGGCGGTACTCACGGTCATAGGCGTCCTGCAGGGTCCGTACGTCATCCGCGCGCAACTCGCTCGCCTCGAGCGGGACCGTGATCTCGTGGCCCTGGCCGAGGTAGCGCATGTAGGCGACCCGGCGTTCCTCGAGCGGTGCACCGAAGGCACCCGACTGCACGACGCCGCGTGCCTCCTCGCGCATCTCCGTCAGCACCCGGTTGACGGCGTCGACGTCGAGGCTCGACAAGCGCATGTTCAGGCTGCGCACAACCTCGTAGGCAACCGGTGCGCGCAGGAAACCGATCGCCGAACCGACCCCGGCGTCAACCGGGACCAGGATCCGGTCGATCCCGAGCTTCTCGGCGATGCGGCACGCATGCAGCGGCGCCGCCCCGCCGAAGGCAATGATCGTCTGCTCCGAAGCGACCTTGCCCTCTTCGACCGCCAGCACCCGTGCCGCGTTCGACATGGTCTCGTCAACGATCTCGACGATCCCGTGCGCCGCCTCGCCGGCGTCGAGTTGCAGGCTGGCACCGACAGCGCGGTCAACCGCCTCGACCGAGAGTGCGGGCTGCAGCTCGATCCGTCCGCCGGCAAACCCGTCGGGGTCGATGCGCCCGAGCACGATGTCGGCGTCGGTGATGGTCGCATCCTCGCCGCCGCGACCGTACCCGGCCGGTCCCGGCTCGGCGCCCGCGCTCTCCGGTCCGACCGAGATCCGTCCGAGCCGGTCGATGCGCGCGATCGAGCCGCCGCCGGCCCCGATTTCCACCATCTCGATGACCGGGATACGCAGCGGAAGCCCGCTGCCCTTCATGAACCGAGCCTGGCGGTCGACCTCGAATTCCCGGGCCCTGCGCGGCTCGAGGTCCTCGATGAAGCAGATCTTCGCCGTGGTTCCGCCCATGTCGAAGGACATCACCTTGTCGAGCCCGGCCCGGGCGGCGATGTCGCGTGCCAGCAGCACGCCGCCCGCCGGACCCGACTCGACGAGGCGCACCGGCTGGCGCCGCGCGGTCTCGATCGTGGCAAGCCCTCCGCCCGACGTCATCAGCAGGATCGGGCAGCGAAGTCCGAGGCCGGCAACCAGTTCCTCGAGTCGCGCGAGGTACCCCTCCATGAGTGGGCGGACATAGGCATTGACGCTGGCGGTGGTGAACCGCTCGTACTCGCGCACCTCCGGACACACCTCGGAGGCAAGGGTGACCGACAGTCCGGGCATGAGCCCGGCGAGAATTTCCTCGACCCGCCGCTCGTGCCGCGGGTTCGCATAGCCGTGCAGGAAACCGACCGCCACGCTCTCGACCCCGGCCTCGACCAGCTGCGGGACCACGGCGCGAACCGCCTCCTCGCACAGCGGCTCGATGATCCGGCCGGCGCTGTCGACACGTTCGGGGACCGGGAAGCGCAGGCGGCGCGGCACGATCGGCGCCACCTTCTCGATCATGAGGTCGTACTGGTCGTAGCGGCTCTCGTAGCCGACCTCCAGGACGTCGCGGAATCCGCTGGTGGTGATGAAGGCGGTGCATGCGCCGCTGCGCTGGAGGATAGCGTTGGTGGCAAGGGTGGTGCCATGCAGCAGCAGGCCGACGTCACCGGCGGCCAGACCGGCTGCCGCCAGGACCTCCTCCAGGGCGTCGACAACCGCGTTTTCCGGCGCATGCGGTGTTGTCAGCACCTTGGCCGAGGCGCGTCCTCCCGGTCCCTCCAGCACAACGTCCGTAAAGGTACCGCCTATATCGACGCCAACGCGCACGCCGTCATGGACCGCGTCGCTGCCGCCGTGCGTATTCGTGCCTGCCGCCACCGCAGTGAGCCCCTTTTCCGTGATCATCGCAGGTGGCAGCACCTACACCCTGGACACACGAATGACAACCGTGACGCTGCCGGGGCCAGGCATCGCGAAAAGGGCGGCATGCCCGGGCCAATGTCGGGGAAAGGCGGCATATCAGTCACGACTTGAACCGTTGAGCTTCAGGGTATGAACCGAACGAGCTGCCGGATTGCTCCACACCGCGATGCGCGCCGGGGTGTTTTCGGGTGAGCGATGGTTGATCAAGCCGTTCGAACGATCAGTACCGGTCAGCTTCACATGCTTCGATGCGTCAACGCCCGGCCTGTCGACGCGGCGTTCTTACGCGGTTCTCATGCGAAACCTGGTTTCGAGGGGCTTCCCGATCGGGAAGCGGCATTCAGCGATGTAGCCCTCTCGGTGAGCCTGAATCCGGGCAAGCACTTGCAAAAACGCCTTCATTTTGGGATATTGAATGCATCGAAGACATATTGGATAATCGACTATGGCCATGCTGACCGTGCGCAACCTGCCCGACGAAGTGCATCGCGCCCTGCGTGTACGGGCGGCCCTGAGGGGCCGCAGCACCGAGGCCGAGGTGCGCGCCATCCTGGCGGAAACGGTCCTGCCGGAAGGGCGGGCAACGCTGGGAACTCTGCTGACCGCCGTCGGCCAGCGCGCCGGGTTGACGGATGAGGAATTCGCGGGCTTCGCACAACGTGATACCGCTCCGGCCCAGCCGATCGATCTGGAATGATCCTCATAGACACCAACGTGGTGTCGGCGCCGCTGCGCAGGGCTCCGGAACCGCGCGTCGCCGAATGGCTCGACGCGCAGGCGTTGGAGACACTGTATCTGTCCGCCATTACCGTCGCCGAGTTGCGTTTCGGGGTCTGGTCGCTGCCGGCCGGCCGCCGGCGACACCGACTGCATGGCGATCTGGAAGAGCGGGTCTTGCCAATGTTCGCCGGGCGGGTGCTGCCCTTCGATCTTGCGGCCTCACAGGCCTATGCCGAACTGATGGCGAAGGCCCGGTTCGAAGGGCGGACGATCCCGGTGTCCGACGGGTACATTGCGGCAACCGCCGCGGCCAATGGCATGATGGTGGCGACGCGGGACACCGCGCCGTTCGAGGCGGCGGGATTAAGGACCGTCGATCCGTGGACGGCGTAGGAAACGACCGGTGTGCGCATGACCCTGCATCGCAGAGTTTTTTTCGATCATGCGCCAGGAGCTGCATGGCTCACCTCGGCTTCCATCATTGCGAGGCCCGCTCCTGGCACGGCTGGCATCGCCATATCAGTCTCGTCATGGCCGCCGCCGTCTTCCTCGCCAAACTTGCCGCAGACCTGCGCCGCGCCGCATCCGGCAAACGGAACGAAACGAGTTCCACGATGCCTGTCACCGCTTGACGCTGTTCGCTGCTCTCGTTCCCTCGGTTCCCGTAATCCGAACCCTGCTCGCCCGCCTCGTCTTCAAAACACACAACAGGCCGACCGACATCATCCAGTGGTCCCTCTGGCGACAAATGCACCAGGCCTCTGCCGCCGTCTCTCACCATAAGCACCGACCAAATACGCAACTGCAGCATTAGCGAAGCAGGCCGTACATGCCGACGCAGAACAGGAGGCCGAGGGCGACGCGGCGGTAGAGCGTTTCGCTCGACTGGCGGAAGAGGCGGGAGCCGGCCCAGGCCCCGGTCATGAACACGGGCAGCAGTATCGCCGCCGTTGCGACCGCATTGCCGTCGATCAGTCCAGCCACCGCCATCATGGCGATCAGCGCGACCAGCGTGACCGCGAAATAGCCGGTGAAGTTCGCACGGTTGGTCGCCACTGAATCCCGGCTGGACAGCAGGTAGGCCATTACCGGTGGATTTCCCATGCTCGTTGACGCCATAAGCACCCCCGACAGCCCCCCGACACTGATGGTCGCCCAGAGCTTCTTCCCGCCTTCGTAACGCCAGCCCGCCATCAGCACGACCGAGAACGCCACCACGACCAGCGCGATCCCCCGCGTGATGAGGTCGGGATCGAGCGTCACGAGCAGCCAGCTTCCCGCCGGCATCAGCAGGGCAGCAGCCGCTCCCATCGGGGCGATGACCTTCCAGTCGATCTCGCGCCGCACACCGGGAAGCAGCTGGCCGGTGACGACGATATCCATGAGGATGATGATCGCGACCGTCTGCACCGGGCCGAACAGGATGGCAAAGACCGGCGCCATCAGCATGCCGGACCCCACGCCCGTATAGCCCCGCATCAGCCCGGCCGCAGCCGCAACGCCAAGAGCAGCGAACAATTGGGGAAACAGGAATTCCATCGCTCAGCGCGTCTCAGAGGCCGTTCGGGAATAGCGTCCGTGCAAGGTCCGGGCCGGTTCTGTCATACCCTGTCAAGCGACACCTACTTTTGCGAGGTAAGGCGACACCCAGATTTACGAGACCGCGCATTGAGTAGGTACAGCGGGTACTGGTTTTCGGGTAGTCCACGCCGAGGGGTCACCAACGGAGGGAGGGCGTGGCCCGACTGGAGTTGGTGACCCCTCGGCGACCCTTCCGGACCGGGCCCTGTCGTGTTCGCCGTGACCGGCCCGGCCAGACGTATCACCTGGCGCAGTGATGTGTCGCGACGACCGTAGCAGACCCCCGTGGCGGCGACCGGAGTCGCCATGGGTACATTCAGGGTCCGCCAACCGCCGCCGTAACACCAGCCGACCGTGCCAACCCCGCCGTTGCAGTCGGGCCGATCTCGCAGCCAGTCGATCCACTGCGCCAGGGTCGCGCGCGCACCTCGATTTAGCCGCTCTCCAAAGTCGCCGGGCCTCATCGGCATCATATGCAACTTCGCCGTCGTAAAGATCGGCAGCCAAAACTATGAAACCTTCTTCCACCATTTGCCGGGTGACTGTCCTGATCCAGCGGTCGAGGCCGCGAGCTTCGTGTATCAGCAAGACCGCGCCGGCAGGCAAGGTTTCGGCATGGCGAGATAGCCGGACACGGATTCGCCTCCGGGGAGCGTTGTCGTAACTTCGGTGGCGCTGCCGGCCGTTCCGCGGCCGGGACCGGCGACCGCAGCGAGCGACGCCGCGCCCATGGTCTTGAGGGTATTTCCTCGACTGGTCATGGCAGGACTCCTCCAATGCGGATCAGGGCGATTTCCGGCTTCGGCGTGCCAATACCATGAATCACTCCCTCACCTGCCCCTCTCATCTCTACGGATTATACGTATATTGCGGCCGATGCTCGTTTCCCGGGAGACTCGGAGAGTCCGCCATGCCCACGGTGACAGCCCTCGAATTCCAGCGCAGGTTCGGTCGATTCCAGCACGAAGCGCGGAGCGAGCCGGTGGAGATAACCCGGCATGGGCACCGAGAGTTCGTCCTCATTTCTGCGGAGCAGTATGACTGGCTTCGGGCTTCGGCACCGCGCCGCCATCGCACGCAAGACGCTGCCGATGTTGTGGTCGATGCGGTGGAGCGCGCCGAAATGGATGTGGAACGCAAATCACTCGACGATCTGCTGACGTAACGACGAAACGGTGGCGCTCCCGATCCGAAGCCGGGCCTGGTCGTTCGCTACGACCATCTCTGGACGCATGAAGCCGCTGCCGGTCGCAACCAGAGCAGGAACGGATGGAACCCGCCCAGGCGAGAACATGGTCGATGCGCCTGACTTCATAATTGACATTTAAAGCTATACTTATTATATTGTTTTGATCGAATCAGTCAAAATTTCCCGAACCGTCATGCCCCGGCTCCTCTCCGCGCCCTTCTTCAGTGCCAACCCGGTTTTTCGCCGGGCCGAGTATGCGGCAGCCGTAGGCCGCCAGCATCAGGACAAGGTCGTCACGGCGATGCTCACCCAGCATCTCCAGGCCGGCAACATTCGGCGCATCGCTCGTGGCGTCTTCGCCTCGGTACCCAGGCACGCCGACGCTGAGACATGGTCGGTCGACCGCTTCCTGGCCGCCTCCCGTCTGCGCTATGGCGGCACGATCGCCTATCACTCGGCCCTTGAGCTGCAAGGCTACGCCTACACGGAGGGGCATGACGTGCAGGTCATTGCGCAGGGAGAGCCCGGCATGTTCGAGGCGTCCGGATTGGCCTGCCGGTTCGTCAGCCCTCCCCGTGGCTTCACCCCCCCGGATGGCGTGATGGCGGTCGACCGATTGGGGCAGGAGGTCAGGGTAACGACGATCGAGCGGACGATTGCCGACCTGTTCGACCGCTACGATCTGGCCGGGGGCGCGGAGGAACTCTTCAACTCACTGGATCTGGTGGTGCGGGTCGACGCCGCGGCGCTGGTCCGATACGTGCGTTCGCTCGGCAAGGCTACCGCCGCCGGCTCTCTGGGTTTCTGGCTGGAGCGCGAGCAGAAGCGGTTGGGCGTTCCGGATGCTGCGCTCGAGGATCTTCGCACGCTCATGCCGGGTCAGCCCCGATATGCCCTTGGCGCCAGACCAGGTGAGGGCAAGACAGCCCGGGGCTGGAACGTCATTCTCCCCGTCGACATCCTCGAACGCCGCTTCGAGGGGCTGTAGATGGCGGCTCCGTCTGTCCGGACCCTGCAGCATCTTGCGAACGAGTCCGGTCACCAGCCCGGCACGCTGGAGAAGGTGCTGCGACTCCTGGACCTGTTGCAGGAGATCGCGCTGGATCGGATTCTGGCGGATCGTCTGGCGCTGAAGGGCGGAACGGCGCTCAATCTCTTCCACCTCGGTCTCGACCGGCTCTCGGTGGATATCGATCTCAACTATGTCGGTGCGCTGGACCGGGCCGCGATGGAAGCCGAACGTCCGGATGTCGACACAGCGCTCAACCGTCTCCTTACGTCCCAAGGATACAGTATTCGCCACAGGCCTGACGAGCATGCCGGTGGCAAGTGGCTGGCCCGATACGCCTCGGCACTCGGCGGCAACGCCACGTTGGAGATCGACATCAACTACATGGCGCGCCAACCATTGTTCGGCATGGCGCGCATGGAGTCCCTTCTTCTGGGCGGCATGCGGGCGAAAGACGTTCTGGTCCTCGATCTCCACGAAATCGTTGCCGGCAAGCTTGTGGCGCTCATCGACAGGCATGCTGCCCGCGACCTCTTTGACGCGCGGCGTATCCTCTCCATCGACGGACTCGACTGGGACCGGATCAAGGCTGCCGTGCTGGCCATGGGAGCCAGCGGGCGACGCGACTGGCGTACCAGGTCGATCAACTCCATCGAAGGCGACCCGCGCGAATTTCGCCAGAAGCTCGCAATCTGTCTGCCCCGCGACCGACTTGCCGCCAGGGGAGAAGTCGACGCGTGGATCGAGGAGACCGTTGCGCTTTGTCGCGAGAGATTCACCTTCCTGTTCGATCTGACGGTCAACGAGCGGGCGTTTCTCGACGGTGTGCTCGATCGTGGCGAAATCGACGCCGATCTGCTGGACATTGCGCCGGAGATCGGTGTCCGAATCGAGGCCATGCCGATGCTCGCGTGGAAAACCCGACATGTTCAGGAGCATCGCGGGCTGGATACCTGAAAGGTGAACCGGTAGAGAAGCGCCCGGATACATGGCGCATCTGGACCGGATCGAAATTCAGGCCCGTTTCTTTCGGGGATGCGGGTCTGCCGTCAGGCGTCCCGGCCCGGCGCATCGCAGTTTCCTGGTCCAGCAGGTCAACCCACGCATACCGAATCCTCCCGACCCGGAGTCAGCGTGGTGCTGAGCCCTGAACCCGATGTCCCTGCAGCGTGCTGGGTGAGAGCGTAAGCGGGGCCGCGACATCGCAGGTCGCCAGGATCACCCGTGCTCGCCGCCGTCATCGTTGAAGTCGAACAGGAAAAGGGGTGCGCCGGAGGCATGGTCGACGAGGGCCATGGCCTCGTCTTGGTTCTGTTCATTGCGGTTGGCGCCGCGAATGCGCGTGCCGGCGGCGGAAGTCGCCCGGGCGCAGGGAAGCCGGGCCGGGAGTAGCGGGCAACCACCTCCTCGAGCACCAAGGGGTCGATCGACTGGACGAGCCGGCGGATGGTCGACTCCGAGACCGGCTCGTGCAGCCCCGTCCTCGGGTTCACCCATACGCCGACTGCCTGCAACTCGTCCCGGGACAGCGACCGCACGAACTGTGCGGCAGCGACGTAGCCCTTCATGTCGGGGAGTTCGGCGAGGACGTGTACGGTGAGCACGCAGGCCACCGTGTGCTTCTTTCCCCGCACCCGGCGAAAATCCCGCGGGCGCCACGGGACGGGGTCGTCAAACAGCGGCATCATCGGCCACCCAACGCAAGATCCTCGTTGCGCGTTGCAGCCGCGCCACCGTCAGGCACCGGGACACGACGGAACTGTCCGTCAGGAAATTGTCGAGACGGTCTCCTGCCTCGAGATGCTCCATCTGGATGCGCACCGGAATCCGCGTTCCCGCGAACACGGAGGCCCGCCAAGGGTGTCCGGGTCGCGTTCGACCAGCGTATCGGTCACCGCACTGCTCCCGGCCGGACGGGCGAAGGCCGCGGTCCGAAACGGGTTCGATGCCGGGCCACCGAAGGCTGTACCGTCGGATCCTGCATCAGCTCCTGCCCGAAACGCCGGCCGGCTCTCGCGCTGTCTGCGGGCGAGCAGACGATGTCCGGCCCGGATCGCCTGTAACGGACAGTCGAGGCCCGGACGCTGCGTCGCCGTCCTCATGGACTTCGCTGTGCGGATGCACATCCTCGCGACCGCGACGCCGGCGGCGGGGTGAGTATCTCGTGGTCATGCACGCGTCTTTCCGGCCAGCATGGCACGCGCCGGGCCGAACGCGTATAAGCCGCCTGAGCTCATGTCCGACACCACCACCCCCGTCGCGCCCGCCGCCGCTCAGCCCGAATATACCGAGCTGCAGCGCTGGCTGACGCTGTTGACGGTCACGCTTGCCACCGCGCTCTACGCGATGACCGTGACGATTGCCAACGTGGCGCTTCCGAAGATGCAGGGCACCTTTGGCGCAACGCAGGACGAGATCGCCTGGGTCGTCACCTTCAACATCATCGCCACGGCCGTCATGACGCCGGCTACCGGATGGCTCGCGGAGAAGGTCGGGCGGCGCAATATCATGGTCTGGGGCATTGCGTTCTTCACGGTGGTCTCCGCCGGTTGCGGCCTCGCCCAGAGCCTCGAGCAGATGGTCTTCTTCCGCATCCTGCAGGGGCTCGCCGGCGCGCCCCTGGTGCCCGTCAGTCAGGCCATCGTGATGACGATCTTCCCGCGCGAACGCCACGGGACCGCGCTTGCGATCTGGGGCATCGGCGTGACCATCGGACCGATCATCGCGCCGACACTTGGTGGCTACATCACCGAGCTCTACAACTGGCGGTGGATCTTCTTCCTGCTGGTGCCAGTGGGCGTGGTGGCGTTCCTCTGTGCGGCGGCCTTCGTGCGCCGTCGGGTGCGGCGCCACCCGACGACCCTCGACTGGACCGGGTTCATCGCGCTCTCGCTCGCCATCGCCGCGCTGCAGCTCATGCTCGATCGGGGCGAGCGGCTCGGCTGGTTCAGCCACCATGAAATCATCCTCGAGGCTTTCGTCGCCTGTCTCGCCTTCTACGTGTTCGTCGTCCACATCTTCACGACCGACCGCCCCTTCCTGAAGCCCCGCATCCTCACCAACCGCAACTTCGCCATCGGGCTGTCGCTGACCTTCGTTTTCGGCCTGCTCAATTTCACGCCCATGGTGCTGTTCCCGTCGCTGTTGCAGGGCCTGCGCGGTTATCCCGATGGTGTCATCGGCTACCTGCTGGGGATGCGCGGCCTCGGCTCGCTCTGCGGCTTTATTTTCATCATGTTCTACGGCCAGCGCTTCGACCCGCGCCTGCTGCTGCTCGCGGGCTTTGTCATCCAGGGGGCTTCGGGCCTGGCGATGGCGCAGTTCGACATCAACCTCACCACGTTCGGCGTCGCCTGGACTTCCATGCTGCAGGGGTTCGGCGTCGGGCTGATCTGGGTGCCTCTCTCCATCGCGACCTTCTGGACGCTGGAGTCCAGGGACATGACGGAAGGCACGGCACTCTTCCACCTCATGCGAAATGTCGGCTCGTCCATCCACATCTCGTTGTCGGTGGCGCTGGTCATTCACACCTCCAGGATGAGCTATTCGGAACTCTCCAACTTCGCGAACCCGTTCAACGCCGCTCTCGACCGGGCCGCATCGGAAGGACCGTGGAGCCTGGAGGGCGGAACCGGGATGGCGGCGCTCGTCCAGGAGATCACCCGCCAGGCGCAGATGATCGGCTACGTCAACGCCTTCTACTTCTTTGCCGCCACTGCCTTCGTCTGCATCCCGCTCCTTCTGTTCGTGCGCAAGCCAACGGCGGCGACGGCAGGGTAGGCCACATCGACAACACGCAAATTGGCCGCTGCCGTCACGACCGGCCGCCGCGGCAAACCAGGGAACCCATCATCTCGATTTCGGGTAACGGCTCGCCGAGCCGCCAGGGGCCGCCCCGTCATCGTTGACCCGTCTCGACCGTCCCGAACGCCGCCGCGGACGCGGTCGATGCACCCTGTTTGCGGCAGGATTCCACCACCCGGCCGATGGCGTCAGCCCCGTCGTCCCGTGCAGTTGCCAGCCTGGTCGTGATGGTCGCTCGTGCGAAAATCAATGGACCTGAAGGCTCGGCGCCAGGGATATCTCCTGTTCGGACACGAACGGAGGGACCGGGGTGAGGGATCGGCGCACGACGCACCACAGGTGGTCACAGCCCAGCAAGATGACGCCATCGGCCTGCAACCGGGCAGGTTCCCGCCGAACAGCCTCTCTGCGGGTCATCGAACGCACCGTCGGGCAGGACCATCGGTTCTGCCGCGGTTCACCTCCGCGGAAAAGCTTGGATCGTCTTCAGCAACGGCGACATTGAACGACGTCCAGCACTCGGGCGAAACAGCGTGCAGCCCCGCAACCAACACGACATGCCCGGACCGACCGGCGCTGCTCAAGCGAGAGCACGGGCCTGGCGAGGTCTCTCAGAACGTCAATAGTCGAGGAAGCTGCGAAGCTTGCGGGAACGCGACGGGTGCTTGAGCTTGCGCAGCGCCTTGGCCTCGATCTGGCGGATGCGTTCGCGGGTCACCGAGAACTGCTGGCCTACCTCCTCGAGCGTGTGGTCGGTGTTCATACCGATGCCGAACCGCATGCGCAGGACCCGTTCCTCGCGCGCGGTCAGGCTCGCGAGAACCCGTGTCGTGGTCTCGCGCAGGTTGGCCTGGATCGCCGCGTCGAGCGGCTGCACCGCGTTCTTGTCCTCGATGAAGTCGCCGAGCTTGCTGTCCTCCTCGTCGCCGATCGGGGTCTCGAGGCTGATCGGCTCCTTGGCGATCTTCAGCACCTTGCGAACCTTGTCGAGCGGCATCACCAGCTTTTCGGCAAGTTCCTCGGGCGTCGGCTCGTTGCCGTTCAGGTGCAGCATGTTGCGCGAGGTCCTGACCAGCTTGTTGATGGTCTCGATCATGTGGACCGGGATACGGATGGTCCGGGCCTGGTCGGCAATCGACCGGGTGATGGCCTGACGGATCCACCAGGTGGCATAGGTCGAAAACTTGTAGCCGCGGCGGTACTCGAACTTGTCGACCGCCTTCATCAGCCCGATGTTGCCCTCCTGGATCAGGTCGAGGAACTGCAGACCGCGGTTGGTGTACTTCTTGGCAATCGAGATCACGAGGCGCAGGTTGGCCTCGACCATCTCCTTCTTGGCCCGGCTGGCATTGCGCTGGCCCTTCTGAACCGTGCGCACGATTTCCCGGAACTCCGGGATCAACACCCGGACTCCGGCCGCCAGCTGGTCGAGATCGTCCCGCGCGGCCGCGAATTCCTCGCCGTACTCGGTCGCAAGCCGCTTCCAGGCCGGGTTCGAGCCCTCGCTCATCCGCGCCAGCCACCGGACCTCGAGCTCATGGCCGACATACTCACGCCTGAATTCCGGTCTTGAGATGCCGCAGGCCTCGGCCTTTTTCATCAGGTCCATGTCGATGTCGACGAGAGCGCGGTTCTGCTCGTAGAGCGCCTCGACCAGCGCCTCGATGCGGGCGTTGTTCAGCTGCACGCCGTCCATCGCCAGTGCCAGCTCGTTGCGCAGCTTCAAACAGCGGCGCTCGGTCTGCGGCGCCAGCGCATCGCCGCGGCGCATCCGCTCGAGGCGCGGCTCCTGCAGCCGGTCCAGCCTGGTATAGATCCCGGCGATCTGGTCGAACTTCCTCAGCATCTCCGGCAGGACGCGTTCTTCCATGGCGCCCACGGAGATATTGGTGTCCTCCGCGTCGTCGTCGCTCCCGTCCTGCGACCCATCGGCACCGTTCGCATCGGTCCGGGTCTGCGCGAGCGGCACGCCGCCGGGACCCATGCCGCTGGCCGCGGGCGGCTGGGGAACGCCGTACATGACCTTGTAGGTGGCATCGAGATCGATGACGTCGCGCAGCGGGAACTCGCCGTTCTTCAGCCCCTCGTTCCAGCTCATCAGTGCCTTGATAGCAAGCGGGCTCTCGAACACGCCGCCAATCATAAGTTCACGGCCGGCCTCGATCCTCTTGGCTATCGCGATCTCGCCTTCACGGGACAGCAGCTCGACATTGCCCATTTCGCGCAGGTACATGCGCACCGGATCATCGGTACGGCCCACGTCGTCCTCGGCGACGTTGCCGGCCCGCGTGGTCCCTTGGTCCTCCTTGCGCTCGGGAGCCGGCTCCTCGCTCTCCTCGCTGTCGACGACGTTCACGCCCATCTCGTTCAGCGAAGACAGCACATCCTCGATCTGCTCGGACGAGTTCTGCCCCTCCGGCAACGCCGAGTTCACGTCGTCATAGGTCAGGTAACCGCGTTCCTTGCCCTTGGTGATCAGGTTCTTCACGGCCTGATTCATGTTGTCCATGAGAGGGCCGTCACCAGCCTCCTCACGCTCCGGGGTCCCGGTGTCAGATCGTGCCAGTGCCTGCTTCGCCATGATCCTTATCCTCCCGCTCCGGAACGTCCTCAAGGGACCCCGACCCGGCGTTTACCGATTGCAACAGTTCGCGCAGTCCGTTGACGCGCTCCCAGGCGCCTTCGCTGTTGTCCTCGGCAAACGCCCGCTTTGCTTCAGCAAGTTCGACCTCGAGCTGGTGACGGTGCAGGCGTGCAAGCAGTTCACGCACGCCCGTGCGTGCGCGTTCGATCGTCTCGCCCGGACGAGCGAAGGATGCATGCCGCAGTGTCGCCGGCTGCAGGAGCCCGCCACACCCCTCACCGAAGCCCAAACCCGACAAATGGAGATCGAGTGTTGCAGTTTCAAGACCCGGCATGTCGTGATAGGCCTCGAGGATGGCCCGACGCAGACTGTCGAGGTCGGAATCACGGAAACCGGTGCGCCCGAGGGCCTCGCCGAACTCGTCGAGCAGGCCGGGATGGACAGCGATCGCCGCGAGCACGGCGCGCTGCTGCTGTTTCTCGGCAAAGGCCGGGGACAGCCGCGCGCGGGCGGCCTCGCTGCCAGGCGGGGACGGTTGCCAGGCCTGCCAGCCCCTGCCCGCACGCGGGCCGCGGCGCTCGCCCCTTCGCTCGGCAAGCCGGCCCTCGAAACTGTCGCGATAGGCCTGCTGCACCGTCGCATCGGCGATCTGGCGCACCCGGGCGCGCAGCCGGTCGACGAAGTCGGCGTAGCGTTCCGGCGTATCGATCGGCCGGGCCTGCTGCTCGAATTCCCACAGGAAGTCCGAGAGGCCCTGTGAGCCCGACAGCAGCTGGCGCACCGCCTCGGGGCCCGCCTCGCGAAGCAGGTCGTCCGGGTCCCGTCCCTCGGGCAAGGTCACGAAACGCAGCGAATGGCCGGGCTTGAGCAGCGGCAGCACCCTGGTCGCCGCGTGGCCGGCGGCCCGCCTCCCGGCGGCATCGCCGTCGAGGCACAACACCGGCTCCGGCGCAAGCCGCCACAATTCAACGATCTGGTCCTCGGTAAGCGCGGTCCCAAGCGGAGCGACTGCGTTGGGCATGCCGCCGCGAGCCAGCGCGATCACGTCCATGTAGCCCTCGACCACCACGATCTCGCCATCCCGAGCCGCGGACTGACGCGCCTGGGCGAGCCCGTAAAGCACCCGTCCCTTGCTGAAGAGCGGCGTATCCGGCGAATTGAGGTACTTGGGCATCCGGTCGGTGAGAGAGCGACCACCAAAGGCGATGACCCGGCCGCGCCGGTCGGTGATCGGGAAGATCACGCGCTCGCGAAACACCTCGTAGGGATCGCGCCCGTCATCGGGCCGGCGCACCAGCCCCGCCTCGAACAGCAGCGCCGGTTCGATCCCCTTTGCCGTGAGCGCGCTGCGCAGCTGGGTCCGCCCGCCGCCCGCATAGCCAAGCCGGAAATTCCGGATGGTGTCCTCGTCCAGGCCACGGCCCTCCAGGTAGGAACGTGCCGCCGCCCCCTCTGCCGAGCGCAGCCGGTCCTCGAAGAAGACGGTCGCTGCCTCCATCACTTCGTGCAGCGTCGCCCGGCGCTCCCAGCGGCGCTGTTCTTCCGGATCGGGCCGCGGGACCTCGAGCCCGGCCTCGGCCGCAAGCTGTTCCACCGCTTCGACGAAGCCGAGGCCCTCGACCTTGACCACGAAATCGATCACGTCACCGTTCGCCCCGCAGGGGAAGCAGTGGTAGAAGTTCTTGTCGTCAACAACCCTGAGCGACGGGTCCGTGTCGTCATGGAACGGGCACAGGCCGATCAGTTCCCTGCCCTTGCGCGTCAACGCCACGTGCCGGCCCACCACGTCGGAAAGCCGGATCCTGTCCCGAAGCGTGTCGAGGAACTGTGGCGAGAACTTCATGGCGAGGACGTCTCCCGGGCCAGGCACCTTCGAATAATGCGGAAGTTTCACGAGGGTGGCGAGTCTCAACCGACCGGGCTTGCATCATTCGCCCGCCGTGCGTTACAGTGAACGAATGGAGAACTTCGGCACTCAACTGGCGCGGGGAATCTGTCGACACCTGCGCGCAAGCGGCTACGCCACACTGACAGAATTCACCTTGCGCACCCGGCGCCGGGTCGACGTGATCGCACTCGCGACCGACGGCAGCATCGTCATCGTCGAGGTGAAGTCGAGCCATGCCGACTTCCGCTCCGACCGCAAGTGGGAATCCTATCTCGAATACTGCGACCAGTTCTTCTTCGCGGTACCGCCGGAGTTCTCGATCGACCTGATCCCGCAGCACTGCGGCCTGATGCGCGCCGATGCCTGGGACGCCGCCGTCATCCGTCCGGCGCCGGTCCAGCCGCTGAACGCGTCGCGCCGCAAGGCGCTCACGATCCGGTTCGCACGCGCCGCCGGGCTGCGCCTCCAGGACCGCCTCGACCCGGCTCTGACCCTGCATCCCGACCAGGTCGGCACGCCGGCCGGCTGACCGGTCAGTCCCGCGCGGTGCGGAAGGCCGCGACGCGATCCCAGGTCTCCGGATCCTGCCACGAACGAACCACCGCCTCGACCTCGTGGTCCATCGCCGCGCGCACGTCCCCCGGCACGGAACGGGCCAGGGTACGTTTCATGTCGCGCACGGCACGTCGGGGCAGGGCAGCGAGACGGTCGCCCAGTGCCTGCGCCTCCGCGAGCAGGGTATCGTCGGGAACCACCCGCCACGCCACCCCGAGTTCGAGGAACTGGGAAGCGGTGTAGCGCTCGCCCAGCAGCAACAGCTCGCGCGCCTTTTGCAGGCCCGCGAGCCGCGGCAGGATCGCGGTCACGCCTCCGGTGACGAACAGTCCCCAGGAAACCTCCGGGAAGAACCCGCGGGCACTCTCGGCCCAGATCGGAAAGTCGCAGTTGATCGCCCACTCGAGACCGCCGCCGACCGCCCAGCCATGGATGGCGCCGATCACCGGGACATCACCGTCGACGATGGCGCGCGTCGCGTCCTGGATCGCGATCGCACGGGCGCGCGCCTCGGCCTCGCTCGCCGGCATGGTGCGTTCGAACAGGTCGGCGCCGGCACAGAAGGCTCGCCCGGCCCCGCGCAGCACGATGGCCGCCACCTCGGGATCGGCGTTGGCGGAACGGACCGCCGCGGTCAGTTCGGCGACGAGTTGCGGGGTCATGGCGTTCAGCGCCTGCGGCCGGTCGAGCACCACGTGGTGGACCGCGCGTACGCGCGCGGTGCTCACAACCGGTTCCGGTGCGGATCGGGTTTCTGGCATCATCGCCCCCTTCCCTGTCCTGGCAAATCCGGCAGCCTGCCGGAAGTAAGGTTCATCATGCCCCCGGCCCCCACGCTGTGCAGCCTTGAAATCATCGACCGCCGCCCGTTCGCCGACGCGCTCGACTTCGGAAAGACCGGATCGTACGAGCGTATCGTCGCCCGCGCGAAGCACCGGGTCGATCCGGATGCCGCCGCCCAGGCGGGTGTCACCGACATTGCGCTCGCACCCCGGGACGGGGACGGCATGGTCGGATTTGCCGCCGACGTGTTCATCCTGCGCCCGGTGGATGCGGCACGCGGCAACCGCCGGCTGATGTTCGACTGGGGCAACCGGGGCAACAAGCGCCTGCTCCAGTACTTCTGCGATGCGCGGCACAGCAACGACCCCTCCAGCGCCGAGCATGCCGGCAACGGTTTCCTGTTCCGGCGCGGCTACACCATCGTGTTCGGTGCCTGGCAGGGCGACCTGCTGGCGGGTGACGGGCGGATGCTGATGCAGCTGCCGACAGCGCGGCTACCCGACGGGCCGGTCACCGGCCTGGTGCGCACCGAGTTCATCGCCGACCAGGAGGGCATCAACTGCTTTCCGCTCAGCGGCCGCAGTTCCACCCGGCCGCACCCGGCAGTCTCGACCGATTCGCGCGATGCAACGCTGACCATGCGTCCCTACGCCGACGCCGAACGCCGGCCGGTGCCGGCGTCCGACTGGGCGTTCGCCCGGGTCGAGCACGGCGAGGCCGTGAACCTGCTGGGTCCGGAACAAGGTATCGCGCCCTCGGACTGCCACATCCACCTGCCGGCGGGGTTCCGACCCGGCTGGATCTACGAACTGGTCTACACCGGTCGAGATCCCCTGGTGCTCGGGCTCGGTCACGTCGCGGTCCGTGACCTGGTCAGTCACCTGCGCTACCACGATGAGGGTGCGACACTGCTGGGGCCGGTCGAGAAAGCCTACGGCTACGGCCGCTCGCAGACCGGGCGTGCCATTCGCGACTTCGTCTGGCGGGGATTCAACGTCGATGCCGACGGGCGCAGGGTGTTTGACGGCCTGATGCCGCATGTCTCCGGCGCCGGAGGCAAGTGGCTGAACCAGCGGTTTGCCAACGCGGTCGTGTCGGGTGGACAGCAGCACGAGGACCATTACGCGCCGGCCGACCGGTTTCCCTTTGCCTACGGCACATGCACGGATCCGCACACCGGCTTGCGCGATGCCGTGACCACGCGGCCGGGGCTCGATCCGCTCATCATCCACACCCAGACCGCCACCGAGTACTGGCAGCGCCGGGGCTCGCTGGTTCACACCGACTGCGAGGGCCGTGACCTCACCGAACCGGACGGAGTGCGCATCTACCACTGGACCGGGACCCAGCATTCTGCCGATCCGAACCAGGGACCGCCGCAGTCCGGCATCTGCCGCGAATGGCTCAACATCGCCCGGACCTCGATGCTGTTCCGCGCCATGCTGGACGCGCTCGACCGGTGGGCGACCGAGGGTGCGCCGCCGCCGCCGAGCCGTTACCCGCGGGTCAATGACGGAACCCTGGTTCCCTTCGCTGCCTGGCGCGAGCAGTTCCCCGCCATCCCCGGCGTGATGTGCCCGACCGGGCCGAACCTGATGCCGCTGCTCGACTTCGGGCCCCGGCGCGACGAGGGCATTCACGACCGCGAACCGCCCGACGTGCGCGACCCCGACGCCTACCCGGTGCTGGTGCCCGCGGTCGACGGGGACGGCAACGAGATCGCCGGCGTGAAGGCACCGATGGTTGCCGCGCCGCTCGGGACCTTCACCGGCTGGAACATCCGTCGCCGCGGCCGCGGCGAGGGCGCGATGCACGAGTTCTCGGGATCCTACGTCCCGCTGCCGGAAACACCCGAGGAACGCGCGGCCACCGGCGATCCGAGGCGGTCGCTCACCGAACGCTACGGGGATGCGGCGGGGTATGTCGCGGCGGTGCGCGAAGCCGCGCAGGCCCTGGTCCGCGACGGGTTCATGCTCGAAGAGGACGTGGAACGCGCCGCCGCCATGGCAGCCGGCTGGGGCCGGCCGCTGACCGGCGTGCGCGGTCCGTGAGCCGTCGAGCCTGACCGAACGGCGGGCAGCGTCCGACACGGGGCGCGTGCCTGCCGGCCGTCGCACCGGACGGGACGGCGCGCGCGAATACGCCGATGGCGCACCGGCCGTTCGAGGCATTCGAGGGGCTCGGGCGGGGAGTACGAGGCGGAGGAGCGGCATCGCGTCCTTCACCTGCTCCGCCGGTTCGCGATGGGAACAGTCGGGGCCATGGCTTCCTCCCCCGGTGGTCGGACCCCACGGTCCGGACCCGCGACATCCCCCACACCATTCAGGGCATGAACGGAGCCACGGCGGATCGACGGCCTGCGCCGGCTCTCTGCAGGTTCCCGGAACGCCAGCCGACCGGATGCAGGGCGTGTGTCGAACACGACGTCGTGAGATCAAACACGGCGCATCACGGAACGGCGGAATTCCGCAGGCGCACCTCCTCGTGCCAGACGACCAGGGCAGATCGGTCCGTCAGACACGGGCCGCACGACCTCGTCGGAATGCACCGGACCAGACGAATCGTAGCTCCCTTCTCCATCAAGACGACCGTTTACACCAAGAATCGGGTGGAACACGTCAGCGCTTCCTGTCAAGATCAAATTTGACGAAACCAGGATTCGGAAACGGTACCCGCCGGACTGGGTCCCGCGGCCGCGGCTTTTCCTGAATGCGGGCGGCTGCGCGAGAAGGTGAACCAGGTGCCGGCAGTCTCGAGACACGGCGCCACGCCGTCGCTTCCGGACCGGGGATTCCAAGGGAGGAAGAGATGCGCAGACCAGTCACTTCGATTGCCATGGCGGGCATGTTGGTCCTGGGACTTTCTGCCGTGCAGGCCAACGCGTTCGACGGCGAGCTCTGGATCGGAGCGTACGAGCCGATGAGCGGACCGGGGGCAGCGCTGGGAATCGGCGCGTCCCGCGGCGTGGGCATCGCCATTGACGAGTGGAACGCTCGAGGCGGGGTCAAGCTTGACGGCAAGGCTCTGGAGATCAAGTACAAGGTATATGATCACAAGTATTCTGCCGAACTGGCTGTCGAAGTAGCGAACAAGCTGGTGTTCGATGACGGCATCAAGATTCTCGTTACGAACTCGGGATCGGGCCCGACCATTGCCGCGACCGAGGCGGTGCTGGAGAAGAACAAGATCTTCAACACCACGACCGGCTGGAATCCCAAGGCCATCGGCGCGGACAAGACCTACACCTACCGCGTGTGGGGAACGGGCAACGAGTTTGGCGCGAGCTTCCTGCGCTGGTGGATCAAGAACTTCCCCGACAAGAACAAGATCGCCGTCTTCGAGGGTGCGACATCGGCCGGCATGGCGTCGGGCGCACTGATGAAGAAGCACGCGCTCGATCTCGGCTTCGACGTCGTGCACGAAGACTATACAGACGAGACCGCCTCCGATTTCTATGCGCCGATCACCGCGATGCTGGCCGCTGGGCCGGACCTGATCGAGATGTCGGCAACACGCCCGGGACACGAGGGCCTGATCGTCAAGCAGCTGCACGAACTCGGCTACGAAGGCACCATTGTCAGTGCCGGAACGAATCCCGACGAGACACTCAAGATCGCCGGCGCGGAAGCCATGGAAGGCATGTATCTGCTCCAGTCGATATCCTATGAGTCGCCGGACGTTTCCGAGGCACAGAAAGCGTATGCGAAGAAGTACCAGGAAAAATACAAGGAGAAGTTCGTCACATTCCACAGCGAGAAGATGTATGATGCTGCCAATGGCGTGTTCAGCGCCATTGAAGCCTGCCAGTGCATCGACCCGACCGAACTGAGGGATTTCTTCGAAACCTTCAGCTGGGAGACGCTGTCCGGCCAGATGACCGCCTGGGGCGGCGAGGAGACCTACGGCATCAAGCGCCAGATGATCCACGCGCTGCCGATCAATGTCTTCAAGGACGGTCAGATCATCACCATCGCCTTCGGAATGCCCGAAGTTCCCTGAAATCAGGTCACCCTGCGCCATTCCTGCCGACCCGATCGTGACATACGAGACGACCGGGCGGCAGGCAGGCAGGACGCTTCCGCTGACGCCGGACGACAGGGTGCGTTGTCCGGTGCCGCCGGAACTTTCACAGGCGCATCCATGAGACTGACAGGCGGTTCATGAACTCGATACTGTTTCTCCAGACGCTGCTGAACGCGCTGATGCTCGCCGGCCTCTACGTCATGACGGCGACGGGCCTCAGTCTCGTTCTCGGTGTCCTGCACATCATCAATTTCGCCCACGGCGCCTTTCTGATGTTCGGCGCCTATCTGGTCTGGATGCTGGTGGACAAGGAAACCACGGCGATCGAGAACGTGCCCGAGTTCCTTCGTGTCCTGGACATTCCATATCCACTGGCGGCGATCATGGCGGTGATCGCGATCGGCGCCCTCGGCGCCCTCGTCAACCGGGTTCTCTATCAGCGGTTCTGGGGCAAGGTTCTGCCCTGCCTGATCGTGGCCGTCGGACTGACGCAGATCATGCAGCAGGGCGCCTTCGTGACCTTCGGCATCCACACCAAGAGCGTCCCGACCTATTTTGAGGGCCTTGTGGACATTTTCGGTGCCCGGTTCCCGCTGGAACGGCTGATGATCATCGTGGTCGCCGTGCTGCTCACCACCGGACTGCTGCTGCTCCTGCGCTACACCCGGACCGGCCTGGCAATGCGCGCAGTCGCGCAGGACAGCGATGCGGCAGCCGTTTCCGGCGTGAACATCCCGCGCACCGCGACGATCGCCATGTTCATCGGCTGCAGCATGGCGGCGGCGGCCGCAGCCGTGATCGCGCCCGTCTTCACCGTGCACGCCTACATGGCCGAAGGCTATCTCATCAAGGCGTTCATGGTGATCATTCTCGGAGGCATGGGCAGCATAACTGGCGCCATATGGGCGGGCATCCTCGTTGGATTCATCGACGCCTTCGGCAATGTGTTCTTCGGGTATTTCACGCAGATAATCCTGCTTGCCCTTGTCATAGGTGTGATCGTGTTCAAACCGACGGGCCTGTTCAGCGGCATTGTCTTTGATGTGTTTACGAGGGAAGAGTGACAGACAGGACCGTCAGTACCGGACTCTGGAACCGACTGACCTGGTGGTTAGTTGCGCTCGTATTCCTGTTCTTCCTGACCCTGCCCCTGTGGTTTCATGAAGAATATTACCTGCATGCGCTGGTCAACGTCTTCATCCATTCCATGGTCGCCATCGGCCTCAGGCTGCTGTGGCGCACCGGACTGGTATCCTTCGGCACGGCCGGGTTCATTGCGATCGGAGGCTACGCCGCCGGATTGCTGTCGCGGGATCTTGGCATCAGTTTCTGGCTATCCCTGCCGCTCGGCGGCTGCGCAGCCGCGGTCTTTGCCATCGCGATCGGAATTCCGACACTCCGTCTGAAGAGCTCGTATTTCTTCCTGATTTCATGGGCAACGGGAGAGATCATCCGGCTTTCGTTCCTCTATCTCTTCATCCCGGTCTTCGGGGGCTGGCAGGGTTTTCGCAAGATCCCGTCACCCGATACAATCATCATACCCGGAATATTGTTGATCGATTTCTCCCAGAAGGTTCATTGGTACTATCTGGCTCTCTTCCTGCTGTGCGTTTCCGTATTCATCATGCTCCGAATTGACTACAGCCGCATCGGAACAACGATCGGTGCGCTGTTCGACGCTCCGGACCTGTGCGAAGCGGTCGGCGTGCCGACAATGGCATACCGGGTCTTCGCGTTTGCCACGGCGTGCTTCATGGCCGGCGTCGCCGGCGCCGTCTACGGCTCGTTCAACACCTTCCTGCATCCCGAGAGCTTCACGATCATCCAGTCGATCGAGACGGTCTCCTACGTGATCATCGGCGGCGCCTCGACGGTCTGGGGCCCGATCCTCGGCGTCTTTGTGGTCAAGGGTATCGCGATGGGCGTGCGGGGTATCGGCGCCTACGAGATCATCCTCTCCGGCGCCCTGATGATCCTGGTGATGATCTTCATCCCGGAGGGTCTCTCCGGCCTGCCGCGGCGCATCCGGCGCTATGTCACCCGTCGCAGGGTGAAGGAGAGCATGGAGACTCAGCATGGCGACTGAACCCCTGCTCGAGACCCGCGGCCTGGTCAAGAAATTCGGTGGTGTCGCCGCGATCGACATGCTGGACTTCCATGTCGAGGACGGCGAAATCCTGGGCGTTATCGGCCCCAACGGATCCGGCAAGACGACCCTGTTCAACGTCATCACGGGCTTTCTGAGCGCCAACGGCGGGCATGTCTATCTGCGTGGGAACCGCATCACGAATCTCTCGCCGCACCGGATTGCCAAGCGCGGCATCGTACGGACATTCCAGCTCAACCTGCTGTTCCGGTCCCTCACCGTGCTCGAGAACATCCGCTTCGGCTATCACCTGCACCGGGAGAACGGCGTCTTCGGTGCGTTCTTCAACACCGGCCCGACCAGGCGCGAGGAGCGGGCCATCACCGAAAGGGCCGAAGAGGTGCTGGTGGCGACCGGCATGGCCGACCGCAGGGAACAGCTGGCCGGCGAGTTGTCCTATGGCTGGCAGAAGACGCTGACCCTGGCCATCGGTCTCGCGGCCCGGCCAAGGCTGCTGCTCCTTGACGAACCCCTGACCGGGATTTCGCCCACCCGTGTCGCCGCCATCGCTGGCCTGATCACCAACGCGCGGGACAGCGGCACCACGATCTGCATGATCGAACACAACGTCAATCTGCTGATGGACCTGTGCGACCGGATCGTCGCTCTCAACTTTGGCCGCAAGATGGCTGACGGCCTCCCCGACGAGGTAACCCGGGACAAGACCGTCATCGAGTCATATCTCGGAGGATAGGACGTGCTGAGCATTCGCGGCCTGGCGGTCCATTACGGAATCTTCCAGGCCATCCATGACCTCGACCTGGACGTCGAGGACGGCCAGACGGTCAGCCTGCTCGGGGCGAACGGCTCGGGCAAAAGCACAATTCTCAAGACGGTGTCGGGGATCAAGAAGCCCACGAGCGGCGAGATTCACTTTCAGGGAACCCGCATCGACGACGAAAAGCCAGAGACCATCGTCCGCATGGGTATTGGCAGCGTCATGGAAGGGCGCCGGCTGTTTCCGTACATGACGGTCATGGAAAACCTGCGCATGGGCGCGTTTTCCCGTTCCGACAGGGCCGGCGTGGCGGACGATATCGAGCGCATGTTCGACCGGTTTCCCGTGCTGCGTGGCAAGGCCCGCGATCGGGCCGGCCTGTTGAGCGGGGGCCAGCAGGAAATGGTCGCCGTCGCCCGCGGCCTGATGGCGCGACCGAAACTCCTGATCATGGACGAGCCCTGCCAGGGCCTGAGTCCGATCATGGTGAAGGAGATCGCATCCATCATCCGCGACATCAAGGAGGAAGGGGTGACGATCCTGCTTGTGGAACACAACGTCTCGATCGCCCTGGGCGTGGCCGACAAGGTCTACATCCTGCAGAACGGCACGATGCGCTATGAGGGCCGGCCCGGCGACTTCAGCGAGGACGAATTCGTGCAGAAGGTGTACCTCGCCGGCTGACCGGGGCGGGTGCGACGGTGCCGGACATGAGGCGGACCGTCGATGACGATATGCTCGACAGCAGGTCGGGGACAGGGGGCAGCGTGGCCGGGACCGGCCGGGCGCAGGCCGTGCAACTGGAGACCATCATGGATCAGGACACCGTCGGCTTTATCGGACTGGGAAACATGGGCGGACCGATGGCGGGTCACGTTGCGCGAACCGGCTGTGACCTGATCGCCTATGACAGCGCGGGGACCCAGGCCCGGGCCCCTGCGGGCGCCCGTTCAGCCGCCTCGACACCCCGCGTTGCGGAGGCCGCGGACATCATCTTCCTGAGCCTGCCAACCGTTGCGGCAGGGCGTTCCGTTGTCGAGGAGATTGCCGGAACGGACGGCGCGGAGGGCTCCCTCGTCGTCAACACGGCGACCGTCGGGCTGAAGGCGGCCCGGGAAGCACATGCTGTTCTGGCCCGGCGCGGCATCGATTATGTGGACGCGCCGATCTCCGGGATGGCGTTTCGCGCCCAGGAGGGCACGCTGGCGACCATGTATTCCGGCAGCGCCGGGACGCTCGAACGTCTCCGGCCGTTGCTGGAGAGCTACTCGACCCGCGTTCATCACGTCGGAACCGAGCCGGGACAGGGACAGCTGATGAAGCTGGTCAACAACTACCTCGCCATCGCGAGTTTCGTGACCACAAGCGAGGCGCTGGTGACGGGCATGCAGGGCGGCCTGGACCTCGAGACAATGCTCGGCGTGATCGAATCATCCTCGGGCCAGAACTTCATCGCCAGCGCCGTGTTCCCCCGTCACATGGTCACCGGGACCTTTGACAGCGGCGGTTCGGCCACGCTGCCCCACAAGGACCTCGACCTGTACGTCGAGGCGGCCAGTGACGCGGACACGCCGCGGCATGTCGCCCGCGCGGCCCTCGATGTCCTCGAGGCGTTCGCGGCGCATGATCCGGATGCGGACCAGTCAACGATCTATCGCTTCATCCGCGACGGCCTGTCTCCCGGCTGAGGGGCCGGCCAGGGTCGACCGGTCCGACCGGGTGCGGTCAGCAGGCCGGATCGAACAGGAGTTTCCGGGTCGCCTCGCGATCGGGCAGAATGTCACCGAGGCGGTCGAGACTCCTGTCGAAGGCCTCCGCCAGGGCGTCGGGCCCCCCGAAACGGGCGACGGTATCCGGCGGCAGGAACTTGATCAGCAGGTCCGCGGTGCCAGGCGGCACGCCTGCAAAGTGCACGGTCATGATGCCGTAGTCGCGCAACAGCACCATGGCCAGGGCTGCCGTTGCCTCGTAGGGCACGATCTGAAAGTCCTTGTCCGTCCCGGCGCGTTCCCTGACCGCGCGCATGATTTCCCCTGCCGGCAGAAATCCGATGATCTCGTTGCTGCGCGCAACGTCATCGCCGAGGCGCTGGGCAAGTGCGCGAACAACCCGTTGCGTGATCTCGACCCGGTCCCGCACCGCACTGTCGCTGTAGCTGCGAAGGCTGTGCGCAACAGCCGGCAGCAAGGCCTGACGCGCTTCGAGTCCCATTTCGTAGGCTCGCGACCGGATCGACGCGACGATCGTCGCATCGCCGCCAACCAGTCCCAGCCGGGGGCCGAGCACGCCGTACTTGTCCAGACCGGTCACGGCGACATCGACCCCGAGTTCCAGTGAGCGCGGCTGACCGAAACAGACCGGTCCGACCCTACCTCCGCCCGCATCGTCAACGATGACGGGAATGCTCCCGGCACGGGCAAACTGCACGAACTCCTCGATATCGTGCTGATCCAGAATGTCGTAGGTGACGGCCAGCCGGGTCAGGAAAATGACGTCGGGGGCTCCGTGCTGCCGGATCCAGGCCCATGCGTCCCGGGGCGTCCCGCCGCAGTGACGGCCCCCGGCGTGGGCGACGGCCCTGAGAACAGCCGGGTGACTGTAGCTCGGCGATACGCCGAGCACGGTCTGGCCGGGCCGTACGATGACATCGGCGGCGAGCAGCAGTCCGGCCGTGGTTCGATTGACCATGATGAGATCGTGGCGCGCAGGATCACCGCCAAGATGGTCCAGTCCGAGTTCACGGACTTCATCGGTATACAGCGCAGCGGCAATCTCGTCGTCGCACAGGTCTTCATCAAGGCCGTCCGGCAGGCTCAACCTGCGTTCCAGCCCGCTCATCACGTAGAGCGCATCCGGGCCGCCGGCTTCCCGCCGGCGGCGAATGTGCGCCCACGCGCAGCGCAGCTTTGCCAGATCGGCCGCGGTGTCGGGGAGCAAGGTTCCACGAGAGTAGGTGAAGTCCGAGGTTCCGTTCGGATCAGCCGTTTCCTGTCGTGCGGCAGCACACATGTCTCATTCCCCGCAATACCCGGATCCTGATGTGAAAGTCTTGTCGGCGAGTGCGTACGGACGCAACCGGAATCTGTCGCGTACCCGGTCCGTGCGGGTGAGCGGCACCGCGCCCGGACCTCCAGGGATCACCGCTCCCCTGTCCGGGCACGCGGCGCCTGCGCCTCCCGTCCAGACCGGTCACACCGCGATCGATCGGCCCTGCACGTCGGGGCCGGTCCACAGGCAATAGCGCTCGATGAGGACACGATTGACACGCCTGTTATCCGTGGTGAGGGTGAGAGGCGATGTGCAGCCGGCCCGGCGCATGGCGCCGTGCGCGGACATGCGTTCCGGCGGCGATCACGACGCAGAGAGGGGCCGGCCGGCGCCGGTCCTCGCGTTGCAGCGGGGAGCACGCATGCCGATCAGGACTGGTGGCGCACACTGCTCCAATTGCGGCAGGGACGTGATGACACACCAGAATGTCCCGAACCATGTCCTGCACCTGTTGCTGACCATAGTCACGGGCGTCTTGCTGCTCGTGTGGATATGGCTCGTCGTCTTCGGAACTGCCGATGTCCGCTGCACCGTGTGCGGACACAGGATCTGATCGTCGGACACCGTACGCGCCCGCTCTTCTCCGGCGGGAACAGGATCCTGGTCGCACCAGCGCATCACACGCCGGACATCAAGATATCGATCGCCCGTGTGATTCCGTTGCCTTGCGCCAAACACGTCCACGAAGCACGGCGGTAATCGGGCGGATGGCGAGCGCGAAGGACTTTCCATAATGGTCGATGGCGTGATCGAGGTGGCGCACGGCGGGGTCGTCGCGCGGCAGCGGAATGACACGGACAGCAGGACCGCATGGCCGAAGCCCGCTTTCGACGACCACCATGAGCCCCCTGCGTGTTCGGCGACGTCGAAGCGGTTCAGTCCTTCCAGGTCGACTGCCCGGGCCCCGCGATGATGTCGGCGAGCGGATGGCCGTTCTTCTCGTGCCACACCGCCTGGGCCGTAAACGCGCTGGAATTGGCCTTGAGCCACTGTTGACCGCGCGTCTGCGCGACAGCGCGCCGCAGGGCCGCGTTCGCCACTGCCGATACGTTCAGACCAAGGTCCCTGGCCTCGTCCAGTACCGTGGCATCGAGGGTCAGGGACGTTCTGCGCTTCGTTGTTCGTGACACGGGCGTCGCCTCCGGAAACACACCGCAATTTGATACAGGGCAAAGGGATATTGCAATGTGGCGGCGCAGAGTCCGAAGCGGCACGCGATCTGCGCGCCGCACCACGGTGCAATGGGTTATGCTGCGTGATTACGGGTCGACGGAGAAGCGTGACATGGACATGAACCTCGATGGCAAGCGGGTTGTCATCACCGCCGCCGGCGGCGGGATCGGGCGGGAGACCACACGGCTGTTTGCCGAGGCCGGAGCGCGGGTCTACATCTGCGACATCGACAAAGACGGTCTGGAAGCTGTCATCTCGGCGAACGACGGGGTTGAAGGCATGGTAGCCGACGTCTCCGACCCGGCTGCCTTCGACGCCCTGTTCGAAGCCGCGGATGAGTGGCTCGGCGGCCTCGACATCATGATCAACAACGCCGGGACCGCCGGACCCACGGCGCCGATCGAGGAGGTCGCGCTCGAGGACTGGCTTGCCTGTGTCACCGTCAACCTGACCAGCGCATTTCTCGGCACGCAGCACGCCCTGCCGCGGATCAAGCAGTCCGGCGGCGGGTCAATCGTCAACCTGTCGTCGGCGGCCGGCAAGTTCGGGATGGTCCATCGCAGTCCCTATGTTTCCTCGAAGTGGGGGATCGTCGGACTGACCCGCACCACGGCGCTCGAGGCCGGGCCGTTCGGGATTCGCTGCAACTGCATCCAGCCGGGCCCGGTCGAGGGCGACAGGATCAACCGGGTGATCCGGGCGGCGGCAGCGGCCGAGAGCGTTTCCGAAAACCTGGTGCGCGACCGGATGGTCTCGATCACGTCGCTGCGCAATTTCGTTCCGCCGGTGCACATTTCCGGAATGATCCTCTATCTTTGTTCGGATCTCGGCAGCACCATTACCGGCCAGGCGCTGAGCGTGGACAGCGGGCTCGAGGGGCTTGGCGGCTGAACCGCCGCGCGGTGAAGACGATTTCCCTGGGAGGAACAATGGACATATCTCCTGAGCGCCAGCGCGAGATGCTGCGCCTGATGCAGACGATCCGACGCTTCGAGGAACGCGCCTCTGCCGACTATGTCGCCGGCGATATCTACGGCACCGTGCACTGCTACATCGGTGAGGAAGCGGTGGCAGTCGGGGTCTGTTCGGCACTGGAGCAGGAAGACCAGATCATCAGCACCCACCGCGGGCACGGGCACTGCATCGCAAAGGGGGCCGACATCGACCGGATGATGGCCGAGCTCTACGGCCGCGAGACCGGGTATTGCAAGGGCAAGGGCGGCTCGATGCATATCGCCGATTTCTCGATCGGCATGCTCGGCGCCAACGGTATTGTCGCGGGCGGGATCTCGATCATCACGGGAGCCGGACTCGCCGCCCAGCTCGAGGGCAAGGGCCGGGTCGCGGTCTCCTTCTTCGGGGACGGGGCATCCGGTGCCGGTCCGTTCCATGAATCGCTGAACATCGCGGCGGCGTGGAAGCTGCCGATGATCTACGTGTGCGAGAACAACCTGTGGGCGGTCAACACGCCGGCGTCTTCCTCCCTCTCGGTCCCGGATGTCGCGACCCGCGCTGCCGGTTACGGCATTCCGGGGATGGTCGTGGACGGCAATGACATCTTTGCCGTGCACCGTGCCACGCGCGAGGCCGCAGCCCGGGCCCGGGCCGGAGAAGGCCCGTCGCTGATCGAGTGCAAGACCTACCGCTACCGGCGGCATACCGAACGTCCGACCCAGGTCGACATCAGGCCGGCCGAGGAAATCGACGCCTGGTTGCAGAAGGACCCGATCGAGCGGCTGGTCCGGCACCTGAAGAGTCAGCAGGGCCAGCTCACCGATGAGGAGTGGGAACGGATGGACCGGGAGATCCTTGAGCGGGTCAACCTGGCGGTGGACTACGCCCGGGCGAGCGCATTTCCCGACCCGTCCCGGGCGACCGACGACGTGTTTGCGGCCTAGTCCCGGTGGAGGAAATCCCGATGCGACAGATCAGTTACGCCGACGCCGGCATGGAAGCCCTGATCGAGGAGATGGGACGCGACGCGACCACCTTTCACCTGTCCACCGACGCGCCGCCACCGCTCGTCGAGCGGTTCGGGGAGTCGCGCGTGCGCGGCACCCCGATCGCGGAAGGTGCGCTCACCGGCATGGCGATCGGAGCCGCGGGTTCCGGGTTCCGGCCGATCATCGACTGGCGGATGGTGACGTTTTCCTTCGTCGCCATGGACCAGGTGGTCAACCAGGCCTCGAAGATCCATTACATGTTCGGAGGCCAGGCGCGGTTTCCGATCCTGTATCGCTGCACCGTCGGCGGCGGGGTGCGGATGGCGGCCCAGCATTCCCAGAGCCCGTACTCGATGTTCATGAACCTGGCCGGGCTGAAGATGATCCTTCCGTCCACGCCACGCGACACCAAGGGGCTGCTGAAGTCGGCGATTCGCGACGACAACCCGGTGATCTCCTTCGAGTCCACGAGGCTGCTCACCCTGGTGGGCGAGGTGCCCGAGGAGGAGTACACCATCCCGCTGGGAGTAGCGGAGGTGAAGCGCGAGGGCTCCGACGTCACCATCATCGCACTCGCCTGGCTGGTGCACGAGGCGCTCGCCGCCGCGGAAATCCTCGAGGCCGAGGGAATCTCGGCCGAGGTGATCGACCCGCGCACCCTGGTCCCGATGGATACCGACACGCTCAGGGCGTCGGTGCGCAAGACCGGGCGGCTGATCATCGCCGACGAGGCCGGTCCGACCTGCAGCGCGGCCGCCGAGATCTCGGCGCTGGTCACCGAGGATCCGGCGACCTTCCGCGCACTCAAGGCCTCGGTCCGCAGGGTCTGCGCACTGCAGGTGCCGATCCCCTACAGCCCGACCCTGGAAGATCACGTCTTTCCCGACCGGAACAAGATCGCCGCCGCCGCCCGCGAGGTGATGGCCGAGTCGTAAAGCGGTTCAGTACCGCGCCAGCCGCTCGAGCAGGAAGTCGAGAAACTCGCCAGCCACGGCGTCGAACCCGACCCGGGCGTTGGTGCCGGCCCCGCGCTCGACGACACTTCTGCCGATCCGGCCGGTCTCGGACGTATCGATCGTCACCAGGGCCTCCTCTAGCCCGAAACAGTCGGGCCGCAGCAGGTGGCCCACGGCGAGCACGTCGTGGAGCGCACCGCCAGAGTCGCGGTAGCGCTCCAGCATGCCCGCCGCCGCCCGGGCCGGCGGGGAGCGCAGTGCCGCGATCCGTCCAAGCACCCGGTCGTCCACCCGGACCTGGTGGGTGATGTTGAGACCGTACATCGCCAGCCGGGCTCCGCTTTCGAAGACAATCCGGGCAGCGTGCGGATCGGCGTGGAAGTTGAACTCCGCGTGCGGCGTGACGTTGCCGGGTCCGGCACTGCCGCCCATGATCACGATCTCGCGTGCCTCGGTGGCAAATTCGGGGCGCTGGACGATCACCGCGGCGAGGTTGGTCAACGGGCCCACGGCCACCACCGTCACCTCTCCCGGGACGTTGCGGACGGTATCGCGCAGCAGGTCCACCGCATGGCCATCGGCAAGCGGTTGCGTCGGGGGCGGCAGTCCGCTGCCGTCAATCCCGGTCTCGCCGTGAATCCTGTCGGCGGTTACCGGCGGTCTCAGCAACGGGCGCGGGCACCCGGCGTGCACCGGGATATCGCCTCGGCCGCAGACTTCCAGGACCCGGCGCGCGTTCGCGGCGGTGTGCCCGAGCGCCACGTTTCCGGCCACCGCGGTGACCGCCAGGATTTCGAGCTCTTCCGGGCTGGCGCAGGCGAGCATCAGCGCCACCGCGTCGTCGATACCGGGATCACAGTCGATGATGATCTTGCGCCGCATTGCACCTCTCGCTATTGCTGACCGGTCGAGACGCTGCTGGGCTCCGGGTGCGCCCTGGACCGGACCGTGGAGCCATTCAATCACATCCGGAGGTGCGTGTGGCCAACTCCGCCGAGTTCGCCAGGGTCGAGCAGTTCCTGCGAAGCAAGTTCCGCAACCCGGAGATCGCGCTCGGTGACGGCGAGGAGTCGGCCGAGATGACGGTACGCGGAAGGCGGCACGGTACGGTCTACCGCGTGGTCGACGAGGGCGAGATCTCCTACGACCTGCAGATGGTGATCAGGTCGCGCCGGAAGATGGACCAGGCCGACGAGACGGCGTCGGGGATCAGCGAAGAGGAACGCGACGGCCTCGAGCGCCACCTGCGCACCACCCTCGGACACCAGGGTCTGGAGCTCACGCTCGACGACAACAGTCCCGACTCGGCGGAGGTCAGCGTCGACGGAGAGTTCATGGGGGTGATCTCGAAGGTCGCGGACCAGGGCGCGACCTCCTACGACCTGCACATCAGCATCCTCGACATCGACATCGCCTGAACGGGCGGGCTGCGCAGCAGCATACGGGCGCATTCCGGCCCGGATCCCGTCCACGCAGTCGTGATCACTCCCGCATTCCGATGACGCGCGGGTCCGTTGCGGAACCCGTCCCCTCCGTTTTCTTCCGGGCGCCCGAAGGAGGGAAAACCCGGCCCTGACGGCCGGTCACCGGCGGAATGACCGCGAACCCCGTCGCCGGAACACGCGCCCGCTCATTCCCACTCGATGGTGCCGGGCGGTTTCGAGGTGATGTCGTAGGTCACCCGGTTGATGCCCCGGACCTCGTTGATGATGCGGGTCGCGATACGCCCGAGCAGGTCATGCGGGAACGGATAGAAGTCGGCGGTCATCCCGTCGGTGGAAACCACCGCTCGCAGTGCGCACACGTGTTCGTAGGTCCGGGCATCGCCCATGACCCCGACCGTGCGCACCGGCAGCAACACCGCGAACGCCTGCCAGATCTCGTCGTAGATGCCCGCACGGCGGATTTCGTCGAGGTAGATCGCGTCGGCGGCCCGCAACAGCTCCACCTTCTCGCGCGTCACCGCACCCGGGATCCTGATCGCAAGCCCCGGCCCCGGAAACGGATGCCGGCCGACAAGCTGTTCGGGCAGGCCGAGTTCACGTCCCAGCGCGCGTACCTCGTCCTTGAACAGTTCGCGCAGTGGTTCGACCAGATCGAGGCGCATGCGTTCGGGCAGTCCGCCAACGTTGTGGTGCGACTTGATGGTGACGCTCGGCCCGCCTGTCACCGACACGCTCTCGATCACGTCGGGATACAGCGTGCCCTGGGCGAGGAACCCGGCGCCCTCGATGCGGTGGGCTTCTTCCTCAAACACGTCGATGAACAGCCCGCCGATGATCTTGCGCTTGGCCTCGGGATCCTCGACCCCCTCGAGAGCGGCAAGGAACACGTCGCCGGCATCGCGATGCACCAGCGGGATGTTGTAGTGACCGCGGAACAGCGAGCAGACCTCCTCGGCCTCACCGGCCCGCAGCAGGCCGTGGTCGACGAAGACACAGGTCAGCCGGTCGCCGATCGCCTCGTGCAGGAGTCGTGCCGCGACGGACGAGTCCACTCCGCCCGACAGGCCGCAGATCACGCCGGCATCGCCGACCCGTTCACGAATCCGCCCGATCTGCTGGGTCCGGAACGCCGCCATGGTCCAGTCACCGGCACAGCCGGCGACATGGCGGGCGAAACCGCGGAGCAGGTCGGTGCCGTGGACGGTGTGCACCACCTCCGGGTGGAACATCACGCCGTAGTACCCGCGCGCCTCATCGGCGATGACGGCGCAGGGTGACCCCTCGCTCGACGCGACGGCACGGAACCCCGGCGGCAGTTCGATCACGCGGTCACCGTGGCTCATCCAGACCTGCTCGCGCCCGCCGGCCCGCCACGGGTCGACGAACAGCGGGCACGGCTCGTGCACGGTGACTTCGGCACGCCCGAACTCGCGTTCGGCCGCCTGCTCCACCCGACCGCCAAGCTGGGTGCACATCACCTGCTGGCCGTAGCAGATGCCGAGTACCGGCAGACCGGAGGCGAAGACGTAGTCGGGTGGCAGCGGCGGATCCTGCCCGAGCACCGACGCCGGCCCGCCCGAGAGCACGATGCCCCGGGCTCCGAACCCGGCCATGTCACTCGCCGGGGCGTTGTAGGGAAGAATTTCGCAGTAGACGCCGATCTCGCGAAGGCGGCGGGCGATCAGCTGGGTGACCTGGCTGCCGAAGTCGAGAATCAGAACCCGATCGCTCATTGCGCCCCGCACTCGTAATGACGGCCGGGACCTTACGGCTGCACCCGGTGGTGGGCAAGCCGGGCGCTGCGGTCAGTTCCAGCCGGCAACCGGTCCGTGCAGGTCCTTCACCTGGGTCCTGTGCATCATCCGCCGGGTCGCCGGATCCAGGCGGTCGCGACGGTGCAGCGTGCAGCGGTTGTCCCAGATCACGAGGTCGCCGACCTGCCACTCCTGCGACCAGGTGAACGCGTGCGAGTGGATGTGCTCCCAGATCTCGTCGAGCAGCCGGTCACTGTCGGCATCCGCGTATCCGACGATCCAGGCGCCCGGCCGCCTGCCGACGCACAGCGCCTGGCGCCCGGTGGCGGGATGGCGCAGGACCAGCGGGTGCACGGCGCCCGGGCGGTCCTCGTTGCTGTAGCTCGCCTCGTAGCCCGTCCTGAGTTCGCCATTGGACGAGCGGGTCGCATCGTGCTTGCAGTCGAGCCCGTGAATTCGGCGCGCGAGGTCCTCCGGCAGGGAATCGAAGGCCCTGTAGAGGTTGTAGAAATGGGTCTCGCCACCGTGCGGCGGCACCTCGAGCCCGTAGAGCAGGCTCGCCTTGGGCGGGACCGGGTTGTAGGTCATGTCCTGGTGCCAGACCAGCTCGTCGTTGCCGAGGCTGCCCATGCGCCGGCCGTCGACGACGATGTTCGACAGCACCGCGATTTCCGGGCGGGCGGGATTGAACGGTGTGCCGCCCCGCCCTGTCGGCGCCATGTCGAGATCGCCGAAGTTGCGCGAGAATGCAGCCAGCGCATCGTCATCAAGCCGCTGGCCCCGGAAACGCAGCACCAGGTGTTCGTGCCAGGCGTCCTCGATCACCTGGAAGGTCTCCGGGTCGATTTCGGCGGCCAGATCGACGCCGACCACGTCCGCACCGAGCGCCGCACCGGTGGGAACGACTTCAACGCCGTGCTGCATGCCTGCCCTCCTATTGTCGTCGGGACCCGATTGTGTGCCGTTCCCGCGGCCGCTTCAACCGGAGGCAGCCCCGATCGCGAACCGACGCATCCTGCCCCGCACCGTTCGCGACGCCAACGGCCGCACACGGGACCGGTGAGAAGCCGGCCAGGTGACCGGCGCGCTTTCCCACACGCCCCCCGCCAGCAGGTTCACACCGGCTTCGGTTTGCCGGCGATGACCGGGGGTCACCTGTGCACCACGATGAAGGCTACTGACGGATCCGGGCGGACGGGGTTTTGTCGCCGCGGAGAAACTGCGGCCGGGTCATGCACCCGGGCATTCCTCTACCACTGCACCGCCCGTTCCCGTCATCGAGCCTGCGCCAGGCATCCTCGCCCGGCCGGCAGCCGCAGATCGAATGCCGGGTGCACCGCGCCCGTCCCCGGGCAGGTGAACCGCCTTCCCGATCGGCCAGCTATGCGGAATCGGCGTGCTCGACTGCAAGCAGTGCCGGCAGCAGGGCGTCAAGGGTCGACCTGGTCTCTTCCCTGGGTCCGTGGATCGGCGCCCGGCACGGTCCTGCCGACCGGCCCGCACGATCGAGCGCGTACTTGAGCGGCCCCGGGTTGGGTTCGCTGTAGATCGCCCGGCACAGTTCGAGCAGGTCGAACTGGATCTGTCGGGCACCCTCCAGGTCACCCGCCGTGGCCCGATCGTAAAGGCGGCGCAGGCTGCGGGGCAGCAGTTCACCGAGCGAAACGATGCCGCCCGCAGCTCCGAGAGCCAGCGAGGCGAGCAGCAGTTCGTCGAGCCCCTGCATGAAACAGAACCCGTCGGGTGCGTCGCGCATCACCTCGGCGGCCAGGATCATGTCACCCGAGGCGTCCTTGATGCCGCGGATCGCCGGGTTGGCATGGATCATGGAGAGCAGCTCGTCCGGGGCGAGTCGCACGCCGCTGCGCCCGGGCGTGTGGAACAGGATGACCGGCAGGCTGCAGGCCTCGGCAACCGCCTGGAAATGGCGTTCGATATCGAACGGACGGGCCGAGTAGAAGTACGGCGGTACCAGCATGACGGCATCGGCCCCGGCGGTCTGCGCATGTCGCGCCGCCGCGGTCACGTCGGCTGCGCCACCGAGCAGGCAGCCGACCGTTACGGGAACCCGGCCCGCGGTTTCCTCTACCACGGTGTCGATGACGCGTCGGTGTTCCTCGAGGCTGAGCGAGAGCGGCTCGCCGGTACCGCCCAGTGCACAGAGCCCGGCAGTGCCGCAGGCGAGCTGGTGCCTGACACTCCGGCGCATCGCATCGGGGTCGAACTCGAGATCGGCGTCGAACGGCGTGACCAGCGCGCTGTTGATCCCTGCGAGCACGGGCCGCCTCCATGCAAACGGGTGCCTGACCGGCGCACACTGCTGCATGCGCGGGCGGACCGCAACGGTTTGCATCCATGCCGTTTCCTGATGCCCATCCTGGAATATCGGAAGATCAGGGGCCCCGTTCACTCGGTACGCAGCTGCGCATGAAACAGGGAATCACGGTATCGATCCGGTACGCAGGTTGTACTGGCCTGCGAGCCCCGGCCAACACCGGCAGAGTTGACTCGGGAGGGTTGCAGCCGACTTGCCGGAGCGTCAGTTTCCGTCTTTCGCTCTCAGCAGGATGTCGCCGTACCAGGCCCGGGCTTGCTGGCGGCTGTTGTCGCTGTCAGTCATCACGGCCACTCCCTCCAGCTCGTCCACCTCGAGGCCGAACAGGCGGCGGAAGTCCTCACGGACGTCGCGGCGGTACCTGCGCCATTCGCCGGCACCGGCCGGGCCGGACTCGACAACGACCATCCGCACCTTGGACGTGAACGGATTGGGCCAGTCCGCACCAACGGGTGCACTGCCCGACCAGACATAGGAAATCGCGGTCGGTAAACCGAACAGCCCCTCGCCCGGCGCCACGACATAGACCCGTGCGGCGAAGTCGTCGCCTTCCTTCACGCGTTCGTCCGCCACCGCGAGCGGAGCCTCGATCTTCCAGCGCCACTCCAGCATCGGGCGCGCGGCAAGGTCGATCTCCCGTTCGAGATAGAGGCTCGACGCCCCAGCTTCGCTCTCGGCTTCCAGGACCATCGTCCCCTCGTCTTCCACGATCCGGTAGCGCGTCTCGCCCTCGAAATGACGCAGCTCCCAGCCCTTCGTGTCGCCGGAGGAAAAGTGGCCCAGCGTGAGCGGCTCCGCCCGCAACGGCGCAGTGGTCAGGAGGATGGCGGCGGCGGCAAGGGCGAGACGGAGCACCATCCCGCCTCCATAACCCGGCCCGGACCCGCTGTCACGAGGCCGCGCCAGGGCAGTCCGCAGAACACCGGGGTTGCTCCGCGATGGATGCGGGCAAGGCGCCCAGGATCTCGGCTCGCGGTGACCCGGACATCGGGGACGCGAGTCCCCTGGCGCAGCCATCGGGGTGACCGGCGGTGATTTCCTCCAGCGAACCCTGGACCAGGTGCAGTTGAAGAACCCGGTCCCGGGGGCGGGCGCGCGCCGGATCATGCGTTTGCGATTCAGCGAACACACTTTGGGCGGTGTTGCCGTGACGGGCCTCAGCGGAAACGTGAGCGATCCAGATGCCCGACAAAGCGGCAAGAGGACAGCCCCGATCCGCCGCTGCCAACAGGCAAGCCTGGATCTTCATGTTTTCGAGGCCGCGCCGGACAGCGTCGCTCAACCCGTGCCAGGTCATGGCCTCGCCGCAAAAGCCCTCCGAACGCCGGTGATGGCGTTGGCAGAGCCGCTGGTCTGCGTCAAACTTGCGCACCGAACAACACCCGGTTCCGTTGTGCCGCCAATCCGGACAGTGCATGGGTCGCGCGACTGCAGGTTCTAGGCGGTTCGCTCAACGTGAACGACGGACCCCGAAGTGAGGGAAACGATGAGGCCGCGATTGGCACCCGTCATCTCGAGGTAGGCGCGGAGTTGTGCGCGGTAGTGCTCGACGGTCTCGGGCGCCGGGTCGACGTCGCTCTTCCAGTCGATCACCGCTTCCGGCCTGCCGTCCGCGTCAAACGCGATGGCATCGACAATGCCGAAGGCCGCCTCCTCGCAATCGTCGGTCATGGCGGACCGATAGACCGGGAACTCGGGCACCAGCCTCTGTCTCAGATGGGCGATTTCGGGCAGTGAGAGCGCACGAACGACACAGCCGGCGAGTTCGCCCGGCGACAGCCCCTCCGCGGGATCCTCCACCACGGGCCGGTCCATGGCGCGGATCAGCACTTCGGCTCGGGTACGGAGTTTTGGCAGGGTCTCCTCCGTCTCGCCCGTGAGAACCTCCTCGATCAGCTTGTGCAGGATGACGCCGCGCTCGCGGCCGCCCAGGACCGGGGCAACAGTGGGCCTGTCGGCTGGTGCGCCGTCACCGTCAGTCGCGAGGATCGCGGACACTTCCTCCCGCATCACCGGTTGGGCCGCATCCTCGCCCCGGCTCGGCGTTCGCCAGACTATCGTGCGCGTACGCTCCGCGATCGCGGTTGCTTCCGCGGCGAATACCTCGCGTGTCTGCCTGTTTGCCGGCTCTGGCTCACCCGCTCTCACGTGCGCCGGCAGATGGTCGAGATCGAGCGCGGGCAGCCCGGGCACGTCCAGATCGACGACGGAGAGCCAGGCCGAGGCGGCGGCCTTGACATCGAACCGGGGCAGGACCAGGAGTTCACGCGCCCGGGTGGCGGCGACGTACCAGAGGCGCACGCGCTCGCGGTCAAGCTCGTCCCTTTCGTCATTTCGGGCCACCGTGTATCCCGTTGGCTCGACGCCGAACACGCGGCAATAGAACCGCCTGGTCGCGCGGTCGGTCACGGCGCCCTCCGCCGCCATCACCCGCGTCATGGTGTTGATCGGAACGACGATGGGCCATTCCAGCCCCTTGGCGGCATGCATCGTGTAGAGTGCCACCGCCTCCTCCTGGGCGTCCGGCCGGCCCTCCACGGCGCGGGCCTCGTCGCTCCACGCGGCCGTCATCGCCTCGGCGAAGGCGCGCAGCCCCCGTACCGCGTAGGCGCGGCTGAAGCCGAGATAGAGATCGACATTGGCCAGTGCGCGTTCCGCCTGGCCGCGATGGCGCCGCAGCAGGATGGGACGGACCCGGAGCACGTCGACGGCCTGGGAGAGAAGCGCATGCGGCGTTGTCGCATTCACCCGGCGTTGCAGCGCCTGGAGCTTCTCGACGATATCCCGCGCCAGAGGGTTCGCGATTTCGTCTGGCCCGACACCCAGATCGAGCCGCGGCAGATCGTCCGGTGCGTCGTCCGCGCGCGGCAGCGCCCAGACGATGTCGAGCAGCTCCTCCTCGGTCAGCCCCACCAGCGGCCCGCGCAGCAACGCGCCGAGCGCGAGCGTATCGCGCCGGTCGGCCAGGACCCGGGTGACCGCGATGAGGTCCTGGATCTCCTGGCGCCTGTACAGGCCCTTGCCCGCCTGGGTGGCGACGGGGATGCCTCGCCCTTCCAGCGCTTCCTCGTAGCGCCAGAGGTCGCTCCCGGTCGGCGCCAGCAGGGCGATGTCGCCGGCCCGGCACGGGCGCAGCCCGCCGTTCCCGGGATCGGGGACCGGTTCGCTGCCGATCAGGCGGGCGCACAGTTCGGCGACGGCCTCGGCCTCCCCGTCGCGCTGTTGCCGGGCATTGGCCCTGCCGTCCTCGTCGGCAACTTCGACATCCAGTGCGGCGACCGAGGGTCGCCCGTCCCGTGGTGACCGGAAGGGGTCGAGGGCCTGGAAACCGGGCTGGCCGTTCTCCTCGGAAAGTGCTGTCTCGAAGCGCGCGTTCACGTATTCCATGATCGGCGCGCGGGAGCGGAAGTTCGTGGCGATCGAGAGCACGGCGTCCCCGGCCCCGGCGCGGAACGCGTCGCGCGCCTGGACATAGGCCGCGATATCGGCGCCGCGGAAACGGTAGATCGCCTGCTTGGGATCGCCGACCAGGAACAGCGCGCCCGGCCGAATCGCGAATGACGGCCAGTCGGTGCCATCGCCGTCCCCGGGCGGCTCGCCGCAGAGGCGCCAGAATATCTCGGTCTGCAGCGGATCGGTGTCCTGGAACTCGTCGACGAGGACGTGGCGGAACCGCGCAGAGAGTGCGCGGCGTATCTCATCGTGGTCGCGCAGGAGATCACGCGCCGAGAATATCAGGTCGTCGAAGTCGAGAAGTGCGGCGGCGCGCTTGTACTCGCGGAACAGGTCCATGACGGGCTCGACCAGCGGCACGAGACCGGCGAGGACATGGGTGGCAACCGCCTGGTGAAACCCGGTCCAGGTCCGGCCACAGTGATCATAGTGAGCACTGGCCGACGCGTTCAGCCGCTCCACATCGGCCTTGGCCAGGCCCGCGCGCTTCCCGGCCGCTGCCCACTTCCCCTTCTTGCGGTACGCGTAGAACCCGCCGCCGGTGGACTTCAGAAGGTCGTCGTGGGGCGTCACGAGCAACAACGCAACGAGCCGGGCGGGTGTATCTGCCGGCAATGCGGGCCCGATGTTCCCGGCCAGCGCTTCGAAGTGGCCGGCGATGGCGACGGTTTCAGGTTCCCTGGCCTCGGCCTGGTCCAGGAACGTGGTCAAACCCTCCACCGCTTTCCGGAACCCGGCAGCGAGCTGATCGAGGTCCTGCAGTTCGTAGGGAGTGAACTCCCGATGCCGGCGGAGATGCCCGAGGACGGTGCGGATCAGCGTGATGGTTGCGTCGGGATCGTGCAGAACCAGCTCGGCAAGCAGGCCGCCTTCCTCGCCGGCGAGTTCGTTCCGCAGCCAATTGTCGACGATCTCGCCGAAGGCGAACTCCGCCTGGTCGCGGTCCATCACGGAGGCCCCGGGGTCGATATCGGCTTCGACCGGATAGGGTGTGATCAGCCGCTGGCAGAAGCCGTGGATGGTCGAGCAGGTCATCTCGTCGAGCGCCGCATCGGCCCGGTCGAGGTTGCCGCGCTGCTCTTGCGACAGGCCGCTCGGCAGGGCGGAGCGAAGCTCGACAGGAATGGTGCCGGCCGCAAGCGCGGTCACGAAGGCCCGTACCCGAATGAGCAACTCGCTCGCGGCGAACTCGGTGAACGTCACCGCGGCAATGGACATGGGGGCCGCGCCAGCCGCCAGCAGCATCGCGATCCGGCCCGCCAGAACCGCTGTCTTGCCCGATCCCGCGCCGGCCTCCACCAGGAAGGAGCGGTCGCGAACCGCGACGGCCTCGCGCCGCGCGGCATCGTCGGAAAGAACCGGAGGTCGGGCCGCCATCACGGGGCATCCCACACACGGGTCGCATCGCCGAGGCGTGCGTTCGCGGCCGCCTCCTTCCGGACGCGGTAGACGGCGCCGACGTTGGCCGGGAGGGCGAAGGCGAGGTCGTCATGGGTGTTGCCGGTGTCCGCGCCCATCACCGCGCCACCGGAGGCGAGACTGGCGCGGGCCGCCCGCAGGTGGCCGGCGAGCGTTTCGAGCACCGCGTCCGGGTCGTCGAGCCGCAGGTCCCGATCCTCGTGCGGATAGAGGAGCGACGCCGAGATGGACACGTCCTCGCCCAGCAGCGCCTTCACCGCGTAGGCGTAGAGGCAGCGCTGCAGTTCCCTGCCGCCGTCGAGGACGATGTCGTTCCTGGGAATGCGCCCGGTCTTGTAGTCGCGCACCAGCGCGCGTCCACCGTCGGCGGAGATGTCCAGGCGGTCGATGTATCCCGCGATGCCGAACCCGGTACCGGCAATCTCGACCGCGGCCCCGGCATCCCACGGGACCGCACCGTCGGACCTGGGTTCCAACCCGCCGAACGGGACCTCGCCATAGGCGCGCACGTCGGCGGGATCCGCGTCGCGGATGCCGAGTGCCGGGCCGCCCAGCGCGCGCACCCCGTCGAGCGCGCGGCGCCAGATGACGTGCGGGGGCACCGCCTGCGCGGCTTCCCAGGATGCCGCGATCTCGATGGCGGCGCCATCCATGGCGCTGTCGATCCGCTGTTCCGATGCGCCGGCGAGACCGCCGTCCTCCTCCAGCGTGCGAAGCGCCCGGTCCAGGATCTGGTGAACGAGATCGCCCATGGCGAGGGCATCGAGGACCAGCGGATCCTCTCCGCTCTCGGGCGCGCGCCAGCGCAGCCCGTAGCGCCAGACGAACCCGAGTGGGTTGCGCAGGAGCATGCGCAGCGAGCTCGCCGACTGGATGCGTTCGAGAATGGCCTGGATCACCGGGTGGTCGGGTCGCACGACCCCGTCGTGCGGCGTGATCTCCTCACGCAGCCAGTCGAACCAGCACCCCGACGCGGCCTCCGCCTGCGGCAGGCGACGGAACTCGTCGGGCCGCGCCGTCAGCCGGTCGGTCTCGCTGAAGGCGTGCGCGGGCACGCGGTTGCGCGGCACATAGGTCTCGGGGGCCTCGACCCGAAGAAGAAGGGTACTGCGGCCGAGCAGCCGGCCGTCCTCGCCGCGCCGGGCGCGGGACAGCACGACCTCGCTCTCCGTCGTCGCCAGAATGGTTGCGAAATCCCGGCGGTCGGCGGCGGCAACGGGCAGCGGATCGAGCTCGGCTGCAGGCACGATGTGGTCGGAGAGGAGCCGGTCCTCGACCATGGCGCGCGGCCAGCGCGCGGAGTTGAGGCCGAGCAGCCGGACGAAGGGGCGGGGTGATGCGGCGAGCGCGTTGGCCGGCATCCAGCACGCCGAAACGCAGGGATCGATGCCGTCGTCCTGCCTGAGCGTTTCCAGGGTAAGGTCAAGCGAAGCGGCGGGACCCTCCGCGAGCACCCTGCGCCAGATATCGCGCGCACGCCCGCTCAGCAGTGTCTTCCCTGCGATGTCCGCAGCCTCGATGCCCCGGGACAGCAGGTCGACGATGCCGGCGAGCACCGGGCCGCGGTCGCTTCCGTCCGGCCAGTCGGTGGCGCTCAATCCGCCGATCAGGCGCATCCAGGCCTCGGGAGACGAGAGCGGCGCTCCGGCCGGCAGGATGCGCGTCCAGCCCTCCGGCAGGTCCGCGAACGGGCCGGCATGCGCGCTTAGCAGCGTGTTCAGCCGTCGCATTCGCGTCTGGGAGAGGCCGCGCAGCAGGATGTCCGCGAGCGCCCCCGCCGCCTGCCCCTCCCGGCTGGCCGTGACCGTGACGCCGTGCACGAAGTGCAGGTCCAGATTGGCGTCGGCACGAAGCGCGAGCAGGTGGTCGTCATACTCGGCTGGCATGGCCGAGGCGATGGCGATGTCGGCGGGCTCCGCCCTGCCGGACGCGAGCAGCTCGCGCGCCCAGCGCATGGCCTCGACCGCCTCGTGGTAGGCAGTGGCCGCGCTCACGGCGGAGATGCCCGGTGATTTCGCCTCGTCGCGCACGATCTCGACGGCCTTGCCATCGAGCCAGTCGGGCACCGGGCGGGGACCCGCGTTCCAGCGCACCGGCACGTGGAGGGCGATGGCGTGCAAAAGGGGTCTCCAGACCGGCGAGAGCTCGGTGATGCCGACGATCTCGATGGGCCCGAACAGCGCCGCCGCGTGATCCAGCCGCTCGAGGCTGGCGGTGACGAGATCGGCGGGCCTCACCCTGGACAGAGGCAACGCCGCCACGACCGCATTCTCCAGGCCGGCGATGGACCGCAGGCGCGGATGCTCGCCGGCCCGGGCCTGAAGGTCGAGGCCGGCCCGCCACGCCTTGCGCAGGGTGTCGGCAGCGGCGCCCATCATGCCCGGCAGCGTCTTGATCCCGTCCAGCTCGCCGAGATCGGTCTCCGGCAGGACGGCCACGATGGCCTGCCTGAGAGCGTCGTCGTCGACGGGCCGTGTCAGTCCGCCCGCCAGCCGCGCCGCGAGCTGCTCGAAGGTCATGACCTGGAGCCCGTGCCGCCTGTTCCGGGCTGCCTCCAGCCGCAACTCCCGCATCCCGAGCCGGCTGTGGGCAACGATCGTCCGGCGCGGCGAATCCCCGATATTCACGTCACATGTCCCGGTGGCGGCAGCGTCACGGCGGCGGCGCCTCCTGTTGCCAGACGATCGATCGCTGCACAAGCCTGCGGCGGCATGGTCACGTCTCCCGGAATACGATCAGCTCTTCGGGGTTGAGCACGAATTCCCTCTTCCTGCCTCGCCGGACATGGAGGTCGTCCAGCCCGATGCGGCTCGTACCGCCCGCCCCGGGGGGAGCCGAGTCGATGACGATCAGTGCCTCCCTGTGCTTGACGAAGGAGAACCAGTGGGCGGAGGGCTTCTCCATCCCGACGATTCCGCAGATCACGTCGTCGCGGGAAAATACCTCGTGAAGCCGCTTCCGGAATTGCTTGCCGGTGCCCGGCGGGTTCCCGCGGAAGGGATAGTCGATTTCGATCGGGTACGCGCAGTCGGCTTTCCTGTACGCCTTGTTCATCGCCTTCTGACAGGCCTTGAGCATCGTTCTCATCTGCCCGAAGGTGGTTCCGTCCCACAGCGCCTCCGGCCAGTCGTCGATCGCCAGACACGCGATATTGAAGATGTCCTGGCCCAGCCAGTCCTCCTCGATACCACAGAGATCATAGGCGTTGACGATCGCGTAGGGGCCGCAAAGGCCGTCCAGGGATCCTTGCCAGGCCATGGTGAGTCCTCCTTCTATCGGGGTCCGTGATGCGCGGCCAGCGCGGCGCACATTTCGGCGAGGCGATGGCGAAGCCGGTCGGGCTCTTCCACCGTGACGGCCTCGCCCCAGGTGACGAGATGCCAGCACATCTCGTCGATGCCGCCGGCGGTGAAGCGGACCGTGAGCGTGCCGTCCGCGTTCTCCTCGATGGATTGACCGGGGTGGAAGAGGAACCCGGATGCGTCCCGTTTCGCTCCGGCGGCGAAGCGCAGCACCACGTCCACCGGCTCCTCCTGGAAGGTGCCGAAGGAACGCCGTGCATAGGACTCCAGATCGAATTCCGGGTCGCGCGTGAAGGCCTCGCCGGTCAGGCGCGTCTCGCTCATGTTCGCGAGACGCCACAGCCGCATGTCGCCGGCCCGCTCCGTCCGGCCGATCAGGAAGGCGCGGTTGCCGTAAAGGAGGCCGTAGGGCTCGATCCGCCGGCGGCTGTACCGGCCCGTGGACTGGGACAGGTAGCACAACTCGACGATGCGGCGGGTCGCGATGGCCTCGCGGAGACTGTCGAGCAGACCCCTGTTGAGTTGCTGCCTGGGACCGGGACGCATGGCGAGCCCCTCGGCCTGGGCCAGCATCTCGATGTCGGCCTCGATGTGCGCCAGCGAGGCGGTGTGCAGCGTGGCCCGCAGCCGGGTGTCCAGTTCCCGCAGCGCGGATGCGCGCTCGCCGAACCCGGTGGCGTCCAGGGTGTCTGCCGCGGCCGCGAGGTCCGCCAGCTCGGTGGCCGATATCCTGACAAGGCGGCGCAGTGCGTCGGAGCCGAGCCGCCAGTGGCGCCTGTTGTCGCCGCTCTCCACGGTCTCCAGCGGACCGAAGGCCCAATCGACCGCGTCACGCATGCGCTCGGCGGTGCTCCGGCTGACATCGAATTCCTCACGGATGTCATCGAGGGTCACGCCGGAGCGCAGGCCCTGCATGCGGATCGCCAGCGTGAGGACGTCCTTCACACGTTCGTAGCGCAACAGATTTCTCCTTCCGGCCCCCTGATTCCGCGCCTTCCAACCTGTCGGGCGGCAGAAAGACGCGGTAGACGGGCGGGTTACACCGCTATTTCAAGGCCTGAAGCCGACGGGCTGGGGCCGGTCCGGCTTGAGGGCGCACTCAGCGCTCAGCATGGCCGCCAGCGCGTCCGGTTCCTCCAGCCTGCCAAGGAATTCGGCCTTCCTGCGCACCACCGCGAAATCGCCCGGCGTCAGGGCGGTCAGCGCCGCAGCCTGCGCCGGCGGCGCCATCCCGAAATACACCCGGAACGCCGTCTCCACCTGCTCCGGTGAGAGGTAGTCGAGCGCGATCTTGAAGACGAAGCGCCTCAGGGTCGCTGCGTCCAGGTGTTCGGCGAAGTTGGTGGTGCAGGCGAAAGGAAGCGGGTGGCTCTCCATCCAGGTCAGCATTTCGTTCACCTGGCTGACTTCCCAGCCCTGCCGGGCGGACCGGCGGTCGGCGAGCAGCGAATCCGCCTCGTCGAAGACCAGGAAGCCGCCGGTGTCGCGGGCCTCGGCGAAGGCGGAGGCGATCGCCTTCTCCGTGCTCCCAACCCACATCGACATCAGGTCGGAGGCACGCTTCTGCATGATTTCCAGCCCCATGCGCTCGGCGAGGTAGCGCACGAAGGCGCTCTTGCCGGTACCTGGCGGTCCCTGGAGGCAGAGGGAGAAGCGCAGGTCCCCGCCGGCAACGAGGCGATCGGCGAGCGTGACAGGGTTGACATCGGCGTGGATCAACGCGGGCTCGAAGCGCGGCGGCGTTCCCTGCGGCGGGGCTTCGCAGCCGAGCACCCGGGAGAGGCCGCGCACCCCGCGCCGCACGGTGTCGATCCCTCCGCCCCCGATCCGGGCGGCCGCGGTGGCGCCGGCCGCAACACCAGGGGTCGCGGCAAATTCCCGCGCGAGGGCGTCGGCCTCGCCCGGTCCGGCCTCGATCCCGTGCTGCTCGAGCTGCCGGGTCCAGATGCGTGCCCTGACCGCTGCCGTCGGCCGGCGCAGTTCAAGCGCGAACATCATGCGCCGAAGCAGCGCGCGGCTGACCGGACCGGCGTCGTTCATCGTCCAGAGCGTCGGCGCCGGCGCGCGTTCCAGCAGCCGGTGCATGTACACTTTGGAACTCCCGCCACGGGGGCTTGCGAAGAGCGGCTGCCCGAACAGGGACATCCCGCCGCCGGCGGAATCCCACAGCAGGTCCTCCATTTCGTCGAACAGGAGCAGCGAGTTGTCGTTCCGCCTGAGAAGCCGCTGGGCGAGGCGGAGGTCCTGCAGGCGCTCGCGGCGGCTGGGCTCGTCGCCGTCGTCGTCGGCCTCCCCGACGCTGTAGAGGGTCGCGCCGAGCCGCGCCGCCAGCACCTTGCAGAACTCCGTCTTGCCTGTCCCGGGCGGGCCGTGCAGGAGCACGTTCACCCCCGCCGCCCCGCTTTCCATCGCTCCACGGATCAGGCGTTCGATATGATCGCGTCCCTCGGCAATGTGATCGAAGTCCGCCCACCCGAGCTCGCTTCCGGGCGCGGCGTCAAGCAGCAGACGGTTCACGTCGAGCCCCGCCCGGCCGGGAAGCGTTGCCAGCCGCCGCAGGCGGTCGACGGGCGTCATGTCGCCATCACTGTCGATGACGACAAGTCCCGAACTCACCAGCGGGGCACCGGGCGCGAAACGCCGGTAAACGGCGCCCGGTGATACTCCCAGGAGAAAGGGAATCGCCGTGCCCCTCACGTTGAAGGGCACCACGCGCCTGCTGGCGCGACCGAAGATGTCGTCGACCATGGACTCGATCACCGGCTGGGTCTGGTAGCGCAGCAGCACTTCCAGGATGTCGACGTCGATCGGTTTGAGGCCTGTCGCCTGGCCAAGCTGCCGGAGGCGTCGCGCCGTCCGGTCAGGCCTCGCAGTCCTCGTCGCCGCACACTCCTCGCGCAGGGCGTGGCGGAGGTGGCGGAGGTGGCGCGCGGACATGGACTCCCCGGCCTCGTCGAGGTCGCGGATCAGGCATGAGATCGGGCCCCGCCTTCCGTAGAACGCATGACGGCGGTCGCTGCCGGCGATCCAACTGGCAAGGTCGGTCGCTTCCCGGTCCCGGTGGTGAAACCGATCGGCGGCGTTGGCGAGGTAGAAAGCGATGAGATGGCGTTCGTAGGCGGTCAGCATGACTCTCTCCATCCGATTGTCGAGAGAACCTAATGCAGGGGCACGTCAGATACGGACGTATCAGCAGGAAAAATTCAGTTACTACCGGGCCGGTCAGCCAGCCGAGCCGGGCGCCGACGGCATCGCCCAGCGCCTTCCAGCGCTCCTTCAGCCCCATGTCGGCCGTGTGCTGCTCCTCAGGTCTGACGAGCAGTAGAAGCTCTCACACCACGTGGCGCAGAAGCGAATCCGGCGGCGGATCCGGCACGGTCGCGCGCCGAGGCTCGCCGCTCGTTTCCTGAACCCGCTTTTCCGCCACGGCCGCCGGTTCCATGTCCTCCGGCACCGGAGCATGCCCGGGACCATGCGCTCTCCGACTGTGCGGTGTCGCGGACATGCGCATTTGCATTTGTCCCGGTGGTCTGGAACAGTCCACCGGATGTGGTGCCGGCACGGAGGAATGGGCGATGAAAGCCGCGGTCCTGTATGAACCCAATACCCCCCTGGTGATCGAGGATGTCAGCCTGCGCAAGCCGCAGTCGCGCGAGGTGCTGCTGCGCACGGCGATTGCCGGGCTGTGTCATTCCGACCTGCACTTCATCGAAGGGCTGTACCCGCACCCGCTGCCGGTGGTGCTGGGGCATGAATCGGCCGGGATCGTGGAACAGGTCGGCGACGGCGTCACCTACGTGAAGCCGGGTGATCACGTGATCACCTGTCTCTCGGTGTTCTGCGGCACCTGCGAGAACTGCACCACCGGCCGGCCGATGATCTGCAGCAATACCGACGTCAAGTTGCCGCCGGGCGAGGCACGCAGGCTCGAGTGGGACAAGCCCCAGCGCCTGCACACCGGGTTCAACCTGTCTTCCTTTGCCGAGCAGATGCTGGTGCACGAGAACGCGCTGGTGAAGATCCGCAAGGACATGCCGCTCGACAGGGCGGCCCTGATCGGCTGCGGCGTGGTCACCGGTTTCGGTGCCGCGGTCAACACCGCGGGTGTGCGCATGGGCGAAACCGTTGCCGTGGTCGGCTGCGGCGGGGTCGGCATGGCGGCGATCGAGGGTGCCTACGTGGCCGGGGCCGGGCGGATCATCGCCGTCGACACCAACCCGTCGAAACTGCAGCTCGCCGCCAAGCTCGGCGCCACCGACCTCGTCAACCCGAATGACGGGGACCCGGTCGAGCGCATCATGGAGATGACCCGCGGCGGGGTTCACCACGCGATCGAGTGCCTCGGGCTCAAGATCACCGCCGAGCAGTGCTTCCAGATGCTGGCGATGGGAGGGACCGCGACCATCGTCGGCATGGTGCCGTTCGGCGAGAAGATCGAGCTTCACGGCTGGGACTTCCTGCGCGAACGCAAGATCCAGGGATCGAGCATGGGCTCGAACCGGTTCCGGGTCGACATGCCGCGGCTCATCGAACTGTACATGCAGGGCCGCCTGCATCTCGACGAGTGGGTCTCCGACCGGATCAGCATCGAGGAGATCAACGACGGCTTCAGGGCGATGAAGGAAGGCCGGGTGGTGCGCACAGTGATCGACTTCGGCGTGGCCGCCTGAGGAGGCCGCACGACCGACATGGAAATCACACCGATCCGACCGCACGTCGGTGCCGAGGTGCGCGGGGTCGACCTCACCCGCCCGGTCAGTCCCGAAACCCGCGAGCGGCTGAACGACGCGCTCGTTGACCACGTCGCACTGGTGATCCGCGACCAGCGCTTCGGTCCCGCCGAGTTCCTGGCGGCCGCGTCGCTGTTCGGCGAACCGATGGAAGACCAGAACCGCCGCTACGTCGTCGAGGACGTCCCGCTCGTCAGCGTCCTGTCGAACCGGCACACCGACAGCCGGGGAAAGCCGGCAAAGCTTGCGGCAAACGCAACCTGGCATACCGACCACACCAACCAGGCCTGTCCTCCGAAGGTGACCTGCCTCTACCCGGTGGCGCTGCCCGACCGTGGCGGCGGCACCTCAGTCTGCAACATGCGCGCGGCCTGGGACGCACTTCCACGGGACTGGCAGGCGCGCATCGCCGACATGCGGACCGAGAATACGCTGATCAGCAGCGCGCGGGCCGCAACCGGCAATCCGGACGTGGTGGCGGATCAGTCCGCCGCGGGCGGCGAGCCGATGGTCCATCCCCTGGTCCGCACCCACCCGGAACGCGGCACGCGCGCCATCTGGTTCCACCAGAACAAGACCGAGCGCGTGACCGGCATGAACCCCGTGGAGACCCAGAAGTTCCTTGGCGAACTGCTCGAGGTCGCAATCAGGCCCGAGTTCACCTACACCCATACCTACCGGCTCGGAGACATGCTGCTGGTGGACAACCGTTCGGCGATGCACCGGGCGGGCTTCGACTACGACCATTCGCAGCACAGGATGCTCTACCGGGCGCTCGTTCGCGGCGACCGCCCGTTCTGAACCGTGCGGACAGCCTGGTCCGGTTGGCGACGGCCACGGCATTGCGCAGGCTCCCGGCACCGAACAAGGAGGGAAAGAAGAAATGGGCAGGCTCGACGGAAAGGTCGCGTTGATCAGTGGCGGAGCCAGGGGCCAGGGGGCCGCTGAGGCACAGACCTTCGCCGCCCACGGTGCACGGGTGGTGTTTGGCGACGTCCGCGACGACGCCGGCCGGGAGGTGGAAGCCTCGGTCAGGGCGCAGGGTGCCGAGGCGGACTACGTCCATCTCGATGTCACCCGCGAGGACGACTGGAGGAGGGCCGTCGGCCACGCCACCGACCGGTTCGGCCGTCTCGACATCCTGGTCAACAATGCCGCTATCGTGATCAACCGGGTTCCGATCGAGGAGCGCACGGTCGAGGAGTGGGACCGGGTCCAGGCGGTGAACGCCAGGGGCGTGTTTCTCGGGATCAAGCACGCGATTCCGGCGATGCGGGCTGCCGGCGGCGGCTCGATCATCAACATCGTCTCGGTAGCGGGCATCGGCCAGTCCACGCACCAGGAGCCGGCCTACGCCGCCAGCAAGGGTGCGGTCAGGATTCTGAGCAAGGTGACCGCGGCCCAGCACGCCCGTGACGGCATCAGGTGCAACGCGGTGTTCCCCGGCCCCATCGACACCGACATGGTCCGGGCCGCGATGACCGATCCCGCGGTGCTCGAGGAACGGCTCACGCGGGTGGCGATGGGCCGGCTCGGAACCATCGACGAGGTGGTGGCCGCAGTCCTGTTTCTGGCGTCCGACGAGTCGTCATACATGACCGGCAGCGAGGTGGTCGTCGACGGCGGCGCGACCAGCATCTGACCGGTCAGCGCCCGCCACGGGCAATCCGTCGTTCGGCAACAAGGTTCCACCACGTACCGCCAATGATCATGGTGGCACCGGCGAGCACCATGACTTCCGGCACTTCCTGGAACAGGACAAAACCCGCCAGTCCGATCAACGGCAGCTGCAGGTAGGTGACCGGAACCACGATAGAGATGTCACCGAGCCGGATCGACTGGTTCATGGTGAGATGGGCGAGAACGCCCGTCGCCCCGACGATCAGGATCCAGCCCGCATCTCCCCAGGCGACCGGCGACCAGGCGTCCCAGTTCACCAGCGTCGCGATCGGCAGCTGGATCAGCAGCATCCAGAAGACGATCTGCAGCGGCGTGTCGGTGCGCATGAGTTCCTTCGACAACACGTTGGCACCGGCATAGCCGGCGGCACCGAAGATGCAGACCAGTGCCGCCCACGACACCGGCACGGTATGCGGGCGCAGGATGACGAGGACGCCGGCGAAGCCGAGCGCGATGATGAGCCAGCGCCGCAGTCCGGCCCGTTCACGCAGGAACGCGACCGCGAACAGCGTCGACCAGATCGGCGTGGTGGCCATCAGCGCGCTCATGTCGACGAGGCTGAGGACCGCGATACCGTAGAACCACGCATACTGGCCGACGAAATGCACCCCGTTGCGCGCCACATGCAGCAACGGCCGGCGGGTGGCGATCCGCCCGGCAGACAGCGCCAGAGGCAGGACGATCACCAGGCCGACCAGGCTGCGCAGCACCATGATCTGCGCCGTCGACATGGTATCGGAGAGCTCGCGACCGGCCACCGCCATCGCCGTGAAGCAGCAGACGGTGGCGCACATCCACAGCACGCCGGCCATGTTGTTGCGGGCGGCGCGGTGATCGGCCGTCGTCATCGGACAGCCCTCGGCGGCCCTACCGGTCCGGTGCCGGTGTGTGTGCAGGGCCTGCTTATGGCATGTCTCCGGACAGCGGGGCGCGGGCGGCCAGGGAAAAGGGAGGAGTCCGGGCCAGGAAGGGGCCGGCACTGTATTTGTCGGTTGCCGGAGAATGCAAGCCGCGATACGGCATCGGCGCGCGGACTTGAACCCGGGTTCAATCTGGAGTCCCATTGGCGTGGACCACGACGGAGGAGACCGACATGGGTGCAGACGCATCGCCCTTCGATTACCGGGCACTGCGAGAGAACTTCCGGCTGACCGTTCCGGAAGACTTCAACTTTGCCTTTGACGTGGTCTCCGAACGGGCCCGGAACGCCGATCGCACCGCGCTGCTCGCGGTGGCATCGGACGGGTCGGTCTCGCGGCACAGCTACTCCGATCTCGACCGGGCATCCGACCGGCTCGCCAACGTGCTGCTCGACCTCGGGGTAGCTCGGGGCGAGAAGGCCTTCATCATGATCCCGCGTATTCCCGCCTGGCACCAGGTGCTGCTTGCCTGCATGAAGACGGGCGCGGTGGCCATGCCTGGTACCAACCTGCTGACGGCACGCGACATCGAATACCGGATCAACCGCTCGGGCGCATCGGTCGTCATCGTCACCGCGGCCCATGCCGGGAAGGTCGAGGCGGTCCGGGACGCCTGTCCGGGCGTGCGGCACCTGATCGTGGTCGATGCCGAGCGCGACGGCTGGATATCGATGGACCGGGCGTGCGCCGGGGTCTCGCCGACGCTTGATCGCACCCGGCTGGCCCCGGGCCGGGCAACCGACCCGATTCTCATCTATTTCACGTCCGGCACCACGTCGCAGCCGAAGATGGTCGAGCGCGACCACGCCTACGGTCTCGCGCACACCATCACCATGAAGTACTGGATGACGCTTGCCGAGGACGACGTTCACTGGACGCTCACCGACACCGGCTGGGCCAAGGCGGCGTGGGGCCTGGTGTTCCCGCCGCTGCTTGCCGGGGCCACCATCCTGCTGTTCGACGGAGAAGGGTTCGATCCCGACGAACACCTCCGCATCATCCAGACACACCGGGTCACCACATTCTGCGCACCGCCCACGATCTACCGGGTGTTCGCCCAGATGGACATCTCCGGCTACGACCTGTCGTCGCTGCGCCATTGCATGGGTGCCGGCGAACCGCTCAACCCGCAGGCAATGCAGGCCTGGAAGGCGGCGACGGGCTGTGACGTGCACGACGGCTACGGCCAGACCGAGACCGTGAACCTGGTCGCGAATTTCCCTGGCATGGACATCCGCCCGGGCTCGATGGGCCGCCCGGTTCCCGGCATCGACGTCGACATCATCGATGACGACGGGACCGTGGTCGCGGACGATACCGTCGGACACATCGGGGTGCGGCTTGCCGACCCGTGGCCGCCCGGCCTGTTTCACGGCTACTTCGGCGACCCGGCGGAAACCGCAACCGCGTTCCGCAATGGCTGGTACTACACCGGAGATACCGCGACCCGCGACGCAGACGGCTACATCTGGTTCGTCGGGCGCTCGGACGACATCATTACCTCGGCCGGCTACAGGATCAGCCCGTTCGAGGTCGAGAGCGCGCTCATCGAGCACCCCGCGGTTCTCGAGTCCGCCGTGGTTGCCAAGCCCGACGAGCTGCGGGGCGAGATCGTGAAGGCCTACGTGGTCCTGGCGGGCGGGCACACGGCATCCGACGACCTCGTCGGCGAGATCCAGGACTTCGTCAAGTCCGTGACCGCACCCTACAAGTATCCGCGCGAAATCGAGTTCCGCGAAACCCTGCCGAAGACGATCTCCGGCAAGATCCGCCGCGTCGAACTGCGCGCCGAGGCCGCCGGCAAGGCTCCGTCCCGATCCCCGTGACCTGACCGGCAGGCCGCAGCAAGGAACACCCCCATGTTCGAACCACTTACCGGTGTGCGCGTCATCGATCTTTCCCGCGTGCTGGCCGGCCCCTACGCGACCTACCAGCTGGCTCTTCTCGGCGCCGAGGTGATCAAGATCGAGCACCCCGATACCGGTGACTGGACCCGGTCGGGCCCCGCGCCTGCCGGCCTGGAAGACCAGGGCATGGCAACAGCATTCCTGACCCAGAATGCCGGCAAGCAATCGGTGGCGCTCGACCTGAAGAGTGCCGACGGCCTTGCGGCGGCCCGCGACCTCATCCGCACGGCTGACATCCTGGTGGAGAACTTCGCGCCCGGGGTCGCAACACGACTGGGCCTTGACTTCGGGACGGTGGTGACGCTGAAGCCCGACATCGTCTACTGCTCGATCTCGGCCTTCGGCCAGGACGGACCGATCGGGCACCGAAGGGCGTACGACCACGTCGTCCAGGCCATGTGCGGCATCATGCGGACGACCGGCACGCCACAGACCGAGCCGAACAAGGTGGGCGCCCCCTACGTCGACTACGCAACCGGCCTGAACGGTGCGTTCGCCATGGTCTCGGCACTGCACGAGGTGCGCCGCACCGGCAGCGCCGTGCATGTCGACGTCGCGATGCTCGATACCGCGCTGATGCTGATGAACTCGCTGGTGGTCAATCATCTCAATACCGGCTGGCAGCCGACCGCATCCGGAAACGAGGCGTGGAGCGGGTCTCCGTCGTCGGGCGCATTCGAGACCCGCGACGGTCTGCTGCTGATCGCGGCCAATACCGAGCCGCAGTTCCGCAGCCTGTGCGCAGCACTCGGCCTGGCCGGTATCCTCGTCGACCCGCGCCTGGCCGACCCGGCCCGTCGCCGGGAAAACGCCGACGTACTCCGCCGCCACTTCTCCGACCGGTTCGCGACCGGGACCGCGGAACACTGGGAACAGGTGCTCGACGGCGCCGGGGTCCCGGCCGCTCGGGTCCGCGGCCTCGACGAGGTCCTCGCCGGGGCACAGGTGGCAGCGCGCGAACTCACCCGGCCGGTGGAGATCCCGGGCGCGGCCGCGCCGGTGCATCTGCCGACGCTCGGCTTCAAGGCCGACGGCGAGGCAATCGGGCCATCGGTTCCGCCGCCGCGGCTCGGCGCCGATACCGACCGCCTGATCAACAGGACCCGGAGCGTGAAATGAGCGGCGAAGACCGGCAGATCTACACCCAGGCGATCTTCGACGTTCACCGCGAGCCGCGGCGCCGGCGCGACGGCGGCGGCGTGGTCACGGAACCGGCGCGCGAGATCCCCGTGCTCGACCGGGTCGACGTACTGGTGGTCGGGGGCGGACCGGCCGGCACCGCGGCGGCAACCGCGGCCGCCCGGATCGGGGCGCGAACCTTGCTGGTGGAGCGCTACAACCACCTGGGCGGGCTCGCCACCGGCGGCCTGGTGATCTGGATCGACCGGATGACCGACTGGGACGGGAACCTGGTGCTGCGCGGCTACTGCGAGGAGGTGCTCGACCGGCTGCCGCCCGACGCCATACTCGGCCCGGACCGCGATCTGTGGGGTTCACGGGACGAACGTCACGTCGAGTACTGGGCCAACCGGTTCTCGGCCCATCACCGGATCGTCACCTGGGCGCCGATGATCGACCCGGAGCGGCTGAAGATCGCCGCCGACGACCTGGCGCGCGAGGCCGGCGTCGACATCGTGCTGCACGCCTGGGCAACCGGTCCGATCGTCGAGGACGGACGTGTCCGGGGCGTGATCCTGCAGTCGAAACAGGGCCGGCACGCGGTGCTGGGCACGATGGTCGTGGACACCACCGGAGACGGTGACATCTTCGTCGGATCGGGAGAACGGGCGGACGGCGACATCCAGGACGGCAGCATTCACCACACCATGAACACGGCATGGCTTTTCGGCGGGCTCGACGTGCCGCGGTGGCTCGAGTTCAAGATGACGAACAGGGAGGCGTTTTCCGAATTCACCGGCCGCGCCCGCGAGAGGTTCAACCAGTTCTCGCTGCCGATGCCGGCGTGGCGGGACGACGTCGTGGTGTTCATGGGCCCGAGGATGAGCGGCTTCAGCGCTCTCGACCTCGAGGACCTCAACCAGGTCGAGCACCTGTCGCGACAGCGGATGCAGGACCTGCTGGGCTTCTACCGCGAGCACGCACCGGGGTTCGAGGAGGCCTGGATCATGCTTACAGGGCCGCAGATCGGGGTCAGGCACAGCCGGCGCATGCGCGGTCTCGCGACCATGACCGGTCGCGACTGGAAGACCGGGCGGCGCCATTCCGACGAGATCGGCGTCAGCCCCAGCCTGGCGCCGAAGTACGACCCGGTCTCGATCCCCTACCGTTCCCTGGTCGCGCGCGGGACGGCGAACCTGCTCGCGGCCGGGCGGCACCTCTCGACCGACGCCCAGACCCACACCTTCATGCGCGAGATCCCCCAGTGCTGGGTGACCGGCCAGGCCGCCGGCGCGGCGGCGGCGCTGGCGGCGAACGCCGGAACCACCGCGGCCGAGGTCGACATCCGGGAGTTGCAGACGGCGCTGCTGCGACAGGGTGCCTACCTGCGGCCGGCCGGGTCGTCCTAGGCCTCAGCGATCGAGCACGCCGGGCCAGTTGGCGTCGCCGCGCTTGATGTTGCCAGGGATGTCCCGGGACCAGGTGTCGCGGACCGACAGGCTGTAGTTCAGGTACAGCCGGCCGTCGTGAATGTTCCAGGCCTCGGGAACGGTCGAGGCGGTATAGCCCTGGGACACCGCCCAGGCGCAGTAGCCTCCATACTGCGGCGCGTAGCGCTCCGGCTCGGCGATGAAGGCGTCCCGGTTGGCCGCGCTCGAGAAGTGCCAGGTCGCGCCATCGTGGCTGTGGCTGAACTCCGCACTGCCCTTCACCGGCTTGCCCTCGCGGAAATACGCCACCGGGTCGGTTCCCCGGATCGCAACGTCGGAGAAGGTCGAGGTGAACACCGGATCCTTGCCGGCAAGTGCGGGTCCCGGTCCGGACACGAGCACGAGGGTCGCGACGGTCACGGCGGCAATCAGCATCATCGGAATGTTGCGCATCACTCCTGCCTCCGTCATGCGTCATCCTTGGCCTACAGGTAGGACACCCGCCGGTCCGGTTCAAGGCGTGCCGCGGTGGATCACGCCGCCGCGACCCGTTACGGTGTTGCGCGGGAACGGAACAGCACCGCAGCAGGAAGGCCGGACCATGCGTCTGAAAGACAGGGTTGCTCTCATCGTCGGCGCCGGTCAGATGACCGGCGATACCATCGGCAACGGACGGGCGACCGCTCTGCTGTTTGCGCGCGAGGGTGCGCGCGTGGTGGCGGTCGATCGCGACCTTGCCTCGGCCGAGGAGACGGAGGAGATGATCCGCGCCGAGGGCGGCAGTTGCCTGCCGGTCTCCGGCGATGTCACCAGCAACGAGGACTGCGCCGGGTTTGTCGAGGCGTGCATGGAGGAGCACGGGCGGATCGACATCCTCCACTACAATGTCGGCATCACCGGCGACGGTCTGGATACCGACCCGATGACCCTGCCCGAGGAGGTGTGGGACCGGGTCATGGACGTCAACCTGAAAGGACTGTACCGGACGTCGCGACTGGTGGTGCCGATCATGCGCCGCCAGGAAGCGGGAGTGATCACGGCGATCTCGTCGATCATCGCCGTCTGCGCGGCCGACCGGGTCATATACAAGGCGTCGAAAGCCGGCATGAACGCCTTCTGCCACATGCTTGCAACCAGCAACTGGGACTACGGTATCCGGGTCAATGTCATCATGCCGGGGTTGATGGACACCCCGATCGCGATCGGCTACCGCTCGAGAAGCGGAAATGTCTCGCCCGACGAAGTGCGTGCGGCACGCGATGCCGCGGTACCGCTTCGCAGGAAGATGGGAACCGGGTGGGATACCGCCTTCGCATCGCTGTTCCTGGCATCGGACGAGGCCCGGTTCATCACCGGGGTGACACTGCCCGTGGACGGCGGCATGACAGCGCGGATCGGATGAGGCGGGCATGAGAGACAGTGACGTCCTTGTGATCGGTGCCGGCATCGTCGGCACCTGCACGGCGCTGATGCTGTGCGAACGCGGCCGCGCGGTGACACTGGTCGATCGCGACGAGCCGTCGGCCGCCACCAGCTTCGGCAATGCCGGCGTGATTTCGCCCTGGGCCTGCGTTCCCCAGAGCATGCCGGGCATGCTGGCACGGGTACCGCGCTGGCTGCTCGACCCCAATGGCCCGCTGCATATCCGGGCCCGCTACCTGCCAACGCTTGTGCCGTGGCTGGTCCGGTTCCTCAGGGCCGGCCGGCCGGAACGGGTGGCGTCGATCGCCGATGCGATGCTCACCGTCAACAGACCCAGTCTCGAACTGTACCGGCAACTGCTTGACGGCACCGGCGAGCACGGACTCGTGCGCGACAGCAACTACCTGCACGTCTCGCGACTGCCGCCGGCATCCGGCGGGCTGGCGTGGCGCCTGCGCGAGGAGCGCGGCGTGCCGTTCCGCGAACTCTCCGGGGACGAGGCACGGGACATCGAGCCCGAACTGTCGCCCGAGATCCTGTCCGCCAGGCTGATCAGCGACCAGGGCCGGACCGTGAACCCGGGCCGTCTGGGCGAGGTCCTGGCCCGCAAGGCGGCGGCGGCCGGTGTTCGGATCGAACGGACCGCCGTCCATGCCATCAGGCCGCAGCCCGGCGGTGGCTACCTGCTCGAGACCGGGGACGGGGAACGCCAGGCTCCGGTCGCGGTGGTGACCGCCGGGGTGTGGTCGGAACGCCTGCTCGCGCCCCTCGGCATCCGGGTGCCGCTCGAGGCCGAACGCGGCTATCACCTGGTGTTCACCAACCCGGGGATCACGCTCGAGAACTCGGTGATGGACGCGGACAACATGTTTGTCGCGAGTTCGATGGAGGCGGGCGTCAGGGCGGCCGGAACCGCCGAGTTCGCCGGGATCGACGCACCGCCGGACTACCGCCGTGCCCGCATCTTCGCGCGCCACTCCCGCTCGCTGTTTCCGCGGCTGCAGACCGAAGAAACCACCGAGTGGATGGGGCGCCGGCCCGCAACCCCCGACTCGCTTCCCTGCATCGGCGAGGTGCCGGGTTATCCGGGCCTGTTCTGCGGCTTCGGCCACGGCCATCTCGGCCTGACCGGAGCGCCGATGACCGGACGCATGATCGCGGCACTGGCGGTCGGCGAGCGCCTCAACATCGACATGACGCCCTACAGGCTCGACCGGTTCGCCTGACCACTCCGGAGGAGACCCACCATGACAGAATTCGGGATCACCACCCGTCCGGTCAGTCCGGCGCTCGGTGCGGAGGTCGAGGGAATCGACCTTTCCGAACCCCTGACGGCGGAGCGGCATGCCGAGATCCGCGCGCTGCTCAACCGTCACCTGGTGCTGTTCTTCCGTGACCAGGACCTCACGCTGGAGCAGCACAAGGAGCTGGGCCGCGGCTTCGGCGACCTGCACATCCATCCCGCGGCGCCGAAGGTCGACGACCACCCGGAGGTGATCCGCATCCACGCCGATCGCAACTCGCGCGTCGTCGCCGGCATGAAGTGGCATGCCGACGTGACCTGCGACGCCCAGCCGCCGATGGGCAGCATCCTGCACCTGCACCAGGTGCCCCCGGTCGGCGGGGACACCATGTTCGCGAACATGTACTCGGCGTTCGAGGCGCTCTCGCTTCCGATGCAGCGCTTCCTCGAGGGCCTGACTGCCGTGCACGAGTCGGCCCAGGTACACCGCGACCGGTTCGGCTTTGGCGGCGAGCTGCGCGACGGCGCCAATGCCTTCCCCGAGGCCCGGCACCCGGTGGTGTGCACCCATCCGGAAACCGGACGCAAGTTACTGTTCGTCAACGAGAACTTCACGACCCGGATCGAGGGACTCGCGAAAAACGAGAGCAAGGCCCTGCTCGCCATGCTGTTCGAGCACATCGCCACGCCGGAATTCCACTGCCGGTTTACCTGGACACGCAAGGCCGTCGCCTTCTGGGACAACCGGTGCACCCAGCACCGCACGGTATGGGACTACTGGCCGGCCACCCGCCACGGCTACCGGGTGACCATCGCCGGCGACAACCCGGTCTGAGGCCAGGTCCGGAAAGGGCACACGCGCGTCGGTTGCGCAAGACCGGTTTCCCGGCCACGCCCGGCGACGCCGGAACACCGCGGACCGGGTTCCCCCCAACCCGATTCGCCCGACTGCAAGGACACCAGGCATGAGTATCGATTTCACGGGCGAACAGCTGCAGATACGCGACAGCGTGGGTCGGCTGTGCGCCGGATTCGGGGACGACTACTGGCTCGAACGCGATCGGGACGGCCGGTTCCCGGAGGATTTCTGCCAGGCGATTGCCGGGGCCGGCTACATGGGTATCGCCATGCCGACGGAATATGGCGGGGCGGGACTCGGAATTACCGAGGCGGCCATCCTGATGCAGGAGATCTCGCGTTCGGGAGCCGGAAACGGGGGTGTCTCCTCGGTCAGCATCGGCATCTTCGGGCTGAACCCGGTAGTCCGCCACGGCAGCGCGGAGCAGAAGGCCCGTGCCTTGCCGCCGATCATCAGGCGGTCCGACATCGCCTGTTTTGCGGTCACGGAGGCGGAGACCGGGCTCGACACCACCCGGCTCAGGACCCGGGCCGAGCGCACCGCGAACGGGTACGTGGTGCACGGGAGCAAGGCCTGGACCACCACGGCCCAGGTCGCCAACAAGATCCTGCTGATCGCCCGCACCGATCCCGACACCGCCAGGCCGATCGATGGCCTCAGCCTGTTCTACACCGACCTTGACCGTTCCAGGATCGAGGTCCGCGAAATCCCCAAGATGGGCCGGGCATGCGTTGATTCGAACATGCTGTTCATCGACGGACTCGAGATCCCGTTCGAGGACCGGATCGGCGAGGAGGGTTCCGGGTTCCGCTACCTGCTGCACGGCATCAACCCGGAACGCATCCTGATTGCCGCGGGCCTGATCGGTCTCGGGCGCGCCGCCCTCGCCCGGGCGAGCGACTACGCGCGCGAGCGCAGGGTGTTCGGACGCCCGATCGGCATGAACCAGTCGATCCAGCACCCGCTCGCGGAATGCTGGGCCGAACTGGAGGCCGCAAACCTGATGGCGTTCCGGGCAGCCCAGCTCTACGACCGTGGCGAGCCGTGCGGGGTGATGGCGAACGCGGCGAAGTACCTCGCCGGCGAGGCGGCGTTCAAGGCCTGCAACACCGCGGTGATGACCCATGGCGGCATGGGGTATGCGCGCGAGTTCCACGTCGAGCGGTACCTGCGCGAGTCACTGATCCACCGGCTCGCCCCGATCACGCCCCACCTCGCCCTGTGCTACATCGCCGAACGTGAACTCGGACTGCCGCGATCCTACTGAAGCCGCAGTCCTGCCTGACCGATTGACAGTGCGCGCGACCGGGCGCAGCGTTGTTCGTCGCCGTGTCGGAGAGCCGGGCCCATGGTTGAGGACAATGCCGAATTCGACTTCATCGTGTCCGGAGCGGGTTCGGCAGGATGCGCTGTCGCGGCACGCCTGAGCGAGAGCGGCCGCTACTCGGTGCTGTTGCTCGAGGCGGGCCCCCGTGACACCAATCCCTGGATCCACATCCCGCTCGGCTACGCCAAGATCTATACCGATTCACGGGTGAACTGGAAGTTCCAGTCCGAGCCGGTCGAGGCGCTGGACGGGCGCCGCCTCTACCTGCCGCGCGGCAGGGTGCTGGGCGGGACCAGTTCGATCAACGGGACGATCTACATGCGCGGCCAGCCCCGCGACTACGACGGCTGGCGACAGCGCGGACTCGAGGGGTGGGACTGGGCGTCGGTGCTGCCGTACTTCCGCAAGGCGGAGGACAACGAGCGCGGCGCCGACGAGCTGCACGGCACCGGCGGTCCGCTCAGGGTCTCCGACGTGCCCGAGCGCTGGCCACTGCCGAGCGCCATGATCAAGGCGGCAATGCAGGCTGGCATTCCCTATAACCCGGACTTCAACGGACCGGTCCAGGAGGGCGTCGGGTTCTACCAGTTCACGGCGTCCCGGACCCGGCGCTGGAGTGCCGCCCGGGCCTATCTCAAGCCCGCGGTCCGGCGTGCCGGCCTGACGGTCGTCACAGGCGCGCAGGCGCGCAGGCTGATCCTGTCCGGGCGCCGCGCGACCGGGATCGAGTACCAGTCGCCCGACGGCATCCGCCGCGCCCGGGCGCGACGGGAGATCGTGGTCAGCGGCGGCGCCTACGGCTCTCCGCACCTGCTCCAGCTGTCCGGCATCGGGCCGGGTGACGAACTCCGGCGCATGGGTGTGGAGGTCGAGGTCGACCTGCCGGGTGTCGGCTCCCATCTGCGCGATCACTTCAACACCTATATTGTCTACCGGTGCTCGCGGCACGTAACCATGAACGACCTGGCGAACAGCCTGCCGCGTCGCCTCTTCTCCGGAGCCCGGTACCTGTTAGGCAAGGGTCCTCTCACCAACACCGGGATCAGCGCGGGTCTGTTCACGCGCTCCGACCCGAGGCTCGAGGGTCCGGACATCCAGATCAACATGTTCCTGTGGAGCGCCAAGGAGCGGAGCCCGGACCGCGTGGTTGCGCACCCGTATCCGTGCTTCACCTTCAGCCCGGTCCACCTGGCGCCCGACTGTACCGGGACGGTGCGCATGGCAAGCCCGGATCCGCTGGCCCCGCCCGCGATCAGCGTCGAGTTCCTGCGTTCGGAATACGACCGGAGCGCCATCCTGTTCGGCATGCGCCTGAGCCGACGGATTGCCGGCCAGCCGGCGCTCGCGGACTGGAACCTTGGCGAGATCGAACCCGGCCCGGCGTGCGACAGCGACGAGGAGCTGCTCGCCGACGTGCGCCAGCGCGGGATTGGCAACCACCACCCGGCCGGAACCTGCCGGATGGGCGACGCGTCGGATTCGGTGACCGACGCCCGGCTACGGGTTCACGGTGTCGACGGCCTGCGGGTCGCGGATGCCTCGATCATGCCGTCGATCGTGGCCGGAAACACCAACGCGCCGTCGATCATGATCGGCGAGAAGGCGGCGGCGATGATCCTCGAGGATGCGCAACAGTCCACGGGCCACATCCGTGCAAGAGAAGGGGGAGACGCGTGATGTCGACAATCCTGGGAAGCGGCGCGTGGCGCTACCGCGTGGTGGAGGGCTGGGGCCAGTTGCCCGACGGCTGGACGCTGATGGACGTCGCAGCGGTCGGGGTCGACAGCGAGGACCAGGTCTATGTGTTCAACCGCGGCGAGCACCCGATGATCGTGTTCGACCGCGACGGCAACTTCCTGCGCTCCTGGGGCGAAGACCTGTTCCACCGGGCCCACGGGCTGCACATCGGACCGGACGGGCTGCTCTATTGCACCGACGACGGCGACCACACGGTGCGCAAGATGACGCCCGAGGGCAAGATGCTGCTGGAAATCGGCGTTCCGGGAGAAGCGGCGCCGTTCATGAGCGGCACCCCGTTCCATCGCTGCACCCACACCGCGCTCTGTCCCGACGGCAACATCTTCGTCTCGGACGGCTACGGCAATGCCAGGGTACACAAGTACGACCCGGCCGGACGGCTACTGCACAGCTGGGGCGAGTCGGGCAGCGGTCCGGGGCAGTTCAACCTGGTTCACAACATCGTGGCCGACGACGATGGCTGGATCTACGTCGCCGACCGCGAGAATCACCGGGTACAGGTCTTCGACACCGCGGGCCGCTACGAGACCCAGTGGAACAACCTGCACCGGCCGTGCGGCCTGTACATGCCGCGCGGCGAGTGTCCGCACTGTGTCGTCGGTGAACTCGGCCCCGGCATGCCGGTCAACCAGGAATACCCGAACCTCGGGCCGCGGCTCAGCATCATGACCAGTTCGGGCGAACTGCTCGCTCGGCTCGGCGGAGAGGACGGAGCCGGGCCGGAACCCGGGCGCTTCTGGGCGCCGCACGGACTGACCGAGGACTCCCGCGGCGACATCTACGTCGGCGAGGTTTCCTACACCAACTGGGGCAACATGCGCCCCGGCGAGGAGCGCCCCCAGTGGATCAGGACCCTGCAGAAGCTCGAGAAACAGGACTGACCGGCTACGGGGCCCGGACCGTCGCCACCAGTTCGTCGAGGGTCGCGGCAAGCAGCTTGAGGTCTTCCGGTGTCGAGAGACGGTGATCCCCGTCCTTGACCAGGGTGATGCGCACGTCCGTCGCTGCGAGCTGGCCGGCGAGCCTGACCGAGTGCTGCCACGGCACGTCGGGGTCGCGCATGCCGTGCAGCAGCCTGACCGGAACCGCGATCGGCACGCTCGCGTTGAGCAGCAGGTGATCGCGGCCCTCCTCGATCAGCCCCATGGTGATGATGGTCGGCTCGTCGCTGTACTCCGACGGCACGCGCAGGATGCGCTCGCGTTCAAGCACGCGCTGCTGTTCGGGCCCGAGATCGGGCCACATCAGTTCCTCGGTGAAGTCGGGCGCCGGCGCGATACCGACAAGCCCGGCCACCCGGTCGGGGCGGCGCAGTGCCGCGAGCAGCATGATCCAGCCGCCCATGGAGGATCCGACCAGGACCTGGGGGCCCGTGGTCTTGGCATCGATGACCGCCAGCGCGTCCGACAGCCACAGCCCGATGGTGCCGTCGGCAAAGTCGCCCGATGACCGCCCATGTCCCTGATAGTCCAGCCTGAGACAGGCGAGCCCCCGCGACCGGGCATGGGCTTCGAGCGCCAGCGCCTTGGTCCCGGTCATGTCGGATGCGTAGCCGCCGAGGAACACCAGCCCGGGCGAGCGCCCCGGTGTTTGCACGAAGGCAATCCGCGCGCCGTCCGGCCCGATGTGGTAGGAAGGCGCGTCCGGGCAGGACGTTTCGGAAAGATCTGTCATCGCGTATCCGTGTCCAGAGCTGCAAGCAACACCAGACCTTAGCATCCCGTCGCTGGAACGCACGATGCCGCCCACCGTCCTCCAGGTTCTCCCGGCACTCGAGAGCGGGGGTGTCGAGCGCGGGACCGTCGACATCGCCCGGGCGCTGGCCGGGGCGGGCCGGAACGCGGTGGTGGTCTCGGCGGGCGGGCGCCTGGTGCCGGAACTCGAGGCCGCCGGTGCCCGGCATGTCGCCTTTCCCGTGGGAAGCAAGAACCCGCTTGCGTGGCGGCGCAACGTCTCGCGGCTCGTCGAGACGGTCCGCCGGCACCAGGTCGACATCATCCACGCCCGCTCGCGCATGCCGGCCTGGATCGCCCTGAGGGCGGCGCACCTGACAGGGTGCCTGTTCGTCACCACCTTCCACGGGCGTTATGGCGACGCCAATTCCCTGAAAAAGCGATATAATTCGATCATGAGCAGGGGTGACCGCGTTATCGCGATCTCCGACCATGTCGCAGCCGAGATCCAGCGGCGCTACGGAGTTTCACCCCCTCGCCTGTGCACCATCCACCGGGGCATCGACCTCGGGGCGCACGGCGCCGGCCGAGTCGCGCCGGACCGCGTCACCGCGCTTGCCGGGCAGTGGTCGGTGCCACGGGATGCGCCGGTGATCATGCTGCCGGCCCGGGTCACGCGCTGGAAGGGACACGAACTGCTGGTCGAGGCGCTTGCCCGGATCAGGACGCTGACGTGGCACTGCCTCATGGTCGGTCCCTGGGACGAAAGGCGCGGGTTTCACGCCCGCCTGCGGTCGCGGATCTCGGAGCTCGGACTTGCCCCGCGCATCACCATGACCGGCCAATGCGACGACATGCCCGCCGCCTGCCTGCTCGCCGACGTGGTGGTCTCGGCGTCGCTCGATCCCGAGCCGTTCGGCCGCGTGATCGTCGAGGCCCGTGTTGCCGGACGCCGCGTGGTCGCCGGCGATCACGGCGGCGCCCGCGAAATCCTTGCGGGCGATACCGGTGGCGTGCTGGTTGAACCGGGGAACGCGGCGGCCCTTGCCGACGGCATCGCCGCCGCCCTGACGGCGGTCGGGACCTCCGGAACGGTGGTTCCCGCGCCCGGGCGCATACTCGAGACCTATTCCATGGCGACCATGTGTTCCCGGACGCTGGAACTCTACGACAACCTGCTGGCGACACGGAGCACGCGATGATGCCGGGCCGGGTGCTGGTCATCAAGCTCGGGGCACTCGGCGACTTCTGCTATGCGCTCGGCGCCATGCAGGCGATCCGCCGCCATCACCGGGACGCATCGCTCGTGCTGCTGACCCGTGCCTCCTGTGCCCAGCTCGCGCGCGGCTCGGGGCTGTTCGAGGAGGTGTGGATCGACACCGAGCCGCGGGCCTGGGACCTGCCGGGATTGCTCGCCCTGCGCCGCCGGCTACTCGACGGCCGGTTCGGGCGCATCTACGACCTGCAGACATCGGATCGTTCCGGTCTCTACTTCCGGCTGATGGGCCCCGCCCGGCGTCCGGAGTGGTCGGGGATCGTGCGCGGATGCAGCCATCGGCACCTGTATGCGCGCCCGCACCGGATGCACCAGGTCACCAGGCTTGCGGCACAGCTTGCCGTCGCCGGCATCGACCGGGTCGACCTGCCGGACCTGTCATTCATGCAGTCCGACACGGACCGTTTCGCCCTGCCGCCCGACCACGTGCTGCTGATGCCGGGAAGTTCACCGCGCGGGTCGCACAAGCGCTGGCCGCACTACGGCGCGCTGGCCGGCCTGCTGGCGGAGAGGGGCCTGGTCCCGGCGCTCGTCGGCACCGGGGAAGATCGCGACGCGCTCGACCGGATCCTCGACGCCTGTCCGCATGCGGTCAACCTTGCCGGGCGCACCGGCATTCTCGACATCGCCCCGCTCGCGCGAACCGCTCGCGCCTGTGTCGGCAACGATACCGGCCCGCTTCACTTCGCGGCCCTCGCCGGGTGCCCGACCATCGCACTGTTTCGCGCCGACGGATCGGCCGAAAAGGCGGCCCCGCCCACACCGCAGACCACGGTTCTGAGCGCCGAGCCGCTCGCCGACCTCGCCGTCGAGACGGTTGCCACCGCGCTGTTCGACGCGCTGGATCGGCCACGCGCTCCGTCCTGACAGGCAACAGCGCCGATATGCATCAAAGTGTCGGTTGCGGAGCGTTTCCGTCGTAATCCTGTGGATATGGGCGTCTGAACCCGTTCCTGGGCCCGGTTCCAGGCCGGGGTCGACCGGTTCATGATCATGGCCGGCCCCGTGGGCCTGGAACACAAGTCGTGCAGAACCGCCAAGATGGGCGTTCCTGCGCTTGCTTCCGGTCCCGGACTTGTCAAGAATTCGTCAATTCCGGGCAGAAAATGATACCCTGCACGTATTGATGCTTGCCCGGGGTGACGTTCGGGGTGATGATCCCGGACGGTTCCGTTCCGGGTGCGGTCCCTCCTCGCCCGGCACGGGGAAGGGACGGGCGCCGCCTGGCGAGGACCCCATTCCATGGCCCGGGCGGCGTGTCGGGCGGATGACACCGGGACCCGGTGACTTCCGTTGCCGGGAGACCGCATTCCAATCGGCCGGAGGGAAGGCCCGGGATGTTCTACAGGGTCGAAATCGAGAATTTCTTCTCCATCCGCCACCGGCAGGTGCTTGACCTGAGGGTCCCCGCGAGCGTGCCGAAGGGGACAAACCGGCTGGTTCCCTGTGGCCTGGGGTCAGACGAACGCGCGCCGAAGGTCGTTGTCGTGTTCGGGCCCAATGGCTCCGGCAAGTCCACGCTACTGCGGGCACTTTCGTTCGTCTGCTGGTTCATTCACGGCAGTTTCGCCCTGCCGCAGGGGGTTCGGTTGCCGCATCAGCCGTTCAACTCCCGCGTCTCGGCCGCGGCTCCGACCCGGATCGCGATCCAGTTTTCTGGCCCGGATCTTTCCGAAACGGGCGGAGAGCAGACCCAGGCCGAGTGCCCGTACCGTTACGAGGTGGTGCTCGGCAACTGGGAGGATGCGCAGGTCCTCAGGGAAACGATCGTCTACTGGCCCAGGGCGACCGGCAGAAAGACACGGCTCGTGGAGCGTGACGGCAACGGAACGACCAAGGCAGGCCGGGCCTTCGGAATCGCCGGGTACATGAGCCCGCTCGAGAAGATCCTGCGCAACAACGCGAGCATCATTTCCACCCTTGCCGAACTCAGGCATCCCCTTGCCCTGATGATTCGTGACGCCGCCCGCGCGGTGAACACCACCGTCTCGCTGGACGGAGCCGAATTCGGCCCTGCCGACGTCACCCGGGCCTATGTCGAGCATCCGGAACTGATCGGGGCACTGAACCGGGTCATTGCCGCTGTCGGTGTTGGCGTGAGGTCCGTCGAGTTGCAGGATACCGACGCGGGACCGCAACTGGTGTTCCGCCACGAGGGATTGCGCCAGCCCGTCTCGAGTGCGTTCGAGGGCCGCGGCGCGCTCCGGCTGGCACGGCTGTTCCCGCTGATCCACGATACCCTGCGCAACGGCAACGTCGCGTTCATCGACGGTCTCGACTTCAGCATGCATCCGAAGATGCTGGCCTATATCGTGGACTGGTTCCGCGATCCACGGCGCAATCCCCGCCTGGTGCAGCTGTGGATGACATGTCACAACGCGACCTTGCTCGAAACCCTGTCCAAGGACGAGATCGTGTTGTGCGACCGGAATCTCTTCGGGGAATCAACGATCTTCTGCCTCAACGGCGTGAAGTCGGTACGCCGCGACGACAACTACTACAAGAAGTACCTGGCAGGCGTGTACGGAGGCGTCCCCCGGGTGGGATGATCACCGGCCCCGCCGGCTGCGGGTGGGGCATTCGCAGGCCGGGATGCCGAATACGCCGGGGGCCGGTCCCCCTGCCCGCGGCACCGCGCGATGGCGTGTCGGGGATCCGGGTCGCGCAGACAGCCCGAGCCGGTGGGGGCTCCCCCGTGTCACGGGTCCGGCGTTCGCGGCGCGTTCGTCGGGATGCGGACAGTGGCGTGGGTTTCGGGGAAACGGCTGCCGCGAGCCGCCGGATTCAGCGCCTGCGGGTCCCGCGCGGGACGAAACCGCTTCCGTCCTCGTCGCGGACCAGTTCGATGGTCTCGGCATCGTCCGGGTCCGGCGCGCGGCGGGCTGTCCTGACCTTTTCCCTGCGAGCCCGGTCAAGCCGGCCGACAAGCTTGAAGCCGTACCAGACCACCAGCAGGATACCGATCAGCACCAGAATCTTGTTGAGGCTCAGCAGCATGGTCACCTTGATATGACATTTCGAACCGGTTGGGAATGCCGTTGGCCGTGACCGTTCCGACCAGGCCGCCGCCGGCGCAGGCCACGCCGCCGCTCGGCAAGGCGGAACGCGCGCGCAGCATCGCCGATACGCTGGCGCACCGCCCCGCGGGCCAGCCCGGGGAGACGGAGGCCATCAGGATGTTCGCCTATGGCTCGCTCATATGGAAGCCCGGTATCGCGTGGACCGGGCGAACGCGCGGCCGAATTTTCGGCTACATGCGTCGTGCGTGCATCTGGACGCTGGAATCACGCGGCAGTCCGGAAAACCCGGGCCTGTCGCTGGGACTGGACAGGGAGCCATCTGGTTCCTGTGCCGGGGTTGTCTTCACCCTTCCGCTCGTCGGCGAGGACGAGGTGCTGGATCGGCTGTGGCAGCGCGAGATGCATGCCGGGCTGTACCGGCCGCGCTGGCTGGTGGCCTCGACCGAAGCCGGACCGGCAGACGTGCTCGCCTTCGTGAGCAACCGTGAACACCCCCAGTATGCCGGCATCATGGCGCATGATGCCGCGGCCGGATGGATCCGCGGAGCCGAGGGATCGTTCGGCAGGTGTGCAGACTACTTCCGCCAGACGCTGCGCTCGCTCATGGCCGAGGGGCTCGACGATCCCGACCTCGCCGACCTGGTCCTTCGCATCGACGCTTCCCGGGGCGACCGGTAGCAGTCACGCAAGCAGCGTCTTCAGATCCAGGTCCGGATCGCGGACCCGTGATGGCGGCGGGCTCTGGCCCGCGGCAAGCAGCTTCCGGGCGATGGTATGGGATGCGGCATCGGTCAGGGAGTCGACCGCGATCAGCCGGCCCTGCCTGTAGTACCAGACCGAGAGCGAGCCCGCTGCGCGTCCGGGTCGGGTCACGACCTCGTCATACCCGGCGCTGAAACCGGCGATCTTCAGCCTGACGTCGAACTGGTCGGACCAGAACCACGGCACCGGATGGTAGGCGGCCTCGCGACCGCACAGGGTACGCGCCACCACACGCGCCTGATCATTCGCGTTCTGGACCGATTCGAGCCGGATGCGGCGGTCCTCGAACCAGAACCTCGCACAATCGCCGGCCGCCAGGATCGCCGCGTCGGAAGAACGACAGCGTTCATCGACCAGGATACCGTCGTCGGTATCGAGACCGGCCTTTTGCGCAAGGTCGTCATTGGGACGCACGCCGATTCCCACGACCACAGCCTCAGCGTCGCACACCGTCCCGTCGTCCAGTTCCGCCCCGCGCACCCGGCCATTCTCGCCGAGGAGCCGGACCAGGCCGGTCGATTCGCGAATGTCGACACCGTGCGCACGATGAACGTCCCGGAAGAAACCGGAGGTTTCCGGGGCGGCCACCCGCTGCAGGATGCGGTCGGCCATCTCGACCACCATCACGCGGCAACCGGACCCCGCCACCGAAGCGGCAACCTCGAGCCCGATGTACCCTCCACCGATCACCAGCAGGCTCTGCGCCTGCTCGAGCCGCTGGCGGATCGCGTCGGAGTCGGTGCGCGAGCGCAGCACGAAGACGCCCTCGAGCTCCCCGCCGATGGCGGCGGGCAGCCGGCGCGGCGTTGCTCCGGTCGCAAGCACCAGGGCGCCGTAGTCCAGCTGTTCCCCGTCGTCCAGCGTGACCCGCCGGTTGTCGCGGTTGATGTCGGTCACCCGCCGCTCGAGGCGAAGGTCGACATCGTGCTCGCAATACCAGGCCGCCGGGCGAATCAGCAGGCGATCCTTCGGGACCTTGCCCTGCAGGTAGCCCTTCGACAGCGGCGGCCGCTGGTAGGGTGGATCGGTTTCCTCGCTGATCACGGTGATCGGTCGAGCGTCACCGAAACCGCGCATCGAGGTCACCACGGTCGACGCCGCCTGACCGCCGCCGATCACGATCAGCCTTTCCGACATCTGATCCCTCCCGACGGCGCCGGACGACGACTAGAGCCCAAAGCGTCCCCACATGGTTCGGGTCTCGACCGCGGCGAGCAGTTCATCGGCCCAGGTCCGGTCCGCGGCACCGTCGTGCTCCGACCAACCTGTTGCGCGCTGGAACCGGGCCAGCACACCTCTGCGCATCCCGAATTGCCTGAAACGGACTTTGGCGCCGAACCGCTCCCGCATCACCGACCGGAGTGAACCGAAACCGTCGATCAACCCGTATTCGAGCGCCTGGCTGCCGCTCCAGAAGGCACCGCTGTACAGTTCGTCTTCCGGGGCCGCGAGACGATGCCCGCGCCGTTCGGCGACGAAGTCGCGGAACCGTTCGAACATCACGGCATGCACGCCGCGCAGGTGCTCGACGTGGTCCGGGTCGGCCGGTCGGAAAGGATCGAGCATCCCCTTCTTCGGTCCGGTCGTATACACGCGGCGCTCGATGCCGAACCGCTCGATTAACCGGTCCAGGCCGAACCCCGCAGTCACCACGCCGATCGAGCCGACGATGGTGCTCTGGTTGGCGTAGATCTCGCTGGCAGACAGCGCCAGCCAGTAGCCGCCCGAGGCGGCGACATCCTCGCAGAAGGCGAAGACCGGAATATCGCGTTCCCGGCTCAGCGCAATGATGTGGGCGGCGATCAGGTCCGACTGCACCGGAGACCCGCCCGGCGAGTTGATGGCCAGCGCCACGGCCACCGTGCGGCGCCCTGAAAACGCCTTCTCCAGGACCGGTGCCAGGGACTGGTGAACCAGGCCGCGCCGCACCACCGACGCGCCGCCAATAATGCCCGACAGCCGCACCACGGAAACCGTCGGCGGCCGCCGGCGAAACCCCGGAATCCGCGAGATGATCCTCATCTGCGGAAAATAGAGTCGGTGCGGCCTGCCCGCAAGGCGGCCCGGCGCTTCAGAGCGCTACGGGCGGCTGAACAACTGGCCGCTGCGTGTCCGCCTGCGACCGGCGATCATCAGCAAGACGCCGACGACGCCGACGACCGCAAATGCCGGCAGCAGCAGGAAGGTGACCATGACCGGATGCCAGAGGAACGGCCACAGGTACCGGGAAATCCCGGCTTCGAGTTCCTGCAGGCTTGTCGAATGCACGGCAACCCATAGCGAGCCAACATCGGTGATCTGGAGTTCACCCGACAGGACGGTGCGTACGAGGTCGTAGCACAGCATCCCGGCACAGAGCACCAGCAGTAACAGTCCGGTATTTCTCACGACCAGCCGCACGGCTACGGTGTCCCCGCGGACCGGCCTTCGACCGCCCTGTCCCGGTTTGCCCGGACTTTCGGGATCCTGTCATCTTCCGCCATTGCATCCGACCCTGCTAGCTGCAAAACGGCCAGAACTGATACCATGAGTCACAGCGAAAACGCGACTCGCAGCGCTTGAGCTGGGCCGCGTACCGCTGGGCCGTGTCGGCAACCCGGCCCGCCGCCGCGCGAACCGCGGGCTTCTTCTTCCACGATCCGCGGGCATATCCGCGCCGGCCCTCGTGATAGGCCAGGTACAGGCGGTGTGCGTCGGTTCTCGGGATGCCAAGTCCCTTCCAGCTCTTGTAGTTGTACCACCCGACGAAATCGAGAGCGTCCTCCATGTCGGTGCGGCTGCGGGACGTCCCGCGTTCGGAGGTGTAGTCCTTCCACGCCGGGCTGAGCGCCTGTGCATAGCCCTTCGCCGTTGATGGCCGGCCCAGCGGGATGATCCCCAGAAACCACTGCATCGGCGGACGTACGTGGCTGCGATATCCCGATTCATGGTGGATGATCGACATCAGGACCGGGATCGGGGTCCCCCAGCGCTTCCGGGACGCGAGCGCGTGGTCGTACCACTCGGGGAACTGGCCGAACACGGCGCAGAGGTCCTTCTGGCGGTTCGGAACCGGAGTGCTGCAGGCGCCGAGCAGCGCGACGACAAGCAGTGCGGCTGCCGCACGGACCAGCCCGCCGCGCGTCGGATACGTCATGGTTACATTCCTCATTCGCAGACCGTTCCGTCACCGTCGCCGTCACGCATGAACCGGTAGGCCGGGTGGTCGCTGCGGACCGGCGCAATGCCATGGCGGCGAGCCTCGCGGCAGGAGATCCGACCGTTCCCGTTGTCATCCCACAGGTCCAGCGGCGCGCCGGACCGGGGTGATGCGCGGGGCGCGGGCGCGGCCGCCGGCTCGGCCATCACCGGCTCGTCCGGGATCCGGTCACACCCGGCCAGCACCGCGTCGATCGCCTCGGCCTCGCGCCGGTCGATCGTGAGGTTCCAGGTCCGCCTGACCTCGATGATGCGGCCGACGAACCAGCACCTGTTGCGTTCCGGCAGCCATTCCGCCGCGTCCTTGCCCTGCTTCTGGTGCCGGTTGACCCGGACCGACGCCAGGGTGAGGTTACGCAGGTCGCTGGCGAATCGTGTCCTGTCCGCGGGGTCGCGCGCGCACAGTCCGCTGTCGTGCGCCTCGCTGGTCGCAACGATGTGTTCGATGTCGGTCTCCCGGGTCGAAGCGAAGTAGCGACCGGTATAGGGACCGTACACAGCTCCCATGCGGGCGACGATCGTCTGTTCGACGGACTGGCTGTAGCGGTAGTCGCGCGCACGCTCATACGGCGAACAACGGACTTCAGGGGCCACGACGAGACCCCGCCAGGTCCCGGTTTCGGCCTGGCCGCCGCCCGCCGCCAGCAGGACGAACCCCGGCGCCAGGGCCCGCAGCACCGCGCGAACGCCCGCAAGCCGGATCGCCTTTCGAAATTGCCCCATGCTCCTCCGGATCCCGTCCGGCACCGGTCCTTCGCCAGCATACCATGACGGCGCAAAAGAGGCGCAGACGCGGCCGACACGTTGCACCGTCCTGTCACCTTGGATAGTGTCGCCCCGCACGGAGGGATGGCCGAGCGGCTTAAGGCGCACGCCTGGAAAGCGTGTTCACCGAAAGGTGTCGCGGGTTCGAATCCCGCTCCCTCCGCCAGGCCCCGGGAGACACGTGATGGCCGCCCCCGCCGACATCTCCGACTATCACGCCCACATCTATTACGACGCCGGCTCGAAACCCGAGGCCGAGCGCCTGCGAGCGGAATTCGAGGACCGTTTTCCGCAGGCGACCTTTGGCCGCTGGCATGACCGGCCGGTGGGACCGCACCCGGACTGGAGCTACCAGATCGCGTTCGAGCCGGCGCTGTTCGCCGAGATCGTTCCGGCACTCGCCCTTGCCCGCGGCTCGCTTGTCGTCTTCGTCCATCCCAATACCGGGGACGACCTCGCCGATCACCGCGATTACGCGATCTGGATGGGCGCGGTCCGGCCGCTCAACCTCGCCATCTTCGAGAAGTAGGCGCAAGCCGGGACCCGACGCGTCTTCAGCGCCCGCGAATGACCAGGTGGGCCAGGTCGCCGCGATGTCCGCCCCGGAGCGACCTCGGCGCACGCGAAAAGCCGTTTGCCCCGACCGTATTCCCGCACAACAGCCGGAACACCGCTCAGCCTGCCGGTTCCTCCCAGGTCCGGCACCACGCCTCACCCACCGGAATCAACCTCCCTTCCGGCATGGCTGGCGCCGTGTCCCGTCGACGCAGGAATTGTTCCCGGGAGACGAGGAGCCGTCGACCGGCGACGACGCGCTTTGACGCGCAACGACTGGCACTCTCATAGCCCTTTGTCTTGAACCTCTTGCAAATTTGCCAGCAGTGATTGGTCGGACAGATACTGATCAATCTTGATGAGAGAGATTGGGACCGACTTTGTTCAAATCCACGAACTGAGGGCTTGGTCGCGCTGCCGTGGCGATAGCGCGGGCTGCATCTCGCCTGCGACGTGAATGCCGCCCGGAGTTCCTGTCGGCATCGCGCGACGGCCCAGAGCGGTCAGGCCGGCCAGCGGATCAGCACACCGAGGATCGCGACCGCACCGATCACCAGTCCGACCAGGGTCAAGATCAGCCGGGATTCGCGCTTCGCGGCCTCGGCGTCACGCCTGGCATTGTTCTCGGCCAGTGTCCTCGCCAGGAGCGCAATATCGGTCTTGTACTCGGCTTGCATGGTCTTCATCCGCTCCTCCAGGCGAGCGGCACGCTCGGACAGCTCACGTGGTGTTGGCCCGTCCGCCGTGCACCTATCGTCGCATAGGCGACGAAGACTGGGCAAACGGGCGACGAATGCAATCAATCGCCGGCCATTTCAGCAGCATGCGAATGGCATCGCGCAGGTCGAACGGCACGGGTGGTGCTTCCCGGGCACGAGCAAGCCGCGAGGGACACGGGCCTCGATCGCCGTCGCCAGCAGTCCCATTGTCTCTCCCTGGCGCCGCGCGAAGGCTGGCAGCTCGCCCGGAGCCAAGTCGGAAATGTGCAGTGCCGCGCAGCGGCCGCGCACCGGTTCGGCAACGGGCTCGATCGCGTCGGAGGGGCTTTACTGCAATGGCCAACAGACATCCGCGAGCTACATGTTACCCGCCCAGCACACCATCCATGTTGGCACGGCGGCATCATCGGAATTCTGACTCCCGTTGGTGCGTGCACTTTTCGTTACGCAAGCGCCTGTCTTGAATATCGCTTTCTACCCTTCATCAGCATCCGATCCCGTGAGTTTCACTATGGCTGATCCTGAATTCGACGCTGACTTGACCTTCAGAATTCACGGTCTGATGACTGGTTTCGTGGTCGGGAGAACAGCGATGCCCAGGCGAAGCACCCGCAGGCGGGCTTCGGCGCAAGGATCCACGCGACACCACGTTGCGCTCGCCTGAAGCACGACCCGATCCAGGAGACGGCGGAGCGGATCGCCGGGGAGTTCCATGATCCGCGATCGCCAACCCCGGAACCGGGGGCGTTGGGATCTTGGCGCCGGGCAGGGCGAGCGACTATCCTCCCTGTCGAGACGCAGTCCGGTACTGCCCTCTTTCCGAGGCCCGCGCTCCGGTGCGGGCCTTCGTGTTTTCGCAGCGTCTTCGATGACGTATTGCGCCTTCCTCAACGAGTGCGGTCATGTCGGCCTCTGCGTCGCCCGGACCGACCCGAAATACCGGGAATGCCCGGTGTCTGGCCTCCCGGGATTCGTCCTGATCGCGCAGGCGGTGCGCAGGTTCGGGACATGGTTCTACCAGGGCAAGTGCGAGTTTCTCGCCTTCGAGTTCGCGCGTTCAGGCAAGCGTCCCGCCCTGTCGGAGAAGAAAGACGCCAGTCTCCACACGGTCACCAAGTCGAGCCACCATCCTGAACCGCGCCGGTTCACCAACCGGCTGCTGAACAGGATCGGGGTGCTCGGCGAGTTCGTCCCCCATGTCTGGAGACGACAGACGGCACCTCTGGTGAGGCACGATCCGCCGCACCATGGCCGGTTCCGCAAGGAAACGCCGTCTCCATGGCCACACGATCCGCTGCGCCGGCGGCTACCGGGCGTTCCTCCCGGCTCCGCTTCCGCCGCCGATCGAATGGGACGGTGCGCTTGCCGCCGCGCTCTCGCGTGCGGACCTCGCCGTCGGGCGCCTCGCCGGAGAGGGACGCCGGTTTTCCAACCCGCATCTCTTCATCCGCTCCTTCGTTCGCCGGGAAGCGGTGTTGTCGAGCCGTATCGAGGGAACCCGGACGACGCTCGCCAAACTGCTCGTCGCGGAAGCCGGTGCGTCGGGCACGGCGGACAACGCCGACCTGCGCGAGGTGGCGAACTGCGTGGCCGCGCTCGAATACGGGCTCGACCGTCTGGACACGCTGCCGCTGTCGCTGAGATTGATCCGCGAGGTTCACGAACAGCTCATGCGCGGTGTGCGGGGCGACGCGGCCACTCCGGGAGAGTTCCGACGCAGCCAGAACTGGATCGGCCCGGCTGGCTGCACGCTGAACGACGCGAGCTACGTGCCGCCGCCGCCGGACAGACTGATGCCGTGCCTTGATGCGCTGGAGCGGTTTCTTCACGAAGACAGCCTGCCGGTGCTGGTGCATGCAGCGCTCGCGCACGCGCAGTTCGAGGTGATCCATCCGTTTCTGGACGGCAACGGCCGGATCGGTCGATTGCTGATCACGCTGCTGCTGGCCGAACGCGGTGTCCTGCCTTCGCCGTTGCTTTACCTGAGCGCGTATTTCGAGGAGACGCGGGAAGACTACTACGCACATCTGTTCGCGATCACCGAGGCGGGCGCCTGGGAAGACTGGCTGGTCTATTTCCTGCGCGGTGTCCGGTTACAGGCAGACGACGCGCTTGCGCGCATCGAACGCCTCGACAGTGTGTTCGATTCCTGTCGCGACGACCTCGCCGACGCGCTTTCGCCGAGGCTGGAAGAGGTCCTGGGCCTGTTCGTCGAGAGTCCGTTCCGGAGCGTCAGCGAGATCGCAAAGACCCTGGGTGTCGCCTACACCACTGCCCGGCGTGCCGTGGATCGTCTTGAAGAGGCCGGCATCGTCTCTCTGACCGGACGGTCGAGACGCAACCGCATCTACTGTGCCCGCGCCGTTCTCGCTACGCTCGATGCTCCGCTGCGACAGGAGGACCCCGCGGGTATCGGCACTCATGCCCGCCTCGGGGACGGATCGAACGCCGTGTAGGAACTCGTCTCTCCGCACCTGTGGGAGATCGTCAAACGCCTTTTCCGTCCTTCCGGGAGGTTCGCGGTGCCGGTTCCATCGGGTTCGCCATGATCGTGGCGCCTGCCGGCCGTCGAGGCCGGTCAGGCGGAGGTCAAGGTGCAACGCGCGTTCCTGCGCGACTGCGTTCCCGGCAGGAAACCAGGGGCGGAAGACCTGCCTGGCCCATCGAGCAGTGGCGCGCGGCCGGACCGTCTTCAGATCGCCGCGAGGCTGACCGTGATTTCGCCGAGGTCCGCGAAGACGGCGCTGGCGGTCCGGCCCACCGGCAGCGGTTCGGGCAGGGTGATGCTGCCGGGGGTGACAATCTGTCCGGCCGTCAACCCGATCCCGCGCCGGGACAGTTCGTTCGCCGTCCAGAGAAACACGTCGAACGGCTCCGTCCGGGCCTCCTTCGGGAGCATCGGCCGGCTCTCCCCGCCGTCGATGCGCAGGTCGACGGTGACGTCGAGCAGCGAACGGTGGCCCCAGTCCTCGATCACGGGACCGGTCACGAGACCGAGATTCCCTCCGTTGTCGGCGATGTTGATCAGCCGTTCGACCTCGCTTTCGGGATACGGCCTGCCGGCTGCCAGCGCCGCCGCCACCTGCTCGACGATGTTGGCCCGGCGAAAGCCGACGAGTTCGATGTTGATCGAGAGGTCGGCAGCGGCGGCCACCTCGTCACGCTCGTACGGCCGCCGGCGCGGGGGCAGATCGCGCGTGAGCCTGAAGCCGGCCTCACATTCGATGAGATTGGCCGCGTAGCGGGGCGCCGGCAGGGTGGCGCCGTTGCCGAAGCTGGTTGACGCGAAGATCCTGCCGAAGGGCGCGCCTGGCCTGCCGGCGACTTTCCAGCCCACGGTGTCTTCGCCGATCCGCGCGGCCATCGCGTCCTGCATTGCGACCGCTTCGGCCTCGTCGCGCGGCGCCAGGTCGTCCGGGAGCGCGTCGATGGTCGTGCCATCGAGCCACGCGCGCGCAAACACCGCCGCCGCGGCGGCAATCCTGTCGTCGGTCATGGTCCTGCTTCCGTCCCTTCGCTACCTTGTCGGCGCATAGTGAACCATTTGGGCGACGGGTCAAAGCCGGGCCGGGCGGGCGCGGATTCCGGCCGTGGCTGACGTCGCGGCCCGCATTGAGGGACTGTGGACGCCAGCCTCCATCCGGGCGGGACCGGCCGCGGGCATCCGGTGACCCGCTTGCCCGGACAGACGTCCTCGGCCGCACCGCCCTTCAACTGTCCGATTCCGCGCAGTCCCTCGCAGGACGAGACACGAAGGCCCGCGCGGCAGCCCCGGCCCCGTCGTGAACCCTGGCAGCCGAGCCGCGGAGCGTTCCCACGCGGCAGTGGACCAGCCCGGTGCGTGCATGGAACCGCCCGTGGGCCGGGGCCGTGCCGAGCGGACCTCACCAACCCGCAAATGGGATTGCCGGCGCTTCCGGGGTATACCTGTGCTCCGTCGGGACACCGACGCAGCACGTGCGGGTCGTGTCCGCAAGAGCGCCAGCCGGCATCGGACAGGATCACCCTGCCGCCGTGGTCCCGGGATCGGAATACCGTGCGCGCCGGTTCGTCCGGCACACCGAGGAGGACGCCAATGAAGCTCGATCCGATCAAGTTCGAAGTCCTCCGGAACGGCTTTCTCGAGGCCACCGAAGAGATGGCGCTCGCCTTGCGCCGCAGCGCCTACTCCACCAACATCAAGACGCGCTGCGACTTCTCGTGCTGTCTCTTCGACAGGGACCTGCGCCCGATCGCCCAGTCGTTCAGCCAGCCCAACCACCTCGGCTCGATGGTCGGAACGGTGCGCCAGGCTGTCCTCGAGTACGGACCCGGCACCCTCGGACCCGGCGATCAGCTGGTCGTCAACTACCCCTACCCGAGCGGCGCCCATCTGAACGACATCGTGGTGATCGCGCCGTTCCACTACCAGGGCGTGATCCAGGGTTACTTCGGCAATCTCGCCCACCACGTGGACGTGGGCGGCGGCGCCCCGGCGAGCGTGGGCGCATTCCGCGAGATCTACCAGGAAGGGGTGATCATCCCGCCGGTGAAGATGGTGCGCGCAGGCGAGATCGTGGACGACGTGTTTCGGCTGACCCTTGCGCAGATCCGCTCCAAGCGCGAGACAGCCGGCGACTTCCGGGCCCAGTTCGCGGCAAACAACACCGGTGCGCGCCGCCTGAACGCGCTGTTCGACCGCTACGGCGCGGAGACGGTGAACCTCTACATGGACGAGCTGATCGCCTATACCGACCGGCGCACGAAGGCGGAGCTCGCCAGACTGCCGGAAGGCAGGTTCGTCGCCGAAGGCTATGTCGACAACGACGGGTTCACCGACCAGCCCGTGCGTCTGATGGTCGCCGTCGTCGTCGATGCGGACGGCGTGCTCTTCGACTTCACCGGATCGGATTCCCAGCGCCGGGCGCCGGTGAACTCGACCTGGGCCCAGACCTTCTCCGCCGCAGCCTACGCGCTGAAGTGCGTGGCGGATCCCGACCTGCCGGTGAACGAGGGCTTCTACCGGCATGTGCGGATGGTTGCCCCGGAAGGCTCGGTCGTGAACTGCGAGCATCCGTTCCCGGTGGTGGCCGGCTGGGAGACCCAGGTCCGGCTGAACGACACCATCTTCAAGGCGCTGTCACAGGCCATTCCCGAGCAGATGATCGCGGGAACCAAGGCGATGCAGTGCCACGCCGGTTTCGGTGGCGTCGACCCCCGCACCGGAGCCTACTACTGCTACCTGGAGACGCTCGGCGGGGGCTACGGCGGCCGGGCGCACAGCGATGGCCCGGACGCGGTCCAGACCCACGGCCAGAACACCGAGAACGCGCCGGTCGAGGAGACCGAGATCAACTATCCGGTGCGCATCCTGCGCTACGAGCTGGTGGAGGACTCCGAAGGCGCCGGCCGGAGCCGGGGCGGGCTCGGCGTGCGCCGCGACTACCGGTTCGACGACCACGACGTGACCTTCACGATCCTCGCCGACCGGGACCGCTGGGGTCCGTGGGGGCTGTTCGGAGGCCAGGACGGGCGCAGGGCCTCCTACATCCTCAACCCTGATGGCGAGGCCCGCGAACTGGGCTCGAAGAGCACCGTGGACCTCAAGCCCGCCGACGTCATCAGTTATCAGACCTGCGGAGGAGGAGGATACGGTCCGCCGGAGGAACGCGACCCCGCTCTCGTTCTGCGCGACGTCCGCGAGGGAAAGATCTCGGCCGAACGGGCCCGCGAGGTCTACAAGGTCGCCGTGGATACCGCCTCCTGGACGGTCGACGAAGCCGAAACCGCGCGGTGGCGGACATGAGCGCCAGGCTCCCCGACGGGACCCTCCGGACCATCCACGAGCCGGGGCGGACATCGACATGACATACCGCTACCGGTTGGGAATCGACGTCGGCGGGACCCACATAAACGCCAATTTCGCCACCTGATGACTGACGGACCATGACGGAGCCTCGCGGAGCCTGAAGCGTTGTAAATCAAGGGATTTCCGTTACCTGACCCATGCCGACAAGGCTTGACCCGGACGCTTGCCGCGCCTACTCTTCTCTCCCATTATCGCTCGATCGCTTGCGCTACGCTTACGCTTACGGAGTGCAAATCCGGCCGGGAGCCGAAATTCCGACACCGGAGGGACGATGGCCAAACTCCAGTATCGCACCATTTCCAAACGCACCGTCGAGGCACTGTCCGTCGAGGACAAGGACGCCGTGTTCTGGGATGACAAGATCCCCGGCTTCGGGGTCAGGGTCTATCCGTCGGGCTCGAAGGTGTTCGTCGTCCAGACCCGGACGCAGGGCAAGTCGAAGCGCATCACGCTCGGTCGCTACGGCGTGATGACCGCCGACCAGGCGCGCAAGAAGGCAGCCGAAACCATTGCGCTGCTGAAGAGCGGGCAGGAGCCGGGCGAGAAGCCCGTCTCGGCGGTGACGGTGGCGGAATTGGCTGTGCGCTATTTCGAGGAGCATGTCGACATCCGCTGCAAGCCGTCCACGCAGAAGATGTACCGCCGCGTCGTGAATAGCTTCATCCTGCCGGCCTACGGCCATGTGCCAGTGGGCAAGGTCGAGCGCGAACACGTCGCGAAACTCCACCATGCGCTGCGCGACCGGCCCTACCAGGCGAACCGTGTGCTGGAGGTTGCCGGCAAGATGTTCAACCTCGCCGAGGAATGGGAACTGCGCACGGGCTCCAATCCGTGCAAGTTCGTACGCAAGTACCGGGAGACCAAGCGCGAGCGGTTCCTGACCGACGAAGAGTTCCGCCGCCTCGGCCAGGTGTTGAACGAAATGGAGGCCGAAAGCCGGCTTCCTGTCCATCCGGCGGCGGCGCTCCGGCTACTGATGCTGACCGGCTGCCGACGCAACGAGATCGTGGCGCTTGAATGGAAGAACGTGGACCTCGCGGTGGGTGAGATTCGGTTGCCCGATTCCAAATCCGGCGCGCGGCTTGTGCCGCTCTCACCCGCGGCGGCGCGGGTACTGGCAGCACTGCCGCGCATCGAGGGTAGTCCCTGGGTCATCCCTGGCAGGAACCCGGGCAAGCATCTTGCCGACCTCAATCACTACTGGGAACGGGTGCGCGAAGAGGCGGACCTTGAGGGTGTGCGCATCCATGACTTGAGACACTCCTTTGCCTCCCGGGCCCTGGCGCTCGGCGAGTCGCTGTCGATGATCGGCAAACTACTTGGTCACAACAAGATCGAGACGACCGCGCGCTACGCGCACCTTGCGCGCGACTCGATCAAGGCGTCCTCGGCCAGAGTGGCAGGCAGTATCGGGGCGGACATTCTCGATGACGACGAGCGCGACGGGGCCGCGCCGGCTTGACCGGGCGCGGCGCATCGCAGGCGCCAGGAGGGGGACGTGCGACAGATGCACTGATCCATTCGAGATCACTGTCGCACGAACGTGTTTGCATTTCCGAAGGAGGGGCTCTTCTCCACACCTTCGGGTCAGCCTCAATAATCTGCTGCCCTGAACCACTTATTCTCCTGCCTAACAGCTGCAGACTCACCTTTCTTCACAATGCGAACATGAGCACTCTGCTCAAACATAGGTTCGAGTAGCGGCCGCAGGAAACGCCCCGGACGGTCTTCGGACGGCTGCCTTGCTTCCTTCGGGCGAGCCGTGGGAGAAGAGAAGGAGGAATGAACGTGCAACAACCCGAAGAATCGGAGGTTCGCGGTGCAGTTAGATCCGCGCAGCGGCGAAGGACTGAAGGCTTGATTTGCGATGCCTGAGCTAATTGCAGGCGGCCCGACAATTCCGGTCCGGCTCTTGAACGAGCCGGATCGCGGCAAGGCTGTTCCGGAATCGACGCCGGAGTATGGCGGGGAGCGGGCTTCAGGGGTGCTCGATTCCGGGGTAATCTTAGGTTGTTCAGGAAGGTCAGCACATCATCGTCGGGCCGGTATCGTGCGGGCGGCATGTGCAAGTGTGAGGTACGAGCCATAGCCTGCTCTTTCAGTTTCAGATCGGCGTGCAGGTAGATGTACGTGGTCTCGACGGATTCATGACCGAGCCACAATACGATGACGGCACGGTCGACACCGTTGTGAAGGAGTTCCATGGCGCACGAATGACACAATGAATGCGCCTCAACCCTTGGTAGACGCCTCGCGCCCATCTTACGGGGTTGGAACAGATCTGCTGGATCCAGGGGAAAATGAGATGAGCGACGGTGTCCCCAACGACATGCACTTCGTGTTGATCGGAGAGAACGCAGGCGTAGCCGGGCCAGCCGTCGGTCTTGACGGTGGCGTCGAAACCCGCGGCGGTTTTGCATTGACTTGGACGCATCGCGCGACGGGACCTCAATCTCTTTGTCCTGTGGCAGCTCGGTATCCGACCGGCGGCTGGAGAGTAGGAGCCGGATGAGGCGAGAGTCTCACGTCCGGTTCTGGGAGGGCCGAGGGGTGAAACTCCCCTCGGCTACTCGACTCCTGGCCACCATCAAGCGCTTCTGCCTGCGGACTCTCCAAACCGCTGATCGGCAGGAGGAAATCATCAACACTTCAGAATTGGGCCACTAGACGCGAAGCATGGGTAGCCCGGACCGGCCTGGACGGATGCCGACATTTCCCTTGCCTCCTGGCGCACCGCGAAGCCGATAATCACCCGACACCCTTACGGTGCGGGTCCAGACATGGGTCGACCTCGACGTTGAGCTACCGGTCTGGAATTCGACCGGTCAGTTCGCCGAGCTCGCGCGCGACATGCTCACTGACATGAAGCGCTCCCCAGCGACTGAGATGATCATCATCCATGTAGTACAGGATTCCCTTGCCTGCCCCATAACACAGCTCGGCATCACAAAGGGCCGATGAAATATTGGCACTTCCGACTTCTGGGTGTTCTCTCAGGAATCCGGCCAACCGTTCGCGATAGGATCGGGTTCTACTTTCAAATTCCGATCGCTTGATGGCACACACTTTCCGGGCAGGTTTCATGACGTACGGCCGGAGCGGTGCACACGACTTGACGTCGAACCCCAGTTCCGGCGTACCATGTACGATTGATATGCGTTTGCCGGCTTCATGTGCGCGACGAACGGTATCACGCAGCGCATCAAAAAATACATCAACTCTCATTTGCTTGTTTTTTTCCCCATTCTTGTGAAAGACCCATCCAGATAAACCTCTTTCTTTCCTTCCAAAGCCCGTTCCGTTAACGTACAATGCAATGCGATTCGATAAAACAATATGTTTGACATGCTTTTGTTCAAGTATTGTATTTAGCGTAAAGTCCATGTATTGCGGACATTGTCTTGTGTCCGATGTGCCTGGATCATGGCTTACGACACCTAGCAATGATGGACAACCGCCAATTCCAACCAACCCTATATCTAATTCTTTGTCCCTGTAAATGTGACGCAACACTGCATATGTTGCTAAAGCGTGACTGTCTCCAATAACAACAACTGATGGTCGCTCTCCCGTGCTGGTACAGATTGCTCCTTTGGCATTCACCCGCGGACAAATCCACGTACTTCCTCTTTTATACTCCGGATGCAAAGACTGTATGTCTCCATTGTGAGAAAATTCGTTTTGTAACCATTTTCGCTCTTTAACCCCATCAACAATATAAACCATACCTCCTCCCGCTCCTGTTAGTGTTATGGTTACAAGTAAAAGGGCTGGCACCACTGTATTTGAGTGATGATGTCGGATATACTTTTCAATAAATTGATAGGTTGCCCACGCCAAAAGTACGCAACTGCACATGGCAATCAGACGTGCGTCCCGATGAGGTAGATCTCCGTCAACGATGGCCATGAAGGAGAGGACCGGCCAATGCCACAGGTAGAGTGGATAGCTGATAAGACCGAACCAGATTGCTGGGCGGTTCGTCAGCAGGATGCGATTGAAGCCGGCCTCAGGCCCCGCCATAATGATGAAGAATGCGCCAGCAACCGGCAGCATTGCCGCCACTCCTGGATACGCGACCCCGTCAGGGATCAGAAACAGTGCGCCGGCAATGAACAGGAACCCGGCTCCCGATACGAGGGTGGCAGCGCGGACACTCGGGACTGCACCAAGGCCAACTCGTTCGATGAGGTCCGACAGGTACCTGTCTGCCCGGTGCCAGACAGTGGAAATGTCCGCACCCCAGCGAAGAGTCCCACAGGCCAAGATGCCGCCCGCCAGCAATTCCCAGAATCGCGCAAGTGGCAGAAAAAATGCACGCCCCGGCGCCACAGAAGCCTCGTAAATGCCGAACAATAGAGAACAAACGAACGCAACCAACAAGATTGCCATGATATTGGCTCGACACGCGTAAAGGAAGAGCAGAAATCCAGGGAAGAACAGATAAAACTGTTCCTCAACAGCAAGGCTCCATAGATGAAGTAGCGGCTTGTATAGTGCCGAAACATCAAAATAACCCACCTCTGCCGCAAACAGAAAATTTGCTACAAAGAATGCACCACCAACAACATGCTTGCCGAGAAGATCGTATTCCTCCGCCAGAAGAGAGAACCACCCAAAGATCAACACGAATAGCATCACGAGTATGAGTGCGGGAAATAAACGCTTTATGCGACGAGAGAAAAACCACCAAATAGAAAATTCACCTTTAAGGACACGTTCAAGGATTATGTGCGTTATCAAATAGCCACTTATGACAAAAAATATATCGACTCCAATAAAGCCTTTTGCAACTATGTCTGGCGCACCATGATACCCGACCACCAGCAACACGGCGAGAGCTCGCAGCCCGTCTATATCGGCCCGATACTTCATGATGTGTATCTGCTCACCCGTTGATGCCGGCCTGACCTCGGGGTAAGCCGCCTGAATTGCAGGGATTTGGATGACTGTCGGCCGCCAACGGAAAGCTGAGGACCGTGCGGTAGTCGGCGCACCTCGGAATCTGTCAACGACATTGAGACACCGGCGGACGTGTTTTACTGAGCAATTTGCGGCGTCGTTGCCGCGTCGTGTGGATTGATCGAGACCTCTTTGGGAAGAGGCTGAGGCTTGGGTTCTCCGTGAACAAATCGCTCTGCGTGCTGCGACCATGCGGTTCGCAGGGAGCTGTTGGATCTCGAACTGTCTCGTAGCTGTTGTTCCGGATTATGCCGTGCATGATTATTGTGGTTGTTCCAGATTTCTCCGGTCAGTTTCGATTTGAAGCGTGGTGATCGTCGTGCAGGCTTGCAGGTTTGGATCCGGCTGCGTGATTCGCCCGTGATCATCGGGCGCGTTCCGCAGTGTCGTGCGGTTGCAGAGGTAACAAAACGGGGCACGCTCCGCAAGCAGCCGACGGCGATCTCCACACATGGCACACGGAGCCGGTGCGCTGGATGGTCCGTTGCCTCGGCGCACCGGCATCGCCGCACATGCTACACCGAGCCGCCGAGCGTCGCGCACACGTTACCGCAGCGCAGCCGGGCATGACGAACGCGTCGGTGTGTAACGCGATGGTTCGCGGTCTCACATGTTCCGCGAGCTCAACCGATGACGGCGACCCGTTACCGCGGCGTCAGCCGCGCGGGCAGGCGTGCGAAGCGGGCCGCAAGGCGCGGCGACGGAAGCGCCGTCGTGATCGCACGCGGCCCCGGCGATGGCGGCGAACGGCGAAGCCGACGCCGGCGAGGCGCGAAGCGCCGATGAGAGCGCCGGGAGATGTGCGGCGGGCAATGCGCGGTCGCCGATGCGACGCTGTCCGCGCCGCCGCACCCGGCGATGTCGGAAGAGATGACGAACGAGCCGCGTCGCGGCCTACGACCGGACGACGGGGATGCCGAGCGTCATTGCCTTCTCGACGAGGTCGTCGATGATGCCCTTCGGCAGGAGGTTCAGCAGTTCGTCGTTGCGCCGGAACGGTGCGGCGCGTCCGTGGCGGGACCAGTCCGGCTTGCAGACGATCTGGTAGACGCCGTTCTTCTCGGCCCACTGGGCTGCGAGGTTCTCGACGCCGGGACCCGGCCCGTCGAGTGGTTCGCGATCACCTTGCCGTGGTCGCCGAGATATCGCCCGAAGTCAGGCAGCTCCGCGAACAGCAAGGCGCGCAGGTTGTCCATCATCGCCGACACCAAGCCGCGCCGATCTTCGAGATGGATCCGAAGCCTTATTGGAACGGGTTGAAGGAGCGCCGCATGCTGCTCCAGTAATGCGGCGGTTGCGGCTTGGTCCACCACTATCCCCGCCCGATGTGGGCCGCCTGCCATTCACTGGAGGTGCAATGGATCGAGGCCGCGCGGCAGGGCCGGCTCCATAGCTGGACGTAAATCCACCACCCCTTCGTCCCGGCCCTCCACGACGAGAACCCCTATGTCATGGCGACTGTCGATCTGGAGGAAGGTGTGCGCCTCAATGCCGGGTGCGGAGGCCGCTGCGCTCAGGCTCGACCTGCCGGTGGAAATCGTCTTCCGCGAAGTGCGTGACGGCCTGGTTCCGGCGTTTGTGAAAACGGTGTAGGCTGCGGGCGATGACTGATCTTTCGAAACTCGAAGCCTTGATTGGGCGGCTGGCCGAAATCGACTTCTCCCAGAGCAGCGAGCAGGACACGCGCGAGCGCGCGGTGAATACCGTCATCGGAAAGTTGGACTGGGACACGCTCGACCACGACCAGGTTGCCCGCGAATACTCGGTTCGGGGCGGGCGCGTGGACTATTGTCTCCGCAGCCAGGCGCGCAACCTCGTCCTGATCGAAGTGAAGCGGGCAGGTGCGGACCTTACCGAGCACCAGGAGCAATTGCTGCGTTACGCCTTCGATGAGGGTGTGGCGCTGGCCGCGCTCACGGACGGCCTCGTCTGGTGGCTCTATTTGCCGACAGCCGGAACTAGCTGGGAACAGCGTCGTTTCTATAGTGTGAATTTTCGCGAGCAGCTTCCCGAAGATGCGGCGGTGGCGCTTTATCGCTTCCTCAATCGCAGTGACGTGGTCGATGGTAAAGCGCAGGAGGAAGCCAAGCGAGAATTTGAGAGCCAGGAACGCGACAGGCGCGTGCGCGCCGCTCTGCAAGATGCCTGGCAACAGGTGCTCGGCGACCCGAGCAGTCTCTTGCGTGAAGAACTTGTGGACAAGGTAGAGGAAATATCGGGTCACAGGCCCGATCCGGGAACGATCGCAGGTTTTCTTGAGAAAATGCCTGGAAACGCGGCCGGGGCAGGTGGAATGTCCGCTACGCGGACAGCGCGAAACGCAGCGGCAACACGGGGACAAAACTCCGACAGACGCTCGGTCGCTCTTGACGACGGCGAGTTGGCACCATGCAGGCAAGACCCATTGCCCATCGAACTAGATCCGTCGCCGTCAAGCGCTTTCCTTGAAGAGTTGCTCAGAACGAAGTGTGCCTGGATTGTCGAATTATATTCGAATGGACGCCGTAAGGTGGTGCCATGGAAGGCAGCCAATATGTCACGGTCCTCGAACGTTATCGGCAATATTCGAAGCCGTCCGCGCTATCGAGCAGCTAATTTCCGACAATTCGGGATCGTATCCCTGCGAGTAAGCATCGAAGAGCCGCGTCAATCGAGCTGGCCGGCTGAAGCTCGGGAGCCGCAAGGAGACGCCTGACCCTAGCCAAACCAGGAGAAACCGGCACCCGAGGGCACCACAACGCAAGTGGCCAAAGAAAACCGCGCTCAAGGCCGCCACCCGAGAGGTGTGCCCGCTTCGCGCCCATGGTCCACGGCAAAGTGTTTGCAATAGTTTGTCGGCTTGCCAGATCGGCCGTTTCGCCGCGTCACAAAGCCCTCGAACACGTTGCTGTTTTCAAGGGCTTTGGTTGGTTGCGGGGGCAGGACCTGAACCTGAGACTTTCAGGTTTAGAGTGTGACCACAAACTGCGTCTCAGATGCGCTGACGACGACTGAGTGTTGATAACCTGCTGATATATTGGAGTCTTCTAATTTGTTTCGGACGCATGCGCCGCCTCCCCTGCGCTGCGAAACCATCCAAAGTGTTTGCCAATAGTTGGCCAGCTTGCTAGACTGCCCTTCCGACGTCAAGAATTCAGTCCCATGCCAAACCGCATTCCCAAGCTCACCAGGCGCGCCGTGGAGGCCATCAAGCCGAACGGCGCCGATACGATCTACTGGGACGGCGAGCTGACCGGCTTCGCCCTCCGCATCCGGAAGTCGGGCCGGAAGAACTACGTCCTCCAGACCCGCGTCCGCGGCAAGCTGCGCTGGTTCACCCTCGGCCTGCACGGGCGCATCACCGCCGATGAGGCGAGGGCCGCAGCGCTGGAGATCCTGGCCCAGGCGAAGAACGGCATCGATCCGCGCGATGCCGATGCCAAGCAGCAGGCCGAGCCGGTCATGGCCGATCTCGGCCGGCGCTTCCTCGAGGAGTATGTCCCCGTCCACTGCAAACCCAGCACCCAGGGGGAATACCGGCGGTCGGTGGAGCTGTTCATCGACCCTGCGATCGGCGGGATGCGGATCGCCGGCGTGGAGCGCAAGGACATCGCCAAGCTGCACTTCGACCTGCGCGACAAGCCCTACCAGGCGAACCGGACGCTGGGCGTCCTCTCCAAGATGTTCTCGCTCGCCGAAATCTGGGGCCTGCGGCCCGACGGGTCCAACCCCTGCCGGCACGTCAAGCGCTACAAGGAGAGCAAGCGCGAGCGGTTCCTGTCGGCCGAGGAGACCGAGCGGCTGGGCGAGGTCCTCGCAGAGGCCGAGAGCGAGATGCCGTCCGCGGTCGCCGCCTTCCGCCTGTTGCTGCTGACCGGCTGCCGGCTGTCGGAGATCCAGTTCCTGCGCTGGGAATACGTCAGGGATGACTGCATCGAGCTCCCCGACGCGAAGACCGGCGGGCGGGCCGTGCCGCTCGGGCCCGAGGCCCGTGCCGTGCTGGCGGCCCTGCCCCGCGAGGAGGACAATCCCTGGGTCATCCGCGGCAAGGTGCCGGGCACCCATCTCACCGATCTCCAGCGCCCCTGGCGCCGCATCCGCACGCGCGCCGGGCTGGAGGACGTGCGAATTCATGACCTCAGGCACTCCTATGCGTCGAGGGCGCTGGCCCTGGGCGAAAGCCTCACGATGATCGGAAAACTGCTTGGTCACACGCAGGTGCAGACCACGGCGCGGTACGCTCACTTGGCCCGGGATTCCATCCAGAACGCCGCGGCCCGGATCACCGGGAGCATCGGCGGGAACCTGTCGCCCGTTACTCATGCTGACAAGACGACTACGTGAGCGCACGCTGTTTTTTTCTTTAGTATCTCACTCAAGCCACCAAACACCCACGATGTCCGCGTAACCTACTAGCTACCCACAAAACCATTCGCGGACCCTATACCGTTCCCCTAACCCTCCTTGCTTGACCTTGTCCCGACCCGCTCTCTTTCGGCTTACATAACTCACACACCCTCTCTGGGACAGTGGAATACCCATCTTTGCGTACCGTCCACTCGTCTGGAACATTTGATCGTTCCTGCAACACCTTCAAACCCACATTTGTGGAAGCAATATCCTTATTGCTCATCAAGCCTCGGGCTCCTTCAAACATGCAGTTTAATGCCGCCAGACCTTGACCAAGGCGCAGTGCGTCTTCTACGTCCGACCTCTTCAACCGAGACAAGCCCACGCAACCAACGCCCCCGAGTTTGTGAATAAGCGCTGCCGTACACCAATCGCCTGATCCAGCCGCATCCCGTATCTTCTCTACCTCAAATGCCGGTAAGTGACTCCACTTTCCTTTCCAGCGTAGTGCTAAACCTTCCGCTCCCGCCGTTTCCACAATCAGCTTCGGCTTACCGCTAGCCGCCAGATCCGGAACATGTCCAAGCCGCTCCTTAGAATACTTCAATACGTCGCAGTCCTCCACCGCCCTGCGAAACATCCCTTCGTCGCCGATAGATGACGGCTCGAATACGATCAGAGACCCCTTTGCCCTTGCCCACTTACTCACCCTCAGTGCGGCCGGGGTTACGCGATCAAAGTAAAAGGCCTTCGGCGCATCGTCTGTCAATACCACTGTTTCAATTTGCTTAAGCGTTATCGGCCTGTATCTCGGCAGCCATGCGCCGCACTCCGGGCACGAAATCGAAAATCGATGGACTCGTCCCCCCTCTTTGCTCGTGACAAACCTTTGAATAACAATTGGTGTAGTCACAGAACTTTGCCGCACTAGCCGAGTTACGTCGACACCTTCCGCCTCGAGCTCAACCGCAACGAGGTCCCCCGCCTCGTCATTGCCTAACCGTGCGATAAGCTGTGAATTCCAGCCCAGCCAGCTGAGAATTGCCATCACGTTCCCACATGAACCGCCCGCTGCCGCAAAATGCCCCCTTTCTCCCTCGACAATGTCCAGCGCAACAAACCCACAGCCGATGCACACGGGTCCCTCTTCTGTTTGGCGAACTTGTACGCCAATGCGTTTCATGTCTCCCATCCTCCCCTTATCCACATCGAATACAGTTCGCGTGGGTCGTCTCTGCTCTGGCTAACGTCTCCATAGGACAATGACTCCACATAAGGCATTCCCACATCCAACTTTCTATTGGCACTCCCTCGCGTCTTGTGTTCGTAACACGCTAACAACGCTCCCACCGACAGAAGCTTAGACGATAGTGGTGATACATAGGCCTTGCACCCCCCAAGGTCGGCCAGCGCATCTCGATACCGATCGATTGCCCAAAAAATCTGCTTGTAAGCTTCGAATGGATTGAATTCAGATGCATGCAAAATATTGCGCGGCTCGATCTGAAAATCGTCGAATAGTGTCTGCTGATAACTTGCGATTATTTCGTCGCCTCTTCTAGGTTCCCGAGACGGGAATGGCAGGACTGGACAAATTTCGTCCGGCATCAGGTCGTCCCTTATCTTCAATAGTCTCGCTTCCTGGTGTTCCCCTAGCACAGGAAACCACACTCTCGGCATGAACTCATCGCTTTGAGCATTCTTGCTACCAGAAAATCCAACAATTGTGGTCACAACGTCGCTCAATGATCCGCTTACCGTACTGCGATCGGATGTCACACTCTCAGCAGTTGTCACATGCAGATTAATGTTCTTGCCATTGTTTTCCAAGACATCGTCCAGCCGCGCAATTAACACCGCCAAAGCCGTCAGCGCCACCATCCTCGGAACAGCACTAATGTCCAAAACAATATCGTCGTAGCATAAGAAGGAATTTGCGTTCGCAAAGGCCCTTTTAGTGTTTCTCGACGTTGCGGTGGGGCGTTGCGCATTTCCTAAAGCAATTTCCAGCGTGTTAACTACTCTGTCGCCAAACAGTCTCTCATAGCCTTCTAAATTGTCTCTTGTCATTTCGATCCTTTGCTCACTATCCACCTGCCCGTTATCGAAATCCATTAGCCACGCATCTCTTCGCCCATGTCCTCCTATCCCAAGCAGTCGCTCGGAAACATCCAAAGCACGAACGTCAAAACCTCGACCTACGACCATTAATACATCACGCCTACTACGCTGAAGTTGATCCCTCCAGAATCCATCGAAATCTGTCCCACGAGCAAGTACGTAGGGATCCCACCTCATTACCCCAGGCTCAATGGACACGACGCACCTCCCTACTTGGCCTAGGAGATACGGTCAACCATTTGCATAGTTCATCCAACGACTTCGCTCTCCAACCACCGTACCTTAATGGCAGATGAAATCGCACACAAACCAAGCGGTTCAAGTAAAACACTAAATAGTTTCTTCCCTTGTTCCTGTGATCCAATCTTGGCGTCAAGAGATTGTGCGCCAAAAGCGTTGATAACACATTGCGCAACATTAACATTTCGGGCTGTCCTTCGAACTCGTCGCTGATCAGCCGCTCGCGTTCCCGCATCGTCACCGCAAAACCCGTTACCCCCGGTGCGTAGGGAGCCGTTGGCCTGTAGGTCTCCGTCTGGCAAAATGCAGATACAGCATCCAGCAGCTTGCGTGCCTCATACCCGTGAGGGAGCCTCCTTGGCAGCTCGGACCATCTGCGATCTGCCGCAGCGCGAATAAGTGCATCCTGCCTCTCCGCGGACAGTGACGGCGGCCTGCTCCGAGGTCCAGCAATAGATGCTGATATCTCCTCAAACAAATCTCCAGCCACATCTACATACTGATCAACATTGGTTGAAGAAACCGCCGCTAGAGTCTCCTTCCCAAAATAATACGGCGCTTCCAGTTCGCGCCTCAAGAACAGTTCGGCCGCCTGTTCAATTGAACCGCTCGTCCGGTTCTCGTAGTCATCCTGGCCCAAAACATCAAAATCAAACGCTCCCTGCCTATTTGCTAAGTCGCGCTCCACGAGTATTTCCGTCTCCCTCCACCGCTTGGCCCTTTCGAAAGCTGACCCCCTACCTTGCTCTGTCCCTATTAGCCAATCCCTGTACCGCTCATTCCCCGTCACTCTGTCTTCAATACGATTCCTGATATTCTTTTCTTCTGCTTGAAATCTACTCCGCCACCTCGCCTCGTCATCTGATTCCGCTATTAAAGGAAACAGCTCCCGATCGCTGAATCCATCCGCCCTCCTAGCTCGTAAATCAGCGATTTGTCCAACGAACCGAGTATAAGCTGGCAGTCTTCGCGACCACTTATTCTCCAGCTGGATTACGCCCTGGTAATCTCGCGCCTCTAACGCTCCTTCACTCAGGAGTTCTTGGTGACTCAACGCCTCCATTCGTTCAGCAATCCAAACCCCACAATTCTCCCGCGCTTGTACTACCGTGTCGGTCAACGTCCGTCGCTGACCGTCGGATAGAAATTGCAAATCATCCAAAAGCAGAACCCGTTTCAACTCTACTGCCCCATGCGCGTCACGCAATGTGGCATTAGCGAACCATTTTAGGGCGTCCAAACGCGTATGTCCTATACGCTCATGCTCGACGTCTCGAAGCGAATCAAGCTCTTCGTAGAACCCTCTTTCAATACCAGACGCCCACTCAAACAGCTCTTTGCCAGACGCACTATTGGGAATGGTGCTATCCGAATCTGGAAGCCACGCCGTATCCACTGTATCCAAGTCGCTCGGGTACGCTCTGTCGCTTCTGTCCAACAGTGCCCTGACAGTGGCAATAACAATGCGGGCGTTCAACAATGCTCGAAACATACTTCCGCCCCGGTCCACTTCCTCTAAATCACGATATTCATTGGTGAACCCAACAAAGACCCCCAGCACCCCGGGGCCGTCTTCACCCATGGCGCCATGCTTCCGAAGAGCCTCATATGTCGGCCTACACCACTCATCATCACGCAGTGCAGCAGCCACTCTCATTGGCCTGGGGGTCAGGAGCCGCAATACCGAAGTCTTCCCACCTCCGGGCGCACTCCGCAAAAATACTACTCCACGCCAAGGATCGCCCACGTCGTCAAGGAGGTCCAAAGCGCCGGATCCAAATAGCCGAACGAAATCGTCATCGCTCACCGCCCGTTGGGCTGCTCTAAGCCGGAAAGGATTGCGCATCACTCATATTCCCTATGTCGGCTAACTCTAGGAAATAGACCATTTATTCTTGATTCTTCCTCCGCCCAAAGCAAATATATAGAGTTGTTCGGCGTATTGTGACTAAGAACCACCGGCAACCGGCAGTTCGCGTACCCCATCTGATACGTCGTCCCTCCGACAGCGGCGTGCTTATCATCCACTGCACTATCATAATAGTGCGAATCACTCGCTACTGACAATATCCCGTCGTCGCCTGGCGAACGTAGTTGGACGTCCTCACCAATTTCGTAAAGTACGAAAAAGTCTATCTCACCCATAGAAAACGGCACCTCCCTAATCATTTCCTGTATGTGCCCCACCGCCTGCGCGGATGCCACGTAGATCAAAACGATGACTTTCAAATTGTTTCGTGCTACCAGACTTCCCAAATTTTCGGTTGCCTCCAATCTCTCCAGCACCTTCGGGATCTTTCCACTCCATTTACTTGTGCAGTCGTCCTTCCGGATATAACTCGTTCCGCTCGCTGTGAAGTCGTCCAATAGCACGACAGTGCTAAAAGAGCATTCTTCCTCGCTGATCTGAGAGCCTAGGTCTTTCCTTAGTTCGCTTCGAAGATCCGATACTTTAGCCTCCGATACATCGTACGCGTGCCAAATCTGCTCGTTAGACAAAGTGCGTGGATTTGCCCGCCGCAGCTGGTCTGTGCGCGCTCCATCGCTGAGGCCCAGAAACAGCGTTCGTCTGAGCAAGTGCCGGAACTCTTGAGACTCACAGATGGCCTTGACTCGATATGGCGCAATGCCATTCTCTTCGGCCACTAACTTCATCAAATGCGGCCTTATGATCGTAGGGAACGCCAACTGTACCAAGTGAACCATTTCCGCCTCCGATACAAATATCAGCCGACCCTTCACAAAGTCGTACGCGGTTTCCCTTTCCGTCAGTGACTTGAATTGCCTCAACCACAAAGCCAAGCTCTCAACAAACCTCCTGCCTGGCTTGAACTGTTGGTACTCGTCATATTTGTACGCCGCCAACGCCTCCAGCAATCGTCGTTCTTCCGCTTTCTTCGCCGGCCCCCAATTCAGGTAGTGGCTCAGTAGCTTTTCCGCCAAATCACGCTTCATTGAAGCTCAATCCTTCATATGCGGGTAATACTAGTTTCACTCCGTCACCATGCCGCTCCAGTCTGTTCAGGTAATGGAGTGTTGCCTGCACCCCCCGTACTCCGGCTGGCGCCATGTTCCAGCACGTATCCGGATCCTCGCTGACCTCGTCGACGCTCAACCCGAATTTATCCTTCAGTAAGTCTGCATCGTTTCCCGGCCAGCGTCCCTTATCGCCCACTCTGAGTATGCCATTAGCCCTTTTATGGATCTTTATATGATCCACAACCGAGCATTTTGATTCCCGGCCTAACAAAACATCAATTGAATGACCTGAGGCATGGACCTTTGCTTCTATTTGCTGGTCGCTCAATACTATATGTGTCCGTTCATACATATCCATTAGCGAATCGCTGTACTCAAGACGCAAGGATACCTGCAATGCATTTGAACGTATCTCCGCGCCACCGAGGATTTCGTCTCTTTGTAAGGCGTGGATCAATCGTTCCGGAGCATCATCTTGGACCAACTCGTCACGATCATCTTCTAAGCTGGTTATCACCGCTCCATTGTAATACCCAATCACGATCCTGCTCCACAGTTGGGATGGCAGCGATTCTCTCATGGCCTTTCCGGCAGAGCTTCCACGGCCTGTGGCAATCCCTATAGCCACTCCGGCTTCATTCAACTTCTCTAAACCTTCCGCAACATTTTTCGGCATACTCCTAAACCTATCTTCTTCTCCACAAAGCGTTCCGTCGTAATCGAAGACAATCGCGCCAAAACTGGTAGTCGCCAGCCTTCCTACAGCTTCAACATATCCTGCCTGTAACGCTGATTGGTGATCGATTGATCTGTCGCGATAGCACTTGCGTCGAATCGCTGCTCGCTTGTCTAGTTCCAGTTCTGATGTCGGCCGCCTTCCCGGGCTCAGATGATATAGCTTGCGGCCGAATTGCGGCACTCCGGGTTTTCCAGGATCAATGCCTCGAATCTCGCCAGCTCCACAACTAATGTACAGTCCTACAACCAAAGCAGATATTGCTTGAGCCGCAATGTTTCCGTGCAAATCAATTCTGCAAACGTCACTAGTCGGAGGTAACAATCGTGTAGTTCTGTTGGCTAGCGACCGGTTCCGATCGCTTGCAAGAACTACAATTCCGGTATTGTTTCCGCGTTTGGCGATCCAGTGATGTCTTCCATGGCCGAAGTTGCGCAAATCGGCCACGTGGATGTTACCCAACGCTGCTTCAACGAACCGTGATTCTAGATCAATCGCGGTTGCCTTAAACAGTGGACTAACCAAGAGGGACGCTGTTTCATGCAAGAGAGCCGTCTTGGCCTTCTCTGGAATGTCCGTGTACCGCTCGCCCCGAAGTGTTTCCCGTTCCAGATCGGACAAATTAGTGGGAAGGCCATGATGTTCGTTAGAAATAGCGGCGTAGGCGCGTGTCATCACAATTGAAGTCGCTAGAAGAGTAGCGACTGCCAAGAACCCGTCGCGAAAAGAAGCGTCGCAGCACTCAGCTATTTGACAATAGGTGTACTTCCGGGCAACAGCGTGGAGCGGGGTGCGACGATCCATCACGAATGCGCTCACCGGTCCACACTCTCTTCTTGCCGCAGATGTGAGAGCGTAGGTAATATCCCTGTTTCGCCCACTGGCACTAAAGCACATCACTGATGCGTTAATGTCAGAAGCATCCAAAAACTCGAGGGGTGTTACTGCGCGGGCTAGTTCCTGTGTGACCCGCTCATGTATGGCGGCCCCGAATGTAGCGGAGGAAAATGAACCTCCTGAGCCTATGGTAATTAGCGGGCCGAAGCTTTGCTTGTGAACGATCTTGATAAGTTCGTCAATTTCAATCCTCATCGCTGCGCTATACGCCGTATCGAGCGCCAACAATTCACTTTTGTAACGTAATGGCACCTCTAGTCCCTTCAATTCAAAGGCAGCCGACGCCATTCCCTGTTTCATAGGCTGTCGGTCCGTCCTCTCCGAGACATACCCCATGATGGATTCGATCTCCAGAGCGCGGCCATCCAGCAACGCCTCCACGGTCTTCAGGAACCTGCTCCAACCGGCCTTTCAGTCCTCCATCCTCCCCTTCGCGTTGCGCTGCGTCGACGCCGCTCTGTCTTCGCGCGACGAACGTATCGCGTGAGGGGCCTTCCCCTTATCCGACCATGAGGGCACAGATATGGCACCCAAGTCATCGGCGTTTCCCTCTTTACCAACAACCATGTCAGCCTCTTGCAAGATCTGCTTGCCTCATACGCGAAGCACCATGCGCCGCGCCGGCGGCGTAGCCCCCAACCTGGCAGAAGCCTTGGGTCTCTCCGACGGCGGCCTCGAGGCTCGGAAAGAGACCGTCACCGTATAGAAATCGCCCCGATTCAATATCCAGGCCGTTTGCGTCGCCTCCGGCCGCGCTCCTTTCCCGTCGCACCGTCACGACCCCGATCCCGCATTTACGGCGTCCTTGAGCGTCCTCCCCGCCTTGAACGTTGGCGACGTGGTCGCCGGTATCGAAACGGCCTCACCGGTCCTCGGGTTGCGTCCGGTACGGGCCGGCCGGCTCCTGGTGGCGAAGGTTCCAAAGCCCGGCAGCCGGACATCCTCGCCATCGGCAAGCGCCTCGCCGATTATGGCGAATACGCCGTCCACGGCATCCCTCGCAGCGCCTTTGCTCAGCCCCATGCGGGCAGCCAAACGGTCGGCCATCTCCATCTTGTTCATGTGCTCACCTCCCGCACTGACGCTGCGCTCTTCCGCCTTCCCCTGATGGCGCATCGCCCGGTTCCGCATCGACTACCACAAATGCATGCGCCCGGCGATTCCGTCGCCGCTGTTCCACCGGCGTCAGATCGAGCGACAACGGCTCGCGGCTCCCCGACCGGCGCGCGGTGAGGCTCCTCCTGGAACGCCGTCCACGCGGCGTTGCCCGCCGGACGGGTGCGCGCCGGAGCGAGGCAGAGGCCAGCGTCTTCCGGGCGAAGCGGGGGACCCCGGAGCGGTCTTCCGCGCCGCCAGCCGGGAGCCCGATCCATGCCCGCCGAACCTGCCGACATCCACCTGCCGCCCGCGTGCCGGGAGACAATCCGCGCCGGCGCTCTCGTCGCCATCAATACCAGCGGCGGCAAGGACAGCCAGGCCATGACGATCCTGCTGTCCCGGATCGTCCCCCGTGACCAGATCGTGGCGGTGCACGCCCCGCTCGGCGAGGTGGAATGGCCCGGGACGGTCGAGCATATCGAGGCGACGCTGCCGGCCGGCGTGCCGCTGGTATTGGCGCCCGTCGCATCCGGCAAGTCGCTGCTCGACCGCGTCGAGGAACGCGGCATGTTCCCCGGGGTCCGGCAAAGATGGTGTACCGCGGAGCATAAGCGCGGACCGATCGAGCGCGAGCTGCGACGGTATCTGAAGATCCATCCGCGCTTCGACGGGCGCCTGCTGAACTGCCTCGGCATCCGGCGCGACGAGAGCGCCGCCCGCGCCGGGCGCGTCCCCTGGCGGCGCAACGAGCGCATGAGCGTCGCCGGCCGCGAAGTTTTCGACTGGCTGCCGATCTTCGACCTTTCCACCGAGGACGTGTTCCGCGTCATTCGCCTCGCCGGACAGTCGCCGCACTGGATCTATCGCCATCTGTCGCGGTGCAGCTGCTCGTTCTGCATTTTCTCGTCCCCCGGGGACCTGCGGACGGCGGCCGAACTCCGTCCCGCTCTCTACCGGCGCTATGCGCGGACCGAACGCCGCATCGGCCACACGCTGTCGCCGACGCGCAGGCCGCTTCCGGAACTGACCGGCGTTCCCCTGGCTGCCGGCGGCGGCTTCGAAGACCCGGCGGACCCGATCGGCGCCTGACCGCAGACGCCCTCCCGGCGCCGGCCTCCCGCGTGGCGCGCCGGCCAAAAGCCCCCCGGCACGACGAGGAAAGGACAGCGGAGGTTCCGGTGAACGGCGGGGCGCCCGGTGGGAGTGCCCGCGCCGCATTTCCGCCAATCCGGAGGCTGCCCATGACCTTGCCCGAGACCATCTCCGCCGACTACACGCTGCGCCCGAGCGAGCTTGCTGAAGTCCTCACCGTTCTGGTCGAGGCCCGCCAGCCGTGCATGGTCTGGGGCGGGCCCGGATGCGGAAAGAGCCAGGTCTCGAACCAGACCGCCGACGCCCTGGGCTACCAGTACATGGACGTCCGCGGCCCGCTCCTCGATCCCGTCGATCTGCGCGGCATCCCGTGGCGCGACGAGTTCGGCCGCACCCGATGGGCGCCGCCCGCCTTTCTGCCGCCCACCGACAGCACCGAACCGTTCCTCATCAATCTCGAGGAGCTCCCGTCTTCCGTCCCCATGGTGCAGGTCGCCCTGTTCCAGCTCTGCCTGGAGCGCAGGATCGGCGAATACGAGCTGCCGCCCGGCGCCGCGATCATCGCCTGCGGCAACCGCGAGCAGGACCGCTCGATCGTGCACCGCATGCCGGCGCCGCTCGCCAACCGCTTCGTCCATCTGGAGATCCGGGTCGACGCGAGGGACTGGCTTGCCTGGGGCGCGGCGAACGGGATCGCCCCGGAGGTGCTGTTCTTCATCGAGCTCGAACCGGAGCTGCTGAGCCAGTTCGATGCCCGGTCGAAGGAGCACGCTTTCCCGAGCCCCCGGAGCTGGCAGTTTGCCAGCAACATCGTCAAGAACCGCAACGGTCTCGATGCCGGGGTCGAGCGGGCGCTGTTCCGGGGCACGGTGGGCGAGGCCGCGGCGGCGGAGTTCACCGCGTTCCTCAAGGTCTGGCGGGAGCTGCCCCACCCGAGGGCCGTCCTCGACGATCCCGGCAACGCCGATATCCCGGACAACGCCAGCACGCTGATGGCGCTCTGCGGCTCGCTCTACCGCATGGCCTCCGACGTCAACCTGGACGCCATCGTCACCTACGCCACCCGGCTCCGCCGCGAGGTCGGCGAATCGCTCGTCGGCGCCTGCGTCCGCCGCGAGCCCGCGCTCCAGCGCTCGCCCGCCTTCATCCGCTGGGCGGCGGCCAAGACCCAGTGAAGGAGAACGCCATGCACTGGTGGGTCACCCACTATCCGGCGGGGGATTCCCCGTCGCGCAGATACGCCGTGCGGGCGCCGAGCCTCCACGCGGCCAGGCGGAAGCTCGCCGCCTTCCTCGACGTCCCCGTGTGGACGCTCCGCTAACCCGAGAGGAGGATTTCATGGACCTCAACCGCGACGCCATGCTGGTCGGGCTGCACATCGCCGCCTGGTCCGGCCGGCTCTACGACCGCCAGGCGAGCGACCATGTCGCCGTCGCCCACGAAGCCTCGACCAGCGCCGGGCGCTACAACAAGCGCCTGCTGCCCAAGGCCGCCTTCGCCGCGCTCACCGCCACCATGAGCGAAGCGAGGACCAAGCACTATGCCAATAGCCTGCCCTGGGACGACAAGGGCGCGCGGCTGCTCACCGTGGCCAACTACGAGCACTACACCGAGCTGATGGACGGCTTCCGCGAGCGGGTGGTGCGCCAGCGCGCCCGCTTCATCGAGGACTACGACGAGTACATCGACCAGGCCCGGCTCGACCTCGGCAAGCTGTTCCGCATCGAGGACTATCCGTCCAAGGAGGCGCTCCAGGGCAAGTTCGCCATCCGCTACCGCATCACGCCGGTGCCGGACGCCGAGCACTTCATCGCCCAGCTCGCCTCCGACGACACCGAACGGGTGAAGCGCGACATCGAGCGCCATGTCGAGGAGCAGCTCCACGGCGCGGTGGGCGACCTCTACCGCCGGTTCGGCGAGGCCGTCGAGCGGGTCTCCGAGCGGCTGCGCGAGGACGACGAGGGCAAGCCCCTGGTGTTCCGGGACACGATGATCTCGAACATCCGCGACCTGGTGGACGTGGTGCCGCGGCTCAACATCTTCGGCGACGACGAGCTCGCCCGGCTCTGCGAGCAGGTGAAGGAGAAGATCGCGAGCGTCGAGCCGGATGCGCTGCGCCCATCCAAGACCTTCGACCCGGCGGCCCGCGCCCAGGTGAAGCGCGACGCGGACGCGCTCGCGGAGAAGTTCGCGGGGTATTTCGGGGGCCGCACCGAAGAGCCCGCCGCCGAGCCGGTGCGGGAGGCCGCCTGATGGCCCCCCGCGTGCTCGGCGAGTCGGCGATCCGCGTCAGCGACTGCGTGACGGAGCTTCTGCGCAAGCAGCCCTTCTTCGGGAGCCTGGTGCTGCGGCTGCCGCTCCGCCCCGATCCCACACGCGAGACGCTGGCCACGGACGGGCACGAAATCCGCTACTCGCCCCGCTGGGTGGCGGAGACCCAGGCGCACCTGATCGAGACCGCGATGGCGCGGGTGGTGATGGCCTGCGCCTTGAAGCATCACACCCGGAGGGGCGAGCGCGACCCGGAGCGCTGGCAGATCGCCTCCCAGCTCGTCACCCACGCGCTCATCCGCGACGCCGGGTTCACCCTGCCGCCCGACGCGGAAGCCTGGGACGACCTGAGCGTCGAGCAGGCCTATGACCATCTGCCGGAGCCCGGGGACGACGATTCCGGGGACGATGGTAACGCATCCTCCGACACTGGCGGTGCCGGCGCGTCGGGCAACGACCAATCCTCCCCGGACGGCGGTGACGAAGACGCCGGCGATTCCTCCGATTCCGCCGGCGACGGGGACTCCCAGGACCAGAACGGCGGTCAGGATGGCGACCCCGAAGGTGGCGGCGCGGACGACCAGAGCAGTGACGGCGACGGCCAGGACGAAGATTCCGCGTCCGATGCGCCGCCGAGCCACGATCCCTCCGGAACCGGCGAGGTGATGGACGCCGGTACGCGGGCGGGCGAGGACGGCGATTCATCCGCCGAGACGCCCGTGGACATCGCCGCCGAGGAACAGGCCTGGGACGAGGCCATGCACCAGGCGCTAAACATCGCCCGTGCCGAAGGCAAGGTGCCGGGCCGAGTCGAGGAAACGGTGAAGGGCGCACACGCCAGCAGGCTCGACTGGCGCACCCTGTTACGCCGCTACATGACCGACGCGGCGAAGAGCGACTATTCCTGGAGCCTGCCCAACCGCCGCTTCATCGACTCCGGGCTCTACCTCCCCTCGATCCGTTCGGAGGGGATGGAGACGATCGCCGTCATCATCGACAGCTCGGGCTCCGTCGACCGGGACACGCTCGCCGCCTTCTGGTCCGAGATCCGCCAGGTCGCGGCCGAGATCGAGCCCCGCAGTGTGATCGTGCTGCAGGTCGACGCCTTCCTGCAGGACGAGCAGCACTACCATCCGCACGAGCTGCCACCGCACCTCGACGTCAAGGGCCGCTACGGGACGGACTTCCGGCCGGGCTTCGAGTGGCTCGACGAGCAGGGCATCCGGCCGGGGGTGTGCCTGTACTTCACCGACATGGAATGCTCCCGCTACCCCGAAACGGAGCCCCCGTTCCCGGTGCTGTGGTGCGACTACGGGGACAAGGACAGCCCGTGGCGGCACCCCGCGCCCTGGGGCGAGCGCATCGACATCGCCCCTGCCGGGAGCGCGGCGCCGTGACCCGGGGCGTCCACGGCCCTCCGGCCGAGGCGCTCAGGCAGGCGCTCGAAACCCTGGCGAAACTCGCCTTCTGGATCGCATGGACCGCCGACCCCGACCTCTACCCCGATGCCCCGGTCAGCGCCCGCTGCCTGCGCGATGCCGCAGGCGGTCTTCGCAAGGCCGCCGACCATCTCGACGCCGCGGCGGAACAGGTCGAGGCGCAGCACGAACCCGGCTTCGGCATGCGCCATCACGCGCATGACTGTAGGCCATGATACGGCGCTTCGGGGGCCGGCGCTCCGAAGATTCCCGGCACGCGCCCACGAGCGCCGCTCCTCCCCGAGCATGTCGCGACGTGGACATCGTGCCAACCGCAGGCTACCTTGTGGCCCAATCAGGAGGATCGACACATGCGCACCGTCGTCCGGGCCCGCATCGACGAAAAGACCAAGCAGGAAGCCGCCGCCGTGCTCGACGCGATCGGCCTCACCGTGTCCGATGCCTTCCGCCTGATGATGGTGCGGATCGCGACCGAGAAACGCCTGCCCTTCGAGCCCCTGGTGCCGAACGCGGAGACCGTTGCGGCCATGGAGGCCGCGCGGCGGGGCGACCTGGTCACGGTCGGCGATGTCGACGGCCTGATGGCCGACCTCAATGCGGACGATTAGACGGACCGCGGCCTTCAAGCGGGATTACA
>JAJEAR010000078.1 GCA_022822665.1 Alphaproteobacteria bacterium | reverse complement strand
CATGCTGAGCGCCGACAACCTCGACGCCATGGACAGGATCGGCGGCGAGTATGTCGTCGGCGCACGGTTGCGCACGCTGCCGCGCGCGCTGCTCAGGCAGGTTCTCGACCCGGCCGGCTACGCCCCGCTGGAGGGCTCAAGGGACCGCCGGGTCGGTGAATGGGAGTACAAGGGCCGCCGCCTGATCGTCGTCTTCTGCCCCGAGCGCGCGCGCAAGGACGCTCACGAGCGCCGCACCCAGGTGGAGCGCCGTAACCGATTAAAGTTCCACGTCATCCCGGATTGTCCAGCTCCGGGGTGGCCTGTTTGATTTTCCGTTTGACATCATAGGCCGCGCCCCCTATTGACTTGCCATCGGGTTGGATTGTTTCGGGGTGGCGGCTGTGGCGGCATGGTTTGGGTCGAAAGCGACGTCCGGTCTGTGCCAGGCGATCATCTCGTCGATGCCCCCTCACGATCTGTATGTCGAAGGATTTCTTGGGGGCGGCGCGATCATGAAGCGCAAGCCGCCGGCGCTGCGCAACATCGGCATCGATCTGAACCGGCGGGCGATCGAGAACTTTCGCTGCGACTACCCGGTTGAACTGCACCACGGGTGCGCCCTGGGTTTTCTCGCGGACTTCCCCTTCCAGGGCCGCGAACTGGTGTATTGCGATCCGCCGTATGTGCAGGCGACCCGTCGGTCCACGCGCCGGTATCGGTACGATTTCGACGATGCGGCGCATGTGGCGCTGTTGACGCTTGTGAAGTCACTGCCGTGCCAGGTGATGATCTCCGGCTACCCGTCGCGTCTGTACGACGAGCATCTGGCCGGCTGGCGCTCGTTCTCGCTGCAGGTGAACAACCAGTCCTGCATCGTCACCGAGACGGTGTGGTTCAACTTCGAGCCTGACCGGGTGCACTGGGCGTCCATGGCCGGGCGTGACTTCACCCATCGCCAGATCGTCAAGCGCAAGGCGGCGAGCTGGGGTCGCCGGTATGCGGCCCTTCCCCGGTCCGAGCGGCTGGCGGTGATGGCGGCGATGATGGCGGTGGAGGCCGGCGAATGAGCCCGTCACCCCGGCCTGACGTTGTCGGCCTCGCCCGTGACATCAAGACCCTCGGCGAGGAACTGACCCGCTCTGTGGCGCTGAGCCAGCTGCCGCCACAGGCCGCCGAGGGGCTGCGTTCACTGATCGACAAGTCCGGGCAGGTGGCAGCGCTCACTGTCGAGATGGAAGCCCGGAACAGGGCCCAGGAGGAAAAGATCGCCGCGATGGCGGCCACGATCGACACCCTGTCTGCTCAGATCGCCCGGCTCGAACGAAGCCTGCACGGCCCGCGCTCGGAAAGGAAGCGCAGCAAAGAGGGCACCGACGAGACGGACGGCGGCACGGCAACGGGCATGCGGCGAGGTGGCGGAAAGCCCGGTCGCAGGAAGGATCGCGGTGACGCGGTCACCGACACCGGCCTGCGGTACACTGACCAGGCGCCGGTCGTCGACATCACCGTCATGCCGCCGCAGGTCGAGGGGCTGTCGAAGGACGACTACGACATCGTCTCCGAGCGCGTCCACAGCCGGATCGCCACCGTCGACTACCGGCACATCGTCATCCGCTACCACCACGTCACGGTCAAGATCCGCGAGACCGGCGCCCTGGCGGGCGCCCCGGCCCGCGAGAGCGTGTTCAAGAACAGCTGCGCCGATGTCTCCTTCATCGCCGCCATGCTCATCGACAAGTTCCTCTGGCATCTGCCGATCTACCGCCAGCACCGGATGCTGGCGCTCACCGGCATCATCATCAACCGGGGGACGCTGACCCTGTGGGTCAACCGCGCGATCGCGCTGCTCAAGCCGATCCACGACGCGCAGTGGCGCTCGGTGCTGGAGAGCGCCATCATCCAGATGGACGAAACGCCGATCCGGGCCGGACGAAGACCGGGCAATCCCGGGAGCATGAAGAAGGGCTTCCTGTGGCCGGTGCTCGGTGACCGGGGCGAGGTGGTCTTCCCCTTCTCGCCATCGCGCGCGCACGCGAATGTCCCCGCCTTCCTCGGTGAGTACTCCGGAACCCTGGTCAGCGACGGCTACGGCGCCTACGACGCCTATGTGAAGGCCCGCAACGGTGCGGTCAGGCAACAGAACTGTATGACGCATATGCGGCGGAACTTCTGGGAACAGAAGGACGCCCACCCGGACATGGCCGGCGCGATGCTCGAGATGATCGGCGAACTCTATGCGATCGAGAAGGAGATCAAGACCCGTCCCGCATCCGAGCGGCTGGAGGCGAGACAGGCCCGCTCGCGCCCGGTGGTCGACAGGATCTGGGCCTGGTGCGACCGGATGCTGAAAGACCCGGCTCTGACGCCGAAGCACCCGATCCGCAAGGCAATCCGGTACGCTGTCGAGCGCAGGACCACGCTGGAGCTGTTCCTCGCCGACCCGGACGTGCCACTGGATACGAACCTGGTCGAGAACAAGATCAGGCAGCCAAAACTTGGCCAGCGCAACTGGCTCTTTGCCTTTACCGAGCTCGGGGCGGAGAACCTGGGGATCATCATCGGCCTGCTGGCCACCTGCCAGATGCAGGGCGTCGACCCCCGCATCTGGTTGATCGACGTCCTGCTGCGTATCGACACCCACCCGGCCGACCGGGTCGAGGAACTGACACCGAGGGTGTGGAAAACACTGTTCGCCGACACGCCGATGACGTCCGACATCACATCCGCGGTACGTCTTCAGGCCGCCACCGCGGGACCGCCATAGCGCTTGCGCAGGACGGTCACGTCAATCCCCTCCAGCAGCGCCGAAAGCCCGGTCCGCGACAGCGACACCGATCTCCGCCCCGGAACCGGCACCGGGAGCGGTGCGAACAGGCCCTGCTCCAGGCGCTTCGACCAGATGAAGAACCCGCCGTACTCGAAACCGAGAACCTTTACCATCGTGCGCCTACGGTTCATGAAAGTATGTTGCGGCCCGGACTATGTTGCGGAGAGAGTGGATTGGCCCTGCGTGCATGAGATCCGCCCCACTGTCCGCAACATAATTTGTTGACATCATAGTGTATCAAGGAAGGCCATCAGGCCTCTGTCCTTCTTCCACGGGCGATCCGGTCCGGCCTCTGCGACATCGCACAGCGCCACCGCCCTGGCCTTCATCTCAAGATCGATCTCGGCGTAGATGTTGGTGGTATCGAGGCTCGCATGACCCAGCCAGGCGCGGATCGTGTTCAGGTCCACGCCGGCCTGAAGCAAGTGGCAGGCGCTGGTATGCCGAATCACGTGGGGCGTGACCTTGCGGCCTTCCAGAGACGGCACACCCGCTGCGCAACGCTCGACAAGCCGATAGACACCGAACCTGGTGTACGGTCTGCGCTGCCGGCTGAGGAAGACGGCGTCGCCGTTGGAGAGTCTCTGCACGAGTCTGGCGAGGGCGCGTTCGGTCCGTGGCCAGATCGGACACTGACGGTGCTTTCCACCCTTGCCGTGGATGGTCACGAGCGCATGACCACCGTCGCAGCGCCCGATCTGCAGGTCTTCCGCCACCAGGCTCGATGACACCCGCAGAGCAGGGCACCCCGCCGCGGAACGCGGCTCAGTTCTATTTCATAGATGTTGCATGCAACATCTATGAAAATGTACCAACGACCACTGGCCGGGTTCTCCCCGAGATGGGTCGAGACCAGCGCGCACAGACCGTCGAAGCTGCAGCGCATGTCAGCCGGTGCCGTCGACAGCCAGACGCCGCCTGGCGGCCAGCCCCCCAGCATCAGGAACGCCGCACGCGAAGGACGACACCATCGCCGAGCGAAAGCTCGACGTCCCAGTCCGGACCGGACGATACCGCGACTTCGACGAAGCCATCGGACCTGCCAACCCTGCTCCGCGGCGTCAATCCCAGCCGGCGGCGCCAGTTCTGGAACGACTTCAGCGACACACCGCGAGCCTCGCAGAAGCTGGCCTGAGTGCCCTCCCAGCCCTCGAAATCTGACATCAGGCGACGCCACTCCGCTTCGCCGCGATAGGGCCGCGCTGGCACCGCGACCGCCGAAGCCCGTATATCCTCCGTCATGGAAACTCCTCCGGTCTTCAGAAAATGGACCGGGAGAATCTCCCGCGCGAAACCAGGGCGGATCAACGAAAATGCTCAGCGTCGTCCTTTAACCGGTTACGTCCGGCGTTCCTCGCCGCGAGGGCGTCGCAGAAGCGGTCATAGGAGGCGCTTGAGAAGTCCTCGATCCGGAATTTGGGGTTCTGGTCCGCGAGGAACCGGCGAATTGCCTCGGACAGGGACGTCTTGCCGCTGTTGTTGCGCCCAACGATGAGGGTCGTCGGAGTTTCCAGCACTAGGTCGGCATCCGCTAAGAGGCGGAAGTTCCTGACTGTGACTTTGTGAAGGTGCATGTGCGGGCCTGTATGTCGGGGGATATGCGTCGGGCAGGCGAGGTCGAGTTTCCCTGAAGGTTCGAGAGTACGGTTCCCAGCAGCCGGAAGCACCGTGATTCGGAGAAGACCTGGGTCAGGTGCATAGCGCGGATTTCGCGCGGCCGAACCTCATCCGGAGTTGTCGGTAGCGATACCTCATGCGAGTAGCCCAGCTGTCTTGCGGTTCGTCGGCGAATGGGTAACTGGGCCTTCCGCCTTCGCCGAGCCCTAGTCGTCGGTGCGAGAACTCGCAGCTGGCCACACAGCGGCCCGGGTGCTCGAACGGCTCGGTCTCGGCTTCGACGAAGCGGTGTTCGAATGACCATCGGCCGGCGGTCGAGGTTCCGTCGTGCCACCAGTCCTCGCCGATCGCGTAGCGTACGAGCATGCGCATCTCCTCAGCCGCCACCAGGCTGCAGAACGCGATGGTGTTCTGGCCCGGTTCCGGGCCGTCGGGGGCATCATCGTTGATGTAACGTCCGTGACGCCGGATGCCCATCCGCTCATCTCGAGCATCGCCGCTGGTGTACTGGCCGCGGCACCGCAGGCATTGCATGTCGGGGCCGACCAGGTGGACACGCCATTTGGCAGAGAGCAGACGGTCTCGCGATTCCACGAGAACCCCGCCGTCGATCAGGGGTAGGCAGTTTGCGTAGGCAACGTGATTGAGAACCTCGCGCGCCTCGGCATTGTCGACGCAGCACACGATGAGGTCCGCGTCGGCTGCGAGGCGGTACGCGCGCTCGGTGCGGATCGACAACGGGACTGCGCGAACGATCGGGCGGCGCGCGGTGGCAATTCTGCGAAGGTGGGCCGCGGCCAGACCCGCCTTTGGCAGTCCGAGGCAGTGCCGGTCAGCGTAGATCAGGCGATCGAGGTTTCTGTCCTCGACGAGGTCGGGATCGATCACGGTGATCTGCTCGAACCCGGTGCGTGCGAGGGATTCGAGGACGATCGAACCGACGCTACCCGCCCCGACGACACAGACGTGGGTCCGAGCCAGGCGTGCCTGCGCCTCGATGCCCCAGCTGTCCACGGTGCGCACCAGGCTTGGACGGCGGGCGTAGGGCGGATGCGCGCCCGGAGCCAAGTCCGCGCCCGCGCGGCGCGGCCCGACCCGTCGAACGTCGGTGCAGTGAGAAGGCGCGATGCGGCCAGGACCGGATTCCCGCCAGAAACGAGCACTCCAAACGCCGTCGGAACCCATCGTCAGGCCGAGCAGCGGCAATCCCGTCTCTCGAACGAAGGGAGCGACGATGTTGCGCTCGGTGTCGTCATCCATGCCGCTCAGGGCCTGCCAGCCCGGACCAGGATGACTGTGAAGGACAGCAACGCCTGCCTTCACCTTGAGCGCGCGATCGAGGACACGGTTGAGATATCCGCCGTGCACGGTGACGTTGCCGTGCAGATCCCGGTCGCCGTCTTCTGGCAAAACGATGTCCGCGAGGATCCCCGTATAGCGGTTGAATCCGTCGCCACGGTGCCAGAGCGCGAGGCAAGCTTCTTCCTGCAGCTCACCGCGGCGCAGGCCGCTCAGGAGGTGATCCGCGAGCTGGCGGTGGAGCGATTCGCGCAGTACGACGCGATAGTTCAACGCGGGCTCCAAATTCTGCGGATGTGCCTGTTCAGGTAGGTTTCCATGTTCTTGCCGTTCGGGGTGTCGATCTGATCCCAGAAGTCGCTCGGCGGAGCGCTGATCGCCATCCAGTCGAGGCCGTCAGCGCATTGGAAGGTCTGGATGGCGCCCGGAGAGCGGGATCCCTTTACCAACTCCTCCAGGACGGGGTCGGGGGGCGAGAGGTAAAGCCAATGGGGTGCAACCTCGGGCCACTCGCCCTCGTTCTGGTGCATCGCGAGGGCCAGGGTCACGGTTTCGCCCGCGCGGCTGCCGTCCTCGATCCGGTATGGGAAGCGGACGCCGTCCGCCCCGCCCTGCTGCTCGGGCGCCGCGAACGGACTCGTGTGGTAGCCCAGCGCGGAGAGTTCGGCGGTGATGCGCTCGGAGTTGTTGCTCATGCGAACGGCGCACCTTCCTTTGGAGCGGCCCGAAACACGTTGTACTTGTCGAGCTCGACCACTTGCCCGGAGACGAAGATGACCTTGGAGTCCGGCACTCTCAGCTCGTACCCGGTCTTGTTCGGGTCCTGGCCGATGGCCTTGCCGGCGAAGGCGGCTTGCAACAATACGGCGGCGTCGACGGCCTGCTGATCGGCGAAGAAGGTCTCGCCGTTCACCTTGAATTCGAACTTGTCCATTTCGGTATCCTCTGAGCTGTGCGTCTTCCGGCACCATTGCGAGGTCCATGCACAGGGCGATAGAGTCCGGCGTAGGCGCCAACGTGGAGTTTACACTACCACATACATCGGATATATTGTCAACCACGGGTTAACGAGGGAGGAGGAGCACATGTTCGGACAACGACTCCGACTCGCCCGGAAACGGGCAGGTCTATCGATGCGGGAGCTCGCGGACGCGATGAACCCGAAGGTGACCGCTCAGGCGATCAGCAAGTACGAGGCGGCAAGATGCTGCCCTCCTCGGCCGTACTGGTCGGTCTCGGCAAGGCTCTCGAAGTCTCGCTGGACTTCCTGATGAGCGCGCAGATCGCGGCGCTCGACGCGGTTGAGGTCGGCACGCTTCCCGGCGCTTCGGCCCGTGATCGCGCAAGGGCCGAAGCGGCCGTGCTGGACCGCCTGGAGCGCTATTTGGCGATCGAG
>JAJEAR010000054.1 GCA_022822665.1 Alphaproteobacteria bacterium | reverse complement strand
AGCCCGAGAAGACTGCCGTGACGCCGGCGGCCATCCTGGCGCCGCACCGTGCCCGCACGCCGGAGCGCATGCGGGCCGAGCCGGTGGCGCTGTGCATCCAGGACGGCACCGACCTGAACTTTGCATCGCGTCCGGGCTGCGCGGGGCTGGGGGTCATCGGCTCCAACCAGACCGGCGCCATCGCGCGGGGCCTGCATCTGCATTCGACACTGGCGGTGACCCCGAGCGGCCTGCCGCCGGGGGTGTCGGGGCCCGCTTTGACCACCGCCGGCACAGGACGAGAAGGAGACGTTCGAAGAGAAGACGCCTGAAGAGAGCAGGACCGGACGCTGGCTCGAGGGGTGCCGGACCTGTGCCGCGCTGGGCCGCGACCTGCCGGATGGTGTGCGTGATGGATCGGGAGGCGGACGCGTTCGAGGTCTTCGAGGCGCAACCGGACGCCGATATCCTGGTGCGCGGCAAGAAGATCCGCAAGGTGGCCGCTGTCGATGCGTCCGGCACCACAGGCCCGGCGAACCCGGTGCTGGAGGCCCTGCAGGCGGCTCCGGTCCTCGGCACCATGATCGTTGCCGTCGACCGGCTGACCCCGCGGCCCAGGCGAAGCAGGCGCCCCGAGAAGGCCGGGCGCGGAGCGCCACACTGCCGGTGCGTGGCCAGACGGTGGAACCCGCACCCACGAGCCCTGAGCACAAGGGCAAGCCGCCGATCCGGCTGCAGGCAGTGATGGTCGATGAGGAACGTGCGCCCGCCGATGCGGACCCGATCCGCTGGCTGCTGTTCACCACCCTTCCGGCCGACACCCTGGAGGACTGCAGGACGGCGGTCGAGGACGACGCCCGGTGCTGGCGGATCGAGGACCGGCACCGGATCCCGAAATCCGGATGCAGGGTCGAAGAGCTCGAGAACCGCCCGGCCGGCCGCCTCGCCCGGGCCGTCGCCATCAACCCGGTCATCGCATGGCGTATTCACCTGATGACGCTGCTCGGGCGCAACCGCCCCGAACTGTCACCCGATATCCTGTTCTCCGAACTCGAGATCAAGGCGTTGAAGGCCTTCGCAGCACGACAGCGCTACGCCCCTCCCGATACCCTGGCCACCGCCGTGCTGACGATGGCGCGGATCGGAGGACATATCCATCGCACCAGAGGACCACCCCCGGGAACAAGGGTGATCTGGCGTGGACACGCCACACTCGTTGAATGGTGCATCGGACACCAACTCATGCTGGAAATGGAAACGTGAAAAAAACACGACACCCTCATTACACGTGAACCACTTGTGGGGCATGGGTAGGACTAGGCCGGTTTCCGGACCGCGCCGAGAACCTCCTGGGCCAGCGCCCTGATCTCGGCCGCGGCCTGCGAACGGGGAGCGGCCTCGGTCACGCCCCTGCCATCGACGAGTGATGACGCGATGGCGATGCGGTTGCCGATACGGGCATGCGCGATCGGCACCCCGAGCGCAGCGAGTTCCGCCTGCAGGTCCCGGGTGAGCGTCGCCCGCGCCGGAACGCGGTTGAGCACCACCAGGGCGCCGGTGCGGGCATCCGACACCCGGCGGACCGTCGTCGTGCTCGCCTGGACATCGAGCGGGCTCGGCTGCACCGGGATCAGTACCAGGTCGGCGGCGCGGATGGCCTGTCGCGCCTCGAGTTCTCCGTGTGCGGGCGTGTCGATCAGGACCAGGTCGTGGTCGCGGGCGGCAGCGCTGATCCGCTGGCCGATCCGCCAGCCTGACATCACCTCGTGGGCGATGGTCCCGGCAAGCGCCGGCACGTCGTCCCGCCGCCCGCACCAGGCCGCAAGGCTCGCCTGCGGATCGAGGTCCAGGCACAGCACCGAGTGCCCGGAGCCGGCACAGGCCGCGGCAAGATGGGCGGCGAGCGAGGACTTGCCGGCTCCGCCCTTGGCCTGCGCGATGGTGATGACCGATGCGGACACGATCGTTCTCCCAGTGGCGCCGGTGTGATCGGGACCTGCATACGCGACCGTCATGCTGCAGTGCAACAGGCGACCCGGCGACGCATGGTTGACCTTGCCGGTGCGGACCGATAAGCGCAGCCGGATGCAGCACGGCATTATCCACCACGCGAACCCCGCCACCCTGGCGTTGGCCGCACGCGAGCTTCGTGCCGGCAGGCTGGTCGCCTTCCCCACCGAGACCGTGTACGGACTGGGGGCGGATGCGACCAGCGAGGCCGCGGTCGCCCGGATCTTCGAGGCGAAGGGCCGGCCACGGTTCAACCCCCTGATCTCGCACATCGCCACCGTCGACGCAGCTCTCGCGCTCGGGCGGTTCGGCCGGCTCGCACGGTCGGTCGCGGCCCGGTTCTGGCCCGGCCCGCTCACCATCATCGTCGAACGCACTCCCGACTGCCCGATCGCCCTGCTCGCTTCGGCCGGGCTGTCCACCGTGGCGCTCCGGGTCCCCGCTCACCCGCTCGCGCAGGAGCTGCTGCGGAAAACCGGCCGGCCGGTGGCGGCGCCGAGCGCCAACCGCTCGGGCCGAACCAGCCCGACCCGCGCGGAGCATGTGGCGGACGAAGGGCTCGACTGCTCCATGATCCTTGACGGCGGCGACAGCGCCATCGGGCTCGAGTCCACGGTTCTCGATATTTCGGGTCAGGTCCCGGTGCTGTGCCGGCCGGGCGCGATCACGCTGGAGATGCTGGAGGCGGTACTCGGAGGCCTGCAGGTCCCGGCGCCCGAAGGCCCGACGGTGTCTCCGGGCATGCTGGCGAGCCACTATGCGCCCGCCTGCGAGGTGCGGCTCGGCATCGACACGCCCGCTCCGGGCGAGGCCTACCTCGCGTTCGGCCCGGCCCCGGACGGCCAGGCAGCAGCCAATCTCAGTCCGGCCGGTGACCTGGTCGAGGCGGCGGCCAACCTGTTCCGGCTCATGCGTGAACTTGACCGGCCGGGGACCTCCGCCATTGCCGTCGCCCCGATCCCGGAGACCGGGCTTGGCCGCGCGATCAACGACCGGCTGCGGCGTGCCGCCGCACCGCGGGCAGGCGGCTGAGCGTTGCCCGGTGGCGTGCGTGGCTGGTATGAACCCTACCGTTCAGGCGCGCGCGAACCAGGCGGAGACCCGATGGCCGAACTGCCCCGCACCATGCAGGTTGAGGCAGCGCTCGAACGCGTGCGCGCCGCGGTCGGCCCGCAGGGCTGGACCAGCGACCCGCACGACATGCAGCCGTCCCTCGAGGACTGGCGGGGACAGTTCCAGGGCCGGGCCCGCATGCTGGTACGACCCGCGGAAACCCGGGAGGTGGCCGAGGTGGTGGCCGCGTGTGCCGCTGCGGGGATCCCGATCACGCCGCAGGGCGGCAACACCGGCATGTGCGGCGGCGCCACCCCGCCGCGGGACAGTGACGGCATCGTGCTCTCGCTGGCGCGGATGAACCGCATTCGCGCGATCGACGCCACCAACTTCACCATGACCGTCGAGGCCGGGTGCGTGCTGCAGCGCATCCAGGAAGCCGCGCTCGAGGTCGACCGCTACTTCCCGCTCAGCCTGTCGGCCCAGGGCAGCTGCATGATCGGCGGCAACCTGTCGACCAACGCAGGCGGAACCGGCGTGCTGCGCTACGGCAATGCGCGCGAACTGGCGCTCGGGCTCGAGGTGGTGCTGCCGGACGGGCGGACCTGGGACGGGCTGACGGCGCTGCGCAAGGACAACACCGGGTACGATCTCAAGCACCTGTTCATGGGTGCCGAGGGGACGCTCGGCATCATCACCGCTGCGGTCCTCAAGCTATTCCCCCGTCCCCGCGCCATCCACACCGCGTGGTGCGCCGTCCCCAACGTCGCGAGCGCACTCGACCTGCTGGCACGGGCGCGGGCCGAGAGCGGCGATGCCGTCGAGACCTTCGAGCTGGTCTCCCGGGCCGTGGTCGACCTGGTGCTCGCCCACATCCCGGGAACCGCCGATCCGCTCGGGAAACGGTACGCGCACTACGTGCTGCTCGAACTCGTCTCCTCGGCGAGCGCTGACGATGGTCTCCGCGAGCGGTTCCAGCGCCTGCTCGAGGAAGCCTTTGCTGCCGACCTGGTTCTCGACGCGGTGGTGGCGCAGTCCGACCGGCATCGCGGGGCGATCTGGGCCCTGCGCGAGAACGCCAGCGAGGCGGAGAAGCTCGAGGGTGCGTCCATCAAGCACGATGTCTCGGTGCCGGTCTCGGCCATTCCCTCGTTCTGGGATGCCGCCTGGCAGGCTGTGCGTTCCGTCGCGCCCGATGCCCGGCTGGCCGCCTTCGGCCATGCCGGCGACGGAAACCTGCACTACAACGTGGTCGAGCCGGCCGGCGGCGACCGCGCCGCCTTCATCGCGCAGCGCGAGGCGATCAACCGGGCGGTCCACGACGCGGTCCACCTCCACGACGGGTCGATCAGCGCCGAACACGGGATCGGCCGACTGAAGCGGGACGAGCTTTGCCGCTACAAGAGCCCGGTCGCGATGGACGTCATGCGCACCCTGAAGGCGGCACTCGATCCCGACGGCATCATGAACAGGGGAGCGTTGCTGTGACCGGCATCATGCAGGGGTTTCCGCCGCCGCCCGACCGGCAGGTCACCCTGGCCAACTGGCGCGAGGCGCCGTTCAGCACCTGGGCGTTCCACCACGTCCGCGAAATCGTGCCCTCGGCCGACATTGCCAACGATCCGGCCGGTGTCCGGCCATTCGGACCAGGCCCGGCACTCGATCCCGATGCCATCGTCTTTGCCGATGCGGCGGGCCGGTCATGGTCCACCGGGGCGTTCCTGGAGGCGAGCGCCACCGACGCGCTCCTCGTCGCCCGGTCCGGGAGGATCGTCTTCGAGACCTACGCCAACGGCATGGATGCCGGCGCGCCGCACATCCTGATGTCGGTCTCGAAGAGCATGCTGGGCCTGCTGGCGGGCATCCTGGTCGACCGGGGTGTCCTCGACACCGGCCTCGCGGCGGACGCGGTGATGCCGGAGCTGCGCGAGACCGCGTATCGCGGCGCCACCATCCGTCACCTGCTCGACATGCGAACCGGCATCGCGTTCGACGAGGACTACGATGCCATGCCGGAGCAGATGGTCGCCTATCGCAAGGCGACCAACTGGAACCCGGTCGAGGCCGGGGATCCGCCGACGGACCTGCGCTCGTTCTACCGTGTCCTGACCGCGGCCGACGGGGCGCACGGCCGCGGCTTCCACTACGTCTCGCCCAACACCGACCTGCTCGCACTGCTGTTCGAACGCCTGGCCGGCGAGCGCTACGCCGACCTGTTCGCCCGCCTGCTGTTCCGGCCCGCGGGGGCCGGGCGATGCGCCTACGTGACGGTTGACCGCCTCGGCGCGGCCCGCGCCGCCGGCGGAATGTGCATGACCGCGCGCGATCTCGCACGGATCGGCCAGCTGGTGGTGGATGGCGGACGCGTCGATGGCGGGCAGGTCGTCTCCGCCGGGTGGATCGACGACATCGCCTCGAGCGCGGACCTCGACGGCTGGAACGCGGGCGGTTTCGCGCCGATGTTCCCCGGCGCCACCATGCATTACCGCTCCAAGTGGTACGTCCGGCACGACGGCGGACCGCTGCTGTTCGGCGTCGGCGTCCACGGGCAGAACCTGTTCGTGGACCGGGCGCGCGAACTCGTGATCGTCAAGTTCTCCTCCCAGGCCCGTCCGCTCGACCCGGACATGATCGACCTGACGATGCGCTGGGTCGAAGCCTGCCGGAACGGCTACGAGGCCCGTTCCTGAACCCCGATACCGGAGTGCACCGCAGATGAACGCGTACACCGCCCCCCTCGCTGATATGCGGTTTGTCCTGAACCATGTCGTCGGCCTCGAACGTCTCGCCGGACTGCCGGGGCTCGAGGTCGCCGGCGAGCAGGACCTGATCGACCAGATTCTGGAAGAGGCCGGCCGGTTCTCGGCCGAGGTGCTCGCGCCGCTCAACCAGCCGGGCGACCAGCAGGGCGCGCGGATCGAGAACGGGGTGGTACGGCCGGTGGCCGGGTTCGCCGAGGCCTACCAGACCTGGGCCGCCGCCGGCTGGAACGGTGTTCCCTTCGCGCCCGAGCACGGCGGCCAGGGTCTTCCGTGGACCGTCTCGACCGCCCTGTGGGAAATGTGGAGTGCGGCCAACCTGTCGTTCTCGCTGTGCCCGGTGCTGACCCAGGCGGCGATCGACGCGCTGCAACGGCACGCGAGCCCCGAGCAGAAGGCTCTCTACCTCGACCGGCTGGTCTCCGGCGAATGGACCGGGACCATGAACATGACCGAGCCGCAGTCGGGCACCGACCTCGGGGCAATCCGCACCCGGTCCGAACGCAACGGCGACCACTACCTGCTGCGCGGGCAGAAGATCTTCATCACCTGGGGCGATCACGACATGACGGAGAACATCGTCCATCTCGTCCTCGCCCGCTCGCCGGACGGCCCGCCGGGAACCCGCGGCCTGTCGCTGTTCATCGTGCCGAAATACCTGGTCGGAGCGGACGGCCGCCCCGGCGTGCGCAACGACCTGCGACCGGTCTCGATCGAACACAAGATCGGCATCCACGCCAGTCCGACCTGCGTGATGTCCTACGGCGAGAACGGCGGCGCCGTCGGCTACCTGGTCGGCGAGGAGAACCGTGGCATCGAGTACATGTTCGTGATGATGAACAACGCGCGGATGGCGGTCGGGCTGCAGGGGCTTGCCGTTGCCGAACGCGCGTACCAGCAGGCGGTCGACTATGCCAGGGAACGGGTCCAGGGCCGGCCGGTGCAGGGGGCGGACGATGCCGCCCCGATCATTCACCATCCAGACGTGCGCCGAATGCTGCTCGACATGAAGTCGCAGATCGAGGCGATGCGCGGCCTGTGCTACGAGGTGTCGGCCGAACTCGACCGCGCGATCCGGCTCGAGGAGCCGGTGGAGCGTGCGCGCAGCCAGGAAATGGTCGACCTGATGATCCCGGTGGTCAAGGCCTGGTGCACCGATGTCGGGACCGCGATCACCTCGACCGCGATCCAGGTGCACGGCGGCATGGGGTTCATGGAGGAAACCGGGGTCGGCCAGCACTACCGCGACGTGCGCATCACGCCGATCTACGAGGGGACCAACGGCGTGCAGGCCATGGACCTGCTCGGACGCAAGCTCATGCGCGACGGTGGCGCGACCGCCAGGCGCCTGCTTGACGAGGTGCGGGCCGTGGCGGGGGAACTCGGTGAGGAGGACCGGCAACTCGCCTCGTTCGGCGACCGGCTGTCGCCCGCGGTCGATGCCACGTCCGACGCCGTGACCTGGCTGGTGGAGACCTTCCCCGCCGACCCGGCTCGGGCATCGGCGGCCGCGGCTCCGTTCCTCGAGATGATGGGGCTGGTCGCCGGTGGCTGGATGCTCGCGCGCGGCATGCTGCAGGCGCGCCGCCTCGCTTCCGCGCCCGGTGCGGATGCCGGTTTCCTGGAGGCGAAGGTCACCACCGCGTGTTATTTCGCCGAAACCCACCTCGCGCGCGTTCCGGCCCTGCTCGGTCCGGTGATCGGTGGTGGTTCACTGGTGATGGCACTCGCCGAGGACCGGTTCTGACGGGATCTCATGGCGCTTGGTTGACAGCGTCATGATGCCGGTTCCCGATCCGTTTCACGGGTCGCGGGTGTCGGCAAGAACCGACCGCTCCTCGCCCGGCAGCAGCGCCAGTCCCCGACGCCGTCTGTTGCTGGCCGCGTTCAGGTGGGCGTGATCCGCGTGGCCGCGCAGGTCTGGCTGGTGTGCCGGGGACCGACCGCGATTACCCGTGCGCCTTGTATTCCAGCATGTGGCGCAGGCTCCCGCCGGCCGGTGGCGGGGATCTCCCGGTTCAGCCCGGCCCTTGCCTTCACGTTTCACCCCGGCTCTTCTACCCTTCCCTTCACGCTCCGCGTCATGAGGGATGTCTCGACAACGTGACTCACAGGAGTTTGCCCCTGCCGGACCCGCCGTCGGACGGACCGGAGCGTTCAGGCGGTGACGTTGGTATCGGAATGGAATAGCAGATCGTGGTCGCGTGCTTTTCTCACCTCGCGAGCGAGCAGACGCACGATGCGTTGACGTTCGGCAAGGGACAGCGATCGTCCTCCTTCGCACAGCCGTCCAGGGAACTGTTCCACTGATGCCGACAGTGACAGCTTTGCGCCGCGGTCAGTTTCCGCAGCTTTCCAGGGACCGCAGCTCGGACAGGATGGAACTCTGCCGGGCCAGGAGCGGGGTCCTTGTCTGCCGCAAGTCGTCAAGGGTCATGACCTCGGCCTGACAGGCGTCAAACAGGCACCGCATTCGGGTGGCAAATCGGGCCGGCTCGCCCTGCAGTGCACCGTTCCGGTGCCGGATGTCCGTCGTCTCGTTCGCAGCTTCCGGCCTGCGGGTGATCGCCCTCTGGATGAGATCCGGGTTCTTCAGGCAGGGCCAGCACCTCCGTCCAGACGGCCGCGTCATGGTCGTCAGCGCGCACCGCAGGATTGACGCACACGGCTTCGTCCGGATGGCACCAGCCCTGCGACCCGAGACAGCGACAGTCGTGCAGGCGTGGCGTTTTGCGGCTTCTCTTCGGGGAGGTCCGTCCCATGGCGTACCCGCAATGCACGCAGACACACACCCTGCAGAAGCGCCGGCTCCCCGGCCAACAGGGCGCGGCCGGCGGAACTCAACCCGGGCCCGGTTTGCTCCGGCCCGGCGGCGACCAGTCGGGCGGGGCGATTTCGAAGCCTTCGAAGATGAATGCCGGCGCAACGATGCAACCGGCAAGGCTCCACTCGCCGAAGGACCGGCAGCGCTGCCACTCCCCGGCCGGTACGACCGCCTGGAACTCGTATCCATCCTCCAGCGACCCCAGCAGGACACTGTCGGTCTCCGTTTCCAGCTCCAGCGGTGCGCCGGCATGCCAGGCCCAGATTTCCGGCGCGTCGACCCGGTGCCAGCGCGTCGGGCCCGCTTCCAGCAGGAAGTAGATCGACGTGACAGCCGTCCGTCCTTCCCCCGGCGCCCGGTAGATTTCCCGGTAGAAACCACCTTCCGGATGCGGCGCCAGACCAAGCCGCCGGACAACGTCTTCGGCCTTCATGCCTCGACCCCCTGCTCCGATTCGTCCCGTCAGTCGCAACCACGCCGTTGAAGGACACCACCCTGTCACGTCGGACCGGGAGGACCGGGCTGGCGCGTATCGCCTCCGACGGCGGTGGGTCCGCATCACTGACGGGGCAGCACGGGCCTTGGCGGGAAAATCAGCCTGTCAGGAAAACAACCCTCGATCAGCGTGCGCGTGCGCTCGTCCCGCATCAGCTCGGCACACAGTTCGGAGATGCCGGGTCCTGTCGATACTCTCGGGCGGAAAATCCAGGCCCGCGCCGACTCGAACCTGTCGCGTTCCTCGAACCCCGCAGCTTCGAGTTTCCCACGAATGAGGGCTGCCGGCTCCCCCTGCGGCGGCCAGCTTTCGAGGATGAGGATCAGGTCGAAGAATCGCAGCCGGCCCTTGCCCTCGTCTGAGTGCACCTGAGGGGCCAGCAGAGCGAACACGACGGTGATGATGGCGACGCTTCTGATCATCGAGGTGTTTCCGCTGCGCGGGATTCCGGTCTACCGATGATGCGCTCGGTCGTGCACCGCATGGACCCGGAGTGCAAGACGAACTCCTCCCGCGTCATGCCGTGGTTCGATACTGTCATGCGGCCAGACGCCATGCCCAGTATCCTGCAACCGGACCTGTCCATCAATTCGAACCGGCACGATGGTTCCCCAGGGCGGTCCTGCACCAATCCTACAGGCGCCAGGGCAGGCGGTCGCTGCGGGAGGGACCGCGGTCTCCGCCGGTCCCCAACCGGGCGTTCAGGTGCGGATCCGGGTGGAGCAGGTGATGGTGCAGGCAGGACAGGTGCGCTTCCGGGGCCGGCGGCGACGTCGCATCGCGCGCGCGGTGTCGGGTCTGAACGGCATCACCTGGAAGCGGCTGTTCCCGCGGTCTTCAGGGGGCTGGTCCGTCCTGCCCGGCAGACCGGCCTTCCATGGCTTCGGCACCGGCCGACTGCCCGGCGATGCGGCCGAATACCGCCCCGTTGATCAGTCCGCTGCCGCCCGGATAATTGAAGTAGAAGATGCCGCCCACCATCTCGCCCGCGGCAAACAGTCCCGGGATCGGGCACTGGTCGGCACTCATCACCCGCGCGGTCTCGTCGATCCTCACACCGCCGAAGGTGAAGGTAATCCCGCAGGTCACCTGGTAGGCCTCGAACGGCGGCTCGTCCAGGGTGTTGGCCCAGTTCGACTTCACGACCCCGAGTCCGCTGGTGCTCCGCCCGTCCTTGACGTTCGGATTGAACGGAACGTCGGCGCGCACCGCCGCGTTCCAGTGCCGGACCTCGTCGACGAAGGCGTCGGCATCCACTCCCTCTAGCTTGCCGGCGAGCTCCTCGATGGTATCGGCGGTCACCTTGGTCACCTGCCGGATCCGGTACTCGTCGCGCAGCAGGTGGGTGACCTTCTGGTCGAACACCTGCCAGGCGAACTGGTTTGGCTGCTCCAGGATGACCCGGCCGTACTTGGCGTAGGTGTAGTTCCGGAAATCGGCTCCCTCGTCCACGAAGCGGCGCCCGGTGGCATTGACCATGATCCCGAACGGGTAGCTGTGCTTCTGGAACGCATCCCCGACCGCGAGGTCACCGAATTCCGGTGCATTGCGCTCCCAGCCGACGGCGTGACATCCGGACCAGTTGCCCGCGGTGCTCGCACCGACCTCGGTCGCCATGCGGATGCCGTCACCGACATTGCACGGTGTGCCGCGCACCTTCGCGAGATCCCAGCCGGGCCCCAGGTAGCGCGTGCGCCACTCGGAATTGGCCTGGAAACCGCCCGCGGCCAGAACCACCGCCCGGGCCGGAATGTCCTTGAGCACCCCCTGGTGGAACACCCTGACCCCGGTGACCCTGAGATTGTCGTGCAGCAACTCGCGCGCACGCGCCTCGCACCAGATCTCGATGCCCCGTTCGCGCGCCGCCTTCCACTGCGCCTCGACGAGTCCCGGCCCGCCACCGTGCGCCTCGACCACCAGTCCGCCCCAGAACTTGAACCGTCCGTCAACCTTGAACGCCTGCCGGCCCCAGATCGGTGCAAACCGCACCCCGTTGTCCCGCAGCCAGCACAGGGTTTCGAAGCTGTTGCGAACCAGCACCTCCACCAGGTCGGGATCGGTCCGGTACTCGGTCACCCGGAACATGTCGTCGAAGAACTGATCCTCGGTGTAGGTCCCGAAATCCGTGATCTCGCACTCGGCGTCGGTCAGGTCCGGCATCAGGCGGCGCAGGTCGTCGACCCCGTTGAAGGCGACGCGGATCGCACCGGCAGTGAACCGGGTATTGCCGCCGGCGGTTTCCTCCGGCGCCGCCTCAAGGACCAGCACCCTGGCGCCGGTCTCCCGGGCTGCCAGCGCAGCGCACAGGGCGGCATTGCCCGCCCCGACGACAACTACATCATGATCCACGGCGCCCTCTCCACTCCCGTTCCGACCGGGTGGGGTCTACCCGATCGGCACCGACAATTGAAGGTGCTTGTACCGTCGTTCCGGCAGCGCGCATCGGGTCAGAAGCCACGAACGCCGGGCAGCCATCAATATCGAAACGTCCATGGTCCGGAGGCCGGATCAGGACATGCTCCTCCTCGATCGTGTCGGGACCGGGCTGGAACATGGTGCCGAAGTCGTGGCCGCACGGGTCTCTGCAGCCTTCTGCATGAGACAATTCTCCGCGGGTTTGTGGCCAACGAACATCCTCGAAACGTCGCGTAGCCGGCACTATAGACGCACCGGCACCGGGCGTAACGCGATACCCGAGCCTTCGCCACGTCCCAGGCCGCCCGCCCATCCAGCACCCGGCAAAGCGAGCAACCGATGGCTGAAGACACACTCCCGCCCGGCGAAACGACCTCGCTCATCATCAGGACGATGGCGTTGCTGTGCGTCCGCAACACGATGCTGGAGGACATCCACGCCGGTATCGTCCCGGTTACCAGGGCCGGCGACTATTCCGACGTGACGGTAATCGACGCGGACGGAAACCGCATTCCGTGGAACCGGGTTTCGCATTTCGACGACGACACCATGCGCGATCTCATGCGCCAGGTCGTGAACCGGCTCTACACCTTCCATCACAGGCTGGACGAGCCCGGGTTTCTCGACGAGATCGGAGTCTGGATCAAGGCGGCGAGCCGCTGGGACAGTCCAAGGATCGACGAGTACCTGTAGCCGGTCCAGAGACCCTGCGGTCCGTCGCAGTCGGTTTCTGTTGAGGCCGGGTTCCCGCAGGAGTGCAGAATCCTCTTCCGGCGCGATTCACGTTCGTCGGTCGCCTCATCGGCAATGCGCGCGGCATGGCTGTCCAACAGGAGAACCGGAAGTGCTTCGTCAGGGCTGACGACGACGCAACCGGGGAACGCGGCGAGTGGTGCCGCAACGGCACCTTTGCCGACACGGCCATGGTCGGTCGCTTCCGTTCTGCCTGACCGGGGCCCCCGCGATCGCCGAGCGTGATGCCGCCGCCACTGGACGCGTCGCGCCGAGATGCGTGGACGAGGCGTATCGGCGCTTCCTCGCCCGCCTGAAGCCGGAAACCATCGGCACCGACTTCCCGCACTTGCGGGAGCAGCGGCATTTCGCCAGCGTCTCCACCATCTCCGGCAGGCGAGCGGTGCAGGCAAACAGTACCGGGCCTATCCGGTGTTCTCTCTCACCGCCACCCCGGGCTGTCTTGCCAGGTATGACTCGAACGTCCGGGTGGCTTCCTCCCACGACCGCGCGCGGGCCGCCTCGACGCAGTGCGCGGGATCGAGCGCCAGCGCCTTGCGCACCGCCACCGTCAGATCCTCCTCCAATATTCCGGTCCGCCCGTTCTCGACGACATCGATCGGTCCGGTGACCGGGAATGCCGCGACCGGCACCCCGCATGCCATCGCTTCCAGCATGACCAGTCCGAAGGTGTCGGTCCGGCTGGGAAAGACAAACACGTCCGCCGCCGCCATGTGGCGCGCGAGCTCGGTCCCGAATTTCTCGCCCAGGAAGCGCGCCGCCGGGTAACGCGCCCTGAGCCGCCCGAGATCGGGACCATCGCCGATGACCACCTTGGTGCCGTCGATGTCGAGTCCGAGAAAGGCATCGAGGTTCTTTTCCACCGAGACCCGCCCGACGAACAGGACGATCGGCCGCTCGGCATCGATCACATCCTTGGCGCCCGGCCGGAACAGCCCGGTGTCGACCCCGCGCCCCCACAGCGCGAGGTTGGCAAAGCCGCGTTGTGCGAGCATGTCGCGCTGGCCCGGCGTCGGAACCAGGGTGCGTGCCGCCGGGGCATGGAACCGTCGCAGGTAGGCGTATGTCCAGTCCACCGGAACCGGCGTGCGCGCCCGGATGTACTCGGGGAACCGGGTGTGGAAAGACGTGGTAAACGCGAACCGGTTTGCGAGGCACCAGCGCCTGGCCGCGTGGCCGATCGGGCCTTCGGTCGCAATGTGCAGGCAGTCGGGCCGGAAGGATTCGATCGCCGTCCGCACACCACGCCCCGCACAGACCGCGAGCCGGATGGAAGGATAGGTTGGACAGGGCACCGAGCGGAATCCTGCCGGCGTGATCAGCTTCACCGCGTGCCCGAACGTCTCCAGCGTTTCGGCGGTCTTGCCAAGCGTGCGCACCACGCCGTTGACCTGCGGAGGTGCTGCGTCGGTGGCGACAACGATCCGCATCAGGCTGCCGCGGCAGTCCCGAGGTACGTGCGCGAGGCGTCGGTGTCGGACCAGTGCAGCAACTCGAAGGTGCCGTCGGGATGCTCGACAAGCGCGGTGTGACTCTCGACCCAGTCCCCGCAGTTGCAATAGACAACGTCGCCGATGGAACTGATCTCGGCCCGGTGGATGTGGCCGCAGATCACCCCGTCCACACCGATGCGCGATGCCTCGTACGCCACCGCCCGCTCGAAGTTGCTGATGTAACGGGTGACGTTCTTCACCCTGTGCTTGAGAAAGGCGGACAGCGACCAGTACGGAAAGCCGAGCTTGCGGCGCACGAAATTGATCAACCGGTTGGCCGTCAGCAGCCAGTCGTACAATGCCGATCCGATGAGCGCGAGCGCCTTCGAGTTGCGTACGACGGCGTCGAACTGGTCGCCGTGAAGGACGAGAAAACGGCGCCCGTCCGCCCTCTCGTGTACCGTCCGGTCGGCGATCGAGATGTTGCCGAATACCATGCCGTCATAGTCACGCAGGAACTCGTCGTGGTTCCCCGGCACGAAGATGACCCTCGTGCCGTGCTTGGCCTTGCCGAGGATGGTCCGGACCACGTCGTTATGGGTCTGTGGCCAGAACGGCCGCTTCTTCATCGACCAGATGTCGATGATGTCGCCGACGAGGTACAGGTACTCGCACTCGGTCGATCTCAGGAAATCGAGAAGATGTTCCGCGCTGCAGCCGCGAAATCCGAGATGCACGTCGGAGATACAAACGGTCCGGTACCGCCGCCTGTTCAACCTCAACCTGTCGCTCCGATGCCGCTCACCCGGTGTCGACCGGTGCCATCATCGGATACGGTCATGACACTGGCGTGACCGATTGCATTAACTTCTGTGAAACAAACGTGCTTTACGGTCCGAGTGGTCGAGGGTGGGGGAGCACTGGATGACTTCGCCGCAGCAATGGAAAAGCCCGCACAAGGGCAAGGCGGGCCTGGTCCGGATCTGGCGCGCGCTTTTCTACTCGCTTGCGGGACTGACCAGCGCATTCCGCCACGAGTCCGCGTTCCGCCAGGAACTTGTCCTGGCCACTGTCCTGATCGCGGTTGCGGTGGTGTTGCCGGCGAGCATCGTCCAGTTGGTGCTGCTGATCAATTCCGTGCTGCTCGTCCTCATCGTCGAACTCCTCAACTCCGCCGTGGAAGCGACCGTCGACCGGATCTCCTTCGACGACCACGCGCTCGCCAAGCAGGCCAAGGACATCGGCAGTGCCGCAGTCTTCGTGAGCCTGGTGTGCTGCGTGGTGACCTGGGGGCTGGTGCTCTACGACATCTTCGGCTGACCGGCGGGTCTTTCCGGAAGAAACCGGCGCGACCTCGGGCGGCATGTACCGGGTACGATCTCAAGCACCCGTTCATGAGAGACGAGGGGACGCTCGGCATCTTCACCGCCGCGGCTTCCACTACGTCTCCCCCAACGCTGACCTGCTCGCGCTGCTGTTCGAACGACTGGCCGGCGAGCGCTACTCCGACCTGTTCGTCCGCCAGCTGTTCCGCCCCGCGGAAGTCGGGCGAGGCGCCTGCGTGACCGTCGATCGCCTCGAGGCGGCCCCCGCAGCCGGCGGTTTCGCGTCGATGGAGGCCTCCGGTAATGCAGGCAGAACCCGATGGTTTCGGGTCGTGTGATCAGGTGCGGTCCTCTATCCGGCCTTATCGGATGCACCATGTGTTGTGCTGCAGGCGGGTATCTGCGTGGCATGGTCAAACAGGCGCCGGGGCCGGGCAGCTGCATCTCGAGCGCGGTTTCCATGGCAGGCTCAATAGGCAGGCGGCATGAGACTTTGATCGGCGAAACGCGTTGGCATGTATTGCCAAAAAGGAGGCCTGACACATGGTGACACGCAACGTTGTCCTGACCGAAACCCAGGATCAGTTTGTTCGGGCTTTGGTGGAGTCTGGCCGATATCAGAATGTGAGCGAAGCGATGCGCGCCGGCTTGCGGCTGCTCGAACAGGAAGAGGCACGGCTTGCCGGGATCCGAAAGGGTTTACTTGAGGGCCTGGCGCAGGCCAAGGCCGGCGACCTTGTGGAGGGCGGCGGGGAGGATGCGATTCGCCGCGCCGTTGCGAAAGCGCGTGCGACCCCGTGAGCCGAACCTTCCGGTTGACGCGTCGCGCGGAAGCCAGCCTGTTCGAGATCGCCAGGTGGACGATCGAGAATTTTGAACTTCGCCAGGCAGAGCTCTACGAGGCGGAACTGCTCAGCCGCTGCGAAGCGATCGGAAACGGCACAGCGCATAGCCGGAGTTGCGTAGTTCTCGTGGATGATGCCGACGAGTTGCGGTTCGTCAGGGCAGGGGAACATATTCCTGGTCTTTCTGGATCAGCCCGACGAGGTCGTCATCGTCGATATCCTGCATTCTCGCAGTGATCTGCCACGTCATGTGCCCACGTTGACCGTCGCCATCACCCGGCCTCGACGGCCATGATCGCCGAGATCACCGCGAGGTGCTCGCCCGACGCAGCACGCGGGGGAGCCGAGGACGGCCCGCACTGCGGCGCCGACCGATGATCGGAACACCAGCGCGCATGGGCAGCCGGCGAACGGGGCGGAAACCCTTGACCCCGGCGGCGGGTATCGATTCGATGGCCCCGATTCTGGCATGACTGGCAGGGGAGACAGATGGAACCCGCAAGACTGGCCGCAAGCCTCTTCGACGAGCTCGCCGAGGCCACCCGTGTCGGCGTCGGCATCACGCGGGCGAGCTATGGCGAGGGCGAGGCGTTCGCGCATGGCGCGGTTGCGCGCGTGGCCCGCACGCTGGGGCTCGAAGTGGAGACCGATCCCGCCTGCAACACCTACATGACGCTGCCCGGTTCGGACCGCGCCGCCCTGCCCATCATCATCGGTTCGCATCTCGATTCGGTTGCCGATGGCGGTAATTTCGACGGCGCCGCAGGCGTGGTGGCCGGGCTGGCGGCGATTGCATCGCTGCGGGAAAGCGGGATCACGCCCGGCCGCGACATCCGCGTCATGGGCATCCGCGCCGAGGAGAGCGCCTGGTTCGGCACCTCCTATATCGGCAGCCGCGCGGCACTCGGCGCCCTGCCGTCGGGCGCAACCGAGACCGCGCGACGGGCCGATACCGGACGCACGCTCGCCGAGCACATGCGCGAGGCGGGCGGCGACCCCGGTGCGCTCGACCCGCCCTTCCTCGAGGCCGCGTGCCTGCATGCCTTCCTGGAGGTCCATATCGAGCAGGGCCCGGTGCTGGTCGAACAGGATCTGCCGGTCGGCATCGTTACCGGCATACGCGGAAACCGCCGCCTGCCGGCCGCGCGCTGCCTCGGCGCCTACAGCCATTGCGGCGGCATGCCGAGGCGTTCGCGCCAGGACGCCGTGATGGCCGTCATGGACCTGATCGCCTGGCTCGACCGGCTCTGGGACGAGCGCGAGTCGGCCGGCGAGGACTTCGCTTTCACTGTCGGCAAGCTCTCGACCGACCCCGAACGCCACGCCATGACGATCGTTCCGGGCGAATGCCGTTTCTCGCTGGACATGCGCTCGCTCGACGGCGCGTTCCTCGACGATCTCGAAGGCCGGGTCGCGGAGGCGGCACTCCGGATCGAAGCCCGCCGGGGCGTCACCTTCGAGTTGGGCGCGCCGACGCGCGCCGCACCGGGCGTGCTGGACGAGTCCATTCGCGCCGGCCTGCTCGAGTGCGCGCGCAGCCTGGACATTCCGCACAACGAGATGGCGAGCGGGGCGAGCCACGACTCGGCCGCTTTCGCCGCGGCCGGAGTGCCGACCGCCATGCTTTTCGTGCGCAACCCGCACGGCAGCCACAATCCCGACGAGGCGATGGAGCTCGACGATTTCATGGCCGCCGTGAACATTCTGACCCGCTGGCTCGCCACCGAAGGAGCGCGCGCATGACCCGCATCGCCATCCTGGACGACTACCAGGGCATCGCGCTCACCATGGCCGACTGGCAAAGCCTGCCTGACGGGTGTCAGGTCGAGGTCTTCCACGATCATGTGGCGGACCCGGCGGTGGTGGCCGACCGGCTCGGCGACTTCGAGATCGTGTGCATCATGCGCGAGCGCACGCCCTTCCGTCGCGACCTGCTCTCCCGCCTGCCGAAACTGCGCCTCCTGGTCACCACGGGCATGCGCAACGCTGCGGTCGATGTGGAAGCGGCGCGCGAGCAGGGTGTCACGGTCTGCGGCACCGACGGCAGCGCACACACCACGCCCGAGCTCACCTGGGGACTGATCCTGGCGCTCCAGCGGCACATCCCCGCCGAGGACCGGGCGATGAAGGCCGGCGCCTGGCAGACGACCATCGGGCACGGACTCGCTGGCTCCACGCTCGGCCTGCTTGGCCTCGGGCGGCTCGGCTCGGAGGTCGCGCGGGTCGGGCAGGCGTTCCGCATGAACGTCATCGCCTGGAGCGAGAACCTGACGGCGGAACGCGCGGCCGGGCACGGCGTCACCCGTGTCGAGAAGGACGAGCTCTTCCGGCGGTCGGACACGCTGTCGATCCATACACTGCTGAGCCGGCGCACGCGGGGACTGGTCGGCGCGCGCGAACTCGGCCTGATGAAGCCCTCGGCCGTGCTGGTGAACACCTCGCGCGGCCCCATCGTGGACGAGGCGGCCCTGGTGGACGCACTGCGCAACCGCACCATCGCGGGGGCCGGTCTCGATGTGTACGACACCGAGCCGCTGCCCCGCGATCACCCGCTCAGGAGCCTCGAGAACGCCGTGCTCACGCCGCACCTGGGCTATGTGACCCGCGACACCTTCGCCGTCATGTATCCGCAGTCGCTCGATTGCGTGCAGGCCTGGCTGGCCGGGAATCCGGTGCGCGTCATATCCGGGTGAAGATGGCGCGGGAGCATGGGCACTCCCCGCAATCCGCAAATCGCTGCCGCATGCGCACATCCCGGCCGCAACCGGTCCCGGGGCGAGAGCTTGCCCGTGCGGGTAGCCCCGGTTCCTTCGCTCGACGGGATCCGGGCAATGGCGGGAGAGGAGAGCTGCGCCGGTGTCCGCCGACCGGCGGGCGAGTGCCGGCTGACACTTCTCGTACCCGGAGCGTGACGGGGGTGGCGATGGAAGCGGACCACGGTACCGGCGGCACACACCGCGGGGCCTCGGCATGACCGGGTCACTCGACACCCTGTTGCGCGAGGTCCGCGCGTGCCGACACTGCGCGGCCTCGCTGCCGCTGGGTCCGCGACCGGTGGTGGTCGCACGGCCGGCCGCCCGCATCCTCGTGATCGGCCAGGCCCCGGGAACCCGGGTGCACGAGACCGGCATCCCCTGGAACGACCGGTCCGGGGACCGGTTGCGGGACTGGATGGCCCTTGACCGGCAACGGTTCTACGACCCCGACCTCGTCGCACTGGTTCCGATGGGATTCTGCTACCCGGGCCGCCTTCCCCGGGGAGGCGACGCGCCCCCACGGCCCGAATGCGCGCCGCTGTGGCACGACCGGATCCTTGCGGGGCTTCCCGACATCCGGCTCACCATCCTCGCGGGTGCCTATGCCCAGGCACGCTACCTCGGTCCGCGCCGCGGCAAGACCCTGACCGAAACGGTGAGGAACTGGCGCGAGCACGCGCCCCGGGTGATGCCCCTGCCGCACCCGTCGTGGCGGTCGACCGGGCTCACGCGCCGCAACCCCTGGTTCGAGACCGAGGTGCTGCCCGCCCTGCGCGGGCTGGTGGCGGCCGCCCTCGACCCGTTGCCGGATTGACGCCGCCGGGTGCGGGCGCCAATCATGCGCCGGCCTTCACCGCAGGAAAGCGAGCCCATGAAAATCGACGATGTCAGCCTGACCCTGTTCCGCTGGGACAACATCCCGCCCTTCACCTACCACACCGGTTCGTCGAACACCGGCGGCAGCAGCATGCTGGGGCTGCTGCGCATCCGTACCGACGACGGTATCGAGGGAAACGCCTTTCTCGGCTCGGCCACGCAGAGCGCCGAACTCGACTGCACCGGGCTCATCCGCCACCTGAAACCGCTGATCATGGGCGAGGACCCGCTGGACCGGGCGCGGCTCTACCAGGCGATGTGGAAGCGCAACCGGATCGCGACACTGCGTGCCATCGGCGCGGTCGATGTCGCCCTGCACGACATTGCGGCGAAGGCGGCCGGGCTTCCGCTCTACAAGCTGCTTGGCGGGTACCGCGAATCCATCCCCGCCTATGCGTCCTCGGCTCTGCTGCCCTCGCGCAGCGCCTACGCCGAGGAGGCCGTCAGCTACCGCGACGGCGGATGGGCCGCCTACAAGATCCACCCGCCGACACTGTGGCGCGAGGACATCGGGGTCTGCCAGGCGGTGCGCGACGCGGTCGGGGACGATTTCGACATCATGCTCGATTCCACCTGGAGCTACACCTACGACCACGCGATCAAGGTCGGCAGGGCGATCGAGGAACTGAATTTCTTCTGGTACGAGGACCCGCTGGCCGACGACGACCTCATGGGCTGCATCAAGCTCAGGGAGAAGCTCTCCATCCCGCTGATGGCGACAGAGTATTCACCGGGCGGGTTTACCAACTACGTTCCCTGGATCATCAACAAGGCGACCGACTACCTGCGCGGTGACGTCGCGGTGAAGGGAGGGATCACCGCGCTGGTGAAGACCGCGCATCTCGCCGAGGCCTTCGGGATCAACTACGAGGTGCATCACGGCGGCAATTCGCTGAACAACTGGGCCAACCTGCACGTGATCCTCTCGATCCGCAACACCACCTACTTCGAGGTGCTGCTCCCGTCCGGTGCCCAGAAATACGGCATCATCGACGACCTTGAACCGGATGCCGACGGGCTGATCCACGCCCCGACCGTCCCCGGGCTCGGAGCCACCATCGACTTTGACCTGATTGCGTCCCGCACCGTCACGACACTCTCCTGACAGGAGAACGAGCCAATGGACACCAGGGACCTGTTCGACCAGGGCCTCGCCACCCGCAAGCAGGTGCTGGGCGAGGACTACGTGAACGCGTCGATCGAGAATGCCGACGAGTTCGCGATGAAGCTCCAGGAGTTCATCACGACCCATGCCTGGGGCGCCATCTGGACCCGCGAGGGCCTGCCGCTCAAGACCCGCAGCATGATCAACATCGCCATGCTAGCCGCGCTTGGCCGGCGGCACGAGTTCCGGCTGCACCTGAACGGCGCGCTGAACAACGGCGTCACCAAGGACGAGATCGCCGAAATCCTGATCCAGGTCGGCGGCTACGCCGGGTTCCCCTGCGCGGTCGACAGCTTCCGGCAGGCCCGGGAGGTGTTCGAGGAACGGGGTCTCTGAGCCGGCTCACAGTCGTTTCTGACCGGCCGACTGCCGGCGCCGCAGGTGCTCGCGGTGCAGGGTATAGATCCCGGCCCCGAGGATAAGGGCCATGCCCGCGAACGCCGTGGTGTCCGGCCAGTCGCCCCAGAAGGCAAAGCCCCAGGCCATCGACATGGGCAGGGCGACGTACTCGAACGACGACACGGTTGCCGCCGTTCCGAGCCGGTAGGCCTGGCTCAGGAAATAGCCACCGATGCCGCTCGCGATGCCGCACCAGGCGAAGAGCCACAGGTCCGCGATCTCCGGCCAGACCCAGGCGCGCAGCAGGAATTCTAGACTCGTGTTGCCCGTTCCGGCGAAGCGGCCGTCACCGACGGCGAGCCCGATCGCCAGGCTGACGACGATCATCGTGGACTGGATGTGAAAGGTCATGGAGCCGGCTGAATCGGTGGCTCCCAGTTTGCGGGTGATCATCTGCATCGACGCGTAGCTGACCGCGGCGACGATCGGCAGCAGCGCGGTCCAGTTGAACAGCTCCGCGCCCGGCCGGGTCATGACGATGACGCCGACCAGGCCGACGAGCACGGCCGCCCAGCGCCTGATGCCGACCTGTTCGCCAAGCACCGGAACCGACAGCCCGGTAATCACCAGCGGGGCGACGAAAAAGATTGCCACCGCCTCGGCAAGGGGCATGGCCGCGACCGCGAGGAAGAACGCAAGGTTCGCGATGACCAGCAGCAGGCTGCGCACCGCGTGCCAGACCGGATGCCGGGTCCGCAGCAGGTGCAGCCCGCCCTCGACGCGCAGGATCACCAGCGCAATGCACAGGCCGATTACCGCGCGCGACAGCATGATCTGGTGCAGGGCGTAGTCCGTGCTCAGCCACTTCACCGCCGAATCCTGGGCGGTGATCACCGCCATGCCGATGACGATGCAGTAGATCCCGCCCGCATTGTTGGAGACCCGGGTACTCTGAACTGTGGCCATGGTGTTCCCGGTGTGGTGACTGGTCGCCGGTCCCTGCTACCGGACGGCGCGAAGGGGGGCTTGTCCGGGCGCGACGCCGCATCGTCCCGCGGGCGACGGTCAGGTGCCCTCGGCCCGGACTCGGCGAAGACCCGGCACGCCGCCCGCATCGCGCCGCGCCGACGGCACCCCGATGTAGCCGGACAGATGCAGCAAGGTCTCGATCGGTTCATCCTCGGCCCAGCCCTGGTTCAGGGCAAGCCGCAGGTGGATCTCGAGTTCGTCCTCGCGCTGCGTGACGACATCGGAAACGACACGGATCAGCGCCCTGGTCCGGGCATCCAGGCCCCCCGTGTCCACAACGCCCCGAACACGGTCCCGGTCGCCATGTCGAGGAACCGGCGCATGACCGGGTCGACGCAGGCGGTCCCGTTGGCGCGCCGGCAGGAGGCATCGCCGTACATTTCCCGGCGCTTTTCACCACCCTTGCGACAAGGTTCGCCTCGTTCCATCCCGCCTCTCCCGGGCAGGCGCCGCCGCCCGACACGTCGACTATCTGCCCGGTCATGCCAATCGGCATCGCCCGACGGGTGGATACAGTTCACCCGGGCCTGGTCGACCGCCTCGCCGACCCGGCGCAGGGGGATCGCTTCGACGATGGCGGCCCGCGTTGCCCCCACCGCGGCCGGATCCGACCGGTCAGCGTGGTATTGGGGCCACCGCGTTGACGGCGATGCCGAACGGTCCGGGTTCCCGGGCAATCTTGCGGGTAAACGCGATCACGCCGCCCCTGGCCGCGGCGCAGGCGCTGCTGCTGTCATCACTCAGGGCACGGCCGGCGATGGAGACGAGGTTGACGATCTTGCCCCTGCCCTGGCGCTTCATCGCCGGCGCGCAGCCCTCGGGCGATCAATCGACCGCCCGCGGTCCAGATGCTCGCGGCGCAGGGTGTAGATTCCGGCCCCGAGGATCAGCGCCATGCCCGCGAAGGCGGTGGAGTCCGGCCAGTCGCCCCATAAGGCGAACCCCCAGGCCATCGCCATCGGCAGGGCGACGTACTCGAACGGCGCTACCGCAGCCGCCGTTCCCAGCCGGTAGGCCTGGCTCATGAAGTAGCTGCTGATGCCGCTGGCAAACCCGCACCAGGCGAACAGCCACAGGTCCCCCGTTTCGGGCCAGACCCAGGCACGCAGCAGGAAATCGAGGCTCGCACTCCCCGACCCCGCAAACCGTCCGTCGCCAATCGACAACCCGATCGCCAGGCTGAAGATGATCATCATCGCCTGCATGGAAAACGTCATTGAACCGGCGGAATCGGTGGCTCCCAGCCTGCGGGTGATCATCTGCATGGACGCATAGCAGACGGCGGCGACGACCGGCAGCAACGCGATCCAGTTGAACAGCTCCGCACCCGGTCTCGTCATCACGATGACACCGACCAGGCCGACAAGCACCGCCGCCCAGCGCCTGATGCCGACCCGCTCGCCAAGCACCGGAACCGACAGGCCGGTGATGACCAGGGGCGCGACGAAGAAGATCGCCACAGCCTCGGCGAGCGGCATGGCGGAGATCGCGAGGAGCAAGGCGATAGAGGCAACGATGAGCAGCAGGCCGCGCACCACGTGCCAGCCCGGGTGCCTGGTCCGCAACAGGTGCAGCCCGCCCTCGATACGCAGGATCACCAGCGCGACACCCAGGCCGATCACGGCACGCGTCAGCATGATCTGGTGCAGGGCATAGTCGGTACTCAGCCACTTTATCGCGGCATCCTGCGCGGTGATCACCGCCATGCCGATGACGATGCAGTATATCCCGCCCGCATTGTTGGAGATCCTGGCACTCCGGACTGTGGCCATGGTGTGCCCCGTACGGTGACTGGCCGCCGGTCCCTGCTACCGGACGGCGCGAAGGGGGTCTTGTCCGGGCCCGCCGCCGCATCGTCCCGGCGGTGACGGTCAGCCGGTCTCGGACCGTATCTCGGTGAAGACCCGGCTCGCCACCAGCATCGCACCGCGTACCGACGGCACCCCGATGTAGCCGGAGAGATGCAGCAGGGTCTCGATCAGCTCGTCCTCGGTCCAGCCCTGGTTCAGGGCAAACCGCAGATGGATCTCGAGTTCGTCCTCGCGCTGGGTGGCGACATCGGAAACGACGCAGATCAGCGCCCTGGTCCGGGCATCCAGCCCCGGCCGTGTCCACAACGCCCCGAACACGGTCTCGGTCGCCACGTCGAGGAACCGGCGCATGACCGGGTCGGCGTAGACGGTCTCGTTGGCGCGCCGGTACGCGGCCTCGCCGTACATTTCCCGGCGCTTTTCATCACCCTTGCGATAAAGTTCGCTTCGTTCCATCTCGCCTCTCCCGGTCAGGCGGCGCCGCCCGACACGTCGATTGTCTGCCCGGTCACGTAGTCGGCATCGCCCGACGCCAGGAAACAGATCACCCGGGCCTGGTCGACCGCCTCGCCGACCCGGCGCAGGGGAATCGCTTCAACGGCAGCGGCCCTGGCCTCCGGGCTGCGCTGCTCCCACCGCGGCCGGATCCGCTCGGTCAGCGTGGTGTTGGGTGCCACCGCGTTGACGGTGATGCCGAACGGTCCGAGTTCCCGGGCGATCTTGTGGGTAAACGCGATCACGCCGCCCTTGGCCGCGGCGTAGGCGCTGCTGCTCTCATCGCTCAGGCCACGGCCGGCGATGGAGGCAAGGTTGACGATCTTGCCCCTGCCCTGGCGTTTCATTATCGGCACAACCTCGTGGGTAAACAGGAACATGCCCTCCAGGTTGAACGCGGTGATCGACCGCCACTCCTCCAGCTCGAGCGCGTCAACCGTCGCTCCGGGATCGGCAATGATGGTGCTGCCGCCCACGGCGTTGACCAGGATGTCGATGGCGCCGTGAGCCTCGAGCACCCCGGCGACGGTGGCGCGGACCGCGCCGCGGTCAAGTGCGTCACAGGCGAAGGTTCCGATCCGGCCGCCGGCGGCGGAGACATCGTTCGCCAGCCGCTCCAGCCGACCCTCGTCGTTGTCGACCGCCGCCACCCGGCCGCCCTCCGCCGCGATGATCTGTGCCGTCGCGCGCCCGATACCGCTGCCCGCAGCGGTAATCAGTGCCACCCTGTCCCCGAACCGCATGTCCTGCCTCCGTCTGATGCTGCCGGCCACAGCCTGCGCCGACAGCGTCGTCGCGTCCAGCCCGACATCCGCATTGAAGCCGCCGCGCGCGCCCCGTACCATCCGCTCACGGTTCGGCCGCACGGACCGGACGGATGTCGAGGGGGACGCGAAGATGAAGACAGTTGAAGCCATCGTCGAGGTGCTGAAGCGGGAAGGTGTCGAGTTCATCATCGGCTACCCGGTCAATCACATTCTCGAGTACGTGGCCCATGCCGATATCCGCCCGATAATCGTGCGCCAGGAACGGATCGGCCTGCACATGGCCGACGCAATCTCCCGGGTCACGTCCGGGGAGAAGATCGGGATATTCGTGATGCAGCATGGCCCGGGCGCGGAAAACGCCTACGGTGGCGTTGCACAGGCCTACGGCGAATCCGTGCCCATCCTGGTTATGCCGATGGGCTATGCCCGGCATCTCGCGCATGTCGATCCCAACTTCAACTCGGCCCGCGCGATGGCCCAGGTTACCAAGCTCTCCGAGCCACTGGTCAGTCCCGAAGAGGTGCCGCACGCGCTTCGCCGCGCGTTCTCCGCCCTGAGGTCGGGTCGCGGCGGTCCGGTCCTGCTCGAGGTCCCGGTCGACCTGATGATGGCCGAGGTGCCGGGAACGCTCGAGTACACGCCTCCCCGGCAGGTCCGGTACGGTCCGGACGCGGCCGACGTGGCGGAGGCCGCCCGCATGCTGGTGGCCGCCGGCAACCCGGTGCTCTACGCCGGCCAGGGTGTGCACTACGCAAAGGCATGGCCGCAGCTTCAGCGCCTCGCGGAACTGCTTGCCGCCCCGACCACCACCAGCCTCGGCGGCAAGAGCGCGTTCCCGGAGGACCATCCGCTCGCGCTCGGGTCATGCGGCCTTGCAATCCCGCTCGCGGTGCGCCGCCACCTCGACCAGGCCGATCTCATCTTCGGCATCGGCTGCAGCTTCACCCGTACCAACTTCGGAACCTCCATGCCCGCAGGCACGCCGCTGATCCATGCGACGCTGGACCCCATGCACATCAACAAGGATGTCCCGGCGGCCCTCGGGCTCGTCGGCGACGCCGCCCTGGTGCTGGACGCGGTTATCGCCGAGGTCGAGGCACTGCTCGAAAGCCCGCGCGACGCAGGGCCGGTGGCAGCGGGAATTGCCGCGGCCCACGCCGAGTGGCGGGCCGAATGGGCACCGCTTACCGACAGCGACGAGACACCGCTTTCCCCCTACCGGGTGCTTCGGGATCTTGGCGCCACGGTGGACAAGGCGAACACCATCATCACCCATGACGCCGGTTCGCCGCGCGATCAGATCAGCCCGTTCTGGCAGGCAACAGCCCCGCTCAGTTACATCGGCTGGGGCAAGACGACGCAGCTCGGCTATGGCCTCGGCCTCGCGATGGGCGCCAAGCTGGCCCATCCCGACAAGCTGTGCATCAACGTGTGGGGAGACGCCGCCATCGGGTTTACCGGCATGGACTTCGAGACCGCGGTCAGGGAACGCATCCCGATCCTGTCGATCCTGCTCAACAACTTCTCCATGGCGATCGAGCTCAACGTGATGCCGGTATCGACCGAAAAGTACCGCTCGACGGACATTTCCGGCGACTATGCCGCCATGGCGCGGGCCTTCGGCGGCTACGGCGAACGGGTCACCGAGGTGTCGGAGATCATCCCGGCGATCCGCCGCGGCATTGCACAGACCGAGGCCGGAACACCGGCGCTGCTCGAGTTCATCACCTGCAAGGAAACCAGGGTTTCCCGGCTGTGATGCCGGGACCCGGGCACAGGACCATGACCCAACTGCGCACCGGAGCTGCCCGATGCATCTGAAGAACCAGCCCACGCTCACCATCGCTCCCATTGCCGGATCGATGGGAGCGGAGATCTCCGGGGTCGACCTGTCCTGCCCGCTCGACGACGGAGTGTTCGAGGAAATCCGCCAGGCGCTGCTCGACTACCAGGTGATCCTGTTCCACGACCAGGTGCTCGAGCCGGAACACTGCGAGGCGTTTGCCACCCGGTTCGGGCCGCTGGTCCCCTACCCGTTCGTCAAGGGCCTGCCCGGTCACCCGGGTATCTTCGAAATCCGCAAGGAACCGGACGAACGCCGGAATTTCGGCGGCAACTGGCACACCGACATGTCCTTTACCGAAACACCTCCCCTGGGGACCATGCTGTACGCGCACGAGGTCCCGACCAGGGGCGGAGACACCCTGCTGACCAGCCTCTACCTCGCCTGGGAGACGCTTTCGGACGGCATGAAGGAGCTGTTGCGCGACATGCAGGCCGAGTACTCGGCAGCGCTGAAGCATGCCGGCGGGCGTGCGGCGGTGATGAACAGCACCCGGTTTTCGGTCGAGAACCTCGACCGGAGCGAAGAGGCGACGTTCCATCCGATCGTGCGCACCCACCCGGAGACCGGGCGGCTGGCGCTCTACGTCAGCGGATCGCACCTGACCCGGTTTGCCGACATGACCGAGGAGGAGAGCAAACCGCTGCTCGACTACCTGCGCACCCATGCCACGCGCCCGGAATTCACCTGCCGGATCCGCTACCGCCCGGGCTCGCTGGTCCTGTGGGACAACCGCTGCACCCAGCACCTGGCGCTGAACGACTATCACGGCGAACGCCGGGTCATGCACCGCCTGACCATCGGCAGTTCCGACCGGCCGCACTGACGGGGATGATGTCATGAGCAACCGGATAGCCATTGTCGGTGCCGGCGCCGTCGGCGCCTATGTCGGCGGCTACATGGCCCGTATGGGCGAGGACGTGATCTTCGTCGATCCGTGGCCGGAACACGTGCGCGCGATCAACGAGCAGGGCCTGTCGCTCTCGGGCCTGACCGAGGCGGAGTGTTTCACCACCCCGGCGCGCGCGATCAGCCTGACGGAGGTGCAGTCGCTGGCACGCGAACGCCCGATCGACATCGCCTTCATCTGCGTGAAGTCCTACGACACCGCCTGGGCCGCCGCCCTGATCAGGGAATACCTGGCGCCCACCGGGTTCTGTGTCTCGCTGCAGAACTGCATCAACGAGGAGACGCTCGCGCAGATGGTCGGCTGGGGCCGGACCACCGGCTGCATCGCCGCCAAGATCGCGGTCGAGCTCACCGGGCCCGCCACGGTGCGGCGCGGGGTTCCGCTCGGCGGCAACAAGCACACGGTGTTCCGGGCCGGTGAGGCGCATGGCCGCGTCACGCCACGGATCCAGGAGGTCGTCCGGCTGCTGTCGGCGGTCGATAGTGCCAAGGCGACCACCAACCTGTGGGGCGAACGCTGGTCGAAGCTGACGGCCAACGCGATGCGAAACGGCGTGTGCGCGGCGACCGGGCTCGGCGCCAACGATTGTGACCGTGAACCGGTGACCCGCTGGCTGTCGATCCGCCTTGCCGGCGAAGCGGTGCGGATCGGCCGTGCACTCGGCTTCGATCTCGAAACCATCAACCGCTTTGCACCGGATGACTGGGTTGCGGCGTCGTGCAGCGACAGTGCCCTGCGCGAGCGTATCGAGGCGGACATGGAGGCGTCCGCGGTCGGCCGCAGCGACGATTCCCGGCCGTCGATGGCCCAGGACATCGCCAAAGGTCGGCGGACCGAGATCCACGCCATCAACGGGTTCGTCGCCGCCAAGGGCGCCGAGATCGGGATCCCGGCCCCGGCGAATGCGGCACTGGTCGATGCGGTCGTCGAGGTCGAGACCGGCCGGTCACCCCAGGGGCTCGACCGGGTCCGGGCCATCTGAACCCGGCCCGCACCCGATGTCCGGGACGCCGACGGAATGTCGTCGGAGCAAGAGCGAACACTGACCGCCAGGCCCCGGTAACGGCCTCGACCGGGGGCGCGGAGGCCCGGACAGTGGCGGTATCGGTGTGTGTGCAGTGCGCCGCAACCCGCGGGTATCGCGGGGCCGCGGACGCCGGCAGGCTTGAGGGGAATGACCCTTGCGAGGGAGGCGGGCCGGCACAGTCATGAGCCATTCGGTGAGCAGCCATCTACGGGTCGAGATCGACGCCTACGACGAGGCGATCCGGACCTTTGTCCCCGGCTACGACGAAATGCTCGCGCTGGTCGCGGACGCGGTTGCCGCAAGCGGTCCGGCACATGTCCTCGATCTCGGCGCGGGGACCGGCGCGCTGTCAAAGGCGGTACTGGACGGGTGTGAAGGGTGCCGTGTCACCCTGATCGACGTGGATCCCGCCATGCTGGACCAGGCCCGGCAGCGGCTTGCGGCATACGGGGCGCGAACCCGGTTCCTGGAGCAGTCGTTTCTCGACCCGCTGCCGGCCTGCGACGCGGTGGTTGCGTCGCTTGCCCTGCATCACGTGCCGTCCATCGACGAAAAGCGGTCCCTCTATCGCACAATCCGCGAAGCGCTGTCTCCCGGAGGGGTGTTCCTGAACGCGGATGTCACCATGCCGGCTGAGACCGACGAACGCCGGTCCGCCGATTACGAGACCTGGACAGCCCATCTCGTGGCCTGCGGCATCACAGAGGAGCGCGCCCGGGAACATTTCCGGGAATGGGCCGACGAAGACGTCTACTTCCCATTGAACGAGGAGCTGGCGGCAATCGAAGCGGCCGGGCTGGCGGCGGAATGCCTGTGGCGGGCAACGCCCTCGACCATCATGCAGGGTGTCAGGCCGGGCAGGGAGAGCCCCTGAGCCGGTCAGGCCACGGTCCCGGACCAGGGCCCGCCAGCACTCACCTCCTCGGAACACGCGACCGGCGGCCTTCGGCCGGTACCATCGCGCCTACAGGGCAATGCCGGCTTTCGCGAGCAGTCCCGGAATGACCTCGGCACCATCCATGTCGGCTGTCTCGAGCACCCGGGCGATCAGTGCCGGGGTGAGGCCGGGCAGGACCGTCGAACGATCAACGGCCCCCCGGCCGCCGCCGGATTCGGCGCGCATACCGTGCCATGTCCTGCATGGCCTCAGCCTCGTCCTCCCGCGCCTGTGCCGCGATCTCCGCCTCGGTGGTGGCATCCACCCTGGCGGGATCGATCCGCCCGACGGGCAAGGTGGAAGGATCGTCGGAATCAATACTGATGCGCGTTTTGCTCATAGTCCGCGACCTCCTTCCGGTTGGCCTTGCAGGCCGAGATGATACAAACGGCCGAACCCCGCACCGTGTAGACGACGACACAGGCCCGCCCATCAAGCCGTTCCCGCTGCACCGGCAGTCCGGCGTCGCCGTCCCACGACGGAGGCGCCGGCACGGGTATCAGCCGCAGGTCGAGTATCCGCAGGCGGTGCAGAGATCGCATCCCTCCGTGCGAACCACCGCAAATGCGCCGCAGCGGCCGCATTCGCTGCCGGACCCCGTCGTCACGGTGCCGCTGTCCCCCACAGTCGCATCCGCGGGCGCTGCCTCGCCGGCATCGAGGAAACCGATCGTGCGCAGGTGCTTCTCGATCACCCCGCCGATCGCGGCCAGCAGCGAGGGCACGTACTTCCTCTCGATCCAGGCTCCGCCGCGCGGATCGAACACCTGCTGCAGCTCCTCGGCGACGAACGACACGTCGCCGCCGCGCCTGAACACCGCGCTGATCATCCGGGTCAATGCCACGGTCCAGGCGTAGTGACCCATGTTCTTGGAGTTGATAAAGACCTCGAACGGCACCCGGCGCCCGTCGCGCTCGATGTCGTTGATGGTGATGTAGAACGCGTGGTCGCTGCCGGGCCAGCGCATCTTGTAGGTCCGGCCTCCGACCACCTCCGGCCGTTCGATCAGCGTGCCCGCATCCATATCGCGAGCTGTGTCCGTCACCGAGAGCACCGCACCCGTGACCGGGTTCGGGCGGTAGGTGGTGCATCCCTTGCAGCCGGCGTCCCAGGCCGCCTGGTAGACAGCGCGGAACTCTTCGAACGAGATCGCCTCGGGCACGTTCACCGTTTTCGAGATCGCGCTGTCGACGAACTCCTGCGCGGCTCCCTGCATGGCAATGTGCTCGTCCGGGGTCAGTTCCTGGGCGGTGACGAAGGCGTCCGGGAGCGGTGCGTCCGGTCCGTTGAGGCGGCGGAACAGCCGGACCGCGTGGTCGACCACGGGCTGGGTTCGCCTCGACCCGTCGCGGTCCAGCACCGTGCGCTCGTATTCGAGCGCAAAGATCGGTTCGATCCCCGACGACAGGTTCCCGGCCAGCAGCGAGATGGTCCCGGTGGGGGCGATCGAGGTCAGGAGCCCGTTGCGGATCCCATGCTCGCGGATCCCGTTGCGGATGTCGTCCGGCAAATCCCGCACTCCCGGCGCTTCCAGGTAGCGCTCGGCGTCGAACAGCGGGAACGGCCCTTTCTCGCGCGCCAGCGCCACCGAGGCCCTGGCCGCCGCATCGCGAACCTCCCGCAGCCAGTGCCGGGTTGCCTCGAGGGCTTCGTCGCTGCCGTACCGGATTCCGCACATGACCAGCGCGTCGGCGAGACCGGTCACCCCGAGGCCGATGCGCCGCTTCGCCCGTGCCTCGGTCGCCTGTTCGGGCAGCGGGAACCGCGACGCGTCGATGGCGTTGTCCAGCATCCGGACCGCCACCGCCACGGTCTCTCCCAGGCCCTCGAGGTCAACGGACCCGTCGGCAGTGAACGGCTCCTCGACGAACCGGGCGAGGTTCACCGACCCCAGAAGGCAGGCGCCATAGGGTGGCAGCGGCTGTTCGCCACATGGATTGGTCGCGGCGATGGTCTCGCAGTAGGCGATCGGGTTCTGCCGGTTGATCCGGTCGATGAAGATGACACCCGGTTCGGCCACGTCGTAGGTCGCCCGCAGGATCCGGTCCCACAGGTCCCGTGCCCGCACCGTTCGCCAGACTTCGCCACCGAACACCAGGTCCCAGTCGCCGTCTTCTTCCACGGCCTGCATGAACGGGTCGGTCACCAACACCGACAGGTTGAACATCCGCAACCGCGCCGGGTCGCGCTTGGCGGCAATGAAGTCGTCGATGTCCGGGTGGTCACACCGCAGCGTCGCCATCATGGCACCGCGCCGGGCGCCGGCGCTCATGATCGTGCCGCACATCGCGTTCCACACGTCCATGAAGGAGAGTGGCCCTGAAGCATCGGCCCCGACACCGCGAACCGGTGCTCCCTTCGGGCGCAGGGTCGAGAAGTCATAGCCGATCCCGCCTCCCTGCTGCAGGGTGAGCGCGGCCTCGCGCAGGGCGGTGAAGATCCCCGACATGTCGTCCGGAATCGTCCCCATGACGAAGCAGTTGAAGAGAGTGACCGCGCGGCCGGTTCCGGCACCGGCCAGGATCCTGCCGGCGGGCAGGAACCCGAAGCCCGAGAGGGTGTTGCGAAACACGCCGGTCCAGGACTCGGCGTCATCCTCGACTGCCGCCAGCGCCCGGGCCACCCGGTCCCAGCTGTCGGTGATCGACGCCTCTTCGCCGTGCCGGTACTTCTCGCGCCAGATCTGCTCCGAGATCCCCTCGAGCGTCCCTTTCACGCAGTCGGTGTCCTGGAGAGCTGCCATCACGTTTCCCGTCCCTCACCGAACGGATCATAGACCGATCTTCCGGTCCGTGATATTCGCAGTGACATCGATCATCCACCCGTGACAGGCGAGCATGTGCGGACGCTTTACCCAACTGCACACCTGGGAAGAGCTGCATGCCTGGTTCTCGCTGTCGGGGTTCGCGCGGAACCTGCCGGCCCGCTACAACGTCGCGCCCGGTCAGCAGGTCATGATCCTGCGCGCCGGTGACAACGGGCTTGCCGCCGACGAACTCCACTGGGGACTGGTGCCCGGATGGACCCGGGATCCCGACCGGACGACACGCCTGATCAATGCCAGGGTCGAGACCGCCGCGGAGAAGCCCTCGTTCCGGGCGGCGTGGCGGCACCGGCGCTGCGTGGTGCCGGCGTCGGGCTTCTACGAATGGGCCCGGACCGGGCGGGCGCGGCAACCCTGGTACTTCAGCGCCGCAGACGACACGCCGCTTGCCCTCGCCGGCCTGTGGGACCGCTGGGCCTCTCCTTCGGGTGAGGTTCTCGAGAGCTTCGCGATCTTGACCATGCCGGCGAACGACTGCGTCGGACAGGTGCATCACCGGATGCCGGTGATCCTCGATCGCGACCGGGTCCGGGCGTGGCTCGATGACCGCGCCCTGCCCCGGGACGGGTACGCGTCCGGGCGGATGCGCTGCCGCGCCGTCGGCACCCGGGTCAACTCGGCCCGGCACGACGATCCGGACTGTCTCGAGCCGGCCGGCGAACCCGGACTGCTGGCGCTGGCCGGTACCCCCTGATCCATGGATGGCATGATCAGGACACTGCTCATTGCCAACCGCGGCGAGATCGCCTGCCGGATCGCGCGGAGCGCGAAGGCGCTCGGCATCCGGACGGTCGCCGTCCATTCGGACGCCGACGCCGGGGCGCTGCACGTCGCACACTGTGACCGGGCCTGCAGGATCGGGCCGGCCCCGGCATCCGACTCCTACCTGAATGCCGGCGCCATCATCGAGGCGGCGCGCGCAAGCGGCGCCGATGCGGTTCATCCCGGCTACGGGTTCCTGGCCGAGAACGCGGAGTTCGCCGACGCCTGTGCCGATGCCGGACTGACCTTTGTGGGCCCCCCGGCACAGGCGATCCGCGACATGGGATCGAAGGCGCGCGCCCGCGCGCTCATGGAGGCGGCCGGGGTTGCCCTGGTGCCCGGCTACCACGGGGAGGACCAGGACGCGGCGGCACTCGGGGCGGCGGCGGCCCGGATCGGTTACCCGGTGCTGATCAAGGCGAGTGCCGGCGGAGGCGGCCGCGGCATGCGGATCGTTGCCACCGCCGGCGAACTGGCGCCGGCCATCGACTCGGCCCGGCGCGAGGCGGCGGCCGCCTTCGGGGATGGCCGGCTGCTGATCGAGAAGTACCTGTCGCGGCCGCGCCATGTCGAGGTCCAGGTCTTCGGAGATGGCCACGGCACCATGCTGCACCTGTTCGAGCGCGACTGTTCGATCCAGCGCCGGCACCAGAAGGTGCTGGAGGAAGCGCCCGCGCCCGGACTGCCGGACGATCTGCGCGCCGCGCTCGGCGAGACCGCGGTCAGGGCCGCGCGCGCGGTCGGCTACGTCGGGGCCGGCACCGTGGAATTCGTGCTCGATGCCGACGGCTTCTACTTCATCGAGATGAACACCAGGCTGCAGGTCGAGCACCCGGTCACCGAAGCCGTCACCGGCATCGACCTCGTCGCCTGGCAGCTTGATGTCGCGACCGGCGGTCGGCTGCCGCTCACCCAGGACCAGGTCCGCTGCCGGGGTCACGCGCTGGAAGCGCGGTTGTGTGCCGAGGACCCGGTCGACTTCCAGCCGCGGACCGGGCGGATCAGCTACCTGCGGTTTCCCGGGGACGGGGCACGGGTCGATACCGGTGTGCGCGAGGGCGACGCGGTTTCGGTGCACTACGACGCCATGATCGCCAAGCTGGTGGCGCATGGTCCCGACCGGGCGACCGCGCTGTCCCGGCTCGCCCGCGCCGTGGAACAGACCAGGATCGCGGGACTGGTCACCAACCAGCCGTTTCTCGCCCGGCTGGTTCGCCACCCGGCCTTCGCCCGCGGCGACGTGCATACCGGGTTCATCGAGGAACACGCCGATGCTCTGCTGCCGGCACCGCTGCCGGTCGACGACGCCACGTTTGCCCTTGCGGCAACGGCCGTCGTCCGCCGGCGGGCACACGCGGCACGGGCAGGTGCGGCCGCGGCGACCGATCCGGGCTCACCGTGGCATTCCTGTTCCGGGTGGCGGCTGAATGCGCCCGCCGTGCACCGGGTGACGCTCGCGCACGGCGAGGAGCAACGCGAAGTCGTGCTCGAAGCGGCCGGACGCGACCTGGTCGCGGCTGACCTGTGCCTTTCCGGCGGCGTGGGCCCCGATGAACCGGTAACGGCGGCAGGCAAAGACGGTACGCTGACAGCTCCGGTGGTTCTCTCGGGTCAGGAAGTCACGGTGTTCCTGCCTGACGGTCCGGTCGTGCTTGCGGTCCACGACCCTCTCGAGGAGGCCGGAGGCGACGAGGAGGCCGCGGGGCACCTCACCGCGCCGATGCCCGGTCGCATCATCGAGATCCATGTCGCCGCGGGCGATGACGTGGTGCGCGGGACCCCGTTGCTGGTACTTGAGGCCATGAAGATGGAACACACGATCACCGCCCCGGTCGACGGCACGGTCACGTGTGTGCGCTATGCCGTCGGTGACCTGGTGGAGGAGGGATCCGACCTGCTCGAACTCGAACCCGCCCGCGGCGAATAGACGGACCGGACATCCATGACGGTTCATCTGCTCAAGCTCTGCGTCGGGGTCGATTCCGTCGAACAGCTGGCGGCATCACAGCTGCGCCGCCGGGCCGGGCAGTCGGAAGAGGTCAATGTCCACGTCACCCGCAACACGCCGCGCCGCGCTGACGAGCTGCTTGACGGCGGCTCGCTCTACTGGGTGATCCGTCGGCGGATCCTGGTGCGCCAGCGGCTCGTGCGACTGCAGATGATCGAGGGGGCGGACGGTCGCACGCGATGCGGACTGGTGCTGGCGCCCGAGCTGGTGCCGGTCGAGGCGAGACCGCACCGCCCGTTCCAGGGCTGGAGGTACCTCGAGCCCGCCGACGCACCGGCCGATCTTCCGGTTTCGGCGGGGGACGGGATCCTCGACCCGATGCCCGAGCACATGATCCGGGACCTGAGGGAACTCGGACTGCTGTAGTCGGGGAGTGCGGCCTCGCCGGCCTGGATGCAGCACGGCGCTGTCAACGGTTCGAGGCGGGGTCCCGGTGGCTCAGTACAGGCCGGCGGCACGCGCCTTGAGCGCAAGCAGTGCGAGCACCCGGTCGATGACGGGCGTGGCGATCTCCGCCGCCCGGGCGAACCGGGCGACGGCCATTCCGATCGAGTCGATCTCCATCGGCCGGCCCGCATCCCAGTCCTGCAGCATCGACGGGCGGTGATGGAACCGGAACTCGGGCGCGAACATGACGCGGGGATCCACCTCGAGCCGGAAGCCGTGGGCGGCGGCGACCGCAACGGACTCGTCGACCATGGCCTCGGCGATCTCGCTCACCCCCGCGTGCTCGGCCAGTGCGCGCTCCGACGCGCCGGTCAGCACCGCCAGTGGCGAGCGCGAGAGGTTGATGATGAGCTTGGCCCAGATCGCCTCGCGAATGTCGTCGACCGGCGGGACGTCAATCGACCCGCTTTCCAGCACCGCGCTCAGCTCGCCCAGACGCTGCGAACGGGACCCGTCCGGCTCTCCCAGGGTGAAACGGCCCCGGTCCGGGCTGTTGCAGACCACCACGCCGGGCCGCTCCACCCGGACCGGGCAGTCGACCACGCACCCGATCGCTCGGTCCGCCCCGATCTCCCGCGCGAGCACGCCGTCCGGGTCGAGCAGCCTCGAGGCGCTGTCCGGAAGGTCCGGCCGCGCATGGTCGTACCACCACGGAATGCCGTTCATGGCGAAGACCACCGGGGTTTCAGGGCCCAGCAGGGGTCCGATGACCTCGCCGACCGAGACCAGTGCCGGACCCTTGACCGCCACCACCACCGCGTCGACCGCGCCGATCCGGCCGGCGTCGTCGCCACAATCGGGGCGTACCGTGAGCGTCTCGCCACTCTGGCACAACGTGAGGCCATCGGTCCGCAGCGCGTCGAGGGTAGCGCCGCGCGCCAGCACCGAGACCCGGTGTCCGGCCGCGGTCAGCCGGGCCGCCAGGTAGCCGCCGATCGCCCCGGCGCCGATCACGCACAGTCGCATCCTCACCCTCCGCAGTACCGCCCTTGCATGACCGACACCGGCACATCACACTCCCGGCTCCTGCAGTGCGACCCGGGAGAACGAGCACCATGGCCGGCACCTACCCCAAGGATCCCCGCAAGGGCAAGCGCCGTTCCTCGCAATGGTATGGCAAGGCCGACCGGGACGGCTACGCACACCGTTCGTGGATGAAGAACCGCGGCCTGCCGGCCGACACGTTCGACGGCCGGCCGATCATCGGCATCTGCAACACCTGGTCCGAATTCAACCCGTGCAACGCCCACTTCCGCGACATTGCGGAACGGGTCAAGCGCGGCGTCTACGAGTCCGGCGGCGTACCGATGGAGTTCCCGGTGTTCTCCAACTCCGAAAGCCAGTTGCGCCCCACCGCCATGCTCTACCGCAACCTTGCCTCCATGGACGTCGAGGAGTCGATCCGTGGCCTGCCGATGGACGGGGTGGTGCTGCTGGTCGGGTGCGACAAGACCACTCCGGCCCTGATGATGGGAGCCGCCTCGTGCGACCTGCCGACCATCGTGGTCTCCGGCGGACCGATGCTGAACGGCCATTACCGCGGCGAACAGATCGGATCGGGCACCCATGTCTGGAAGTTCTCGGAGATGGTCAAGGCCGGGGAGATGTCACTGGAGGACTTCATGTCGGCCGAGCAGGACAATGCCCGCTCGGCCGGTCACTGCATGACCATGGGCACCGCCTCGACCATGGCGAGCTTTGCCGAGTCCATCGGCATCGCGCTCCACACCAATGCCGCGATCCCCGCGGTCGATTCACGCCGGTACGTGCTGGCGCAGATGGCCGGACGGCGCATCGTCGACATGGTCCGTGACGACATCACCATGTCGTCACTGCTGAAACGCGAGAACTTCGAGAACGCGATCATGGTCAACGGCGCCATCGGCGGCTCGACCAACGCGGTGATCCACATGCTGGCCATTGCCGGGCGCATGGGCATCGACATCACGCTCGATGACTGGGACCGGCTCGGCCGCGACGTTCCCTGCCTGGTCAACCTGATGCCGTCGGGCGCCTACCTGATGGAGGACTTCTTCTACGCCGGCGGGCTGCCCGCTGTGATCCGGGAACTCGACGGGTACATCCACAAGGACGCGATGACCGCCAACGGCAGGACCATCTGGGAGAACTGCAGCGACGCCCGGACCTGGAACCGCGAGGTGATCTTCCCGGTCGACCGTCCTTTCAAGCCCAACGGCGGCATCGCGGTGCTGCGCGGCAACCTGGCGCCGGACGGCGCCATCATCAAGCCGTCGGCCGCCTCGCCGGAGTTGATGACACACCGGGGCCGTGCGGTGGTGTTCGAGAGCGTCGAGGACTACCGCGACCGCATTGAGGACCCGGAACTCGACATCGACGAGACCTGCATCATGGTGCTGAAATACTGCGGCCCGAAGGGCTACCCGGGCATGGCCGAGGTCGGGAACATGGGCCTGCCGCCAAAGATCCTGAAGAAGGGCATCACCGACATGGTGCGGATATCGGACGCGCGCATGAGCGGAACCGCCTACGGAACCGTGGTACTGCACACCGCGCCGGAAGCCGCCGCCGGCGGACCACTGGCCTTTGTGCGCAACGGCGACATGATCGAGATCGACGTGCCGGGCCGGCGGCTGCACCTCGACGTGCCGGACGAGGAACTCGAACGCCGGCGCGCGGCGTGGAACGGGTTCGAGTCACCGTATGACCGCGGCTACACCCGCATCTACGTCGAACACGTCACACAGGCCGACACGGGCGCCGACCTCGATTTCCTGGTCGGCAAGAGCGGCACGCCGCTGCTGCGCGAGTCGCACTGATCTCCCGGCCGGGCCGGGCCGTCACGACGCCCGGTTCATCCGGTTGCCGACCAGGTCGTCCACCACCGCCGGCTCGGCCAGCGTCGAGGTATCGCCCAGGCTTGCGAAGTCGTCCTCCGCGATCTTGCGCAGGATCCGGCGCATGATCTTGCCCGACCGGGTCTTGGGAAGCCCCGGAGCCCACTGGATCAGGTCCGGAGTGGCGATCGGCCCGATTTCCCGGCGCACCCAGCCGACCAGCTCCCGGCGCAGTTCTTCGCTCGGCTCCACGCCCAGCACCAGTGTCACGTAGGCATAGATGCCCTGGCCCTTGATCGGGTGGGGGTAGCCGACCACGGCGGCCTCGGACACCGCCTTGTGGCCGACCAGCGCGCTCTCGACCTCGGCGGTTCCCATGCGGTGGCCGGACACGTTGATCACGTCGTCGACGCGGCCGGTGATCCAGTAGTACCCGTCTTCGTCGCGCCGGCAGCCATCGCCGGTAAAGTACCGGCCGGGGAAGGTCGAGAAGTAGGTGCTGAAGAACCGCTCGTGGTCTCCGTACACCGTGCGCATCTGTCCCGGCCAGGACTCGGCGATGCACAGGTTGCCCTCGGTGGCACCCTCGAGTTCCCGGCCCTCGCCGTCGACGATGATCGGGCGGACGCCGAAGAACGGACGGGTTGCCGATCCGGGCTTCAGAGCCGTCGCACCCGGCAGCGGGGTGATCAGGATGCCGCCGGTCTCGGTCTGCCACCAGGTGTCGACGATCGGGCAGCGGCCGTCGCCTACCACCTTGTGGTACCACAGCCAGGCCTCCGGGTTGATCGGTTCGCCGACCGAGCCGAGGACCCGCAGCGATGCGCGGCTCGTCGCCGTGACCGGCGCGTCGCCTTCGCGCATCAGTGCGCGGATCGCGGTGGGCGCGGTGTAGAAGATCGACACCCCGTGCTTGTCGCACACCTGCCAGAACCGGCTCGAGTCGGGGTAGTTGGGCACGCCCTCGAACATCAGCGTGGTGGCGCCGTTGGCGAGCGGGCCGTAGAGAATGTAGCTGTGCCCGGTCACCCAGCCCACGTCGGCCGTGCACCAGTAGGTCTCGCCGTCCCGGTAGTCGAAGACGTACCGGTGGGTCATCGAGGCATAGACGAGGTAGCCTCCCGAGGTATGCAGCACGCCCTTCGGCTGGCCGGTCGAACCCGAGGTGTAGAGGATGAAGAGCGGATCCTCCGCGCCCATTTCCTCGGGCGGACAGTCCGCGGCCGCCCCGGCCATGACATCGTGGTACCAGTGGTCGCGCCCGTCGACCCAGCCGATGTCGCCGCCGGTGCGCCGGACCACCACCACGGTCCGGCAGTTGGGACAGCTTTCGAGCGCGGCGTCGGTGTTGGCCTTCAGCGGAACCGTACGCCCGCCGCGCAGGCCCTCGTCGGCCGTGATCGCCAGGGTGCTGTCGCAGTCGTGGATGCGCCCGGCCAGCGCGTCGGGGGAAAACCCGCCGAACACCACCGAATGGATGGCGCCGATGCGCGCGCACGCCAGCATGGCGACGGCGGCCTCGGGGATCATCGGCATGTAGATGGTGATGCGATCGCCGCGCGCCGCACCGAGGTTCTTCAGGGCATTGGCGAACCGGCACACCTCGGCATGCAGTTCCCGGTAGGTGATGTGCCGGTCCTCGCGCGGGTCATCGCCTTCCCAGACGATGGCAACCTGGTCGCCGCGGGACTCCAGGTGACGGTCGAGACAGTTGGCGGCGACGTTCAGGGTGCCGTCGTGAAACCAGCGGATATGCAGGTCGTCGCGGTCCCAGGACACGTCCCGGATCGCGGTGTAGGGCCGGATCCAGTCGATCGTTCGGCCCTGCTCGGCCCAGAACCCCTCGGGATCATCGATCGATCGCCGGTACATCTCCTCGTAGCCGGCATTGTCGATCAGGGCGGTTTCGCGAACCGCATCGCGAACCGGGTAGAGCGCGGGTTCCGACATGACAGCAATCCTCCCCGTTGACACGCACCGGTCACATTCCCGGCATTGGGCGTGGAATATACCACCGGCGCCTGCGTGAAATAAGGTCCCCTGCCGGCCTCCGCGGTCGAGCGGTCTCGACAGTCCCTGATCGGCCACTATAATCCGGCCGACATTCAGGTCTGTCTCCGGAGCCGGCCTCATGACCGGGTCAAACCGTCCCCTGTCACCACACCTGCAGATCTACCGTCCTCAGCTGACGTCGGTTCTGTCCATAACCCATCGCGCGACGGGGGTTGCGCTGGCAGCCGGCACGCTTCTGTTCAGCTGGTGGCTGCTCGCGGCCGCAAGCGGAAGCGGGGCCTTTGCCCTGGTCCAGGACGTCATGGGCTCGTGGCCGGGCATGATCGTGCTGGTCGGCTTCACCTGGGCGCTGTTCTATCATCTGTGCAACGGTATCCGGCACCTGTTCTGGGACGCGGGGCGCGGCCTCGAGATCGAGACCGCCTACCGGTCGGGCTGGGCGACGGTGGCCGCGTCTGCGGGTCTGACGGTCGTCGCCTGGGCCGTCGGACTGTCCGCGTAGATCCGGGGAGCGCACGGATGAACGGAAAGAACATGCGAACTCCACTCGGGCGCGCACGCGGCCTGGGCAGCGCGAAGGACGGCGTCCACCACTGGTGGATGCAGCGCCTGACCGCGGTCGCCCTGGTCCCGCTCTGCCTGTGGTTCGCTGCCTCGCTGGTGAGCGTTGCCGGCGCCGACCATGCGGCCACGGTGGCGTGGATCGGATCCCCGCTGGTCGCGATCCTGCTGATCCTGCTGGTCGTCGCCGGGTTCTATCATGCGGCACTCGGCCTGAGGGTGGTGATTGAGGACTACGTCGGCTCCGAAGCGGTCAAGCAGGTCGCGCTGGTCCTGGTGCAGTTCGCCTGTATCGCGCTCGGCGTCGCCACCGTGTTTTCCATCCTGAAACTGGCCCTGTAGGGACGATCATGGCTGCCTACGAAGTCGAAGAGCACAGCTACGATGTCGTCGTGGTCGGGGCGGGGGGCGCCGGTCTGCGCGCGACCCTCGGCATGACCGAGCAGAACCTGAAGACCGCCTGCATCACCAAGGTCTTTCCGACCCGCAGTCACACCGTGGCGGCCCAGGGCGGTGTCGGGGCGGCGCTCGACAACATGGGCGAGAGCGACAACTGGCGCTTTCACATGTACGACACGGTCAAGGGCTCCGACTGGCTCGGCGACCAGGACGCCATCGAGTACATGTGCCGCAACGCCATACCCGCGGTGATCGAGCTCGAGCACTACGGAGTACCGTTTTCCCGCACCGAGGAGGGCAGGATCTACCAGAGGCCGTTCGGCGGCCACACGCTGGACTACGGCGAGCGCCTGGCCAAGCGCGCCTGTGCCGCCGCCGATCGGACCGGCCACGCGATCCTGCACACGCTCTACCAGCAGTGCCTGCGCAACAACGCCGAGTTCTTCGTCGAGTACTTCGCACTCGACCTCATCATGGATGACGACGGGGCGTGTTGCGGCGTCATGGCGATTGACCTCGCGACCGGGGTGATCCACCGGTTCCGGGCCCACCAGACCGTGCTTGCCACCGGCGGCTACGGCCGGGCCTATTTTTCCTGCACCTCGGCGCATACCTGCACCGGTGACGGCAACGGCATGGTGCTGCGGGCCGGACTGCCGCTCCAGGACATGGAGTTCGTGCAGTTTCATCCCACCGGCATCTACGGTGCCGGCTGCCTGATCACCGAAGGCGCGCGCGGCGAGGGCGGCTACCTCACCAACTCGGAGGGCGAGCGCTTCATGGAGCGCTATGCCCCGACCGCGAAGGACCTGGCATCCCGCGACGTGGTCAGCAGGTCGATGACGATCGAGATCAACGAGGGCCGCGGGGTGGGGCCGCAAGCCGATCACATCTTCCTGCACCTCGAGCATCTCGATCCGGCGGTGCTGGCCCAGCGCCTGCCGGGGATCTCGGAAACCGCGCGCATCTTCGCCGGGGTCGACGTCACCCGTGAACCGATCCCGATTCTGCCCACCGTGCACTACAACATGGGGGGGATTCCGACCAACTACCACGGCGAGGTGCTCGCCCCGACGCGGGAGGATCCGGACCGGGTGTGCCCGGGCCTGATGGCGATCGGCGAGGCCGCCTGCGTCTCGGTCCACGGGGCGAACAGGCTCGGGACCAACTCGCTGCTCGACATCGTCGTGTTCGGGCGCGCCGCCGCCTACCGGGCCGGAGAGACCGTGCGCCCCGGCGAGCCGCACCGCCCGCTCGCAGCCGATGCGGGGGAGCACGCGATAGCGCGTCTCGACCGATTCCGCTCGGCCTCCGGCAGCAGCCGGACCGCGGAGCTGCGCCTGGGCATGCAGCGCGCCATGCAGCAGCACGCCGCGGTGTTCCGTACCGAGGCGTTGCTCGAGGAAGGGGTCGAGAAGATCCACCGGCTGGCCGACGGCATGTCCGACCTGGCGGTTTCCGACCGGTCGCTGATCTGGAACACCGACCTTGTCGAGGCACTCGAACTCGACAACCTGATGGGCCAGTCCATCGTCACCCTGACCTCCGCGGTGCTGCGCAAGGAGACCCGCGGCGCCCACGCGCACGAGGACTACCCCGAGCGTGACGACCGGAACTGGATGAAGCACACCTGCATGTGGCTCGATGCCGGCAACAGTTATCAGGTGATCTACCGCGACGTGCAGCTGAACACGCTGTCGAACGAAGTCGAGTCGATTCCGCCGGTCGCGCGGGTGTACTGACACCGCGACCGTCACCAACCGGACCGGGAGACCCGGAACGCATGGCCACGTTTACCCTGCCGCGAAACTCCAGGATCACCGCCGGCACGAGCCACGCCGCGGCGGCCGAAGCACGCCAGCCGCGCAGGTTCCGGATCTATCGCTACGATCCCGATTCCGGGGAGAACCCGCGGCTCGACAGCTACGAGATCGATCTCGATGACTGCGGACCGATGGTCCTGGACGCCCTGATCAAGATCAAGAACGAGGTCGACAGCGGCCTGACCTTCCGCCGCTCCTGCCGCGAGGGCATCTGCGGTTCGTGCTCGATGAACATCGACGGCACCAACACCCTTGCCTGCCTGAAACCGATCGACGAGATCAGGGGTGACGTGCGGATCTACCCGTTGCCGCACATGGAGGTGATCAAGGACCTGGTCACCGACCTGACCGCCGCCTATGCCCAGCTGGCATCGGTCGAGCCGTGGCTGAAGACCAGCACTCCGCCGCCGGCCGGAGAGGAGCGTCGGCAGTCGATCGAGGAACGCGAGCGCCTCGACGGCCTGTGGGAATGCGTGCTCTGCTTCAGCTGTTCGACCGCGTGCCCGAGCTACTGGTGGAGCGGTGACCGCTACCTCGGTCCGGCGGTGCTGCTGCAGGCCTACCGCTGGATCGCCGACTCACGCGACGAGAGCACGGGCGAGCGTCTCGACGCGCTCGAGGATCCGTTCCGCCTGTATCGGTGCCACACCATCATGAACTGCACCAAGACCTGCCCGAAGGGGCTGAACCCGGCCCGGGCCATCGCCGAGATCAAGAAACTGATGGTCGCCCGGCGCTAGCGCAACACCCGCGGGACCGGGCCGACACCACCACGACCGGGGGCTTCATCATGGCCGAAACCAACGAGATGACCGGCGGCGAGGCCCTTGCGCGCCTGCTTCGGGCCCAGGGCATCGGGCCGATGTTCGGAATGGGCGGGTTCCAGCTGCTGCCGTTCTACGACGCCGCGCGGCGCATCGGTCTCGCCCATTCGCTGATCAACGACGAACGCTGCGGCGCCTTTGCCGCCGATGCCTATGCCAAGCTCACCGGCCGGGTCGGCGTGGTCGACGCGACACTCGGCCCGGGTGCTACCAACCTGGTCACCGGCCTGGTCGAGGCACTGAATGCCGGAACCCCGATGGTCGCGGTGGTCGGCGACAGTCACCGGCTGCATTCCTGGAAGAACATGACCCAGGAAAGCCGTCAGCTCGAGATGCTGGCGCCGGCGGCGAAGGAAGTCATCCGTGTCGAGATGATCGAACGGCTGCCGGAACTGGTCCGCCGCGCCTTCCAGGTGGCGACCTCCGGCCGGCCGGGACCGGTGGTGCTCGACGTTCCAGAAGACATCTGCCACGGGCTCTACCCGTTCGATGCCGACGAGCTTGACGTGCCCCGGGCCTACCAGGAAGCGCCCGCCCTGCGCAGCCGCCCGGCGCGCGCGGCAGTCGAGGCCGCGGTGGCACTGCTGCGATCGGCGGCCCGGCCGATGATCCTGGCCGGCGGCGGCGTGCACCTGTCCGGCGCGGCGGAGACGCTGGAACGGTTTGCTGGGGCGTTCTCGATCCCGGTCGCGCACACCATGACCGGCAAGGGTGCGATCGCGTGCACCAATGACCTGAACGCCGGCCTGTTCGGCCGCTACGACCGGATCGCGAACGGGCTGATGGAGGAGAGCGACTGCCTGCTGGTCGTCGGCTGCAAGCTCGGCGAGATCGCCACCAAGCGGTTCACCCTGCCGCCTTCGGGACGCCCGATCATCCACCTGGAGATCCTTGCCGAGGAGATCGGCCGCACCCTGCAGCCCGACCTGGCGCTGTGGGGCGATGCCCGCGAGGGCCTGCGTGACCTGCACGCGGCCATGGAGGACGATGCGGACCGGCAGTCCCGCGACCGGGCCGGCTACGCGGGCGAGGTGCGCCGGCGCATGGCGGCCTGGCGTCAGTCCGTCGATGCCCGGCTGACCTCGGGCGAGGTGCCGGTCAACATGGCCCGGCTGATGCACGAGCTGAACCTCGGACTGCCCGAGGACGCCGTCCTGGTCGCCGACGGCGGCTTCGCGGCGCACTGGGGCGGGTTGCTGTATGACACCAAGCGCGCCGGACGCGGGTTCCTGCCCGACCGCGGCTTCGCCTCGATCGGGTATGGCCTGCCGGGCGCGATGGGTGCCGCGCTTGCCGAGAGGGGACCGGTGGTGGCGATCACCGGCGACGGCGGTTTCAACATGACTCTGGGGGAACTCGAGACCGCGCGGCGCCTCGGCCTGGATTTTACCATCATCGTGGTCAACAACGCCGCCTCGGGCTACGTCAAGGCGTTGCAGCACCTCATGTACGGCGAGGGCGCCTACCAGTCGAGCGACCTGGTCGAGACCGACTATGCCGCCGCGGCGCGTGCACTCGGTTGCAACGGTCTGCGTGTGGAGCATCCTGACGAGGTGGCGGGCGCGATTGCCGCCGGACTGGCGCATTCCGGCTCGCCGACGGTGATCGATCTCGTGGTGACCCGCGATCCGGCGCAGATGCTGCCCGGTGTCGACAACCGGGCGGCGACGGTCAGGAAGGGCGATCGCATCGCATAGACGCGGGACCGGCTCAGACCGGAACGGTCCCCTTCACCACGGTGCGGTGCAGCACCCTGGCATGGGCCGCCATGTCGTAATTGCGGTCGGCGCGGTGCAGCATGCAGCGGTTGTCCCACATCACCAGGTCGCCCGGGCGCCAGGCGTGCCGGTAGACATGCCCGTCCACCGTGGCGGCCTCGAGAAGGCGCGCGAGCAGTTCACGGCTTGCGTCGGGTTCCATGCCCTCGACATGGCTGACATGCATGCCGAGGTAGAGCGACCGGCGACCGGTCACCGGGTGGGTGCGGACCAGCGGGTGGCTCACCGGAGGCCGTTCGCGCTTCTGCTGTTCCGTCGCCGGGACATTGCCGGTGTTGCGGCGGCTGGCCTCCCAGCTGTGGACCAAGCGCAGCCCTTCGAGTTCGCGCTGTTCACTCGCGGACAGGGCGTCCCAGGCCATGTGCATGTTGGCAAAAAGCGTATCCCCGCCGCTCGGCGGCAGCTCGACGGCATGCAGCATCGTGAGCAGTGACGGGACCGCGTGGTACGACTTGTCTGTGTGCCAGAAGTAGTTGCCGTGGGTGCGCGGTGTCGCCGTCGGCCTGCCGGTGACCTCGTCGCGGTTGGTCACGGTGTGGACCAGCGGGTACTTCTCGCCGCTGCCGAGCCGACCGACATGCTCCTCGATCTCTCCGAAGTTGAGCGTGAAGTCGTACTGCCGGTCCTTGTCGAGATCCTGGTTGCGGAACACCAGCACGTGGTGGCGGACAAAGGCGTCCATGATGGCGTCGCGTAGCGGTGGCGTGAGCGGGACCGACAGGTCGAGGCCGGAGATCTCGGCTCCCGCGACCGGCGAGAGCGGTACGATCGTGAACGGCGGGACACCGGTCGCCGCATCCTGCATCTGCATGTCTGTCATCTGGACTTTCCTACCGCCGGGGCGGCTGGAGCGGACGGTGGGATTCGAACCCACGGCTTCAACCTTGGCAAGGTTGCGCTCTACCCCTGAGCTACGCCCGCACAGGTGATGACGGGGTTTCCCGTCACCACGCACAGCAGGCGCCATCATAGCTGAAACCTCCCCCCGATCAAGGGGCCGGGCCGGCCCGCAATCGACAGCCGCGCTGCCTGCGGGTAGGCTGCCGGTCCCCTCGCATGACCCGGTGGATGGTGCCATGAACCGCACTGCCGAGTACCTCGACATCGCCGACTGCATCAACGAGACCTGCCCGTGGTCCGGCAAGCCGGTGCAACCGGATTCGCTGACCCGCCACGACGGCCGGGTGGTCGGTTTCTGCAACCCGGGCTGCCGCGACAAGTTCGAGGCGGCCGTTCGTCACTTCGAACTGGCGCGGACTGGAGGCTGACCGGTTTCCGCGAAAGGGTTGCGGAACATGAAGGGCGATCGGGGGCCCGAACCCGGGACCCGCTGATCACGTCGCTTCAGCTACCTGCGACCTTTCCCGGACCGGTGCCTGACAGCGCCGGTCAACCATCGCCGGGTCGTCCGGGCCGGCGAATCCGGCCGTCGACCAGGCCAGGCAGAGAGTTCATGCAGCGGTCGCCCGGCGCGGCTGCCCCGCGCATGGTCACTCGCGCTCGGCCAGATGCTCCAGGAACGGCAGGCTGATGTAGAGGTTCTCGCGTCCGGCCCTGACTTCTTCCATGAGGCCTTCGGCTGCAAGGGCTTTCAGGTCGACGGTAGCGGTCTGACGCCTGGCAATACCTGCCCTGACCACGTCGCCGATCCTGTAATACGGGTACACGAAGATCAGTTCCGCGAGCTCCCGGGAGTAGATTCTCGGCATCCGCTGTCGATGTGCGGCGCCCGTCTCGTCGAGAAGCTCCCGGATCGCGCGGATTTTCGCCGTCGTCCACTCCGCCGTCGATCTGACAGCCTCCAGAATGAAGAGAATGGGGCTTCGAAGAACGGCTCTTGTCTCGGTTTCCGAAGCCGGCGGCAGGTCTGGAAGGTCATTGAAGGGGCGATTGGGGTCGAACGCCATGTCGATGTATCCTGCTTGCGTCGACACGTGTTCCGGACAGGTCGGTCCCATCGACGCGTCACTCAAACATGTCGATGTAATCGGTATGTATCGACATGATTGCCCACGGCAAGCAGATGGGCCGGTACCGTGGACCGCTGTGTGTCGGACGACCCGTGCTCTGCCCTCAATATCCTGGTCGGCAGGCGAGCCACTCGAACAGGACCGCTTCCACAAGGTGGTGCCGCAGAGCGTCCCCGGGAACAGCCACGGCGGAAGCAGGCGCCGGTACGTCCTCCGGTGATGACGCGCCGCCACAGCCCCGGCGCCTGCGCGGATGGTGGATCATCCGCCTGCAACCCTTCACGCGGAAATCGAGGCGCCCGGCCTCCAGCACACCGGTCCGGTTCTCCCGAGCCCGCGTCGCCACCACCGACGGCCCGCCAACGGCTCGCGAAAGCTCATTGCGCAGGCGGACCATCCCCGACCTTGCAGCGAAGCTCCTTCGTCTCTTCGACGGCCGCATTGAAACTGCTGCGGCGGGCCCTGGACCGCAACCTTCACGAGTCTGCATCGGTACGAGCGGACGGTTCCGCCTGACACAACTCCTCGCGTCGGGTCTTTGCCGCGCCGGCTCGGCGTCGCGTCGACGGAAGACTCTTCGTCCGGAACCGCCATGCGCTCGGCGACAGCGCCTGGCGTTCCGTGTAACCGGATCCCTGTTGGCACTGTTCCGAACCTGGACGATGATGCCGACAGTGCGCCCGTCACGGGCTGACGGAATGATTGCGGACAAGGAGACACCGGTGCTGACGGAAGCAGAGGTCGAAGCCTATCGCCGCGACGGCTACGTCGTCCCGTCGGGCTTTCGCCTCGACGCGGACGAGCTGGAAGGACTGCGCTCCGCGCTGGAGCGGGTGCTGCACGACAATCCGCAGATCGAACCCGACCGGGTCATCAATCCGCATCTCGACCGCGGCCGCCCCCACCGGCTGCGCGGCCACCCGGCCTTCCACGACATCGTGCATGACAACCGGGTTCTCGACTTGGCCGGAGCGGTCATGGGACCGGACCTCGTGCTGCTGTTCACGCACCTCTTCTGCAAGCCGCCCGAGAGCCCCCGCACCGTTCCCTGGCACCAGGACGGGCCGTTCTGGCCCGTCGAGCCGATGGCCTCCTGCACGGTCTGGCTGGCGCTCGACAAGGTCGATGCCGGAAATGGCGCTATGCGGGTCATGCCCGGCTCCCACCTGGAACCTTGCCGACGTCACGAACTCGTGGACGATCCCGACTCGACCCTGAACCGGGAGATCAGGGTCCGGGATTTCGACGAGAGCGGAGCGCACACCATCGAGCTGGAGCCGGGGCAGGCGTCGGTGCACGACATCGGCATCATCCACGGCTCGGCCGCCAACAATTCCGGTCGCCGCCGCGCCGGATTCGCCATGCGCTACATGCCGGCGACGAGTTGCGTCCACCGCCGGATCGAAAACGCCGCGGCGGACTGGGGCGACCTGCCCGTCGAGCTGGTGCGCGGCCGGAACCGCAATCCCGGCACCGACTTCTCACTCGGCGATTTCGGCGTGCCCTGGCTGGCGCGGTAGGGCGCGCCGGCCGGGTCAGCCGAAACCGCTGTCCCGCCAACACTCATGAACGATTGATTGTCCGATGCGGAATGGAGGGCGATCGGGGACTCGAACCCCGGACCCGCTGATTAAGAGTCAGCTGCTCTACCGACTGAGCTAATCGCCCGCACGCCGCCCGCTTGATACGAAATCGCGCCGGCTCGCGCAATGGCCCTCGCACGGCCGGACGCGGGTGCGCAGGCCCCCTCTTCTCAGAAGCCCTCGCCGGTCTGGCGGCCGATGGGCACGTCGCGGTGCACGTGCGCCGAGACCATGAACCCAATCGCGATCATGAAGGTGATCATCGCGGTCCCTCCATAGGAGACCAACGGCAACGGAGCGCCGACCACCGGGACCAGGCCGGTCACCATCGCCACGTTGACAAAGACGTAGAGGAACACCGTCACCCCGGCACCCAGCGCGAGCAGCCGCGCGAACTGGCTTCCGGCCCGCATGCCGATGATGCAGGCGAATGCCACCACCAGGGAGAACAGCACGAGCAGGAACAGCGCCCCCATCAACCCGAATTCCTCCGCATACAGTGTAAACGCGAAGTCGGTCTGCTTCTCGGGCAGGAAGTTCAGGCGACTCTGCGACCCCTGCAGGAACCCCTTGCCGAACAGTCCGCCCGAGCCCAGGGCAATCTTCGACTGGGTGATGTGGTAGCCGGCGCCGAGCGGGTCGCGGCCGGGATCGAGAAAGGTCTCGATCCGTTCCCTCTGGTAGTCCTCCAGTGTCAACCACACCAGCGGAACCGAGCCGACCATCACCACGAAGACGAGCAGGAACTTCCACAACCGGACGCCCGCGAGAAAGAACATGGTGCCCGCACCGCACAGGATCAGGGCCGCTGTGCCGAAATCAGGCTGACGGAAGATCAGGATCACGGGAACCAGAACCAGGGCCAGTGGCAGCAGCAGCGGCACAACCCTGCCGATCCGCTCCCGGGTCATGCCGTGAAAGTGACGTGCCAGAACCATGACCATCACGACCTTCATCAACTCCGAGGGCTGCAGTTGCACCACTCCGAGGTCGATCCAGCGCTGCGCACCCTTGCCGATTTCCCCGACGAACTCCACCGCCACCACCAGCAACAGGGTGAAAGCGTAGACCGGATAGGCCGAGTTGAGCAGGAAGCGGATGTCGATGAGCGCAATGCCGATCGCCAGCACCAGCCCGACCGTGAACCGCAGGGCCTGCTGCATCGCCCACGGATCCCAGCTGCCCTGCCCGGCCGAGTACAGGGTCGCGCATCCGATCGCCGCGATGAGCACCACGATCGCGATCAGGCCCCAGTTCAGCGTTGCGATCTTCTGCAGTGGGCCTGGCGCTTCGGGTCCTAACTGCTCCGCCTCAAGCCGGCTCATGTCGCGTCATCCCTGTGCGGCGCAAGCTGTGGCAGCGGGACCACTCGCGGGCTGCCGGTCGCGACGGTGTTCCGGATCGTCCGGGCAAGGATTTCAGCGGCGATGGGTGCGGCGACCGCCCCGCCGGAACCGCCGTGCTCGATCAGCACGCAGGTGGCGTAGGCCGGCCTGTCGGCTGGTGCGACACCGACGAACAGCGCATGGTCGCGTTGATCGCGCGGCAGGTCCTCGTTCCTGAGCTTGCCGGTGCGCCGCTCTTCCTCGGTGATGCGGCGGACCTGCACCGATCCGGTCTTGCCGGCGATCTCGAACCCGAGCTGACGGTCCCGAATCGAGGCCGCGGTCGCCCGGTATCCGTTCACCGCGCGCCACAGGCCGCGCATGACCACCGCCAGGTGATCCTTCGGGATGCCGAGACGCCCGAAGGACACCGATCGCGCCTGCTCGTCGAGCACCAGGCGGGGAACCACCGCGCGGGCGCCGTTGGCCAGGCGCGCCATCATGGTCACCATCTGCAGCGGGGTTGCCAGCAGGAACCCCTGCCCGATTCCGGAAATCAGGGTCTCGCCTTCCTGCCATGGCTCGCCGTACTTCGCCCGTTTCCACTCCTCGCCCGGTACCAGGCCGCTGCGCTCACCCGGCAGCTCGATCCCCAGCGTGTCGCCGAAACCGAACCGCCGGGCCATGTCGGCAATCGGCCTGATGCCGAGCCTGCGGGCCAGTTCGTAGAAGTAGACATCACAGCTCTGTTCCAGCGCCTCCTCCATGTTGACCGGGCCATGCCCGGCAGCGTGCCAGCAATGAAACCGGCTGTCGCCGAGTTCCATGAACCCCCGGCAGTCCACCTTCTCGTCGACCGACACCACCCTGTTCTGGAGGGCCGCCAGACAGACCATGGGCTTGAAGATCGAGCCGGGCGGATACCAGCCGGCGATGGCCTTGTTGATCATGGGCGACCGCCGGTTCGACAGCAGGCGGTTCCAGTCCCGGGGCGTCAGCCCCTTGTTGAAGGCGTTGGGATCGAAGCCCGGCGTCGACGCCAGGGCGAGGACCTCACCCCGGTGGATGTCCATCACGATCGCGGCCCCGCTCTCGGGAGGCGCCAGGGAACCGCCTGCATCCAGATTGACCAGTCCCTGGCCCGCGGCCAGCCCGAGTTCCGGGCTGCGCTGCCCGTCGAGGGCACGACGGGCGGACCACGAGTCCCTGGGGACCACCCGGGCCGGGCCGCGTTCCAGCCAGAGCGAGACCTGCTGCTGCAACTCTGCATCGAGCGTCAGTGTCAGGTTCGCACCCGAGGCACCGTCTTCGACCGGCAGTTCGCGGATCCATTGTCCGGCCGCATTGACCTCCACCTGCCGTCGGCCGCTGATCCCGCGCAGCGCGGCCTCGAAGAAGTGCTCGATGCCGCTCTTGCCGATCCGCGCTCCCGGCAACCCGAGGGCAGGATCGTCCGAGAGCTCGGTCGCGGAGACCGGCGCCACGTAGCCGGTAACGTGTACGGCCGACTCCCCGTAGGGATAGTGGCGGGAGCGGCCGACCTCGATGCGGATCCCGGGCATGTACGGCGCACGCACGGCGATCCGCGCGACGTCCCTGCGCGACAGCCCGTCGACCACCACGATCGGCTGGAACCGGTTATTCCTCTCCGCGACGGAGCGCAGCACCGGCTCGGCGTCGAATTCCCTGTGCACGATCAACTCGCGCAGTTGCTGCAGGGTCGACTGCAGGTTTTCGGCCCGCTCGGCGATGATGCTGATGCGGAACAGGTCGCGATTGACCGCGAGGCCGCGTCCCTGGCGATCACGCACCACGCCCCGGCTGACCGGCACCACCACGATGTCGAACTGGTTGTCCTCCGACAGGCCCTGGTAGTTGTCGCTTTCCGTCACCTGGAGATGGTGCAGGCGGACAACCAGGGCCCCGGTGAGCACGAACTGGATCGCTCCGAGGACCAGGGCTCGCCGGGTGAGTGTGCGCCGCGCCTCCTGGTCGTCCGCGTTTCTCACCGCGCACTCCTACCGGATTACCTGCCGGTGCACCCGCACCAGTCCCCATGCCAGCACCGGAAAACACAGCACGGTGGCGCCGAACTGCAGGACCGCGGCCGGCGCCATCACCAGGCGCAGTGCCAGCAGGCAGGTCATCAGCCACATGCCCAGGAACGCCGCTGCAGCGATCAGCGCGAAGCCGCCCCACACGATCGGGAAGGACCGCAGCAAGAATGCCTGTCTCTGGTTCTGCACCACGACATGCACCGCAAGCAGCGTCAACGCCGCCAGCCCCGTCGGATGACCGGCGAGGATATCGAACAGCAGCCCGATCAGGAACACCGCTGCCGGCGGCAGCAGATCGGGCCGGTAGAGTGTCCAGTAGAAAACCGCGATCATGGCGAAATGCGGCATTGTCTCGCTCAGCCACGGAGCACCGAGCGGCAGCAGGCCGGGCAGGATGAGCAGGCCGACGGTCACGGTCGGAACCGTGGCGCGGGCCGCCTGGTCGAGCTGAAGCGCCAGCAGGAACAGTCTCATGGCACGACGCCCGGAACCTTCTGGAAGTCGTACCTGAGCAGCCGCACGTGATCGGGCCCGCTCCAGTGGGCAAGCGGACGGACCCGGACCTCGCTGCCGGTAATCGAGGTCACCTGCCCGACCGGTAATCCGGCCGGCAACACCCCGCCGAGCCCCGAGGTCACCACCCGGTCCCCGGTCGAGACATGGGCGCCGTGCGGCAGGAACCGCATCACAGGCGTGCGCGAGTTGTCGCCCGACAGGATTCCCGGATAGCTGGTGCCATCGGTACCATGGACAGTGACCGGGATCTGGGAATTCAGATCGGTGACAAGCAGAACCCGGGCGTGCCGCACACCCGCGGCCACCACCACCCCTGACAGTGCGCCGTCACCCGACATGGCGACCTGTCCGGGCTCCACTCCGTGGCTGCGACCGGCACTGACCAGCATGCTGCGCACGAAGGGCCCGCCGGTTGCGGTGATCGCTCGCGCCGAGATCGAGGCCGGGCTCGGCGGCGGGACAAACCGGGACAGTCGCCTGAGCGTTTCATTCTCCTGCTCCAGCGTGACGGCCCGATGCCACCACTGGCGCAGGATGCGGTTTTCCTCGCGCAGGTGATCCACCTGTCCCTGGAGATCATGCAGCCGGGTGAGCCACTCGACGCCGGAGGAGACCATCGCCGCCGGCTTCGCCGTCACCAGCAGGACCGGGGTAAGGATATCGGTCACCCCGACACGCATGCGCTCGACGATCACGTTGTCGGCATTGCCCAGCAGCATCAGCGCGAAAGCGGCGACACCCATCGATGCGACCGAGAATCGTTGCCACAGGGAACGAACCGGCTGCACTACCCGCGTGAAGGTCACCGGTCTCAGGGCCATGGTCCCGCCTCTTCAGCCGCTCCCGTCCCGAACTCAGTTGGCGCCGATCAGGACACTGCGCATCGCCTTCAGTTCCTCGAGGCACCGACCGGTCCCGAGAGCCACGCACTTGAGCGGCTCGTCGGCAACCGAAATCGGCAGCGAGGTGTTGATCCGCAGGATCTCGTCCATCCTCCCGAGCAGTGCGCCGCCCCCGGTGAGCACGATGCCCTTGTCGACAATGTCCGCAGCCAGTTCCGGCGGCGTCTGCTCAAGCGCCACCTTCACCGCCTCGACGATATGGCTGACCGGCTCGGCGAGACTGCGGGCAATCTGCGCCTCGTTGATCGTGATCTGCCTCGGGATTCCCTCGATCAGGTCGCGTCCCTTGATGTCGAGGGCCTGTCCGTGTCCGTCTTCCGGCAGGTAGGCCGACCCGATTTCCATCTTGATCCGCTCGGCACTGGTCTCGCCCAGCAACAGGTTATGCTCGCGGCGAATGTAGGCGATGATCGCCTCGTCCATCTTGTCGCCACCGATGCGCACCGATCTCGAGTAGACGATCCCCCCGAGAGACAGGACTGCGACCTCGGTGGTTCCCCCGCCGATGTCGACAACCATCGAACCGGTCGCGTCGGTCACCGGGAGGTTGGCGCCGATCGCGGCCGCCATCGGTTCCTCGATCAGGTACACGCGCCTCGCCCCGGCACTCTCGGCGGATTCGCGAATTGCGCGGCGCTCCACCGCGGTGGAGCCCGACGGCACACAGATCACGATCTGCGGGCTGGCAAAACTGCGCCGGTTGTGCACCTTGCGGATGAAGTGCTTGATCATGTCCTCCGCGACCTCGAAGTCGGCAATGACCCCGTCGCGGAGTGGACGGATCGCCTGGATCGAGCCGGGGGTGCGGCCGAGCATGTCCTTGGCCTCGTCGCCCACCGCCAGGACACGCTTCCTGCCCTTGACGGTCCCGACCGCCACCACCGACGGCTCATTGACCACGATGTCGCGGCCGCGCACGTAGACCAGGGTGTTGGCGGTACCCAGATCGATTGCCATGTCGGCAGACAGCATTCCGAGGAGTCTGGCAAACATCAGGCCCTATCCGTCACTGTTTCGCTGGCAGGCTCCCCGGAGTGGCAGGCGTCGCGGTCCCCGGCGTCGGGCCCCGGCTCACGAGCAACGGTCACTCTTCGTCCACCGCCTACACAGTCTCGTTCATCTTCGCAACGAATATCAAGAATCCGGCACTCAGCCGGCCTGCGTCGGGTCATCTTCCGGGTCACCATCGACGGTGACCATCGATATGTTCGAACCGCGTGAAATCGCCACCACGCCACCGCGGCACACCTCGGTGGTTCCGATCGCCTCCATCAGGCCGACGAACGCATTGATCTTGCCGGGGTTGCCCGTGAGTTCGAACACGAAGCTCTCGAGCGTGGAGTCGATGGCCCGGGCCCGGAACATGTCGGCGATCCGCAGTGCCTCGATCCGGGCGTCGCCCCGGTTCGCGACCTTGATCAGCGCGAGTTCGCGTTCGATGTGCGGACCCTCCGTCGAGAGGTCATGCACCTCGTGAACCGGAACCAGCCGCGCGAGCTGCGCCTTGATCTGCTCGATCACCATCGAGGTTCCCGACGTTACGATGGTGATCCTCGAAAACCCGGCAACCGGGTCGACCTCGGAAACGGTCAGGCTCTCGATGTTGTATCCGCGTCCGGAAAACAGCCCGATTACCCGTGCGAGTACACCCGGCTCGTTGTCCACCAGCACGGCGATCGTGCGCCGCTGCTCGCGGGCGTCCTCCTGCTGACCCACGCCGGTCACTCCTTGCTCGCGCAGCTGCCGGTCAGACCAGCACCATCCCGTCGTCCGAGGTCTCGTGCTCCATCCGGTCGTCCTGGCCAAGCAGCATTTCGTTGTGGGCCGCGCCCGATGGGATCATGGGGAAGCAGTTCTCCTCCTTGCTGACCCGGATGTCGGCCAGCACGAACCGGTCGACCGCGAGCATCTCGTCGATGACGTCGTCGAGATCGTCCGCGGTCCGGGCGATCAGTCCCACGCCGCCGAATGACTCGGCCAGTTTCACGAAGTCCGGCAACGACGCGGTGTAGCTCTCCGAGTAGCGCCCGCCATGGATCAGTTCCTGCCACTGGCGGACCATGCCCATCCACTGGTTGTTCACGATGAAGGCCTTCACCGGCAACCCGTACTGGCAGAGCGTCGACAGTTCCTGGATGTTCATCAGGAACGACGCCTCGCCGGCGACGTCGATCACGAGGGCGTCGGGATGGGCAACCTGCACGCCGAGCGCGGCAGGCAGGCCGTAGCCCATTGTGCCGAGCCCGCCCGAGGTCATCCAGCGGTTGGGTTCCTCGAACTCGAAGTACTGTGCCGCCCACATCTGGTGCTGGCCAACCTCGGTGGTGATGTAGAAGTCGCGTCCGCGGATCTTCTCGAACAGCCTGCGGATCGCATGCTGCGGCTTGATGACGGATCCGTCCTGGCTGTAGGCGAGGCAGTCACGCGCGCGCCAGCTGTCGATCTGTTCCCACCAGCGCGCGAGCGCATCCTGCCTCGGCCGGCAGCCCTTCCGCTTCCAGGTCTCGATCATTCGGGCCAGCACCGTCGCCGCGTCGCCGATCACGGGAACGTCGACGGGAACATTCTTGTTGATCGAGGACGGATCGATGTCGACGTGGATCTTGCGCGACCGTGGCGAAAAATCGGAGATCCGCCCGGTCACGCGATCGTCGAACCGCGCGCCGATGTTGATCATCACGTCGCAGTTGTACATCGCGAGGTTTGCCTCGTAGGTGCCGTGCATCCCGAGCATGCCCAGGAACCGCCGGTCGGACGCCGGAAAGGCCCCGAGCCCCATCAGGGTGAGCGTCGTCGGGTAGCCGGTCATCTGCACGAACTCGGTCAGCAGCCGGCTTGCCTCGGGCCCGGAATTGATCAGGCCGCCGCCGCCGTAGAACACCGGGCGTTCGGCACTCGCGATGAGATCAACCGCCTGTTCCACCGCATCCTGGTCCGGGACGGTGCGCGGCCGGTAGGTGGTGCGGCGCGGCGCCGAGGGCGCCCGGTACGGCCCGTCCGCGAACAGCACGTCCTTGGGCAGGTCGATCACCACCGGGCCAGGCCGGCCGCGTGCGGCGACGTGGAACGCCTCGTGCATGATGTCGGAAAGATGGTCGACCGACTTGACCAGGTAGTTGTGCTTGGTGCACGGGCGGGTGATCCCGGTGGTGTCCGCCTCCTGAAAAGCGTCGTTGCCGATCAGGTGGGTCGGAACCTGCCCGGTCAGGCAGACGATCGGGATGCTGTCCATGAGCGCGTCGGTCAGGCCCGTGACCGCATTGGTGGCACCCGGTCCCGACGTCACCAGCACCACGCCCACCTTTCCGGTGGACCGGGCATACCCCTCGGCCGCGTGCACCGCGCCCTGTTCATGGCGGACCAGGATGTGCCGGACCGCGTTGGTCGTGAACAGCTCGTCGTAGATCGGAAGGACAGCGCCGCCGGGATATCCGAACACGACGTCGACACCCTGGTCCTGCAGTGCCTTGAGCACGATGGCGGCACCGGTCATCCGGGTCTGCGGTTCTGTGTCTGGCTGTGTGGCGGAAGTCATCACGTGCCCTTTCCGCGAGCCGACGGGCTCGCCCTGCTGCGGCGCTGGCGCGGCGGGGCGGACCCTACCGCCTCGGGCGAATCCGGTCAACACGAAGGCCGTTCCCGCCGAGGGACAGGAACCCCCGCAGCTCCCCGAGCAACCCGGCCCACACCCCGGCGTCGCCGGTCATCCCCGGGACCACCCGGTCGGCATGGAGCTGGTGGCGGAACCAGGTGGCCTGGCGCTTTGCGTAGCGTCTGGTGTGCCGGCGTGCACGCTCGCCCGCCTGTTCCAGGCTGAGTCGGCCGGCCAGGTGTTCCAGCAGTTCGGGCAGACCGATCGCCTTCATCCCCGGCAGCGACGGGTCGAGACCGAGACCGGCGATCGCGCGGGCTTCCTCGAGCGCGCCTCGCTCCAGCATGGCGTCGAACCGCGCATCGCAGGCGGCGTAGGTTGCCTCGCGCGGCGGCAGCACCAGCACCACGAAGGCGTCCGGCTCACCTGCCGTGCGCTGCTCGCGCTGCCAGTCGGCGAGCGGACGGCCGGTTGCCTCCAGCACCTCGCGGGCGCGCACCAGCCGCTGGGTGTCTCCGTCAGTCAGCCGGGCGGCGGTTTCCGGATCCCCGTCCGCCAGTTCGCGGCGGAAGGCGGCCCCGCCGATCGCCGCCAGCCGCGCCTGCGCCGCTCGCCTGAAACGGTCCGGGATGTCGGGCACCGGCGCCAGCCCCTCCAGCAACGCCCGCAGGTAGAGCCCGGTCCCGCCGCAGATTACCGGCACCGAGCCGCGCGCCTGCGCGGCCGCGATCTCGGCGCGGGCATGGTCCAGCCATTCGGCGACCGAGCAGGGTCGCGCGATTGGCCGGAACCCGTACAGGCGGTGTGGAGCCCGGGCGAGCTGTCGTCCCCCGGGGCGCGAGGTCAGGATGCGCAGTTCCCGGTAGACCTGCATCGCATCACTGTTGATCACTGTGCCGCCGAGGGTTTCGGCCAGCCGGACTGCGAGCTCCGACTTGCCGCCCGCGGTCGGTCCCGCGACGGCGATCACCGGGGAACGGTCTCGTTGGGGCCGGCTGTCCATTGCGCCTGCGATAGGCAATACTCCGCCGCAATGCAATATGCCCTCACCCTGACGGCGGACCCGGTCTCGCGCCCGCTCGGCCCCGAACACGAGCGCGAGGCCATTGCGGCGCTGCATGCGGCGGGCGCACGGCACCTGGACACCACCTGGCTCGGGCACGGCTGCGCGCTTGACCTCGTGCTGGCCGCGCCGGCGGCGGACCCGGTCCGCGCGGGCGTGGATCGCGCACTTGCCGGCGCCGGGGTGGATGTCGCCATCCAGCCGGCGGCGGGACGCCGCAGGCGCCTTCTCGTCGCCGACATGGATTCGACCGTCATCGGTCAGGAGACGCTCGACGAGCTCGCCGGCATGGCAGGGCTGCGCGAGAGGGTGGCACCGATCACCGACCGGGCCATGCGTGGCGAGATCGACTTCGAGACCGCCCTGCGCGAGCGGGTCCGGCTGCTCGCGGGACACCCCGCGGCCCTGCTTGAGACCCTGGTTGAACAGCGGATCACGCTGACGCCCGGCGCCGGGGTACTGGTCCGCACGATGCGCGCGCACGGCGCCCGGACAGCGCTGGTCTCGGGCGGCTTCACCGCGGTCACCGGACCGGTGGCGCACCGCGCCGGGTTCGATGATCACCACGCCAACAGCCTCGTGGTGGTCGACGGCAGGCTTGCGGGAACGGTCGAGGACCCGGTGCTCGGGGCCGACGCCAAACGGGCCATCCTGCACCGGCTGTGCGGCGAGTGTGCGATCACGCCCGCCGATGCTCTCGCGGTGGGAGACGGGGCGAACGACATTCCAATGCTCGCGGCCGCCGGCACCGGGGTGGCGTTCCGGGCCAGGCCGCGGGTCGCGGCGGCGGCGCGGTTTCGCATCGACCACGGCGACCTGACGGCCCTGCTCTACCTTCAGGGTTTCTCGGAGGACGAGTTCGCCGGCCATGGCGCCGTCGGCAACCCGCGGGCCAGCCAGCCCGGCTGACGCGGTTCCGCGAGCCGGAACCGGCCGAGCATGCCCTCTCGCACCGAGTAAACGTGCCGGTACCCGGCCCGGCCGAGCCAGGAGGCGGCCCTGGCCGACCTGACGCCGCCGGCGCAGATCAGGGCCACCCGGTCGCTCGCCGGATCGAGCCCGAGGGACCGCACCCGTTCCAGGAAACCGGCGCGTCCACCAGGCCCGTGGATGTCGACGAGCCCGGCACCGGGCGGGATGCCGGTGCTGCGCCACTCCCCCGGGGTCCGCACGTCGATGATGAACAGCGTCCCGTTGCGCGCGCCCTGCCAGGCGTCCGGAGCGGTCATGACCGTGACCTGCGCCTGTGCACCGGCGCGATGCGCAAGGAGGGCCGTGAACAGGGGGATCGCGAGCAGGAGCAGCAGCGCTGCGATCGCGGCACCTCCCGGCACGGCACTCCACCGTGCGGCACCTGGTCCCGTGTGACACCCCCCGATCACGCCATCTCCTCCACAACCGGGCCCGTGCTACTCGCGATTCAACCCGATCGCGATGAAGATCAGGCTGTCGTTGCGCCTGATCGCCAGCAGGACCGCACTCTTCTCCGGATCCCCGGCAGCATCGGCCACGACACCCTCGAGTTCCCGTGCGCCCGTGACCTTCTCCCCTCCGGCGAGTTCGATCACGTCACCCGGCCTGACTCCCTGGTCGGCAGCCGGACCGTCGGGGTGAACCTCGAGCACCAGCACGCCGCTGGCATCGGCATCGATCTGCCACTTCCTCTGCACCCTGGCATCCAGGTCCACCACGGTCAGCCCGATCTCGTCGAGCCGGACCGTGACCGGGCCGTCGGACTGCGCGGTCTGCACGACGTCGGTGAATTCACCGATGCGCACCTGCAGGGTCTGCTTCTCGCCGTCACGCCAGACGACGACATCCACCACGGTGCCCGCCGGCGTGCGCGCCACCATCAGCGGGAAGGAACGCATGGTCTCGACCGGCTTGCCGTCGAATTCCAGGATCACGTCCCCGACCTTCAGTCCGCCGCCCTCGGCGGGACTGTCCTTGCGCACGTTGGCGACCAGGGCTCCCGCCGCCTCCTTCAGGCCCACGGATTCGGCGATGATCGGCGTGACCGTCTGGATGTGAACCCCGAGCCAGCCCCGTTTCACGACACCGTCCTCGCGCAGGTCGTCGATGACCGTCATGGCCAGGCGGCTGGGCACCGCGAAACCGATGCCGACCGAGCCGCCGCTGCGGGTGAAGATGGCGGTGTTGATCCCGACCACCTTGCCGTCCAGGTTGAACAGTGGCCCGCCCGAATTGCCGGTGTTGATCGAGGCGTCGGTCTGGATGAAGTCGTCGTAGGATCCCTGGTGGATGTCGCGGCCCCGGGCGGAAACGATACCCGCGGTCACGGTGCCGGACAGGTTGAAGGGATTGCCGATCGCGAGCACCCAGTCCCCGACCCGCACGGTGTCGGAATCTCCGAACTCCACCGCCTGCAACTCGCTGTCGCCGGGCTCGATCTTGAGCACCGCGACGTCGGTCTTCTCGTCCGAGCCCTTCACGGTCGCATCGAACACCGTGCCGTCGTGCAGCCTGACCTTGATCTTGCCGGCATTTTCGATCACGTGGTGGTTGGTCACCACGTGGCCGTCGTCGTCAATGATGAATCCCGAGCCCAGCGCGTGGGTCGGCCTGCTGTCGGGATCGTTGGGAATGAAGCGGTCCTGGAAGTTCTTGAACCACTCGCTGAACGGCTGGTCCTTGGGTGGGACATCGCCCTGGAACGGGCCTTGCCCGCCGTTGCGTTCGCCCTGGCTCGTGATCGTGTGGATGTCCACCACCGACGGCGCCAGTTTCTCGACCAGGTCGGCAAAGCTCTGCGGCATCGACACGTCGTGGGCGCGCACCGGGACGGCAGCCACGACCAGGACGAGGGCCGCGACCGCATGCACCAGGAAGCGCGACACCGACCGGATCCGCCGGTCGGCCACCGCCTGCGTGTGCGTGTTCATGCTCCATCTCTCCTCGTTACCGTTGTCTCGGGGAACCCCGCCGGGCGCTGCGCATGGCTCGTGCCGCCCGACCGGGACGAGGATAGACCGTGCTTTCGGCAGAAAAGTGGCAGCCCGGGCCACGCCGGCACGCCCCGCGCCTATCCCCTGATCGCCCAGACGGCAACGACGCCGACCGCCACGGCGACCACGCCGCACACGCGCAGCGTGCGGTCCGGTATCTCCATCATGCGGGTCAGCATATCGCGCATCGCGACCGGAAACAGCGCATACAGGGCACCCTCGATGACGAGCACCAGTGCGAGGGCGGTCAGCAGGTCCCGCATGGGCGGACCAGCGCCTACTGACCGGGTGTTGGTGGCACGCCCCCGGTTATATCGTTGAAATACCGGAAGAAATCACTGTTGGGCGAGAGGACCATCGTCGTGTCGGTCGACGCCATGGATTCCCGGTACGCCTGCATCGAGCGATAGAAGGAGAAGAACTCGGGATCCTTGCCGAAAGCGTCGGCATAGATCTTGATCGCCAGGCTGTCGCCCTCGCCGCGCAGGGTCTCGGCCTCCTTGCGCGCCTGGGCGAGGATCACGACCTTCTGCTTGTTGGCGTCGGCCCGGATTCCCTCGGCGAGTTCGAAGCCCCGGGCCCGGAACTCCTTGGCCTCGCGCTCGCGCTCGGACTTCATGCGGTTCTCGATGTTGGTCCGGGTCTGTTCCGGGTAGTCGGCCCGGCGTACGCGGACCTCCACGATCTCCATTCCGAACCGCATCACCGCGTCGTTCACCGCTTTCTGGATGTCGACCATGATCGTCGCGCGCTTCTTCGAAAGGATGTCGAGCAGGTTCTCGTTGCCGAGCACCCGGCGCAGGGAGGAATTGATGATCGGGCTGAGCTTGCCCGGCACGCCCGTGATCTGCCGGGTGGTCTGGAAGAACAGCAGTGGATTGGTAATGCGGTACCGGGCATAGGAGTCGACATCGAGGCGCTTCTGGTCAGCCAGGATCACCCGTTCCTTTGGCGGATCGAGGTCAAGCACGCGCTTTTCGTAGTAGACCACCTCCTCGGCGAACGGGATCTTGAAGTTCAGGCCCGGCTCCTGGATCGTCTTCTGCGGCTTGCCGAAGAACAGGACAATCGCCTGCTGGGTCTGTTCGACGATGAACATCGAACTGGTGATCAGCACGCCGAACACCACGATCAGGCCGCCGACAATGGCGAGAAACCGGGTCATCGTGTTGTGCTCCCGTCCTGCTCTGCGGTGCGTCTCTGTATCTCGGGCAGCGGCAGGTAGGGCACAACGCCCGGACCCGTCCCGCCGGCAGCGCTGTCGATAATCACCTTGTTGACCCCCTGCAGCACCTCTTCCAGCGTCTCGAGATAGATGCGCTTGATTGTGACGTCCTTCGACACCGCGTAGGCCTGGTAGACGGCATCGAACCGGTTGGCGTCACCTTCGGCCCTGGTGACGACCGACTGGCGGTAGCCCTCGGCGCTCTGCAGCAGCTGCTGGGCCTCGCCTCGCGCCCTGGGAACGATGTCGTTGCGGTAGGCTTCCGCCTCGTTCTTCAGCCGGTCCATGTCCTGGCGTGCGCGTGACACCTCGTCGAAGGCGTCGATAACGTTCTTCGGCGGCAGCACCTCGAGCAGCTGCACCTGGCGGACCTCGATGCCGGCCCGGTACTCGGTCATCAGTGTCTGCAGGGCTTCATGCGTGCGGCTCTCGATGTCCTCGCGGTGGCTGGTCAGCGCTTCCTGGATCGGGGTCTGGCCAACGATGTCGCGCATGACCGACTCGGCGGCCATCTTGATGGTCTCGTCGGGATTGCGGATGTTGAACAGGTAGTTCGGCGCATCCGAGATCTTCCAGAACACGACAAAGTCGATGTCGACGATGTTCTCGTCGCCGGTGATCATCTGGCTCTCTTCGGGCACGTCGCGAACCGACGTGGCGCGCCGGGTGGCCTCGCCGGATGTCCGCAGGCCGATCTCGATCCGGTTTTCCGCCGTCACGTCCGGCCGGTAGATGTTGCCGATCGGCGACGGCCAGTTCCAGTGCAGACCCGGCTGGGTGGTGGTTCCGGTGAAGCGGCCGAGCACCAGCGGCACGCCTTCTTGGTTGGGCTGGACCCGGTAGAAACCGTTGGCAAGCCAGATCGCGATCAGGGCCAGCAGCGCGATGACCACCAGTCGCCGCCCCCTGAACCCGCCCGGGATCAGGCTGCGCATCCGCGCCTGGCCGCGCCGGATGATGTCGTCGATATCCGGCGGTTGCGGGCCACCGCCGCCACCGCCGCCGAAACCGCGGGGAGGGCGCGACCAGGGCGAGCCGCCGCCGCCGGATCCGCCGCCGCCACCCCAGGGGCCGCCGCCTTGGTTGTTCCATGACATGGTTCGCACTCCTGCAGGGACCCGGGAGCAACGGGCTGTTTCTAGCAGAGGCGCCCCGTCGCTTGCAAAAGTAATCGCGTCGGTCCGATATAGGTTCAGGATGTTTGCGCGGGGACAGGATCCATGGCCGAAGTCACCGAACAGCAGGTTCTCGACGCGTTGCGCGGGGTGACCGACCCGGAGCAGGGCGGCGATATCGTCAGTCTCGGGATGGTGAGCGGGCTCGCGATCCGCGACGGCAATGTCGGGTTCGCCATCGAGGTGGACCCGAAGCGGGGCCCGCATCTCGAACCGGTGCGCCGTGCGGCCGAGCAGGCCGTGGACCGGCTTGCGGGTGTGGTGTCGGTCACCGCGGTGCTGACGGCGCACCGTGCGGCGGCATCCGGCGCCAGGCCGGCTGCCGGCCGGCAACAGGGGCGCGGGGCGGGCCCCGATGTCGGCGCCATCGTGGCCGTCGCCTCGGGCAAGGGCGGCGTCGGCAAGTCGACCACCGCCGTCAACATCGCCGTGGCCCTGGCCGAGAGCGGTCTCGCGGTCGGCCTGCTCGACGCCGATATCTACGGTCCGTCACTGCCCCGCATGCTGGCGATCTCCGGCAAGCCCACCACCCGGGACGGCAAGATCCTGCAGCCGATCCGGAAGTTCGGACTGACCTGCATGTCGATCGGCTTCCTGGTGCCGGAGGACACGCCGACCATCTGGCGCGGGCCGATGGTGATGAGCGCGCTCGAACAGATGATGCGCGACGTCGACTGGGGACGCCTCGACATCATGATCGTCGACATGCCGCCCGGCACCGGCGATGCCCAGCTCACCCTGTCGCAGCGCGTCCCCCTTGCCGGTGCGGTGATCGTGTCCACCCCGCAGGACATCGCGCTCGTCGATGCGCGCAAGGGGCTCAACATGTTCCGCAAGGTCGACGTGCCGGTTCTCGGCCTGGTCGAGAACATGAGCATGTTCGTCTGTCCGCACTGCGGCGGCGAGACCCCGATCTTCGGCCATGGCGGCGCCCGCGCCGAGGCGGACCGGCTCGGCGTCGACTTCCTGGGCGAGGTGCCGCTGCACATCGACATCCGCACCACGTCCGACGGCGGAACCCCGATCGTGATCGCGGACCCGGACGGGCCGCACGCGCGCGCCTACGCCGCCATCGCCGGGGCGGTATGGGACAGGGTCGGCAGCGCGCGCCGCGAGCCCCCGCGGATCATCATGAACTGATCCTGATCCGGGTGACGTAGCTGTACTCGGGCCCGTCCGGGGTCGCTGGCGCCTGGCGGCACGGGCCCCGCTCGATCCGCCATTGCCCAGGCGGCAGTTCCGGGAAGAACGCGTCGCCCACGGGTGCGCAGTGGACCACGGTCTCGTGGATCCGCACCGCGACGGCAAGCGCGGCGGCATATATCCGCTCGCCGCCAAAGGCGATGACCTCGCGTGCGCCGCACTCCGCGGCGCGGCGGCGCGCCGTTACGAGTGCGGCCTCGAAGTCTGCGACAAGGTCGACACACCTGGCCACCGGCCCGCGCCGGCCCACCACCACCAGCCGCCGTCCGGGCAGCGGCGTCCTGCCCGGCCCGGTCGCCGCCTCGACCGACCGGTAGGTCAGCCGGCCCATGATCAGCGGCTTGCCCATGGTGAGCGCCCTGACCCGCCTGAGATCACCCGGAATATGCCACGGCAGGTCTCCGTCCCGGCCAATCACCCGGTTCTCGGCGCGGGCCACCACGATGACCAGTTCGGCTTCGCCTGCAGTCCTCAATGCCGTTGCCCGCCGCGGCACCCGTCCTGCCGTCCCGGCCGACCGGCCGCGGCACCGGCCCGGTTGAACCTGCGCCGGTAGCGCGACGGCGTCGTGCCCACCAGGCGACGGAAGTGATGGCGCAGGGTCTCGGCCGCACCGAAGCCCGAGGCAGTGGCGATCTGCTCGACGCCGAGGTCGGTTGTTTCCGCGAGCTGGCAGGCGTGGGCCACCCGCTGGCGGGCCAGCCAGTCCGCCGGGGTTGCCCCGACACTCGCGCGAAAGCGGCGCTGGAAGGTGCGGCTGCTCATGCCCATGCGCCGCGCCATGTCAGCCACGCTCATCGGCTCGTGCAGGTGCCGGGTCAGCCATACCAGCAGTTCCGCCAGCCTGCCGGAACCGGGTCCGAGCGGTGTCTCGACGAACTGGCGCTGGTCCCCGTCGCGCCACGGTGCGAACACCAGCCGGCGCGCCACGGCGTTGGCGACCGCCGCGCCGTGGTCGCGGCGCACGACGTGCAGGCACAGATCGAGTCCGGCGGCGCTGCCGGCGGAGGTCAGCACCGGCCCGTCGTCCACGAACAGCACGTTGCGATCGACCCGGACCCGAGGATACATCCCGGCCAGCGTGTCGGCGTAGCGCCAGTGGGTCGTGACACGCCGCCCGTCCAGCACCCCCGCCGCCGCCAGGACGAACACGCCCGAGCAGATCGAGACCAGCCGGCCGCCGCGTTCCGCCACCCGGGCCAGCGCGGCGCACACCGCCGCGGGCACCGGTTCCTCCGGTCCGCGCCAGCCGGGGACGATGACGGTGTCGGCCTCGTCGATCAGCCCCGGATCGAAGGGTGCGCGGACCGCGAGTTCGCCCGCCGCGCTCAGCGGGCCCGGTTCGACGGCACAGACCCTGAACCGGTACCAGGGCCGCTCGAGTTCCGGCCGCGGCAGGCCGAACACCTCGTGCACGCAGCCGAACTCGAAGGTGCACAGCCGGTCGTAGGCGAGGGCCACGACCGTGGAATGGAAGCGGGATGCGGACATCACTGGCGCATTCTTGCCGATATCTGGCGTTGCCGCCACTGGAACGGTGACGCCCGGCCGCCATGCTCGCGCACCGGACACACCCGCAGGAGAAACCCCGATGCTCAGGCTCCATGATTCGCAGGATTCCGGCAACGGCTACAAGGTCAGGTTGCTGCTTGCACTCCTCGGCCTGACCTACGAGCGCATCGAGGTCGACATCCTGAACGGCGGCTCGCGCACGCCCGGCTTCCTTGCCATGAACCCCAACGGACGCATCCCGGTGCTCGAACTCGGCGCCGACGGCCCCCTCGCCGAGTCGAACGCCATCCTGTGGTACCTGGCGGAGGGCACCCGGTTCCTGCCCGCCCGCCCGCTCGCACGGGCCCGCACCCTGCAGTGGATGTTCTTCGAGCAGTATTCCCATGAGCCGAACATCGCGGTCGTGCGGCACTGGATCTGCCACCTCGGGCTCGACGACGAACGGCGGGCCGAGCTGCCGGCCCGGCGGGCCGGGGGCCACGCGGCACTCGCGGTGATGGAAGCGCACCTGGCCACCGCGCCCTGGTTCGGCGGTGGGACGATGAGCGTGGCGGATATCGCGCTCTACGCCTACACCCACGTGGCCGGCGAGGGAGGGTTCGAGCTCGCCGGCTATCCCGGCGTCACCGCCTGGCTCGAGCGGGTCGCCAGCCAGCCGGGCCACTGCCCGATGCTGCCGGCGCCGACCGGCATCGTGTCGCCCCCGACCGTCGGCTGACCGCGACCCGACGCCGCGCTATGGTGGGTGCGGGAGTTCAACCCACGGGGGACCGGCAATGCGGCACCGGGAGAACCTGCCGGTGTTTGTCACCATGGGCCCGGAGGGGACCAACCACACGCTTGTCACGCGGCGCTACATGGAGTTCCACGGACTGGCCGACGCGCCGCTGCGGCTCGTCGCCGGATTCCGCGACGGACTGATGGCGCTCGCCCGCCGCGAGGCCGACTACATGGTGCAGGTCGCGGTTCATCCCGACGCCGCCGCCATCGCCGGCGAGGCACGGTTCCGTCACGCCATCAGTATCGTCGACGTGTTCATCTCGCCATCGCATCCACTGGCCGTACTCACCCGTACCGGAGGCGATCCGGCCGGCAGCATCGCGCTGCAGCCGGCCACGGCCCACTATGTCGATACCGGTCGCTGGGCCACGGTTGTGCCCGAGCACTCGATCCGGACCGTGGCCAAGGGTCTGCTGGAGGAACGCTACGACAGCGGCCTGACCGCCCTGTCGCTGGCCGCGGAACATCCCGGCCGCTTCACGGTCGACACGGAACTCGGGACCATCGACGACGCCTGGATGGTGTACGGACGCGAGGCCGTCGCCGACGGGGACCTGGTCGCCTGGGGCGACAGTCCGCTTGCCCGCCGGCTGCGCCGGTAGTCAGACCGCGACCGGAGCGGCGATCCGCGGGTGGGGATCGTAGCCGGAAAGCTCGAAGTCGCCGGGTTCGAAGCCGAACAGGTCCATCCGTTCGGGGTTGAGGCGCATGCGCGGCAGCGCGCGCGGCGCACGCGAGAGCTGGAGACGGGCCTGCTCGAGGTGGGTGAGGTAGAGATGGGCGTCGCCCAGCGTGTGCACGAAGACGCCGGGCGAGAGCCCGCAGACCTGCGCGACCATCATGGTCAGCAGCGCGTAGGAGGCGATGTTGAACGGCAGGCCGAGGAACACGTCGGCGCTGCGCTGGTAGAGCTGGCACGACAGGGTTCCGTCCGCGACGTGGAACTGGAACAGGCAGTGGCACGGTGGCAGCGCCATCCGCTCCAGGTCGCCCGGGTTCCAGGCCGTGACCACGAGCCGGCGCGAATACGGCGTCGCGCCGATGTCGTGAAGCAGCCGTGCGACCTGGTCCACCGTCCCCCCGTCGCGGGTCGGCCATGACCGCCACTGGTGCCCGTAGATCGGCCCGAGGTCACCGTTGGCGTCGGCCCATTCGTCCCAGATCGTGACACCGTGCTCCTGCAGCGCACGGACGTTGGTGTCGCCGGCCAGGAACCACAGAAGCTCGTGGACGATCGACTTCAGATGCACCCGCTTGGTCGTGAGCAGCGGGAAACCTGCCGCCAGGTCGAACTGCATCTGGCAGCCGAATACGGCCAGCGTGCCGGTACCGGTGCGGTCGTCGCGCCGGGTCCCGGTCCGCAGGACCCGGTCCATCAGGTCAAGGTACTGCTGCATCGGCCCGCCTCCCCACCCCATTGGTACCCGGAGCGCGGGCGCGTGAAAACAACGCAGGCGCGCGGAGCTGCCGGCGCGGACCGCACCACGGTCTTGGACCGGACGGTCGGAGGGGCTATATTGGTCGGTGTCGGGTTACCGACTATGGCGATAAACGACGCGTGGAATAAGCGTAACGGACCCGGGGGCAGTACCCGGCGCCTCCACCATTCCAGCCGCATGCGGCGAAACTGCGGGGGCGAACCAGGATCGACGTGCGTGGTAAAGGCGCGGCCTTCGCCCGGCATGGTACCGCCGTTACCGGGCCACATGATAGTTGCGAACGACAACTATGCGGAGGCGCGCCTCGCTGCGTAAGCGGTCGGGCAGTCTCGAATGAAGTCCGGCGGGTTCGCACCCGCCGGCGGGGTCTGGGGCGCACCTGGCAACAGAAGCGCCCCGCTTCACGTGACCCCTTCCGGGTCCGGGGACCGGAGAGGAGCAAGGGTCGGGTCATGTCGGACCAGGGGTTCAGATACGATCTGATGATCGAGGAGGCGCTGCTCGGCGTGGTCCGCCGGATCATGCGCCAGGCAGCGGCCCGGGGACTGCCGGGCGATCATCACTTCTACATCACCTTCAGGACCGGGCACCCGGGGACGGACATCCCGACCGTCCTGCTCGAACGCTACCCGGACGAGATGACCATCGTCCTGCAGTACCAGTTCTGGAACCTCGAGGTGCACGACGACCGCTTCGAGGTGATGCTCAGCTTCAGCGAGCGGCGCGAACGCCTCGTGATCCCGTTCGCTGCCGTGACCGCCTTCGCCGATCCGTCGGTGAAGTTCGGCCTGACCTTCAAGGCTTCCGATGCGTCGCCGCCGGACGACGACGACGCGGGCGGGGAGAGCCCCGGCGAAGTCATTTCCCTCGATCACTTCCGGCGCAAGCGGTAGGCACATGTCACAGATGAAGTACACCGAGATGTTCCCGCTCGGCGAGGACACGACCGCGTACCGCAGGATCGAGGGGGACTTCGTTTCCGTCGAAACCCTCGGCGGCCGCGACATCCTGACCGTGCGTCCCGAAGCGCTGACCACGCTCACCGAGGAAGCGTTCAGGGACATCTCGCACCTGCTTCGTCCCGGCCACCTTGCGCAGCTGCGTGCCATCGTCGACGCCGACGACGCCTCGCCCAACGACCGGTTCGTGGCGATGGAACTGCTGAAGAACGCCAATATCGCCGCCGCCGGCGTGCTGCCGATGTGCCAGGACACCGGCACGGCCATCGTCATCGGCAAGAAGGGCCAGAACGTCTTTACCGGGTTCGACGACGAGGAGGTGATCGCGCGCGGGGTGTTCAACACCTACCGCACCCACAACCTGCGCTACAGCCAGCTCGCGCCGCTCGACATGTTTACCGAGACCAACACGGCGACCAACCTGCCGGCCCAGATCGAGCTGTATGCCACGCCGGGTGACAGCTACGACTTCGCCTTCATCCAGAAGGGCGGCGGATCGGCCAACAAGTCGTTCCTGTACCAGCAGACCGCCGCGATCCTGAATCCCGAGGCGCTGACCCGGTTTCTCGACGAGAAGATCCGCACGCTCGGAACCGCCGCCTGTCCGCCCTACCACCTCGCGGTGGTGATCGGCGGGACCTCGGCCGAGTTTACGCTCAAGACCGTGAAACTCGCCTCGATCCGCTACCTCGACGGCCTGCCGACCAGTGGCAGCGAATCCGGCCACGCCTTCCGCGACCTCGAGATGGAGCAGAAGATCCTCGCCATGACCCGCGAGATGGGCATGGGGGCGCAGTTCGGCGGCCGCTACTACTGCCACGATGTCCGGGTCATCCGGCTGCCCCGGCACGGGGCCTCGTGCCCGATCGGTCTCGGGGTCTCGTGTTCCGCCGACCGCCAGGCGCTGGGCCGGATCACCCGGGACGGGGTGTTTCTCGAGCAGCTCGAGACCGACCCGTCGCGCTACCTGCCCGAGGTCGACGAGAGCCAGGTTTCCGACGACGTGGTCGAGATCGACCTCGACCAGCCGATGTCCGAGATCCGGCGGATCCTCGGCCAGTACCCGATCAGGACCAGGGTCGCGCTGACCGGTCCGATGATCGTTGCCCGCGATCTCGCCCATTCGCGGCTCAAGGCCAGGCTCGACGCCGGCCAGCCGCTACCGGACTACGTCAAGCACCACCCGATCTACTATGCCGGCCCGGCCAAGACCCCGGACGGCATGGCCTCGGGTTCGTTCGGGCCCACCACCGCCGGGCGCATGGACTCCTATGTCGAGCCCTTCATGGCCGCGGGAGGCAGTTTCGTTACCCTCGCAAAGGGCAACCGTTCCCCGGTTGTCCGCGACGCCTGCCGCAGGCACGGCGGGTTCTACCTCGGCTCCATCGGCGGTGCCGCCGCGATCCTGGCGCTGAACTCGATCCGCAAGGTCGAGGTCGAGGAGTACCCGGAACTCGGCATGGAAGCGGTCTGGCGCATCGAGGTTGAACGGTTCCCCGCCTTTATCGTCGTCGACGACAAGGGCAACGACTTCTTTGCCGCAACCTGATTACCGGTTCATTCCGCACCGGGCACCGTCTCCGGCATGATCGACCTCTGGATCCCGATCACGATCGCGGCCGCGTTCTCGCAGAACCTGCGCTCGGCGCTGCAAAAGCACCTGAAGTCGCGCCTGAGTACCGGCGGCGCCACCTACGTGCGCTTTTTCTACGCCACACCCCTTGCCGTCACCTACGCGCTCGCCCTGCACGGGATCGCCGGACTGCCGGTACCGGTGCCGGGCCTCGCCTTCGCCATCTACGGCCTGATCGGCGGCGTGGCCCAGATCGTCGCCACCGCCCTGCTGGTTTCCCTGTTCTCGTTCCGGAACTTCGCGGTCGGCACCACCTATTCGAAGACCGAGACCGTCCAGGCCGCCCTGTTCGGCCTGGTTATCCTCGGCGACACGCTGACGACGGGCGCGGTCATCGGCATCCTGATCAGCCTGGCCGGGGTCATGGCGATCTCGATGGCGCGCCAGGAAAGCGGGTTTGCAAGCCTGTTTACCTCGATCACCGAGAAAAGTGCGCTCATCGGCATCGCGTCGGGTGCCGTGTTCGGCATCTCCGCCGTTTCCTACCGGGCGGCGGCGCTCTCGCTCGGCGGCGAGGGATTCCTGATGCAGGCGGCCTTCACCCTTGCCTGCGTGACCCTGGTGCAGACGGCCCTGATGACCGTCTACCTGGCGATACGCGAGCCCGGACAACTCGGCGCATCGCTGCGCAGCTGGAAGATCGCCGGGCTGGTCGGCGTGACCGGAGTGCTCGGCTCCGCCTGCTGGTTTACCGCCATGACGATCCAGAACGTCGCCTATGTCAGGGCGCTCGGGCAGATCGAACTGGTCTTCACCTTCGCCGCGTCCTACATTTTCTTCAAGGAACGGCTCAACCTCGCGGAGTTTCTCGGGATCCTGGCCGTCGTGGCCGGCATCGTGGTTCTCCTGATCGGACGGTGACAGGCAATGGGCAGCCATGGCGAGACCTTCCGTTGCGGACATGCGCTCACCACCGACCCCGGCGAGGCGGTCCGCCAGCTCACGCAGCAGCTCAAGGGCGCGGCCCGGGGGCCCGGCATCCTCTACCTGTCCGGCCCACTGGCCGCGCAGACCGGAGCCGTGGTCTCGGGCCTGGTCGAGCTGACCGGGATCGCGGACTGGGTCGCGGCCAGCGGCCACGGCGTGATCGCCGGTACCGGGGAGCACTTCGACACCCCTGCCGCCGCCGCCATGGTGCTTGACGTCGGACCGGATGACTTCCGGCTGTTTTCCGGCGGTGCCGAGACCGGATCGGCGTTGCGCAGCGGACACGCAGAGTGGATCGAGCGGGCAACCATGCCACTTGCGCTCACCCACGTGAATCCCCGGCACCGGATGGCCGCCGCAGCGGTGCAGGGCCTGGCCGACGATACCGGCAGTTTCCTGATCGGCGGCATCGCCGCCGACGGTCCGCTGCACCCGGGTCAGGCCGAAGCCGCGGTCTCGGGCATTGCGTTCTCCCCTGTCGGCGTGCGGGTGGAAACCGCGCTCAGCCAGGGCTGCACCCCGCTTGCACCGGCGCACGAGATCACGCGGTGCGAGGACACGGTCCTGCTCGAACTCGACGGGCGACCGGCACTCGACGTGTTCCTGGAGGAAATCGGTCCGGAGTTGCGCGAGGACCTCCGCGCCTGTGCCGGGCGCATCTTCGCCGCCCTGCCGGTGCCGGGAGCGGACGATGGCGACTACACCGTGCGCCACCTGGTCTCGATCGATCCGCGAAACCGTTCTGTCGGAATTGCCGAACGGGTGGCAAAGGGTGACGCGGTCCTGTTCTGCCGCCGCGACCAGGCAAGCGCGGTTGCCGACATGTACCGGATGACCGGCGACCTCAAGCGGCGAATCGGCGACGGCGCCGTTCGCGGCGGCATCTACGTATCCTGCGCCGGGCGCGGGCCCAACCAGTTCGCCGCCCCCGAGCGCGAGACCGACATCATCACCCGCGAGCTCGGCACCTTCCCGATGATCGGGTTCTTTGCCAACGGTGAACTGAGCCGCAACCAGATCTATGGCTATACCGGCGTGCTCACACTGTTCCTGTAGGCCCGCTACCTGCGTTGGTCCTCGAGCAGCCGCCTGATCTCGGCCACTTCCTCCCTGAGCCTGCGGTATTCGTCTGCCGGCGGCGGCTGTTCCTCCCGGTTCAGCGACTGGATCGAGTCGATGATTACCGCGATGACCAGGTTGAGCACCGTGAAGCTCGAGAGAACGATGAACGGCACGAAAACGGCCCAGGCCCAGGGATGGACTTCCATCACCGGGCGGACGATCCCCATCGACCAGCTCTCCAGGGTCATGATCTGGAACAGCGTGTACATCGACGCGCCGATGGTCCCGAACCACTCGGGGAAGGAGGCGGCGAACATCTTGGTCGACACGACGGAGAACACGTAGAAGACCAGCATCAGCAGGACCGCGATCGAGCCAACGCCGGGGATCGCGTGCAGCAGCGTACCGACGACGCGGCGCATCCTCGGGATCGCCGAGACCAGCCGGAATGCCCGGAAGATCCTGAGCGCGCGGAGCACGACGAGCGAGTCGCTGGCCGGGACCAGGGTCACTGCCACGATCACGAAGTCGAAGATGCTCCACGGATCGCGGAAGAACCGCAGCCCGTGCGCCCAGAGCCTGAGCAGGATCTCGGCGGCAAAGATCGCGACCGCCGTCCGTTCGAAGATCCCGAGCGCTTCCCCGGCCACTGCCGAGACCCGTTCCGAGGTCTCCAGCCCGAGCGCAACCGAATTCAGCACGATCAGGGCGAGGATGGCATTCTGGAAACGGGGATGTTCCACCAGCCGGCGAACCGGGTCTCTGAGTGCCATGCGCGCTGCGTGCCTGCTGTCCGCCGGGTGCCGGTTATGTGTGGAGCGCCGGTCGCGCTGTCAAGCACCGGAGCGCAGCGAGGCGGAACGCCGGGCGGCACTCGCCCCCGCGATCCGGCCGAACACGGCGCCCGAGACGAGCCCGGTTCCGCCCGGATAGTTGTAGTGGAACAGTCCGCCGACCATCTCGCCGCAGCAGTAGAGCCCGTCGATCGGCCGCCAGTCGGTTCCGATCACCCGGGCATCGCCGTCAATCCTGAGCCCGCCGAAAGTGAAGGTAATGCCTCCGGTTGCCGAGTAGGCCACGAAGGGCGGCTCGTCGAGGCGAAGCGCCCAGTTGGTCTTGTCGGGATCAAGCCCGCTGGTCGACAGCCCGTCCTTGCGCGTCGGGTCGAACCCGTCGGCATCGCACGCCGCCTCGTTGTAAGCATCCAGGGTGCGGAGCGCCCGGTCCCGGTCGTCGATGACAAGCTGTGCCACCAGTTCCTCCAGCGTGTCGCCGGAAATCGGCTCGCTGGTGGAGTAGCGCGGCTCGAGCAGGTGGACGGTCTTCTGGTCGAAGATCTGCCAGGCAAGGCTGCCCGGCTGTCGCAGGATTTCGGCGCCGTACTTGGCGTAGGTGTACATGCCCACGTCCTCGCCCTCGTCACAGAACCGGTCTCCGGCACGGTTCAGCATCACCCCGTAGGGGTAGGACAACCGGTTGGACTTGTCGGTCCGTCCCCGGTCGGCGAAGTCCGGCCACTCGTTGGAGATCGGCGTGCTGTGACGCCCGGACCACTGGCCCCACGGCAGGGCCCCGATGGCGAGCGCCATGCGCAGGCCGTCACCCTGGTTGTGGGCGGTGCCGCGGACCTTGGCGTGGTCCCAGGGAGCCGCCAGGTACTGCGCCCGCCACTGCGCGTTGGCCTCGAAGCCGCCGCAGGCCAGCACCACGGCGTCGGCCGAAATCTCTTCGGGCCCGTCCGGTCCGCGGACCGCGACCCCGGCAACGGCGCCCCGGCGGTCGCGCAGCAGGTCGGTCACCCCGCTCGCGTAGCGGATCTCGATGCCGTTGGCCTGGGTGGTGCTGAACCAGCCGGCGGACAGGCCGATGCCTTCGTGAAGTGCGCGGACGATCGCACCCTTCTGCCACTTCACCCGGTTGCCGACCCTGATGCCCGACAGCGCCGTGGCCGGCTCCATCGCCACACCACCGTGGTCGTGCACCCAGCGGATGGTGTCGAAGGAGTTGCCGATCAGGATCGAGGCGAGCCCGGCGTCCGCCTTGCCCCGGGTCACCCGGTTGAGGTCCGACAGGAAGTCGTCGGCGGTGTAGGGCGGGACATCCTCGAAGAACCCCGGGATCTCGTCCTCGGCGCCGGGGACCAGGGCTTCGAGCTGGCGCGGATCGTCGAACGCGATCCTGAACAGCCCGCCGGAGAAGAACGTGTTGCCTCCCCTTTCGCGCCGGTCCGCCTTCTCGAGGACCAGCACCCGGTCCGCCCCGGCTTCCCGCGCCGAGTTGGCGGCGGAAAGCGCCGCGTTTCCGGCACCGGCAACGATCACGTCATAGTCTGCCATCGACCTGTTCCCCCTCGGTTGGCACGGGTGCGTGCGTGGCCGCAGCATAGCCGCTGGAGGTGCGGGTCCGGCACCCCCTGCCCGCATCCTGCACGTATGTGATCCCGATCGCACCCGGCCCGTTCCGCAACCGGCGCACGCACCATCCGCGATCGCCGTCTGGAGACGGCCCGGGTTGCCGCAGCGTGCGCCAGCATGATGCCACGACGCCGCTCATCTCCCCCTCATTGCCGGTGCCGCCATCCGGAACACTCCCCGCACTGCCAGGTTCCCGGCGATGACAGGTCGCCCGGCGCAATTGCGGCACGTGTTTAGAATCAAGGACGCTGTCGCCCGCCGGGAGCCTCACAATGGTCGGCATATTGACCGATCACGCGCAGGGGCAAATTGCGCGGCATGCGCATCCGGCGCAGGATTCCATCCGGACCAGACCGCCGCGGCCCGGATCACAGGAAGGAGCGCCTGGCGCCCGAAGACGCACGCGACACTGAAGACGCGAGAGAGTGATCCCGCCGTCCGCCGTCACCATCTTCGCCGAGTACCTCGACCACGGCCTCGAGGTTTCGGTCCATGACCGTCAGCAGAACCCGGGCCGCCCTGTCGGGAACCTAGTGTCCCAGCTCCCGCTCTTGAAGGGCGCGGGCATCGAGGCCGAAGCGACCGCCGAGTTTCTGCCGGCTCAGCCGGAACCGCTTGCCCAAGGCGACGCTCCGGCATAGCAACCCAGCCTCGCCGCGGACTTGAGCAAGAGCCTCACCCACCGCCGTTTCGATCTCTCGCCCGGATTCGGTGCGTTCCGCCGTCCTGGTCGCGTCGTCCCCTTCCTGATCGCGGTGACCAGGCGCGACAATGCCCTGGTGTCCACTGGCGTCAGGTCTTCTTGGTCCGCTTTCGCACAGGGCGTCAACAAACAGTTGGCGTCTGGACCGGCATGACAAAACATGACAGTGTCATCACCGACTTGATAGTGACGTCCGCATTTGGGATTGAAGTGATGATTGACCGTATTGTCAAGACTGCCGTTTCCCGCTTTGTCGATGCAGAAACGGCGAACATTCTGTCTGGTGTCAGTGAACGAAACCTTTGTGGGTGGCTTGCCCTCATACTAGAAAGTGTGGCACACGAGTGTGGCCTCGCGGGATATTTTGCAGCCGTAGAATACAATCGGAAACAGGGGGGCAAGGTCAAGACAATCATCAACAAGGATTATAAGGTAATTTCGATAAACTGCGACTTGATACTCCACAGTCGGGGCGACAATGTTGAGAGCGACAATTTAATTGCTATTGAAATGAAAAAATCAAACAGGCCAGAAAAAGAAAAAGAGAGCGATCGTTCACGTCTGCGCACGATGACAAAGTCGAGTTACGATGGTGTGTGGTCGCATGACGGCACCGCGCATCCAGAACATGTTTGTGGATATGAGCTTGGTGCATTCATTGAACTGGACCAACATGAGCGAGAAATTCGGGTTGAGTACTTCGCAAATGGGGATTCGATCGGGAAGATTGACAGAGTACCCCTATCGGCAATGACAAGGTGATCGCTTCACACTTCTTGCTTTCGAGAACAGCATTGACCAAGCTGAGCGAGGCTGTCGCCGGGCTTTGCGAGAGCAACAGCCCTGGTCGTTGACGACCACCCTGATGGTGACCGCGACCGAGACGATGCGCCTGGCCTCGCCGCGCACCTTCAGGTAGGTGGCATTCAGCTACAGGCACGGCTAGTCGCCTTCGAACGGGAGGTCTAGGAATCTGTGGATCTTCTCATCGATCTCGCCGCACAGCCGCGAGACCTAGTTCCTGGAAATGCCCGACGTCCCTATGGTCTGCACCAGGTTATCAACCGAACGGGTCGACACACCCTTGATGTAGGCCTGCTGGATCACCCCAGTCAGCGCCGTCTTTGTCATCCGGCGCGGTTTCAGGAAGCACGGGAAGATTACATGAGCAGTGTCTGATTTTCGCTTGTGGCTATGTTGAACCGAGAGAATAGTCGAGCATCAAAATATAGTGGCAAGGGGTTGGTTCGGGCCCCTTGGCCGACGAAACGAGATCGACAATGCCGAAAGACCCGAACGCCGTGTCCCCTTCCATGGGTGAAGGTAGGACGGCGTGTATGGCAGTGGAAGTGAGTGACAAGGCGCGGGTGATCGGAATCGGTCTGCCGGCTGATCCGAGCAAAACGGGGATGCACACGATGGGGCCAAGCGATGGGCACGAACTGGTTCCTCCGTTGTCAACCTCACGACTTGTAACTTCGGTGTCAGGGATTTCGAGCGGGTGCCTCTTGTAACCTCGACGTCAAGTTGAGTCAGATGCCTACAAATCAAATTGCGGGCTATATCGGTCGCGCTGAACTGCAAAATTTCTCTATTGTCCAACACAGGGTGCGGTTTCACCTGTCTAAGGTCGTGCGGTTATTGAGGCCTGCGCTCTCAAATATTGCGCGGCGTATTGGCAAGGCCGATTGATTGAGAATGCTGTATTGTCAATCGCGAGAACTATGACTTTCAAGCCAATCGAACTTTCCGCTTGAGGCCATTCAAATGCGTCCAGGGAAGGTGCCCTTTGTGCTGGAGCATACCGACGACAATGCCAGCGGCGATGCCCTGTTCGTCGGAAAATGCCGCCACGGCATGCGCACTGCGCGGTGAGGTTGCAACGAACTGCTCCCAAGCCGGCCTGGAGACGAGAATGTTGGATGCCCACTCGTTGGCCTCTGTCTCTTGCTCAGCGTCGTTTCCGTTGGCTTCGTCGACGAAAACGCCTTTCTTGCTGTGAAGCAGAATGTGTGCCGCCTCATGGAAGAAGCTAAACCACAGATGGTCGTCTGACTTGTGTCGGGCGGTCAGTTGGATGACGGCCTTCCTGGGCGACAGCCACCAGGCCGCACCGCTGAGCGCCGTCTTCGGCAAGGGCTGAACCAATGCCAGCGCAACACCTGCCTCGTTGCACAGCCTTGCAGTCTGCTGCAAGGCCTCGTCGAGCGGTTCGCGAGTCAGGCTTCGGACGTTGCGCACAGCCTGTTTGAACCGGCTCTCGCTGTATTCCGCACAATCCTGCTGTTCGGCTTCGATTTGACCGAGCCGGAGCCAGGTGGCCAATGAAACCTCATCACTCTTGAAGCTGCGGGAGTGGCGGTACGCGACATTGGCGCGGCCGTGGCGAGCGGTCCAGGCATCGACTGAACCCACTCCAAAGAACGCCAGCAATTTCGATACGGCATCGGTGTTGGACTTCGGGCGCTCAAAGCAGCCTCGCTTCACCAGGTCCTGGACGGGGAAGGCCTTGACCCATTCCGCCGAAGCGGCGGCAGTTTCGGCCTCGGCCTCCCGGGCTCGGTGAAGTCGGTAATCGGTCTCGATCCCGAGCCAGATGCTGGCATCCACGCCGAGCACTTTCTCGAACTGGAGCGCAGTTGCCGGCTCGAGCGGCGCCTTGCCCGAGATGATTTCGCTGATCAGCTTGGGAGAGCGGCCGCATCGACGCGCGAATTCGGCGTGCGACATTCCCACGACCTCGAGACGTTCCTGGAGGATCCATCCGGGCGGGACCGCATGGTCCGGGCTGTACTGGTTGGTTGCTGTCGTCATCTCTCCTTCCTCCGTCAGTGATAGTCGACCACGTCGAGGATCGTGATCGCCGTCACCCGCTCCGTGTCGATCCCTCCATCGTCCTTGCGGGGTACCCGCTCGTGATTGGCCTCGAAGACGAGCCGGTGGGGGTGGACGAGGTCGACGGCGAACTGTTCATCCCGATCCCCAACAAGCTGATGCCGCCTGTCCGGCGGTGTGGTCGGTACCAGTCCAAGGTTGCGTGCCGCCCTGAGCACCGCCATCCGCGACATAATGGTCCTCGCCATCCTCGCCCCATATGATCTCTGCAGGGCGTTCGCGGCGTTGAACGTCTTTTTGAGCGTGCGGGTCCTGAAGGCGATGTCCATGGCCATGGATCATGAGTGTTACCTATTAGGTAATGATTTTTTCCTTATCTGTCAAGTGTAGGGATCGGGCGCGCAAGGGGCTTTCAACATCCGCGAGTGACTGCGCACATGTTCGCACATGCGGCCGACCGACCCGATCCCGACGGCTCGTACTCAGACGCAAACGGCATGAGATGCTGTCCGATCCGGTCGGTGTGACGTGGCGTTGTGGAACCTCGTGCCCGGGCAGTTCCCGGGGGAGGAAAGCCGTTGCGCGTGCCGCACCTGGCCCGGTCAGCGCTCGAGCGGCAGCGCCCGACCGCACCTCCGCACCCGTGCCCGAATTGCTGCACGACAGTGCGGGCGGCGCTCTTGTTTGCAGGCTGTGAAAAAACAAAGCGTCGTCGGGTTCCGGACCGGACTCGATGGTCCTGGTTCTGTGCAGGCGTACAGGAGCCTGAGCGGAGCACCCTCTTCAGGCTTCGAACGGGCTCGGCCCATCCACGTCCGGTCCCGCCGCAGCAACACCGTTGCATGTCACGAGGACCAGGACGTTGGGGCCGTGAGCGCACGGATGACGGACACCGATACGGCCCGGTTGGCAAGGTCGCACCGGTCGCTCATCGGGGTGAACCGATCCATGACATGCCCGACCACGGCGGCGCTCCGCGGTGAGAAGGCCGAAGGTGGGCAGAATGTCCTGGCGATCGATGCCGTCACTGGATTTCAGGGTGGCGAACTTCCGGTACCGGGCCTGCCGTGCGGGCAACTTTCCGGCAACGACGGTGGTCGGATGCCCCTGAACGCGGGAGCCGCCATCCTGGTCGCCGTGTAGGGGAAGGTGGTGATCAGGCTGGAGACCACGGTCACGGTCATGGCGTCGCGCCTGCCGGGCGTGGCGCAGCGGCAGCGGCCGGGCACCGTGCTCTCCAGGACGAAGCTCGCGTGCCGCCCGGCAAGACCCGCGGCGCAAGGCCGGGTCCCGTGTCGCGGCACACCTCGAAGCGCGTCTCGCGGAGCCGGGCGGCGGAGCGGGCAGGCTGCGAAGAACGGTCCTGTCCCCGGGCTCACACAATGGCGAATGTCAACAGGACGTGCATCAGCAGTGAGTTACGTGTGTAATTGCGCAGCGGCAGTACCAGCACAACGCGTGGGAGCATCGCGATGAGTTCGAACCAGCCTGTAGACCTGCTGATCCGCGGCGGCACCGTGATCGACGGAACCGGCGCGCCCGGCCAGGTAGCAGATGTCGCCGTCCGCGATGACCGTATCGTGGCGGTTGGCCGGATCGACCATGCCGATGCCGACCGGGTCGTGGATGCCACCGGCCGCGTTGTCGCGCCTGGTTTCATCGATGTCCATACCCACGATGACCGGGCCCTGCTGTCCAACCCGACCATGGCCATGAAGGTCAGCCAGGGCGTAACCACCGTCGTCGCGGGTAACTGCGGTATCAGCCTGGCGCCGCTCATCGCCTCGGCGCCTCCACCGCCGCTCGACCTGATCGGCGCGCCCGGCGCGTTTCGGTACCGCACGGTCGATGACTACCTCGGCGAACTGGAGGCCGGACCCGCCGCCGTCAACGGCGCCTTCCTGGTCGGCCACTCGACGCTCAGGGTCGGAACCATGGACTCGCTCGAACGCGCCGCCTCCGGCCGCGAGGTCACGGCGATGCGCGGGCTGCTCGAGGAAGGACTGGAAGCGGGAGCGATCGGACTGTCGACCGGCCTGTTCTACAGTCCCGCGTTTCATGCCCCCACCAATGAGGTGATCGAGATCGCCGCCGCGCTGAGGGCGCATGGTGCGCGCTACGTGACCCACATGCGTGATGAGGGCGACCACGTGCTGCGCTCGCTCGAGGAGACCTTCGAGATCGGCACCGCGGCTGCATCCCCTGTGGTCATCTCGCACCACAAGGTCCACGGGCGGCACAACTTCGGCCGCTCGCGCGAAACCCTCGCCTGCATCGACGCCCACGCGGCGCACCACGACTGCACCGGTGTCTCCTTCGACGTCTACCCCTATGTCGCCTCCTCTACCGTGCTGAAGGCGGATTCGATCGAGGTCGCCGAGCGGGTGCTGGTCACCTGGTCGCGAGCACGGCCAGACCTTGCGGGACGCGACCTCGCCGATGTCGCCCGCGAGTTCGGATGCGACCTTCTGGCCGCGGCCGAGCGCCTCCAGCCGGCCGGCGCCATCTATTTCGCGATGGACGAGGAGGACGTGCAGCGGATCCTGAGCCATCCGGGGGCGATGATCGGATCGGACGGACTGCCGCACGACGAGCACCCCCACCCGCGGTTGTGGGGTACCTTTCCGCGCGTGCTCGGACATTACTGCCGCGAGGTCGGGCTGTTTCCTCTCGAGGAGGCGATCCGGCGCATGACCGGCTACCCGGCGGCAACCTTCGGCCTGGTCGACCGCGGCACGGTCCGGCCGGGCGCCTTTGCCGACATCACCGTGTTCGACCCGGATACCGTGCTGGACCGCGCCACCTTCGAACACCCGGCGACTCCGGCGTCGGGGATCGAAACGGTGCTGGTCAACGGCCGGGCGGTCTGGCAGGACGGAGCCGTCACCGGCAGCCGGCCGGGCCGGGTCCTGCGCCACGGCGGCGCCTGAAGGCGGGCGTCATTCCGTCGTGGCCGGAGGCAGGGAGATCCCCGGGGTGCGGGGTGTGCAGTCGCCGAACAGCATCTGTCGGACCACGTTCTCCTTGCAGGCGGCCCACGGACGGTCCACACCGCCGCCGAGTTCCGACTGGTAGATCATCGCCATCGCCAGCACGCCGATCACGGCCGCCAGGATCCACATGTTCCGGCTCATTGCACCGCTCCCGCTCCTTCAGCGCGCAAAATCATCGATATGGTCCGGCAGCTCGTCGGTCGGGACATCCTGCTCCCGCACCACCTTGCCGCGGACCGAGATCCCGGCCTCGTGCACGGTCTCCGGCCGTCCCGATACCAGGGGGTGCCACCACGCGAGCGTCTTGCCCTCGTGGAGCAGGCGGTACGCACATGTCGAGGGCATCCACGGCAGCAGGTCGAGCACCTCGGGCGAGAGCACCACGCAGTCGGGCACCATGGTCTGGCGGTTTTCGTAGTCGCGGCACCGGCACGAGTCACAATCGAGCAGCCGACAGGCGATGCGCGTGAAATAGAGCTCGTCGGTCAGGTCGTCGACCAGCTTGATCAGGCAGCACCGGCCGCAGCCGTCGCACAGCGACTCCCACTGCTCGCGGGTCATCTGCGCCAGCGACCTGGTCTGCCAGAACGGTTTCTCGACCTGTCCGTCTTCGCTCATTGCGTGCCGCGTCCTTCCAGCAGCCGCTCCAGTACCGGCAGCAGGTAGCCGCGGAACTGCTCCGGGTTCTCGCTCATCGGAAAATGTCCCAGCCGTTCCATGATCACGGTCTCGGCCCCCGGGATCCGGACGGCGGTCCTCAGGGTGGCCTCGGGCGTGCACGAGTAGTCGTACTCACCGGTCATGAGCCAGACCGGGCAGGCCGCGGTGTCGATTGCGCCGCTGTCACCGGCGAACTCCGAGTCGGCGGTGCGGAAGAAGTGCATGTCGCCCCGGAACACCCCGCCGGCTCCCTGGTGGTAGTGCCACAGGGTCTCCCAGCGGAATTCATCCGGGCTGTGCGGCGCGCACAGTCCGGAGACCAGGGCGCTGCAGAACGCGCCGGTATCGAACTGCGGATGTTCGGTCCAGCTGCTGTCGTACCAGGGTTCCGGCGTGTCGGTTCCCTCGAGCCCGATCACCCCGCCGAGTCTGTCGCCGCAAACCCGGGCCAGCCGGATCACCACGCGGCCGCCCATCGAGCACCCCATCACCACCGGGCGTTCGAGCTCGAGCGCTTCGATGAAGGTCATGATGATGTCGACGTAGAACCGGCCAGTCAGCCGGTATTCCTCGTCCTGCCAGCCGGCGGGCGGGACGGACTTGCCGTGCCAGGGCATGTCGAAGGCGATCACCCGGAACCGGTCGGTAACAGCCTCGTCACACATGAGGTGCCGGAACTGGCCCGAATGTGCACCGGCGGTGTGCAGGCAGACCAGCGGGCATCCCCGGCCCGCCTCCTCGAAATAGAGCCGGTAGTCCCGGCCGTCCACCGACACGGTCAGGTAGCGCCCGACGATCGGTTCGGGCTGGATCATGACGCATCGTCGCGCAGGCAGGACAGCACCGCCTTGATGTATCCGAGATGAGCCAGCAACACGTCGATGTTACCCTCGATCCGGCAGTGGCCGAACCGGTTCATGGCAAAGATATCGTGGAATCCCGGCTCGGGATAGCGGCAGGCGAACTTCTGCCACGCGGCAACGGAAGCCCTGAGCGCAAAGCTCCACGACCGCATGACAAACGGCCCCTCCTCCACCGCCGCGACCCGGCCCCGGTCAAGCTCGACCAGGAACGGCCGCTCGCCGATCTCGAGCAGGAACGTCAACGATGCGCGGCGCCCGGCATGAACCAGCCCCGGCCTGGACCCGACCCGGGAGCCAAGCCCGGTAAGGGCATGCGCCACGTCGTTCACGAAGCCGCCAGACCGTCGGGAGTGTTCAGGTAACGCCGTTCGAATTCGTTGATGTAGTCGCGGGTCATGGGCACCGCGTCCAGCGACTTGGCGAGCTGGACCTGGAACACCATCAGCACGCGACGGCGGAAACACACCTCGCACCCGTTCAGGTACAACTCCCACATGCGGCAGAACCGCTCGTCGTAAAGTGCCCGGGCCTTCTCCCGGTTTCGCTGGAAGGCCTGGTTCCAGAGCCGCAGGGTCTCGGCGTAGTGAAGCCGCAGGATCTCGATGTCGGTCACAAGCAGCCCGGCGCGCTCGATGTGGACCATCTGTTCCGAGAGCGCGGGTATGTAGCCTCCCGGGAAGATATAGCGCGACATCCAGCCGTTGATCGGCCCGATCTTCCGGAACGCTCCGATCGAGTGAATGAGCGCGACACCGTTCTCGCGCAGCATTCGGGAAACCTGGGAATAGAAGGTTGCGTAGTTGGCGGGACCGACATGTTCGAGCATGCCGACCGAAACGATACGGTCGTAGGTCTCCTCGACCTGGCGGTAGTCCTTCAGGTGGAACTGGACCCGGTTGCCGAGTCCCGCATCCCGGGCCATGCGGTTGCTGTAGTCGTGCTGTTCGTGTGAGAGCGTGACCCCGTCGACCGAGAAGGACCCGAAGCGCGCAAGGAACATCCCCAGCCCGCCCCAGCCCGAACCGATGTCGAGCAGCCTGGTACCGGTCTCGGGCAGAAGCTTGGCGGCGATGTGCAGCTTCTTGCGGTGCTGGGCGGTCTCGAGGTCCGCGTCCGGCTCGGCGAAGTAGGCGCACGAATACTGCCGGCCGCGGTCGAGGAACAGCTCGAACAGCTCGTCCTTCAGGTCGTAGTGGTGCTCGACATTGCGCCGCGAGCGTCTGACCGGATTGGCCGCCGCCAACAGCTTGATCCGGTCGCCGATCCTGGTCAGCAGGGTGCGGAACCCGCCACAATCCATCTTTTCCCGGGCGTCGAACAGGATCTCGAGAAACTCGTAGACCGTACCCTGTTCGAGCACCAGGTGCCCGTCCATGTAGGCTTCGCCGATCGCGAGTTCCGGCTGCAGGGCCAGGCGGCGCAGAAAACCGTGATCGGTCAGGCGGATTGCAACCTCCGGCCCTCCATCTCCGACGAAGCTGTGCCTGCGACCGGCCGCGTCGGTAATGTGAAGAGTTCCGGCTCTGATGTGCCGGCCGATCAAGTCTAACGACAGCATCGGGCCTGATTCCCCGTGCCTGGTCCGTACCACCGCCCCCATGCCTTTGCCTATCTCGCGGGGCCTTGTCAAGGTCTGCAATGGGCCGGTTCCGGCCCGGGCCCGGTGTCTGCTATAGGGTCAGGCCGGACAACATGCGCACGGGGAGGCGTCAGGTGAAGACACGCACGATGGGACGAACCGGTTTCGAGGTGTCGGAGCTCGTGCTCGGCGCCGGCTGGGTCGGCGGGCTGTTCCTTCACAAGGACCAGGAGACCATGCTGCGCACGCTCGAGCTCGGCCTTGACGCCGGCATCAACTGGATCGACACCGCCGAGAACTATGGCAACGGCGAGTCCGAGCGCAACCTCGGCGCCCTGCTGGGCCAGCTTGACGCCGCGCGCCGGCCGATGATCTCGACCAAGGTGGCGATCGACATGGCATCGAACGAGAGCATCGGTTCCCAGGTCGACCGTGCCATCGACAACAGCCTGTCCCGCCTCGGGCTCGACCGGGTCGAGCTGTACCAGCTGCACAACCCGGTGCGCGCGGAACCGGACGGACGTCACATCAGTCCTGCCGAGGTGCTTCGCAACGACGGTGTCGCCGAGACGCTGCACCGGATTCGCGACGACGGGCGTACCGGCGCCATCGGACTGACCGCACTCGGCGATGTCGATCCGCTGCTCGAGATCATCGACACCGGGCTGTTCGACACGGCCCAGGTCTACTACAACATGCTCAATCCGAGCGCCGCTCTGCCCGCCGGCGCCGACTGGTCGGGCCACCGGTTCTGCGGCCTGCTCGAGTGCTGCGCGAAACATGACATGGGCACGATGAACATCCGGGTCATGGCGGCCGGCGTGCTGGCCAGCGACGAGCGCCACGGCCGGGAAGTCCCGGTGATCGCCGATACCGATCTCGACCTGGAAGGGCGGCAGGCGAGACTGCTGGCGGACGAGCTCGGCTCAACCCACGGCACCCGGGCCCAGGTCGCGGTTCGCTACGCGCTCGCAGCCCGGCATATCTCCTGCATCGTGCTCGGTCTCGCCGAGCCCGAACACCTTGAACTGGCGCTGGAAGCCGTCGAGCGCGGACCGCTGTCGGAGGAAACCGTGGACCGCATCCGGCACACGCAGGAAACGCGGTTCGCCACCGCGTAGTCCCGGTTTCAGGGAACTGCCGCTTCGCGAAGCGCCCTCCAGACCCGCCAGGGCGTTGCCGCTCCCTCGAACTCCGTGACCCCGGTGCCAGCCAGGGCGTCGAGCAGCGCATTGTGGATCGCGGGCAGGCCGGCGCACACCGCCGCCTCGCCGCATCCCTTCACCCCGAGCGGGTTGGTGGTGCACCGCGTGTGACTGAAGTCGAGGTCGAATCCGACCAGGTCGTCTGCTCGCGGCAGCGGGTAGTCCATCAGCGAGCCGGTCACCTGCTGTCCGCTGTCGGGATCGTACAGCGCCTGCTCGAGCAGCGCCTGTCCCAGCCCCTGGGCGATCGACCCGTGCACCTGGCCGGCGGCGACGGTCGGGTTGACCAGCACCCCGTAGTCGTCGACCGCGGTATAGCGGACCAGCCGGATACGGCCGGTCTCGGGGTCGATCTCGATCTCCACCACGTGGGCGCCGTTGGGAAAGGTCAGGTGTTCACGGGTCCAGGCGTGGCCGCGATCAAGCGGCCGGCCGTCGCGTCGCGCCAGTTCCGCGAGTTCAACCAGGCCAATGGCGCGGTCGGTGCCGACGATCGCAAACTGCCCGTCGGCATAGCGGATGTCGTCGACCGCCGCCTCGAGAACCGCGGCCGCCTCTTCACAGCCCGCCTCGATGATCTTCTCCACCGCCCGGCAGATCGCGGTCCCGGCCATGTAGGTCGACCGCGAGCTGCCGTGCCCGCCACCGAACGCGATGAGGTCGGTGTCACCCTGTCCGAGCGTGACCAGGGCATCGTCGATACCGAGGCGCTCGGCGAGGATCTGCGCCATGGTGGTCTCGTGGCCCTGGCCGATCGACTGGGTCCCCGTCACCAGGTGGATGCCGCCGTTCTCGAAGCGGATGTCGACATTCTCGTGTGGCGAACCGCCTGTGCCCTTGATGTGGAACGAGAATCCGAGCCCGCGCAGCATGCCCCGGGCCTCGCTTCCGGCCCGGCGTTCGCCGAACCCGTCGACCGCCGCGCGGCGGACCACCGCGTCGAGGGCGCGGGGAAAATCGCCGCTGTCGACGGTTTCGCCCAGCGCGTTGACAATCGGCATCGCGTCCGGTGCGAACAGGTTGCGCCGCCGCAGCGTCACCCGATCGAACCCGCACTCGCGGGCCGCGGTATCGATCAGCCGCTCCATGACGTAGTTGGCCTCGGCAAATCCCGGAGCCCGGGTGACCCCGACAGGGGTGGTGTTGGTCGCGACCACCGAGATCGACAGCGAGATCGCCGGGATGTCGTACACGGTACCGGCAAGGTGGGCGAACAGCAGGCAGGCGATCGACCCCATGCCGCCGACCATGTAGGCACCGATATTGGCGTCACTCTCGATCGCGAGTGCCAGGAACCGTCCCCCGGCATCAAGCGCCAGGCTGGCAACGGCGTGCTGGTCGCGTCCCTGGTGGTCGGCGAGGAAGGTCTCGCTGCGGGTCGCGATCCACTTGACCGGCCGCCCGGTCCGCCGCGCCGCCCAGGCCACGAGCGGGTATTCGGGATAGGCGAAGTTCTTCGACCCGAATCCGCCGCCGACATCGCGCGCGACGAAGCGGACCTGCGACACCGGAACGGCGAGGGCGGCGGCGGTCACGTCGCGGATGCCGTGGATATTCTGGCTCGAGACGGTGAGGTGGTAGCGCTCGCCGTCCCAGCTGGCCACCGCGCCGCGCGGTTCCATCGGGTTGGTGATGATGCGATGGTTGTGCAACCGGCAGGTCACCGTGTGGGCGGCCGCCCCGAAGGCGGCGTCCACGGTTGCGGCATCACCAGTGCGCCACGCGTGGTAAAGGTTTCCCGGGACCGCGGCCGAGAGTTCGGGCGCGCCCGGCGCGCGTGCCTCGGCCGGTGTCAGGACCGCCGGCAGCGGCAGGTAGTCCACCACCACCTTCGCGGCCGCGTCGACCGCCGCCTGCAGGGTTTCCGCCACCACCAGCACGATCGCCTCGCCGACGTGACGCACCACCCCGTCCGCGAGCAGGGGCTGGGCCAGGAAGTCGAACGGCTCGCCCGACTTCGGGTTCGCGGTGAAGACCGGTTGCAGCGGTTCCAGCCCGTCATCCGCCGCTGCGGCCGCATCCAGCACCGCCAGTACCCGGTCCGACGCCCGGGCCTCCTCGAGCCGCACCCGCTCGATGCGGGCATGGGGATGGGGCGAACGGACAAACACCGCGTGCGCGCAGCCGGGAAAGGCGAGGTCATCGAGGAACTCGCCCCGGCCGGTAAGCAGCCGCGCATCCTCCCGCCGCAACGGAGCGTCCCCGAGTGCCGCACCGGGTGCCCCGTCTGTTCGGTACACCGTCATCGCCACGTCCTCCATCCCGGTCGCCGACAGCGACTATAGGATACCGCCACACCGGCGGGCCACGACGGACAGGAGCGATTCTGCCGGGACGGGGTCGAACGCGATGGCGATACGCCACCATGCCGCCCGCGTACTGGATGCCCTCGCCGACATCCCGAGCACACAGCTCCAGTTCCCACAGGCGTCACCACAAGAGCGCACGGATCATGCCGGGTCTGCCGCCGACGCAGGGCACTCACGCGCGATATGCCCGAAAACGCCGTTCGGCGGCTTCGAAAGAACGCCGTGACGGCGGCCACACAGGTTCGAGGCTCCCGCGAACAACCCGCGGCGAGAGCAGCCTCAGTGATCCCCGGCACCCAGCGCGACCGGGAATTGTTCCCGGGAGTGTGCGACCGCGCTTGCGCGCCTGTCCACCGCGCACTGGAAGGACGCCAGCGCATCGTGCAGGCCGTCTCCCTGGTATCGAAACTCGTCGGGTATGGACTCGTAGTGTTTCCGGGCGCGCTCGAACGACGCCTGCCGGCGGCTCCTGAATGCCTCCACCGCTGAAGCGGGATCCGGGACCGCCGCCCGGAACGTCTCCAGCTCTCCCCGCAGGAGGCTCAGAAAGTCGTGGATGGCGATCTGCTGACGGCCGATTCGCTCGAAGTGGTAGCCCAGGGCCGCCAGGTAGATCGCGTCGGGGAGCATGCGGGGATAGTCCCTGGACACCTTGCCGATGAACGTCGAAAAGGCGGGCATCTGGCGGGCGGAGAGACAGCGGCGCACGCCCATGAGGGCTGCGAAGGTCTTGTCCTTGTTCCCCGATTTTCGAAGGTGCGGAGCAGGCTTCCAGTGCTGGAACAGGGTCAGGCAGCGCTCGAAATAGCGCTCCAGAGTCGGGTCGTAGAGCGAGACGATCACCCGCTTGTATCCCTCGATCAACGTATCGTAATCCATCTCCGTCCTGAAATTGAGATACATGCCGTTTGTGCCGATCTGCGTCTCGAGAAGCCGGTTTTCCGCCTTCATGCGCGCGTACATGTCCGTGCCCTTCAGGGCAGTCAGCAAGTAGATGGGAGCCACGGGAATGCCGGTCTGCTGGATGAATTCGATCTGGGCGTCGAACACGCCCTCGCCATCGCCATCCAGGCCCAGGATGAACCCGCCCTGCACCTGCATTCCGTGTTGCTGGATCTTGCGAACGGCGCTGAAGAGGAAGTTCTCTTCGGTCTTGCTGGTGTTCTGCTGCTTCTTGGTCTTGAGCAGGGCCTCCGGGTTCGGTGTCTCGATGCCGACGAACACGGTATCGAAACCGGCCTCGGTCATGGCGTCCATCAACTCTTCCAACAGTGCGAGATTCGCGCTGGCTTCCGTGATCAGCGTGAACGGATACCTCCTGGCCTTCTGCCAGGCGGCGATCGCGGGCAGCACGTTCATGGCATCTCGCTTGTTGCCGATGAAGTTGTCGTCGACCAGGAAGACGGGGCCGCGCCAGCCCAGCCGGTAGAGAGAGTCCAGTTCCGCCACGACCTGCTCCGGCGACTTCGTGCGTGGCACGCGGCCATAGAGCTTGATGATGTCGCAGAACTCGCAGTCGAACGGGCAACCGCGGGAAAACTGCACGCTCATCGTGGCGTAGTTCTTCATGTCGATGAGGTCGAAGCGCGGGATCGGCGTTCGGGTCACGGCCGGCTTGCCTGTCTCCCGGTAGAGGGGTCTTGCGGCACCCTCTTCGAGATCCCGAAGGAACTCCGCAAAGATCTCCTCGACCTCGCCCAGCACGAAGTGACTCACGCCGGCGATGTCCTCGTGAAACGTGGTGGGGTGCGGCCCGCCTGCCACCACCGGAACGCCTGCGTCGTTGCAGCGCTCGACCACGGCTTGGAGCGACAGGTGGTGTGTGATCATCGTGGACGTGAAAACCAGGTCCGCCCACGCGAGATCGGCGTCCTGCAAGGCCATCACGTTCATGTCCACCACGCGGAGCGTGTAGTGCGCAGGAAACATGGCGGCGACAGTCAGCAGCCCCAGGGGCGGAAAGGTCGCCTTGATCCTCGAGATTTCGAGCGCGTATTCGGCCCCCCAGAAGGTGGGAGGCTGCTCCGGGTAAACGAGCAGGGCGTTCGGCATGGTCGTGACCGGCCTCTGTTGCCTAGCCGGTTGCAATGTTACTGCATTGCCGGCTTCTCGGTCCAGTGCAGCCTCTGCCTGATTGCAACGCAATCCCCGAGCAACCGACGTTCGATGTCGCGGCCCGGAACTCGGACATGGCCAGCATCACCATCCACAATCCGGACGACGACGTGAGCACCCGGCTCCGCACGCGGGCGGCGAACCACGGCCATTCGACGCAGCAGGCACGACAGATTCAGCGCGAGGCGGTCTGACGGGAAGGCGAGCCGGAGGATCTGGCAGCCTTCATCCTCGAGTGCTTCGCACCTTACGGCGGCGTGGAACTCGAACTGCCGCCGCGCTTCGACCGAGGCGTCGGCGACGCTGGTGGTCGATACGACCGTGCTGTGCGAACTGATGCGCCCCGCGCCGAATGTCGTGATCGTGTCGTTTATCGGAAAGCGTGCAACATCGAGCCTGTACCTCGTGGCAGTCGGCGAGGCGGATTTGCGCTTCGGCCTCGCGATCATGCCGCCGGGAAAGGCGAGGCCGTCGAGCAACTCTCCCCGGCCAGTGAGCAACCGCATGTCCTCCCGGCACTACGGGGCGTTTGCGGATACTGCACCGGCTGCCCGGTCGGGGCGGTACACCGTCCTCGCCACCTCCTCCATTCCGGTTGCCGGCAGCGGCGACAGGATACCGCCGTATTGGCGGGCCACGACGGACGGGCGCGAGTCCGCCGGGGTGGCGGACCTGACCCTCATGTCGTGCGACTCCGCGCACTCCGGCCATGTTCGGCACGGAGGCGTTGCGGCGCTCCTTTCGCCCTCCACGCCACAGCTTCGCCAGGCAGCGGAACATCGCTTCCCGCACCAACCCGGATAGTCGGAGCAGGGAAGCAGGGGTCGCCGTTCGGACATGCATGGGCGCAACGCATCCCGGACCCGGGCCAGGATACCACCTTGCGGTCTCAGACCCTCGCCTTTGCATGGCCGGGCAGCGTCTTGCTATGCAGATGCCGGATCAGCGAGCGAGCCAGGCATGGATGTCAACGGGCAAACGGCGATCGTCACCGGAGGCGCGTCGGGACTGGGAGAGGCAACGGCGCGAGCCCTTGCGCAGGCCGGTGCCAGGGTCGGAATCCTGGACACGAACGAGGAGCTGGCAGGAAGGGTTGCGGCACGGGTCGATGGTGTCGCCGTGGTGTGCGACGTGGCCGACTCCGCGAGCCGCGAGGCCGCTGTCGCTGCAGTGCGCGAGCGGTTGGGTCCGGCGCGCATCCTGGTTGCCTGCGCCGGCATCGCTCCAGGCACAAGGCTGACGGGACGGGATGGCAGGGCGAGCCCGCTTGAGCGACTGACCCGTGCCGTCCGGGTCAACCTGATCGGCACTATCAACTCCTGCCGGCTGGCCGCCGCCGACATGGCCGCCCTGGAACCGATGGATGATGACAACGAACGCGGCTGCATCATTACCACCGCTTCGGTCGCCGCTTTCGAGGGACAGATCGGGCAGCTCGACTACGCCGCCTCGAAGGGCGGTGTCGCGGCGATGACGCTGCCGCTCGCGCGCGAGCTCGCCGCCAAGGGAATACGCGTCAACTGCATCGCCCCCGGTCTGATGGACACGCCGATGATGGACGGCCTGTCAGGACCGGCAAAGCAGTTCCTGGTCGATACGTCGGTCTATCCAGGGCGCCTGGGAAGTGCGGACGAATACGCGGCCCTCGTCGTTCATGTCACGCGGAACTCCTTCATGAACGGCTCGGTAATCCGGCTCGACGGCGCGATCCGCATGCCGCCGTAACGGGGCTGCAGTGGAAAGGGAAAACGGCCCGGGTGCCGTTGTCCGTCCCGTCCACTTGCCCGCCCTGTCTCGGGGTCACGTCGGAAAGCTCACGGAACTCCGCATTGGCGGTCGTTTCATCGTCACCGCACGGGTTGCGCTCTCACAGGCATCCGCGCCCGGCGACAAAGTCCCGGTACGGTGCGAATGCCCGGTTCACCGCTTCGGGCACGAGACCGTAGTCCTCCAGCCTGTACACGTGCCGCGGTTCGTGGCGGCGCTGTTCATTCTGCAGTACCAGCCAGTCCCTCATGGCGTCGACGGCAGCCGGTTCGAGCGGCCAGCCGAACCGCGCGTAGATGTCGTTGGCGACAGCCATCGGATCGGCGACCAGATCGTCGTAGCGCACGTCGACCCAGCGATCGGCCAGCGCCGGCCGGGCGGCGCGGAACCGCATCGCGCCGTTCAGCATGCCGCTCATCAGCGCCAGCTGCTCGGCCCCGGTCTCGTGGGTCGGTCGCGGCTCGGTGGTGTATGAACGGACGCGCTCCACCATGCTGTTCCAGGACGCCATGAACTGAACCGGCTCCCGGTGCGTCTGGATAAAGACGGCATCCGGATAGGTCTCCAGCAACACCTCGAGCTCCATGAGGTGAAATGGCATCTTGAGCAGCCAGCGCCGCCGTCCCAGCGGGTCGCTCTGCCGGCGCTGCCACGTGAAGTGCTGCATGACCAGGCGGTGAAACCCGTAGGCGTTGCGCGAACCGGCCTGGGCGAGCCAGCGGCCGTACGCCGGCACGTGGTGCTCAACGAGGGTGACCCAGGACGCGAAGGCCAGCCTGAGGAGCATGAAGTCCTCTTCCGGCTCGTCCAGGTCGATGCGATGAAGCCCGGCGAAAGTATCGGCAATATTGGTTGCGCTCATCAGTTCTTCCGCCCGGGCCCGGCGGGGATCCCGCACCGTGCCCGCCACCGCGCCGTACTCGCCGCTCGAGAGCACGGGTTCCGTCAACTCGTAACGCCGCAACGCCCAGAACTGCGGATCGCGCGAGAGGAGACGGTGCAGGAAAGTCGTGCCGGTGCGATTGATCCCGACGATGAACACCGGCCGCTCGACCCTCACCTGCTCTATCTCCGGGTTCTGCTGCCGTTCGCGGGCGAGCGCCGCGTTGCTCCGAAGGATACGGGTCAACCCGTACACGACGTGGCTGACCCGGGATACCCTCAGCCCGGACTCCGGCAGCCCGAGAGCCTCGACCAATTGTTCGAGACCGTCTCGCATCCACTCGGGATACGTCCGGTCGAAGGGAACGCCCATGTGCCCGGCGCAGGTTTCGGCCTGCCCGACAAGCCGGTCGAAGTCGAGGCGGCCCTGCGGAACCGGATAGGGCCAGAGCTCCCGGTTGCGCCTGATCCATTCATGGGAGCGCGCGTGGCGGATCAGCGGTGCCGGCCACTTGATCGGGCGCGGACAGTCTTCCCTGATGGCGCGGTCACTGATCGGCGGCGTGTGACCCGTCTTGTCCTCGTCAAACCAGTACGGCGCAAAGTGGTCGAGCAGGACCCACTGACCACGCAACGGGGAGCTGTCGCCGAAGGCCTGGCTGGTCCGCCTGAAGGTCTGATAGGGCACCGTTTTCCAGTAGAAACCGAACTCCTCCATGTCGACATCGTCACCGGGCGGGCTCGTGTTGCAGCAGTGGTAGACCGTGAAACGCCGGTCCGGATTCAGTGAAATCGCCGCGCAGATTTCGCTGATGGTGTCGGCCGGCTCGACATTTCGCCGCAGGGACATGCCTGTCGGCGTCATTTCCGCCTGTCCCGCCGCAGCAAACAGGCGGGCCGGGAAGTCGTTCGCCTGGGTATACCCGGTGCTGGAAAAGCCCATGCCCGGCAGACGGAAGATTGCGACCGGCACTCCGGCTGCCTGCGCGAACAGCACGCCCTGTTCGGCCACGAGCTTGCTCCAGGGATACCCGAGCGAGCCGAGCGGGAAGGCCTTCTTCATCTCCGCGAGGTCAGGCGGCACCTGGTCGTCGATGCGGCTGTCGCCGTGCTCCCTGGAAAAGTCGCAGAAGTACTGGGGGAACAGGCCCATCGTGGAGGCGTAGAACAGGTGCTTGATGCGGGTGCGCAGGCAGAGCTCGAGCACCGGGCGCAGGCCGAGCACATTGGTCCTGCGAATGTCGGCATATGACCGCACGAGGCCCGTGTCGGCGGCAAGGTGATAGACCGCGTCGATCCGCTCGCAAAGCCTGTCAAACTCCGCATCGCCCAGGCCGAAGCGTTCCCCGGTAATTTCGCCGGGCACCATCCGCACCCGCTCTTCGGGAATATCCTCCAGGATTTCCGCCAGCTCCAGGGCGTCCCGCAACCGCGCGAACCCCTGCTCGACACTCCCGGCACGGACCAGGCAATGCACGATCAGCCGGTTGTCCTGGCGCAGGAGGTCGCGCAGGAGGAAGCGTCCCACGAAGCCGGTTACCCCGGTCAGCAGGACCTCCCGAAAGTCGCCCGGCGCTACCGCGCCGGCTGGCGTTTCCCGCGAGAGGACCGCGTGAACCAGGCGGCGCAATTCCTCCACGTCGCGCCAGCATTGCGCGGGCAGCCTGCCAGCCAACGGCGGCACGGTCCTGCCGGAATCTCTCGGTACGTTCATTCGGCCTCTTTCCGGGATGCGCCGCGCCGATGCGAAGGGCGTTTTCCTGTCACGGAGACATACTACCCGACGGGGAAGGCCGTCCGGGCATTCTGCCCCGAGCAGGGTGCCGGCGGAAAGTGGTCCTCGGGCGGACTGGCGAACTCAGAGGGCCTGCGCCGCACGCGACGCTCCGCTGCAGGTGTTGCGGCGTCGGTCGACGCATCCTCGTCGTCGGGATCGATCTCCTCGCCCGAAGTGCTGCCGAAGACGATGGCGTGCGCGAGCGACTGGCACGAGGCCGTGGTCATCAGTTCCAGCGCGCTTGCCTGGAAGTTGAACTCGCTCTGGATGAACGCGCCCAGTTCGGCAACCGAGATGGAATTCAGGCCGAAACTGGAAAGCGGCTCTTCGAGGCCACCCTCGTCGTGCCCGCAGAGTTCGGCCACCTTGGCGGCAATCCGCCCCATGACGCCGTCGACCGTCAGCTGTTCTTCGGCGGAGACCTCGAACGCATCCTGGTTGCTCATCAGGCGGCCGGTCCGCATGTAGTCGGCGGAATCGATCGTCCAGAGCACGCGCTTGAAGAGCGCGGTGACCAGGTGATCGCTGCCGTTCATGGTGCGCAGCGCGTAGTCCAGGTTGGAGATGGCGCAATAGCTGCTTACGGGCGGCATTCCCGCAGCCTTCATCAGGCGCAGGACACCGAGATTGCGCGCAGCCATTCCCGCATCGGCGACGGCCGTCACATTGTAGGAAAAGGCCGGCAGCCCCTGCCCTCGTCGACAGGCGGCGAGCCCGTCGAGAAACGCGTTAGCCGCACTGTAGTTTATCTGGCCCGCATTGCCGAGGATCGAGGAGGTGGACGACATCATGACGAAGTGGTCGAGCGCCAGACCGGCGGTGGCGTTATGCAGGTTGAGCGCTCCCCGGGCCTTGGGCGCGAAGACGCGGGCGATGGACTCCGCCGTCAGGTCCGCCAGCAGACAGTCCTCCAGCACGCCGGCAAGATGGAACACCCCCTTCAGCGGCTTCTTCACGGCGTCGACGCAGCGCCGCACGTCCGCCTCGTTGGCCACGTCGCCCTGGACCAGGTCGATCTCGACACCTTCCTCCAGGTCGCCGAGGGTCGTCGACTGGCGAAGCCAGGACTCGTCGCGCCGGCGTTCGGGATCGCGGTCCATGAGGGTGAGGTGACGGGCACCGGCCGTCACGAGATAGGGAAGCAGCCGCAGGCCGAAACCGCCCAGGCCGCCGGTCACCAGGTAGGTTCCCCGGGGGTCCAGCAGCGGACGGCGGTCGTTGATCGGAAACTCCGCGGCGGAGGATGCCGACGGCGCCTGCAGCACCAGCTTTCCCTGGTGCTGTCCGGAGGTCATGAGCCGGAGCGCCTTCGCGTAGTCGCCGTAGGGGAAGACGGTGACTTCCAGGGGCGGCACCTCGCCGCGATCAAGCAGTGCGAGGCAGGTCTCGGAGAGCTCGCGCGAGAGGAACGGGTCGTCGACCATCAGGCGATCGAGGTCAATGGCGGCGAACCGCAGGTTCTTGCGGAAGACGCGGAGACCGAGAGCACTGTCGGCGTAGATGTCGACCTTGCCGATCTCGCAGTGCCAGCCGCCCGACCTGAGCGCCTGGAGACAGAGCGGCACATGGCCGCCGGCGAGCGAGTTCAGCACGACGTCGACGCCCTGCCCGCCGGTCGCCTTCATCAGGCCCTCGTACCACTCCTCGCTGTGGGAATCGAACACCGCCCGCACGCCCAGTTCCAGCAGCCGGTCGCGCTTGGCCTGGCTGCCCGCCGTGGCATAGATCTCCGCTCCCGCGCGGTGGGCCAGCGCGATCGCGGCCTGCCCGATGCCTCCCATGGCCGAATGGATGAGAACGCGCTGCCCCCTGCGCAGCCCGGCCAGGTGAACCATCGCGTAGTACGCGGTGACGTAGACCGACAGCGACGACGCGGCCTCCTGCATGCTCAGGCCCGCGGGCTTGGGGAATACGCGGTGCTGGCCGACCACGACGCGGTTGGCGATGCATCCTCCGTCGACGAAGACGACCGCATCGCCGGGCTCCACTCCCTCCACCGCCACACCGACTCGCCGGACCACGCCGCTCGCTTCCATGCCGACCTCGGGACCGAGCGCCGAGCGCTCGTAGGCCAGGGCCGGCAGCAGGCCCAGCGTGACCATGACGTCGCGGAAGTTGAGCGCCGCGGCGGCGACGTCGATCTCGACGTGATGCGGTCCCAGGGGCGGCGGATCATAGGTCTTCATCCGCAAGCCGGCGAGCTGACCCGCGTTGTCGAGAAACAGGCGGTAGGGCGGGTTCTCGCCGGCCGGAACCTGCGGATACTCGTTGCGGTCACTCACGACGCGCGGCGCCACAGCCGGCCATCACGCACGGCCAGTTCGCGTTCGCGCAGGTCGTGGGCGGCGAGCCATGCCAGGGCCTCAAGGTCGCCGTCGGCGCCGAGATCCACGAGACGGAACTCCAGCCCGGCCTCCTCGACGATCTCGACGGCCATGCTGCGCACCGCCCCCCACAGCGCACTGCCGCGCGCGTCCTGCGTGTCGAAGGCCGCCCTGCGGGTTACCACGGTCACTCGGCACGGGCAGCTGGCCAGTTCGATCCTGTAGGGAACCAGCGCGCGGACGAGGGCGACGAACTGCGACACTGCCCTCTCGCCGGTCGGATCCTCCGGATCCGGGGCGATGAAGAAGTCGATCGCCTGGATGATCTCCGCATCCGGGTGCGCTTCGGGCATGAACGGTTCGCCCGAGGCCAGGACTTCGCCGGGAATCCGATGCACCTGCGGATCGTCGAGCAGGGATGCCCAGGCCTCCGCCAGGCTGCCGTCCTCGCCCGTCACCCAGCGCGGACCCGGCAGCGGCTTCGCGACCAGGTCGGCACGGTCATGCGCCGGGGCCTGCACCAGCGTTGTCCGCCTCCCGGCCCGCAGCGTGGTCCAGCCGGCACCCGGCTCGATGACCGTGTGCGTCTCGTGCGAGACCAGCGCCAGGCCGCCCGCGACCGCGGTTTCCCGCCAGAACTGCCAGTCGTCCGGCACAAACCCGTCATGGTCGTGGTGGACGAACAGGACTTCCGCCGCGCGCCGGCGCAGCAGGCCGGTTTCGAGCGCGGGCATCCGGTCCGAGGCGGGATCGAGACACTCGAAGCGCAGCGCGGCGTCGCGGCCCTGGAAGGTGTCGTAGTGCGCGCGCGCGCACTCCTCGTCATCGGCGACGAGCCAGAACTCGCCCTGCACCTCCTCCCGCGAGAGATGCGAGAGGCAGCCGTGAAGCGCGGTCTGGTCCGGAGTCCGTGAGCCCGCGAACTCCAGCGCGTGGCAGACGCGGAACGGTGCGCCTGCGCCATCCGTCCGTTCCAGGGCGGCAAGCAGGGCTGACGGCTCGACGTCTCCGTCGGGCAAACGGTCCGCGATTGCGGGACCGTCGGCGATGAACTTGGGCTGCCAGACAACGCTGTGCTTGCTGTGCGGCAGGTCGAGACGCCGGGGATAGGAAATGAAGGAAATGTACTTGCCCACGTGAAGGACCAGCGCCCCGGTCTCGGCGTCGTAGAAGTTCAGCCTGCCGGACACCCACTCGCCGTTCGGCACATCATACTGGCCCTTGTCGTCGACTTCGTAGCGCTTGCCCCCCGGATAGGTCAGCTGGCAGACGAGCCGCGGGACCGTCGGCGCGCCCATGAAGGTCACGTCTTCGGCGCGAAGCGGAATGGCAAAGCGGTCGGCGCCGAGCATGAGGTCGTAGAGAAAAGACTGGAGTCCGCCGTCAAGCAGGGGCGGGAAGGCAACGTAGCCTTCGCGGCGCGCGTCTGCCCACAGCTCCTCGTCGACCCCGACATCCAGCAGCAGGCGGCCGGTATCCGGATGGCGCCTGAGCTTGCGGATGTTCCTGAAGTGGGGGCCGTACTGGAAGGTCTCCCCGAGAACCACCTCGAAACGCTCGTAGATTTCATCATCGGCCGCATAGAGCAGGGCTTCGTACCCGGACGTGTCCAGGTCCGACAGGGTCTGGGGCGCATCGAGTTCGGGCACGGTGTCGATCAGCCGGACCCGTCCGCGGCAATGCAGTTCGCAGTCGGGGTCGACATCGTATGGCAGCGTCGAGATCCGGAAGGTGTATTCACCGGTGGCGTTGGGGACCGGATACAGGGCCGTCTGCAGCCTGACCGGCGTGTTCGGCACGGGACAGGGCTGCAGGAATTCCAGCATCTCGAAGTGGACCGGAACGCCGCCGAGAGCCTGCAGCACCAGTTCGATGTAGCCGGCGGCCGGCATGATCGCCGCGTGGTGAACGCGGTGCTCGGCCAGCCACGGAAACGCCCTTTCGCTGAGCCGCGCCTCGAACAGCAGGTGGTCGCTGGCGATCCGGTGACCGACCAGCGGGCCGTGCGCGTAATCGCCCTGCTGCAGGAAGAACTCGTCGTCCATCCTGTTGTCGACGGTCTTCTGCTCGTCCCTCGGGTGGCCCGGCAACAGCCGGGCGATGGACTCTGGCCGCGGATACTGGGCGGCGAAGTCCAGCGTCACGCCGGCCCTGAAGAGCGCACCCAGCGCTTCGAGAAAGCTCGTACTCGCATCGTGGTCGCGCAACAGCGTTGGCAGGAGCACGGGTGCCGGCGACATGTCCTGGATGCACTGCGCAACGACGGGCTGCAGGGCCGAGTGCGGAGCCAGCTCAAGAACCATGTCGGGTCGGTGGTTGCGCCTGACGGCTTCCATCGCATCTGCGAAACGGACCCGCTGGCGGATGTTCGTCCACCAGTAGGCACTGTCCAGCCGCGCCGTTTCCGTGCCGGTTACCGAGGAGACGAACGGCACGTCGAGCTCGAAGGAAATGTCGTCGAGGAAGGAGAACGCCTCGAGCGCGGCGTTCCTGATCGCGTCCATGGCGCGGGAGTGGAACGCGATGTTGCCGGGCAGGAGACTGTTCTGGAGGTTGCGCCGGTCCAGCTCCTCCATCACCGGGCGCAGGGTGTCCTCGCGACCGCAGATGACGGTATTCGCCGGAGCGTTCTCGCAGGCGATCTCGACCTGGACCGCCTGTTCGCCGTCGAGGCGGAAAGGAAGCCCGAGCGAGTCCAGCAGTTCCTCCACGCCCGGCAGGTCGAGGCCGATGGCCAGCATGCGTCCAGACCCCGCAACCCGCTGCTGCAGGGTGGCGCGGTGGTAGACCAGGCGCGTCGCATCGGCGAGCGAGAGCGCGCCCGAGGCGTAGGCCGCGGCCACTTCGCCCGAGCTGTGACCCAACACGCAGTCCGGGTAGACCCCCCAGGTCCTGAACAGCTCCACCAGGGCGCACTGGATAGCGAAGATTACCGGCTGGGCCAGTTCGCATTCGTCCAGTGCCTCCTGCGGGGCCTCGAAACAGGCCGTGCGCAGCGAGGTCCCGGAACAGGCGCGCCAGTGCCCGTCGATGGCGTCGATGGTGCGCCGGAACACCGGGTGGGCCTCGTAGAGGTCTCGCCCGCAACCGGCCCACTGCGTGCCCTGGCCGGCGAACACCATCAGCACCCGCCGCTCGCCCTCCTCCGCGGTGCCGACGGGGGCACCCTCCTCGGCAAACTCCTTCAGGGCGCGGCCAAGTTCTTCGTGGTCGCGCGCGACGAAGGACGTGCGCGCCGCGAAATGGGTGCGTCGGCGACTGAGGTTTCCGGCGAGGGTGTAGAGGTCCGGCTGCTGCCCGTCCAGCGTCCCTGCCAGGCGCCGGGCGCTTTCGGCGAGCGCGCCGGGCGTGCGTGCCGACAGCGGGATCATGTAGCCGGCGTCAGGCGCCAGCGGCACAGACCAGACCCTGGGCCGCGGCGGCCGGTACTCGCGCACCACGCAGTGTCCGTTCGCTCCGCCGAAGCCGAACGAGTTGATGCCGATGACGACCGGGTTCTCGGGGAAAGGCTCGCACTCGGTCTGCACCCGCATGGGGGCCCTGTCGAAGTCGATCTCCGGATTGGGGACCTGGAAGCTCCTCGATACCGGCGCAAAGGTACGCCGCTCCATCATCAGGACTACCTTGAGCAGGGCGCAGTGGAAGGCGGCAGCCTCCATGTGTCCGATATTGCTCTTCACGCTGGAAACCCGGAGCGGGACGTCACGCCCGACACCACCGAACGCCTCGGCGATGGCGTTGCCCTCGATGGGGTCTCCGACCGCGGTCCCGGTGGCGTGCGCCTCGACGTAGTCGAACTCGCCTGGTGTCCGGCCGGCGCGGGCGGCCGCCTCGCGCATCAGCAGGACCTGGGAATGGCGCGTCGGCGCGCTGATGTACCGGCCCGGTGCAAGGGCCGCGGTGCCGTCGGCCGAGCCGGCGGCATTGACCGACGTTGCCTCGATCACTGCGTGGATCGGGTCCCCGTCCCGCTCGGCCGCCCTCAGCGGCTTGATGGCGAAGACGAAGGCTCCCTCCGAGCGCATGTAGCCGTTGGCCTGGGCGTCGAAGGAATGACAGGCGCCGTCCGGGCTGATGACTCCCATGAGGTTGAAGCCGCTGCTCAACCTGACGCTGCCCAGGTAGGTGACGGCGCCGACGAGCGCCTGGTCACAGTCACCGCACGCAAGGGCGTTCATCGCCGAGTGCAGGGCCGTCAGGCCGGCCGAGCAGGCGGTGCAGTACGTCGCGGAGGATCCCATGAGGTTGAAGTGGTAGGAAATCCGGTTGGCCAGCATGGCCAGGCTGAGGCCGGCCACGGAGTTTTCGGTGACACCGTGCTGCGGTCGCCAGTTGGCCACGGACGGAACCTGGGACCCGACGAAGACCCCTGTGGAGCTGTTGCGCAGAGAATGAAGGTCCCAGCCGACGTGTTCGATGGCCTCCCAGGCGCAGTTGAGCAGCATCCTGACCTGAGGTTCGGTCTGCATCAGTTCATTGTGGGACAGGCCGAAGAACGCGCGGTCGAACAGCAGTTCGTCGTCGTCGCGAATCAGTCCCTCGTAGGGACTTGCGAGCCGTCCCGGACCCGAATACCTGCCGATGGGCAGGGCCCCTCTCCCGTATCGGTCCGTGATTGGTTCCTGGACGATTTCCCGGCTGCTGAGCAGGGCCCAGAAATCGGAATCCGACCGGATGCCGCCGGGCAGCCGATGGCTGTACCCGACAATGGCGACGCCGTTTTCCGCGTTTGCTGAAGTCATGCCGTTGTCCGGTATCTCCGCATGGTGACATCTCCTCCACGGTCGCGGGACAACCAGGCGCACCCCGTCAGCGGAGCCATGCTCCCGCCTGCCTCTCCCGGACAGTTAACAGATGGGACTGGCGAGCACGAAATCCAGATCTCGTGGCCGGAACCCTCCCAGAAATTCGGCAGTCCGGCTGGCGGGATCACCATACAGGCGCAAAAGTCACGCGGGTGACTTGACTGGTGCCCACCGCTCCGGGCGGGCCGGACAGGCTGTACGGGTGATCAGCAGCTGGAAACCTGCTGCCGACCGCCCGGAACCCGCCCGCTGCGACCCGGCGGGCGCAACTGGTACCATCGGAGGTTCCCGCCGGCAGAACAGCACACGGAGCCGCCGCCATGACCCATGACAACCCAACCGCACACCGGGTTCCGGATCCCGGGATCGCCGCACTGTTTGCGACCGAGGCCCGCTGGCAGGCCTGGCTCGATGTCGAGGCGGCACTCGCCCTCGCCGAGGCCGAACTCGGCATGATCCCCGCCCGGGCCGCCGACGTGATCGTGTCGCGCTGCGACCTCGCGCTCTTCGACCACGACCGACTCGAGGAGGGGTTCCGGCGCACCTCCCACACCCTGGTTCCGCTGGTATGGGAACTCGCGCGGCTCTGCGGCGAGGATGCCGGGCGCTACGTCCACTGGGGTGCGACTACCCAGAACATCACCCAGACCGGCGACCTGCTGCAACTGCGCAAGGCGCACCGCATCATCCGCAGCCAGCTGCGATCCGTGCTCGCGGCCCTCGCCGACCTCGCCGATCGGTCATGCGACATGATCGTCGCGGGACGGACCCACGGCCAGCACGCCGTACCAGCCACCTGGGGGCTCAAGGTTGCGGTGTGGATCGACGAGTTCCTGCGCCACGACGAGCGGCTCGAACAATGCGAACCGCGGGTTTTCCGCGCCCTGCTCGGCGGAGCAGCCGGAACCGTGGCTTCGTTCGGGGAACACGGGCTCGCGGTGCAGGAGCGCCTCGCCGCCCACCTCGCGCTTGTTCCCATGGCGGTGCCGGCGCGCAGCATCATGGACCACCTGGCCGAGCACGCACTCCTGCTCTCGCTGCTGGCGTCGGGCTGCGGCAAGGTCGCCAACGAGATCTACACCGGCATGAAACAGGAATTCGGCGAGGTCGAGGAGCCGATCCCGCCCGGCACCGTCGGCAGCAGCACCATGCCGCAGAAACGCAACCCGCACCTGTCCCAGGACGTCATGGCGCTCGCGGCCCAGGTCCGGACCATGACGCCGCTCGCACTGGAAACCGTCATGACCGAACACGAGGCCAACCGGCAGACCTCTCTGATGATGCGTCACGCCCAGACCGGGGTGTGCGTGATGTCGGGCGACATCCTCGCGCGCATGGTCATCCTGCTCGAGGGCCTGGTCCTGAAACCCGAGCGCATGCGTGCGAACCTCGACCTCGGGAGCGGCCTGATCATGGCAGAACCGGTGATGCTGGCGCTCGGCGAGGATGTCGGCCGACAGCACGCCCACGACATCGTCTACGACGCGGCCCAGGCCGCCGGTCTCGGCGAGGGCCGTTTTCCCGAGCTGCTGGCCGCCGATCCCAGGGTCACCCGCCACCTCTCGGCGGACGACATCGCCGGACTGCTCGACCCGGCCCGCTACACCGGCATGTGCGCCGACCTGGCCCGGGCCCAGGCCCGGCGTGCCCGCCGGCACGCCGCATCAGCCGGCGAAGATCGCGACAGTGATGAGGAGGCCGAAGTCACGGTTTGAGCGGAACCGGGCCAGACAGTGGCGCGGGTCGTCGATGTCGACCGTATACACCTGCCACGCAAGATGGGCGGCCCCGGCGAGAAGGATGAGGAAATACACCCACGACAGGCCCGCAAGCAGTCCGGTTGCGACCAGGCCCGCGATGGTCATGACATAGAATGCGAACAGGAACGGCCGGGTGCGATCGCCGAGCGCCAGCGCCGACGACTTCACCCCGATCATTGCGTCGTCCTCCTTGTCCTGATGGGCGTAGATGGTGTCGTAGCCGAGCGTCCAGGCAATGCCGGCGACGTACAGCACCACGCAGGTCACGGCGAGTTCCCCGGTCACCGCCGCCCATCCCATCAACGCGCCCCAGTTGAAGGCGAGGCCGAGGACGAACTGCGGCCAGGAGGTCACCCGCTTCGCCAGCGGGTAGGTCGCAACCAGCACCAGCACCGCCACCCCGAGGATACGGGCGGTCTCGTTCAGCTGCAGCAGGATCACCAGGCCGAACAACAGCTGCACGCAGAGAAACGCGAGCGCCTGGCGCACGCTGATCGCGCCGGACGCGATCGGGCGGTCCGCGGTCCGGGCAACCCGGCGGTCGAAGTCGCGGTCCCAAAGGTCGTTGACGGTGCACCCCGCACCGCGCATGACGACTGCGCCAAGCGTGAACAGGGCCCACAGCCAGGCGAGACCATCCGCCTCCGGCGTGACTTGCCAGGCGAGCGCGAGCCCCCACCAGCACGGCAGGAGCAGCAGCCAGGTCCCGATCGGGCGGTCGAGCCGCATCAGCCGGGCATAGGGCCGCGCGGGGGCCGGCAGGATGCGGTCGACCCAGGAATCCCGGGGAATGTCGCTGGAAGACTCCTGCCGGTCGGTTGACGGCATCACGCCGCAGTCCCACGGGCGCGTTCGCGGTTCACTGGCCGGGTACCCCTTCTCCGCGCAGCCGACTGGTTCCCCGGGCCGGCCATTTCACCGCCGTAGCCGGGTCGGTGCGGGCGTTGTCCGCGATCGCAGGGGTTGCGAGGGTGGCGGACCACCTGCCGCCGCTGCGTTCCGCCACCGCCGGCCCCGGATCGCTGTCGGAATACGGAGAACCGCCCTGGTGTTCCACCGCCATCCAGCCGTCGTCCGGACAGGGGAGCGCGTCTCCGGCGAGCCGCACGCCGGACGCAATCGAGAGCCTGCATCTGTGCCGGCGCACACGGGAGCGGGGAAAGCCGGCGGGCCCGAGGAGTTCCTTCACTGCTTCGCCGCGCCTCCCTGGCGTTCCGGGCCGGACCGCGGCCGCGCCATGGATGTTCCGGCGGCGCCCGGGCAGGCGTTTGCACCGGTCGCGGCAGGCAGCGGTCCCGCGGTTGCGTGCGACCCGTTCCAGCAGCGCGGCATCGCGGAGCCGGCACCGCGCGTCGAACATGCGCTCCTGCCACCGCCCGGCCGTCATCCTTCCCGGCAGCAGCCGGTGGTTGACCCGGGAATGCGTGTGCGAACCGGTCATGCGGCCGTTCCCGAACAGGACGCTACCGCTCGGGAAAGAACGGGGACCGCGGGGACATGGCACCGCTGTCACCCATTCGATATATGTCCCGTCGCTTGCGGTTGTCTCGGTTCGTGCATAAACCGGCCCGGGACAGGCGGCAAGCGCCGTGACCATGATGTGTCAGCGTGGCGAGGAGGCCATGACACCCAGGCTGTTCGTCCACGCCGATCTCGCACCCGGTACCGTGCTCCCGCTTCCGGCGGACCAGGGGCATTACCTGCGTACGGTCCTGCGGCTTGCCACCGGCGCCGAGCTCGCGCTGTTCAACGGCCGCGACGGGGAATGGCGGGCCACGATTACCGCGATGGGGCGCACCGGGGTCGAGGTGACACCCGTCTGCCTTACCCGGGAGCAGGCGGCCGGATCGGATGTCTGGCTCGTCTTCGCACCGCTGAAGCGTTCGCCGATCGATTTCGTCGCCCAGAAGGTCACCGAGCTCGGCGCCGACATGCTGTGGCCGGTCATTACCCGCCACACCGCCGTGCGCCGCGTCAACCTGCGGCGCCTGCGCAGCAACACCGTTGAGGCAGCGGAACAGTCCGGCCGGCTCACCATCCCGGAAGTCCGGGAACCGACCACCCTTGCCGACGTGCTCGAACAGTGGCCGGACGGGCGCGTGCTGTTCTGCTGCGACGAGACCGGGGCCGGAGTGCCGGCGCGTCACGCCTTTGCCGCCGCGGCCGGCCGGCCGGCCGGGCTGCTGGTCGGACCGGAGGGCGGGTTCGCCCGGGACGAACTTGACGCAGTGGGCAATCGTGCGGATGTTTGCCGCGTCAGTCTGGGGCCCCGCATCCTGCGCGCCGACACCGCCGCGCTGGCGGCACTTGCGTGCTGGCAGGCTCTCGCCGGTTCCTGGACCGATGCTCCCGGGGCTTTCGAACACACGAAGCCCGGTGCCGGACCGGACGCGACCTCAAACTCGTGATCACCAGCAGAGGCCGAATGCATGTCACGACCCCCTGATGAAGCGGGTGCACCGATCGAAAGCAGGACGCAGCTGGTCGAGGACCTGGAATCGGGCTGTACGCAGCCGGAGGACTGGCGCATCGGCACCGAGCACGAGAAGTTCGCCTTCCGCCTGGCCGATACCCGCCGGGTGCCATACGACGGGCCGGACGGCATCGGTGCCATTCTTGCCGGCCTGACCCGCTTCGGCTGGGAGCCGGTGCGCGAGCGCGATGCCATCATCGCGCTCACCCAGGCCGGTTGCGCGATCACGCTGGAACCCGGCGGGCAGTTCGAGCTGTCGGGAGCACCGCTCGAGACCATCCATCAGACCTGCGACGAGGTGAACGAGCACCTGATCCAGGTCCGCCAGGTGTGCGGCGAGATTGGCATCGGCATGCTCGGACTGGGCTTCGACCCGGTGTGGCGCCGCGACGAGGTCCCGTGGATGCCGAAGGGCCGCTACGCCATCATGCGCCGCTGGATGCAGGAGAAGGGCTCGCTCGGCCTCGACATGATGCTGCGAACCTGCACCGTGCAGACCAACCTCGACTTCTCGGACGAGGCAGACATGGTGGAGAAGTTCCGGGTCAGTCTCGCCCTGCAGCCGGTGGCGACTGCCCTGTTTGCGAACTCGCCGTTCCGCGAGGGCGCCCCGACCGGACTGCTCAGCACCCGTTCCCATGTCTGGACCGACACCGACCCCGACCGGTGCGGCATCCTGCCGTTCGTCTTCGAACCGGGTTTCGGCTTCGAGCGGCACGTCGACTACATCCTCGATGTGCCCATGTACTTCGTCTACCGCGACGGCATCTACCATGATGTCGCCGGCGCCTCGTTCCGCGACTTCATGGCGGGCAGGCTGCCCGGGTTCGAGGGACAGCGCCCGCACATGGGCGACTGGGCCGACCACATGACCACCAACTTCCCCGAGGTCAGGCTGAAGAAGTACCTGGAGATGCGCGGGGCCGACAGTGGCCCGCACCGCACCATCTGCGCGCTGTCCGCCTACTGGGTCGGCCTGCTGTACGACGATGCCTCGCAGTCGGCGGCCTGGGAGCTGGTGCGCGACTGGACCGCGGAGGAACACACGACGCTGCGCCGCGATGTCCCGCGGCTCGGGCTCGCCACGCCGTTCAGGGACGGTACCCTGCAGGACATCGCCCGGGCCACGGTATCGCTTGCCCACGACGGGCTTCGGCGCCGCGCACGGCTCGATGCTGCCGGCAACGACGAAACCGGCTATCTCGAACCACTCAGGCAGGTGGCCCAGAGCGGCATCACCCTGGCCGAGACCCTGCTTGAGGCCTATCGCTCCCGCTGGAACGGGTCGATGGACCCGGTCTGGGAGGAGATGCGGTACTGACGGGGTCTCCCGGGGAGCGCTTGGCGATCCGGATGGTCCGCTCCGTTTCGTCACGCGTTCGGAAATCGCTCGCTTGACCGTGGGGCCCGTTCACGCCGGTCCGGAACCCGGCAGGAAGCGAAGCCTTTACCGGTACCGGGGGTGATGGCGGCGTTGCAGGCGTGGGCTGCCTTGATGAGGGCGGGAGTCGGCAGGAAGCCTCGGTGCAGGGTACAGCGCCGGGCGGCGCAAGGCGCCGCGTCGGATCCGGGTTGTCCGGCGCCGTTCAGTGAACGGCGTCGTTCCTGAAGACGTCGTCGAGGTCGGACGCGGACACGAAGGCGTCGAGCCAGGCATCGAGATCCCCGACCGGCGCGGCGAGGACTCGGGCCCTGGCATCTTCGGGCACGGCGCCGAAGCGGCGTTCAAGCAGCCTGAGCAGCGTTGCCGCCTTGCCTTCGGCCCTGCCTCGCATCAGGCCTCTGGCCTCGCCTTCCTTCATCCATTCTTCTGCCACTGTCGGCATGACTGTCTCCCACAGGTCCGGATCAGCCTCCCGCAGGAGGCTCTCGAGATCCTCCCGGGTCAACTGGTGGACGGCGGCCATAGAGCTCGCAAGCCGCCGCTTCAACTCCGGGTCGAGCATGGATATGGTCCGCGCCGATTCCCGAAGATGCTCGCGGGAGGGGTCCTCGACCAGGGCGTATTTCAGGATCGTGAGGCCGCTACGCACACGCTCGTCGGGCGGAAGTTCGTCGTACGGTATCCGGACGAGGTCGAGGAGCGTGTAGCGGAGCGGATCTACGGGCCTGCCGGCAAGCTCCGACAACGACCGCGGAATCGCCCATCGCTCCGGGCCGTGGTACAGCACAATCGGGACGATGAGCGGGGCGGGGTCACGGCCCTCCAGGCGTTCGTGGGCCCGCCAGACGCGGAGCACGTATTCGGCGATCCGGAGCGGAGTCCCGACATCTGGAGCGCTCTTGGTTCTCGATTATCGCGTACAGCATTCTCCCGTCCGTGAGGCGTATCGAGAACACGCCGTCGGCGCGGGTGTTCCGGAGTTCGCTGTCGACGAAGCCGCTCTCGAAGACCGCGAAGTGTTCGTCGGGCAGCAGCGCCACGATGCCCTGGTCCAGGACGTCGCGCAGAAACGCACTGGTCCACTCGATGGCTTCAAGCAGCGATCGGCTGAAGGCGTCATGGGGCTGGGCGGGCGGCATGGGCTCGCTTTCCGGAGCTGCCTGTCGCCCCGCGCTGGTGCGGGAACCGCGGCGCGAGCGGGCGCCGCGGCGAAACATGGATGCTCCCGGGGCTGCGCGGCTGCCGCTGCGCCGCAGAGGACCCTCCGGATCCCGGGCGGGAATGATGCGGCGGGAACCATGGACCGGAAGGCAGCGCCTGTCCATGGCCCGAGCGCGGCGCCGGCCCGGAACGGCGGCGTCTCCGGCAACAGGGGCCGAGCAGGTACGATCGAGGAACGCTCCCTTGAGTTCCAACAGGAGCCAGCTGTGCTCGTCCGCCGCGTTTCCGGCGTTCTCGGCTCAGTCGTAAGGCATCAGGGAATCGAGGTACGTCATCAAGCGCTCGAGGTTGTTGTGACCGCTCGGGTGGAGGCTTCGCTCCCACTCCAGCAATCGGCTGGCGTCGGGCAAGCCATGGACCTTTTCCTGGAAGGCATCGTTGTCGAAATCGTCGACGAGCAGCGACGCACCGGGAACCGGAGCGCGGCTGAACCCGGCCCCGGTGACGACGACATGATTGCGGGAGACGACCTGCGGCGTATCCGCGGGCCCCCCGGGAGGGATCCTGCGAAGCCATCAGGAAGTGGCACGGAAACGCTGCTTGGCCTGCTGCCTCTCCCACTTCCACGCTTCTTCGTGCGAGGTCGGCCCACCCACCTGTTCGATACGGCCCATCGGCCAACGGCGGCGGTGTTCTTGTTCGCGGCGCGCCAGATCGATCGTGAAACCGCGATACACGATCCTGCCGTCCACCTTGAAGTGGTATCTGAAGGTAACTCCGGCGACCATCACTCCTCCTCCGCAGCATGGCACCGTGAATGCAGCAATAGCGTCCGGTCAACGCAGTTCAGCAGTTTTGGCTTGTTGCTTCGTGCGTCGTCGAAGCGTTCGTTCTGGTCGCTTGCCAATCTTGCCTGTAGCTTCGTTGGTATGACAATCGAGCCGAGACTGGACATTATTGGCGCGGCGCTTGCTGATCCCAGCCGATCACGCATCCTGTGCGAGCTGATGGACGGGCGCGCGTTCACGAACAAGGAGTTGGCCGGCGCAGCCCGTGTCAGCCCGCAAACCGCAAGTGCGCATCTGAAGCAGCTGGAGATGGCCGGCTTGACCTCCTCGTTGCGCAGCGGTCGGCATGTGTATCACCGGATTGCGAATTCCAGGGTTGCCAGTGCACTGGAAGGGCTGGCAATTCTATCACCCACCGACCATCTGTTCCGAAACGATCGACTCTGCACCGACACGCGAGCGGCGCGCAGTTGCTACAATCACATCGCGGGAAAACTCGGCGTGCTGATGACTGACCGCCTGGTTGCGCTCGGTGTGTTGCAGATTCGGGACGAGTCCGTTTCTCCCGGCTTCCGTTGTCAATCCTTCCTCAATGACATCGGGGTGGTGATGCCGCCTGTCGGCGCGGGAAAGCCGCTGGCTAGACTGTGCCTCGACTGGACGGAACGGCGGCATCACATCGCGGGACCGCTGGCCACGGCGATCATGCAGAAGTCGATGGACGCAAACTGGCTTGAACGTCGCAGAGGCAGCCGCGCCCTGACCGTCACGGCCGATGGCCTTGATGCGTTTGGCCGCTGGTTTGGCCTGCGAAGGGATGTTCTTGACTGCTGCAAACCGGGATGAGAGTTCGGTCGATGGCGAACCGAAAGTTCCCGCTGCATCCACGATCCGTGCCACAATTGGCGTGAAACAGTCCGAGATGCCAATGACACTGCCCGAGCTCGACAGCGACAGGTTCGTCGCCGAAAAAGGTTTTCGGATCATCGTGCAAGTGCCCGAAAGTTGCGCGCAACGTATCGCCGACGCGATTCTGGTCGAAGACGCCCTGAAATACGGCGACTATGATTGCGTCGCGTTCAAGACCGCACCAGGAGTGCAACAGTTCAGATCCCTGGGAAGCGGTCGCAATCCAGCAACCGAACGAGTGGTCGAAGTGCCTTGCGTGGAACTGTCGTTCTTTCTGAGCGGCGACGAAACGGAAGCCACACGGGTTCTGAAGGCAATCTATTCCTCACACCCCTATGAAGAGCCCGTGGTCTTTGTCGAGCCGTGTCTAAGAACGCTGCATGTCCGGGGGATGGATGAAGACAATCCCAACAGATTCTGGAACGGCGATGCCGAGTATTGGGTACCCAGGGAGCATCGGTAGATGAACTTGATCAATACCGCTCGGCGAATGCCGAGCGATCAAACGGCGGAGGGCCGTCCTCCGCGAAGTACTCCTCCGCCCTGGCTATGCGACCGTGCCGCACCTCAAGGAAGGACACCGCGACAAGAGAGGTGTCGCCGTCGCTGATCTCCGTCACTGTCACCACGGCGTCGGCACACTCGTCGATTCGCCGGACCGTGCATCGCCAGGCCCCGGGATAGCTCTCGTTGAGGGCGATGAAGTTCTCGGGGCCACGGATGCGCTCCCGGGTGTTCGGCCAATGGGCCTCGAAGTCCTTGGACAGCAACGGCAGGGCATCCCGGAATCGCCTCTGGTCGAAGCAATGCCAAAGCTCGATCGCCAAATCCCGGCCCTTGCGATCGACCGAACGTGCGTTGTGTCGATTCAACGGTCTTCTCCCCATGCTCCTTGCCTTGCCCCGGATCGTGGCCAGGTTCGAGTCGAATTGCACGCTGCCGGCCGGTTCACGCCGACATGCTCCATGTCCTCGATGCCTGTGTACTCATCTAATGATCGAGGCTTGATACACTCCTGCACGGACAGAAGTCGGGAATACCGACCGAGCGGGCGAGGTCAAGACGACGGAATTCTGGCCCTGCACTCCGGCAAGAAGGGGTAACGGCACGCTCGCCGGTCAAGCACTCTCGCCCAACTTCCGATTTCTTCCGGAAACACTTGCGGAGCAGTGTGTCGCCAGCCTGCGTGTCCGGCAGCTTCGGTTCCGAGCGCGCCATGATCCCGGGCACTTGCGGCGTTCACGAAGGCTGACCCTGCCCCGTCAGCCCCGGTTGACCGGCAGTTGCCGGCCTTCAGGGACCGTGCGGGCCGCCTCACCGCCATTCCGGGGCTCGCCGGCTCGCGTGCAACACGCTGCCGGACGCCTGGCGGCGCCGTGGCGATAGCTCGGGGAGGTACGGGGAAAGCCGCCTGGACAGGCCGGACCGGTGCCGCCCGCGGCATTGCCAGCCCGAACGCGGCAGGTATCATCCCTATCGGGGACCGGCGCGGGCGCACGGAGCGGACCCTGCCGGCGGATACCCGGCGGGGCGTGAAACGGGACCGGATGCCGGCGAACCTTCCTCTGTGAATTCCCTACCCCGGCACCTCGGTGCCGCCGACGGTGATCCCGCGCATCTTCACGGTCGGCTGGCCGACACCGACCGGCACGCCCTGCCCGTCCTTGCCGCAGGTTCCGATCCCGTCATCGAGCTTCATGTCGGTGCCGATCATCGATATCCGCCCCATGGCGTCGGGGCCGTTGCCGATCAGCGTCGCGCCCTTGACCGGCGCCGTGACCTTGCCGTCCTCGATCAGGTAGGCCTCGCTGGCGGAGAACACGAACTTGCCGGACACGATGTCGACCTGCCCGCCACCGAAGTTCACCGCGTAGAGCCCCCTCTTCACAGAGCGGACGATCTCGTCCGGGTCGTGCTCGCCGGCCATCATGAAGGTGTTGGTCATCCGCGGCATCGGGTGGTGGGCATAGCTCTGGCGCCGCCCGTTGCCGGTGGCCGGCACACCCATGAGGCGGGCATTCTGCCTGTCCTGCATGTACCCGCAGAGGATTCCGTCTTCGATCAGCACGTTGCGCCGCGCCGGTGTTCCTTCGTCGTCGACGGTGAGCGAACCGCGCCGGTCGGGCAGGGTGCCGTCATCGACCACCGTGACCCCCCTGCTGGCGACCCGTTCGCCGACCATGCCGGAAAACGTCGATGTCCGCTTGCGGTTGAAGTCGCCCTCGAGCCCGTGTCCGACCGCCTCGTGCAGCATCACCCCCGGCCAGCCCGGCCCGAGCACCACCTCCATCTCCCCGGCGGGCGCCGGCCGGGCCTCCAGGTTGACCAGGGCGACCCTGAGCGCCTCGTCGACCTGGGCCTGCCAGCATTCGGCCTCGAGGTACCGGTCATAGGGGATGCGCCCGCCGGCACCCGACGACCCGCTTTCCATCCGCTCGCCATCCGCCACCACCACGGAGACGTTGAGACGCACCAGCGGGCGGATGTCGGCAACCCGGTGACCGCCGGCGCGCAGGATCTGCACCGCCTGCCAGGACCCCGCCAGCGAAGCGGTCACCTGGCACACCCTGGGGTCGCGGGCCCGCGCGTAGGCATCGATCTCCTGCAGCACCGCGACCTTGCGCGCGAAGCCGACCCCACGGATCGGGTTCTCGCCGGTGTAGAACGCCTGGTTGGTTCCCTCGGGATCGGCGCTCGCGGTGCCGCCGTGCCCCGCATGGACCGCGCGTACCGTCGCGGCCGCCCGGCGCAGGGCATCCTGGGAAAGCACGGTCGCGTGCGCGAAGCCGCGGGTCTCGCCGGCGACCGCACGCAGGCCGAAACCGGCATTGGTGTCGAACGAGGCATGCCTGAGCCGCCCGTCATCGAACGCGAGCGCCTCGCTCTGGCGGTACTCGAGGAAGAGTTCGCCGTCGTCTGATCCGGAGAGCGCATCATCAACCAGCTGTCCGACCCGGACCCTGTCGAGCCCGGCGCGATCGTAGAACAGTTCGTCGGTCACGGAGAGATCGGTCATGGCGCACACCTGCCGGCGGGATAAGGAACGGGACGCCAGCATAGGGCTCGGGCAAGGTGGCTGTCAGCAGTGGAGTTAATCGCTGCCGCCGGGACCGACTCCTGCCTTGTGACCGGCGCGTCGGCGGAGTAGTGTCCGGCCCGACATCAGGGTTGATGGAGTCCCCGAGGTCCGTACCTGCGACGGCGACCGCGGGACGGATGACAGGAGGCAAAGCAGGCGAGATGACGCTACTTCGAGATGGGGGCGGGACGGCCGGGCGGCTGTTCGGACTTGCCCTGGCGATGTGTCTTGCGGTTGTCGGGCTGGCCGAGGCGGGACAACCGCAGCCGTGGCAGCTGGGAACCCAGGCGCCGAGCACGGTCGTCGCCGAGGATGTCGACGTGTTTCACGATTTCCTGCTGTGGCTGATCTTCGCCATCGCGATCTTCGTGCTGGCGCTGATGGTCTACGTCTGCATCAGGTTCCGCGCCTCCCGCAACCCGAACCCGACCACGACCACCCACAACACCGTGATCGAGATCCTGTGGACCGCCGTGCCCGTCCTGATCCTGGTGGTGATCGCCATCCCGTCGTTCCGGGTCCTCTACTATGCCGAGAAGACCGAAAACCCGGACATGACCATCAAGATCACGGCGAACCAGTGGTACTGGACCTACGAGTATCCGGACGAGGGCGTGATCTTCGACAGCTACATGCTGGAGGAGGAGGACATCGACCCCGCGACCCAGACCTACCTGCTGGACGTGGACAACCCCCTGGTCGTGCCCACCGGAAAGAAGATCCAGCTCCTGGTGACCAGCAACGACGTCATGCACTCATTCTTCCTGCCATCCGCCGTGGTCCAGACCTACGCCATAGCCGGACGGGTCAACGAGGGCTGGATGTCGATGACCAGGGAAGGCATGATCTACGGCCAGTGCAACCAGATATGTGGTGTCAACCACTCGGCCATGCCGATCGCGGTCCAGGCCATGGCTCCGGAAGCCTACGAGACGTGGCTCGAGGACGCGAAGGTCCGGTTCGCGGCCGCGCCGTCTCCGATTCGGATCGCGGCCGGAACGTCATACGAGTAGCAGTCGGGGATTGAAGCCATGAGCGCGGCACACGCACACGAGCAAGAGCACGGATACGGAGCTCACGGTGCCCCCAGGGGATTCCTGCGGTGGCTGTACTCGACCAACCACAAGGACATCGGCACGATGTACCTGATCTTCGCCGTGGTCGCGGGACTGATCGGCGGAGCCATCTCTATCTACATGCGGATGGAACTCGAGAACCCGGGTGTCCAGTACATGGCCGACGGGCATGTCTGGAACGTCTACGTGACGGCCCACGGACTGATCATGGTGTTCTTCGTGGTCATGCCGGCGCTGATCGGCGGGTTCGGCAACTGGTTCGTCCCGCTGATGATCGGTGCGCCGGACATGGCGTTCCCGCGCATGAACAATATCAGCTTCTGGCTGCTGATCCCGGCGTTTCTGCTGCTGTTTCTTTCCATGTTCGCCGACGGCGGCGCCGGAGTGGGCTGGACGATCTATCCGCCCATGTCCAGCAAGCTCGGCACGCCGGGCCCGTCCATGGACATGGCGATCCTGTCGCTGCACCTTGCCGGCGCCTCCTCGATCCTGGGCGCCGCCAACTTCATCACCACCATCTTCAACATGCGCGCACCCGGCATGACGCTGCACAAGATGCCGCTGTTCGCATGGTCGATCCTGGTCACCGCGTTCCTGCTGCTGCTTTCGCTGCCGGTACTGGCCGGCGCGATCACCATGCTGCTGACCGACCGCAACTTCGGGACCAGCTTCTTCGAGCCCGCCGGCGGCGGTGACCCGATCCTGTTCCTGCACCTGTTCTGGTTCTTCGGGCATCCCGAGGTCTACATCATGATCCTGCCGGCCTTCGGCATCATCAGTCACGTGGTGGCGACCTTCTCGCGCAAGCCGGTATTCGGCTACCTGGGCATGGCCTACGCCATGGTCGCAATCGGGTTCATCGGCTTCATCGTCTGGGCCCACCACATGTACACGGTCGGTCTCGACGTCGACACCAAGGCGTACTTTACCGCCGCAACCATGGTCATCGCGGTCCCGACCGGGGTGAAGATCTTCTCCTGGATCGCCACCATGTGGGGCGGTTCCATCACCTTCCGGGTGCCGATGTTGTGGGCCCTCGGCTTCATCTTCCTGTTCACCGTCGGCGGCGTGACCGGGGTGGTGCTTGCCAACGCCGGCGTCGACCTGATGCTGCACAACACCTACTACGTGATCGCGCACTTCCACTACGTGCTGTCCCTGGGCGCGGTGTTCGGCATCTTCTGCGGCTTCTACTACTGGTTCGCCAAGATGACCGGGTACCACTACAACAGCCTGCTGGCGCGGATACACTTCTGGATGACCTTCATCGGGGTCAACCTCACCTTCTTCCCGATGCATTTCCTGGGCCTTGCCGGCATGCCGCGCCGCTACATCGACTACCCCGAGGCGCTGCACGGCTGGAACCAGATCGCGTCATGGGGCGCATATCTCTCCGGTATCGGGACCCTGGTATTCGTCTGGCTGATCATCGAGGCCTTCCAGAAGAAGCGAAACGCAGCGGACAACCCGTGGGGCGAGGGGGCGTCGACGCTCGAATGGACACTGTCCTCGCCGCCGCCGTTCCATACCTACGAGGACCTGCCACGAATCAGGTGAGTCGTCGGGCGGCCACGGCCGCCCCGTGCAGGAAGGGGTTGTGCCCGTGTCCGACACGCTAATCGGAACCGGAGTGGCCGAGCGGGATCTGGCGCAGGACATCACCTCGCCCGGTGATTTCGTCGCCCTGCTCAAGCCGCGGGTGATGTCGCTGGTGGTGTTCACCGGCCTCGTCGGCCTGTATCTCGCGCCCGCGACCCCTCACCCGGTGATCGCGGCCATCGCGGTCCTGTGCATCGCGGTCGCCGCGGGAGCGTCGGGCGCCATCAACATGTGGTACGACCGCGACATCGACGCGGTCATGACCCGCACCCGGGACAGGCCGATCCCGGCAGGACGGGTCGCGCCGGAAGAGGCTCTCGCCTTCGGTGTCGTGCTCGGCGGCGGCAGCGTCATGGTCATGGGCCTCGCCGTCAACTGGCTGGCGGCCGCACTGCTGGCCTTCACCATCGTGTTCTACGTTCTCGTCTACACCGTCTGGCTGAAGCGGCGCACTCCGCTGAACATCGTGATCGGCGGCGCGGCCGGCGCCCTGCCGCCGGTGGTCGGCTGGGCGGCAGCCACCGGGACGGTCGCGATCGACGCGCTGGTCCTGTTCGCCATCATCTTCATGTGGACGCCCCCGCATTTCTGGGCGCTGTGCCTGTACCGCTGCGCCGACTACCGGGCAGCCGGGGTGCCGATGCTGCCGCTGGTCTCGGGAACCGCCGCGACAGGACGTCAGATCGTGATCTACAGCGTGATCCTGGCGCCGCTGGGCGTCGCGCCATCGCTGGTGGGAACCGTCGGACTGCTGTACGCGGTGATGGCAACCGTGCTGGGCGTCCTGTTCGTGTTCCAGGCAGTCCGCGTTGCTCTCGATACGACCGAGCGCAGGTGCCGGCAGCTGTTCGGCTTCTCGATCGCCTACCTGTTCCTGCTGTTCGCCTTCCTCGTGGTGGACAAGGCGATCGATGCGCCGGTGCTGGCGCTTCCCGTGCCGTGACCGCCATGGCCAGCAACGATCCCCAGCCGGTGTCGGGGGGCAGCTTCAGGCGCCGGAAACGCAGCCGCAATATCGCCATCCTGGTCGCGATCCTCGCCTGCTGCGCCCTGTTCTACCTGATCACCATCGTGCGGATGATGTGAGATGGCGGAACAGGCAGCGGTCCATGCCGGACCGGCCCGGCGCAATGGCAGGACGCTGCTGGTCCTGGTACTGCTGGTCGCCGGGATGACCGGTCTCGCCTACGCCTCGGTACCCCTGTACCGGCTGTTCTGCCAGGTCACGGGCTACGGCGGAACCACGCAGCGCGCCGACGCCTTCGCCGGTCCCGGCGGGGGGCAGGCGTTGCGGGTGCGGTTCGACGCCACGGTGAACCCGGAGCTCGACTGGAGCTTTCGCCCGGCGGAGCGGTCGATGCAGCTGACGACCGGCGAGAACGCCATCGCCTACTACGTGGCCGAGAACCTCGGCCGCGAGGCGGTGACCGGTACCGCCACCTTCAATGTCACCCCCGACCGGGCCGGGCTCTATTTCACCAAGGTCGAGTGTTTCTGTTTCACCGAACAGGTGCTGCTGCCCGGCCAGCGTGTCGACATGCCGGTGAGTTTCTACATCGATCCGGAGATCGCCGATGATCCGGATCTGGCAGACCTTGCCACCATCACCCTGTCCTATACATTCTTCCGCGCCGAGGACCAGTCGGCCGCGCACGAGGTGGCGGGCAGGAGCGATCAGCGAGAGAGGACCCAATGAGCGGCGGACACAGTCATTCCTATCATCTGGTGGAACCGAGCCCGTGGCCGGCCGCGGGAGCCGCGTCGGCTTTCGTCACCGCTGTCGGCGGCATCATGTACATGCACGAGATGGCGTTCGGCGGTGCCCTGATGTGCCTCGGCCTGCTCGGGATCTTCGCAACCATGTGGTGGTGGTGGCGGGACGTGATCCGCGAAGCAGAGTTCCAGGGCCATCACACGCCGATCGTGCAGCTCGGCATGCGCTACGGGATGATCCTGTTCATCTCGTCCGAAGTGATGTTCTTCGTGGCGTTCTTCTGGGCGTTCTTCGATGCCTCGCTCTACCCCGATACCGGGATCTGGCCACCGGCGGACGTCGAGCCGTTCGACGCCTTCGACATCCCGCTCGCCAACACCCTGATCCTGCTGCTCTCGGGCTGCACCGTCACCTGGGCACACGCGGCACTGCTGCAGGGCAACCGGCGCGACCTCGTCAACGGCCTTGGGCTTACCATCCTGCTCGGCATGGCCTTCACGGCGCTGCAGGCCTACGAATACGCCCATGCCGCGTTCGGCTTCACCGACGGCATCTACTCCTCGACCTTCTACATGGCCACCGGGTTTCACGGCTTCCATGTCATCGTCGGGACCTGTTTCCTGATCGTGTGCTGGTTCAGGGCCAGGGCCGGGCACTTCAAGCCCGATCACCACTTCGGCTTCGAGGCGGCAGCCTGGTACTGGCACTTCGTCGACGTGGTCTGGCTGTTCCTCTTCATCTGCATCTACTGGTGGGGCGGCCGCTGAACGGCAGCCGCTACGCAATTCGCAGGAGCGTGATCGCGCCGGGTGGTTCCCGGTCCCGGGAGTTCGCTCCCGCGACAGCCCCGTCCCCGTGATCCGGACCGTCTGGCCGTTGTCCCCGCAGGCGAGCAGGTGCGCCCTGCCCGGAGGCGCGGCCTGCGGGAACCGGCAGCTGCGGTGAGCGCTTCAGGAGATCGTGTCGGCAACACCGGGCCCGCCCGGCAGTGCCGGGCGGATGGCGGCGGAGACCGGCGCCTGATCCGACATCTCGTCCGGCGGAACGAGCGGCAGTTCAAGGACCACCTGCGCGCCACCGAGCCCCGCACTGTCCGACAGGTGAAGCCCGCCGCCGTAGGAACACGCAAGGCTGTTGACGTAGGGCAGGCCGATCCCGTGACCGCCGGCGGCTGATCCGGCGCCACGCGCCCATGTCAGCAGTCCCTCCCTGTCCCCGGCGGGGAAACCGGGGCCATCATCCTCGATGGTGATGCGCACTATCCCGTCTGCACCGGAAAGTTCCAGCACCACCGTTTCGCGCGACCACGCTCCGGCGTTCCTCAGGAGATTGCCGATCATCTCCGAAACGTCATCTGCCGGGACACGGACCGGAAGCCTGGCGGCCGTGCCCTCGATGACAAAGGCCCGGTCGCCGTATCGACGGGACATGAAAATCCGGAACCGTTCGACGGCGGGGACGATGTCGGTCACCGGAACCGGGCCCGTCCGGCGCTGGGAGACAATGGTGTTGAGACGCTTGGTCAGCATGTCGCGCATGCGCTCGACGCTGTGCTGCAGCTCCGCCTTGTCCTCCTCGGAAACCGCCCTGAAATCCATCAGCAGGATATCGCCCAGCATGTGGTTCAAGGAATGCATGAAACCGCCCTGGCTGACTTCTTCCGACAGCATCGAGTCCTTCATGGCGTCCAGCGTCGCGCGGATCTGCCGATGCATGTCCTGTTCCCAGATACGGGTCTCGTCGAGCGCGACGAGAAACCGGTTGATCCGCTCGGCGAGCACGCGGACTTCCTCCGGATCCTGCCGGCTTCGGTCAACCGTCTCCCCGATCCTGCCAGTGAGCCGGCCCACGTCCCCCGTCACCCGTGCCAGCGGCCGCAGCTGATAGTGAACCGCCGCGCGCGTGGCCACGAACAGCAATGCCATGGCGATCACGGCAACCCCGGCGAGGTCGATCCTGAAATCCGTGATTTCGCGACGATACGGCGCATAGTCGAGGACCACGTGATAGCTCAGCGGGTAGGTGTAGTAGCTGGGCTTCGCCGGATCACCGGCCGAACGTCCCGAGCCGTGCGCGATGGGCCGGGCCAGTCGGTGTGGAACGGTCTCGACCGACCGGTAGACCTCTCGAGCGCCGTCCGCCCCGTCGACGGAGACAATCCCTTCACGGGTGCGGCCGGGAGTGCCGGGCCGCGACAGCTGGCCGGGTCCGCCGGAATGCCACAGGACGGAGCCTGCGGCCGCGATCCAGGCCGATCTCCCGGGTTCGAGGAAGGCTGCCGCCGCTTCGGGCGGCACCACGACGCGAACCTCGTCGCTGTCCACGATGGCCGCAAGCCGTGTCCGGGAGACCAGCTGGACCCGGAGAGTGCGGGCTTCAAGGGCAGCCCGGTCCGACACCATGCGCCGATGCCTGTGGTCGACCAGCACGATCGCGACGACGATCGCCACGAGGAAGATGGCGGACGCAACGACGACAACCCGGTCCTGCAGGCGTGTTCCGAACATCGTGAACCCTTCAGCCGGCAGGATCGAGGTGCTCCGGCCCGCCGCACGGGCAGGGGGCAGGAAGTCTCCGTGTCAGCCGCTCAACCCGGCCCGGTCTCGCCGGGAAGGTCGTTCAGACAGTAGCCCCTGATTTCCGGGACGTGGCGGATCGGTCTGAAGGTCTGGTCCGGATCGAGCAGCCTTCTCAGCTTCGAGACCAGGTTGTGGACGTTGTTCGCACTGGCCGACCGCGTGGAAGGCCATACATGCGCGACGATTTCGTTCGTCGACACGGTGCCCCCGGTCATCAGCAGGTATTTCAGGAGCCGGAATTCCATGGCCGGCAGATCGACCTTGCTACCATGGACCCTGACCTCCGCCCGGATTACGTCCAGTTCAATCGGACCGTGCCGGAGGACCGTGCCGTCCAGTGACTGGTTCCGGCGCTGCGCCGCCTGGATCATCGCGTGCAGGCGGATCAGCAGGATCGTCGGCAGGTACGGCTTGGTGACGAATTCGTTGCCGCCGGCCTCGAAGACCTGCACCTCGGTCTCGACGTCGTTGCGCAGCGTCATCACCAGCACCGGAAAGTGGTGGCGGCGCAGCCGGCGGAACTGTCCGATCAGGTCGAGGCCCTCCATGCGGGTCGGCGGACTTGTCAGGTGCAGGTCGACGATCGCGGCGGCGTAATCGTAGACCCGCGCGAAGTCGAGCGCCTCGTCGGCGGTCGCCGCCGCATCGACAACGTAGCCACGGTCCTCGAGAAGCTTCCCGGTTCTCTCGCGCTCGAGGGCCTGGTCTTCAACCAGCAGGATCTTCATGTGACCCTCCTGCCCGTTGTTGCACCCGATCCGGGAGGCGCAGGGGTGCCGGAAACGGTTTCATGTTCAGCAACTGTCCCGTCCGACGGCGACGTCGATCACGTATCCGTCCGGCAGTCTCAGGCGGACAATGAAGTGCGCACCGTCCGCGCTGACCGACAGGGCCTGACCGCCATACCGGCTTGCGGCGATCTGCGCGGCATCGGCAGCCGAGCACGGTCCGGCGACCGCCTGGTCCGGGCCGAGCACGAGGAAAACACCGATCAGCGGCATCGCGAAGACCGCGGTCCTGACCGCATTGGAGTGTCTGCGGAGGCAGCGGAGCGCCGAAGGCATCATCATTTCTCCCCGGGCCCTTGCGGGCCCTCCCCTCTCGCATGGTAGCGGCATGCGGGGGCGTTGCGTAGTGACCGCCGTACCGGCTGTTTGCATGCTGGCGGGCCCCGGTCCGCGACGGTGGGACGGTCATGCCCGCCTTTGCGAGGTCCAGGCGCCGTCATCCCGGCCCGGACAACCGCCGACAGGCATTGCCCCGAACCGGAACGACGTTCCGCGCCCTCGCAGTCCACACGGTCAACGGCTACGGCCGTGTGGATGCGGGTGGCGATGATGGTGGGCAAAAGGCCAGTGCCAGTGCCAGCCCAGCCACCCGTGCCAGTGCCAGAACACGCCCGGGTGCCGTCGCCGGTGCGGCTTCCGGTGCCAGGGGTGGCTGGCCCACGGCCCGCGCCATCCGGGATGCGGGTGCGGGTGACCGCGCCATCCACGATGCGGGTGCGGGTGACCGCGCCATCCGCGATGCGGGTGCGGGTGACCGCGCCAGTGCCCGCCGTGGAATCTGTGCCTGTTCCGCTCGCGGTGTCCGCGCTGGGCGTCCTGCCGTTCCCCGCGAACCAGGAGCTTCACCGGCACCAGGGGATTCGACCCGTTGGCGGACTGCCCGGGTGCGCCGGAAGGCGCAGGCCCTCTTTCGCACCGGGATGCAAGCGCTCGTTGCGTCAGCTCGTGGTGACCGGTTCTGCTGTCCCGTTGCTGGTTCCCTCCGACCAGGAGGGTATCCGCGCCGACGTGCAGCGTCTCGCCGGGAAGCGTCGACGCGTGCCCGCACCCGGCCGCCGCCGACGCCTGCGTGCTGCCGACAAGGAGACCGAAAACCAGTATGTGCCGTGCTGCGATTTTCATGAGTGACGTACTCCCGATAGCCGGATCCACGTCAGCAAGCGTATCGGGAACGATCCCGGTTTTTCGGACGCCAGCCACCCGATCGTCTCTCTGCGCGCCGAAATTCTCCTTAAGTTCCGCGATGTCGCCCCGAAACGCGCACTCGTCAGCACGCCGCGCGTGGCGGTGCGCCAGCAGCGTCTCTACGGACCGGACATCCTGGGCTCGCGCCTTCGACCGGTTGCGGTATCGCCCGTGCGCCAGCGGTCAGCCCCAGATACAGGCGACCGCGGCTGGCACCAAGGCACTGACCTGCGTGCCCGGGATCGCAGGCGGTCGACGGAACGGGGTTCACCGTCGGGAACGACGGTGAGGATGTGGCGGGGGCGTCGAACTCCCTCGAGGCGAAGGCCTCGGATCCGACCCGGGCCATGGTGTTCCAGAAACAGGCTCTCCTGTCCTGGCTGAACGTGCTCGAGAACACCGAGTTCGGGCTGAAGCTCCAGGGCGTTGCCAGGGATGAACGGCTTTCCAGGGCACGCGACTATCTGGCCCTGGTCGGGCTGTCGTATTTCGAGCGCTATCCGGTCTACCAGTTGTCCGGAGGCATGCAGCAGCGCGTGGGCCTTGCCCGGGCACTGACTGACCTGCGACCCCGACATGCTGATCATGGACGAGCCCCTGGGCGCGCTCGACGCGTTCACGCGCGAGAACATGCAGGAACTCGTTCTGGATGCGTGGAGCAAGACCAGGAAGGTCGTCTTCTTCATTACCCACAGCGTCGAGGAAGCCCTGTTCATGGCGACAC
>JAJEAR010000009.1 GCA_022822665.1 Alphaproteobacteria bacterium | reverse complement strand
GCGTTCCACCGCCTCCGAACACTCCAGTGGCAGCATCGTGGCCTGGGGCGACAGAAGCTGCCAGATCCGGTCGCACAACACCCGCCAGTGCTGGCGGTCCACGGCAAAGTCGCTTCCCAGGTTGAGCAGGGTCTGCTGGCGGATCTTGTCGCCGTCACGCCGGGAGCGCACCAGGCGGTGGGAGAAGTACGCCTTGCCGTCCCCGGTGGTTCTGGTCCTGGTTCGCCGGATGAACATGACAGGAGCCTGCCAGCCCTTTCGAGGGCATGGAAGAGCACAAACGCATTTTATGGCACTACATTCCGCCTTTGCGAAACAACTATCTCGTTAAATCATATAGTTACCTCAATCCAGACCTGACGATTGGCTCGAAAAAAGGCGAAATCCCGTCAGCGCCCGTTAAACTTGGGCTAGCGCTCCGCGAAATACATGCTCGTTTGGCCGAATCGCTGAGTCTTCGTCAGGTGAAGAGGGCATTGGGCCGATTGCGGGAACTTGGGTTTGCAACATCGATGGGCCACGGGGTTTCGGCTCGATGGAACCGCGCGCAACGACATTAGACCCAATTGGACCGGCCCTATCGGGTCTAATGGAGGGCCATTGAAAGACACGCACCAGTTTAGACCGGGATTTCGATCAAATGTCGGTCTCGGTGGTTGCGAGCCGCCGTGAACGTGCCTTCACGCTCGACTGCGGGGTGCGTGATCAGGGCGGGTGGGGATACAACCGGTGAACCACTCGGTCCCCGACCGTGATTCCGAGCCGGTCCGCGGTTCCGCCGCGTAGTTCCAGCACCCCCCTGCCCCGTCCCGGCGCCCGGATCGCACGGGTCGAGAGCGGTATGGCGCGATGATGGATATGCATGATGGTTCCGTCGCTGCGCAGGAACAGCATGTCGAGCGGGATCATCGTGTTCTTCATCCACATCGTGAGCGCCTGCTCCCGAGGCCAGTGGAACAGCATGCCCTCCTCGCGTGCCAGCGCCTCGCGGAACATCAGCCCGCGCGCGTGCAGTTCGGGGGTGAGCGCAAGTTCGACCCGGAACGCGTGTTCGGTGCCGTCCGCCGTGCGGATCACGAGTTCCTCGCTCCCCGGTTCCGCCGAGGCGGCAGCCGGCGCCAGCAGCAGCCACAGCAGCGTGGCGATCATCCTCATGGTCGTGTCCCCGTTCGGCACGACGCCGTCCCGGTTCCGGACGTACACGCGCTCCGCCGGGTTGACAGCATGGGTCCGGACAGACGTCGTTCGGTTACCGAACCGTCTTGCGGGGCGGACGCCGCGACGCACAATGTTCCGGTTCGCCCGAAGTCGAGACGATCAGCGTCCTGTCGCGCGGTCGGCCCCAGCGGCTGCTTCCGCGTTGCCCGCATCCCGTTCAGTACCACCCGCGCGAGATCCCGGCCCCCAGGCTCTCGCCATACAAGTCGGTACGCCGGTCGCGCAATACCTGGTTGAAGTCATTCCAGTTGCGTTTGCGCCGGGCGTCGGACAGGTTGACATCCGCGATCAGCATCTCTTCCCGGTCTTCGCTGGCTGGCCCTGCGATCGGCCAGCCCGTGTAACTGACGATCAGGCTGTTGCCGATGAACGGCTGCCCGCGCTCCTGGCCGACCCGGTCCGCTGCTGCCAGGAACATGGAGTTCGAGTGTGCGCCGCCCATGGCCAGGATGTTCGACATCTTTGGCAACCCGGCTGGCTGATCCGGCATGGGAACCCAGTTGGTCGGCACGCAAAGGATGTCCGCGCCCTGGATCGCCGCCAGCCTGAACACTTCCGGGAACCAGATGTCATAGCAGATCACCGCCGCGATGCGCCCGATGTCGGTATGAAACACCGGCACGCCAAGGTCGCCCGGTTCGAAGAACAGGTTTTCAGCAGCCCACAGGTGCGTCTTGCGATAGGTGCCGATAACGCCCTGCGGGCCGATGATCACGGCCGAATTGTAGAGCGCATGCCCGTGACGCTCCGCGATTCCGGCGACGATGTGCATCCCGTGGCGCGCGGCGGCATCGGTCCAGGCCATGCAGGACGGCCCGTCGGGGATGTCTTCGGCCAGTCCGCGCGCTTCCGTGCGCGTGCCGAAGACGTAGCCGCTGGTGCACAGCTCAGGCAGTACGACGAGTCCGGCACCCGCACTTGCAGCCTCGCCGATCATGTCCAGGCTCCGGGCCAGGTTCCGGTCCCTTTCGCCGACGCGGGGTTCCATCTGCAGGCAGGCGATCCGGACCTTGCTCTCGAGTTCCGGTGTTGTCATGGCGCACCTCGTTGAATCTGCCCGATCAGAGCGTCGGACGTTCCGATACCCAATCATGCGTTCTCTCGTACGCGTGTGCGACCCGCAGTGCGGTGAGCTCGTCGAACGGTTTCGCCGCGACCTGCATGCCGATAGGCATGCCGTCGCGATCGAAACCACAGGGAAGCGAAATCGACGGCAGTCCCGTCAGGTTGAAAGGATAGGTAAGCCGCCACGAGGCTGCCAGTACGCTCTCCTGTTCGCCTGCGATCTCCAGGGTCGTCGCATCGTGCCGCCAGGCGGTGAGCGCCGTGGTCGGCGCAACGATGACATCCACCTCGCTGAAGACCCGTCGGAAGTCATCCATCAGGACCCGGCGAAGCTGTTCGCCCTTCAGGTAATCCACGCCGGTCACGAAGCGCCCGACCTCGACCAGGGTCCTGACATCCGGTTCGAAATGCCCGGTCCGCCCGTTGCGAAGCGAGACGTCATGATAGGCGGTCGAAGACGGAAGCTCGACGGCGAAGATGGCGCCGAGTCCGTACTCCAGGGCCGGTATCCGGAATTCGCGCACGGTCATGCCCTGGGACGCGAGGTCGCTGACGGCCCTTTCAACGGCGTTCGAGACATCGTCCTGATTGCGGTCGAAAAAGTGATTCCGGCACACCCCGACGCTGAGATGCCGGACCGGTTGACCGAGCGATGCGGCGTAGTCCGGTACCGGACGGTTCGCGCACGACGGATCACCGGGATCGGCACCGGCCAGTACGTTCAGAATGAGCGCGGCATCGGCGACGGTCCGGGTCAGGGGGCCCGCGGTGTCCAGGGACCACGTATGCGGCACGATGCCGCTGCGCCCGACCCGGCCGAAGGTCGGTTTGAGCCCGACGGTCCCGCAGATGCTGGCTGGAATGCGGATCGACCCGCCTGTATCGGAACCAAGTGCGGCAACTGCGAGTCCGGCCATCACCGCCGCGCCGGAGCCGCCGCTGGAACCGCCCACGACGCGGTTGACATCCCACGGGTTGCATGTCGGCGGCGTCACGGTGCCCCAGGCGAACTCGTGCATCCTGGTCTTTCCGGTCAGAACCGCACCCGCCGCGCGCAGTCGCGCGACCGCATTCGAGTCCTTCCTCGGAAACGAGAATCCCGGTGCGGTCGTGCCGGCGAATGTCGGCATGTCCCTGGCGGTATAGTTGTCCTTCACCCCGACGGGAATGCCATGCAGCGGACCCCGCCAGTGCCCGTTCCGAATTTCCCGCTCGGCCTCCCACGCCGCCTCCAGCGCACCATCGGCAACGTGCACATAGCTCTTCAGCATGCCGTCGTGCTGCCGGATGCGCTCGAGTACCGCTTCGGTCAGGTCAACCGGCGAGACACGCCTCGAGCGCAGATCCGGTGCCAGCGACTCGATCGACCGGGACCACAGTCCGGCGCTCATGGCGCCCCCTCCTCTCCGTAACCGCTCGCCGGATCGAACACGACCGCAGGATGTACGTCGGTCAGATCGCACTCCCGAAGCGTGCGGATCGCGTTCAGGATGTCCTCGAACGCCCGCACGTTGGAATTAAGGCGGTCAGGGCCGAAGTCGACCCCCAGGATGTCCCTGTACGGATCCGGTGGCGCTTTCGCCGATGTTCCTGTCATGTCGACTGCTCCCTCATCTGTTGCACGGCCGGGCCCGGTGCTCCGGGTCTTTCCGCGGCTTCCGGTGACCCGCCCTCGCCGTCGGCCACGCCGACGGTGCTTCGCCGCGCACGTGCTTCGCGTAATCGGAGCGACGGGCAGATGCCGCTTCTGCAGCCGGTTTGCGCGCGGCCGCACAATCGGCGTCCGGTTCCGAATGAACGGCGAAGCGCGGGAACGCCAGGCAACCGAATGACTGCCGGACGGCGCGGCAATGGCGCTGTTTCCCGTGTCAGACCGACAGATGATCGGCGATCCGGGATGCAGCGTTCGGCATGTCGCTGCCGCCCTCGTCGTCGATCTCTCCGAGCTTAAGTACCGACCAGCGATCGGCGACCTCCAGCGCGAATCGCACATTCTGTTCGACCAGTAGCACGGCAACGCCGGTCCGCTCGCGTTCCGCAACCAGTACCCTGGCGAGTCGTTCGATGATCGAAGGCTGCAGTCCTTCGGATATCTCGTCGACAAGCATCAACCTCGGGCGAGCCATCAGCGCTCGCGCGATCAGCAGCATCTTCTGCTCCCCACCCGACAGGGTACCGGCGCGCTGCTCAAGTCGTTCCCCGAGGAACGGAAACACGTCGCAAATGCGCGCAAGCTCTTCCGCAAACCACCGTGATTCCACCTGACCCAGGCGCAGGTTGTCACCCACGGTCAGATCCTGGAAGATCGCCTGCTCCTGAGGCGTGTAGGCAATGGAGCGTCGGGCGATGCGGTGCGGTGCGTCCCGGGTCACGTCAATGCCGTCGATGACGACGTTTCCTTCCCGGGCCGGCAGGAAACCCATCACGGTCCTGAGCAACGTGCTCTTGCCCATGCCGTTCTTGCCGAGCAGGGCCACGATTTCTCCGGCCCCGACAGTCAGACTGATCCCGCGTATCACGATCGCTTCGCCGTACCCGCTGGTCAGTCCGCTGATCGCCAGTGTCGCTCCGGGATCGTTCATGTCGGTCCGCTCCCCGCGTCGAGCGAGGCGCCGGCATAGATGTTCCGGACCAGTTCCGAACCGACCACTTCCTCCACTGACCCGTCCAGCACGATCTGCCCCTGGTGCAGGACAATTACCCGGGAACTGATTTCGCGAACGAAGTCGAGATCGTGCTCCACTAGCAGGATGCTCAATCGCTCCCGTTCGGTCAGCGAGGTCAGAATTGCGCCAATCCGCTCGCGTTCAACGCGGGTCAGGCCGGCCGTCGGCTCGTCGAGAAGGACGATGCTTGGCTCCAGCGCCAGAACCATGGCCAGTTCCAACGCCTGCTTCTGGCCGTGAGCCAGGTGACGGGCTTCCGTATTCAGACTTTGCGCCAGGCCGGTTTCCTCGACGATGCGCAACGCGGCTTCCGGCAGGCGAAGCGTCGTTCCGCTCGCCCAGATCGAGGGCGGATCAAGCCGGTAGCGGGCAACCCGCAGGCATTCCGCGACACTCAGCGTGGCAAAGATATTGGCGGCCTGAAACTTCCGCCCGATGCCAAGCGCCACACAGCGATCCGGGCCCCATTTCCCGAGGTTCCGGCCGAAAATTGTGATAGTGCCGCCGGACCTTTCGTACCCGTCAGCCAGGCAGCGGATCAGGGTGGTCTTGCCGGCACCGTTCGGCCCGACAAGACTCAGCAACTCGCCCCTGTTGGCTTCAAAATCGATGCCCTGGAGCACCTGGAGGCTCCCGAAATGCCGGTGAACGCCTCGAACCACCAGCGGTTGTCCGGTGCCGCGCCCGACTTCCTGAGCGGTGATCGGCTCGAGCGTCGGTGCGTCCGCCATGCGGGTCCTGCGCCCGATCAGCCGCCTCCACAGCCTCGTCACTTCAGGCAACAGACCCTGCGGCAACGCCACGATAACAGCGACGAACAAGACGCCTATCAGGAGTTTCCAGTAGAACGGCAGACTGCCGGACAGATAGGAACTGGTCACATCGATCAGGATCGCGCCGATGACCGGACCGATCAGCGTTCCGCGTCCGCCAAGCGCCACCCAGATCAGCAATTCGGTACCAAGCAGGAAGCCGCCGAGTTCCGGCGCCACGACGTTGGTAAAGGCGGCGTAGCCAAACCCCGCGATGGCCCCGATCGTACCAGCAATCACGAGCAGCAGGATCTTTATCCGCGAAACCGGGATTCCGAGGTAGGCGCAACGCGTCTCGTTCTCGCGGATGGCGACAAGCACCCTGCCCATATCGCTGCGCACGAACAGCCACGCGAGACCAGTGATTACGACCAGGAACACACCGGCGATCCAGAACCAGGTCTCGCTCGACCAGTAATAGGTCGGAAAGCCGGAAAGACCGCTGCTCGACCCGGTGGTGCGGCCACCCGCAAAGATCACCTGGGTGACGATAATCGGCAAGGCCAGCGTGACGATGGAGCCGTAGAGCGGGGACGCACCGTGATAGAACGCGAGCCAGCCTGCCAGCGCCGCCACCGCGCAGGCGGCCACGATCCCCAGAAACAGAGCAAGAAGAGCCCATTGGGCACCAAAGCCCCAATGGGTGAAGACCAGCGCACAGGCATAGGCGCCGATACCGAAGAAGGCGGACTGACCGAAGGTCAGGATGCCGGTATACCCCCAGAGCAGATCGACGGTCAGTGCCAGCGCGGCTAGCAACAGGGCCCGGATCAGAATGTTGACGACATAGATGTCGAGGAAGAAGGGCGCGACTGCGAGAACCGCCAGCGCGACAATGCCGAACTTCAGAACGGTCCGGATATCCGAGCGTCGCCGCGGCATTGCCGGGCGCCTGGCAACATCGGCCCGCTTCGGCTCAACCACTGAACAGTCCTTGCGGGCGAATACGCAGGATGACCGCCGCCAGAACGACAATGGTCAGGCCTCCGAGAATGGCGCTAACGTAGCTGCTGACCAGAACCTGGGCACCGCCCAGAATCAGCGAGGCGACGATCAGGCCGGGAATGGAAACACCCGACACCAGCACCAGCATGAACGAGTTGATCAGCCAGGGCAGTCCCAGATTGGGATCGACGGAGATGAGCGGCGTAATCAGTGCGCCCGCCATGCTTGCCAGCGCCGCGCCGAGACCGAAGGTGGTCAGGCGGACACGCGTGCTGTCAATGCCAAGACCGCGCGCCAGGTCCTCGTTCATGATCACGGCCCGGGCGTTTAGCCCGAAGCGGGTGAAGTAGAGCAGGGCGATGAGCGCGAGCGCCAGTATCGCTCCAATGGCGACCAGTGCCAGGCGATATGTCGAATAGGACTGGCCCAGAAACTCTATGGCGCCAGACAGCGGGCTCTGCACAAACTGCACCTCGCGCCCGAAGACGATCGTGATGACCTGTCCGATGACAATGCCCAGCCCCCAGGTCGCCAGTATCGCGTCCAGCGGCCGGGCGTAGAGGGGCCGCACGATCACGCGCTCGATGACCAGCCCGAGCACGAACCCCACCACCGCGGCAAACGGGATCGCCATCCAGGGATTCCAGCCCAGCTGGGTGGTCACGAAGGCCGCATACCCGCCGATGGCCAGAAAGGCGCCGTGGGCGAAGTTGATCAGCTTCATGACGCCCAGAATGATCATCAGACCGCTTGCGACTGTAAACAGGATCGCAGCGGTCGTCACGATGTCGAGAAACAGAACGCCCAAGGACCCGGTCCTCCGGGTGTGGTGTGTCAGGACCCGACCGGCCGCATCGCAGCGATGCGGCCGGTCAATTGAGGATCGGCGTTACAGGTGGGGACACTGCTCGCCTGGATCAACGTCGACGAAACTGCTGATCAGCTTGATGCCGCCGTCTGCCTGGACCTGCGCAAGATACATCGTCAGCGGTGCGTGGCGCTGCTTGTTCATCTGGATCTTGCCGCGCGGGCCCATGAACGACACGTCATCAAGCGCGTCAATGACCGCCTGAGCATCGGTCGTGCCGGCCTTTTCCACTGCCAGCTTGTAGAGATACACCCCCTCGTACTGCGGCACCGACAGGTCGTTCGGCGTCTTCAGGTCATCGCCGAAGTGAGCCTTCATGTTCTTCAGGAAGTCCTGGTTTTCCTGGCTCGGAATGTCGGTGATGTACGAGGCCGAAATATAGATGCCCGCAGCATCCGCGCCCATGTTCCGTGCCGTACCCTCGTCAACTGCGAGATTGCCGTAGGGAATGTCCACTCCCGCCGCACGCAGCTGTTTGGTCAATGTCACGTTGGGTGCGCCACCGGCGGTCGATGTGATCAGGGCGTCCGCGCCCGATGCTTTGAGCTTGCTGATGATCGGCGTCCAGTCCGTGCCGTCCATGGGCAGGTACTCGTCTCCCAGGACCGTGCCGCCCTTCTCGTCGATGTAGTCGGCAGTGAACTCGAGCATGCCGCGGCCAAACGCATAATCGCTGCCGATAAGGAAGAAGCTCTTGGCGCCCAGTTCGCCCATGAAATAGTCGACGATCGGGGCAACCTGCTGGTCCGGCACCCAGGCATTGACGTAGAGCCAGGGGCTGCAGGAGCGGCCCTCGTAGAATGACGTGTAGATGAACGGAACCCGCCCGCGATTGACGATTGGCAAACCCGCGTTGCGCGCGGCGCTTGTTTCCATCGAGATCAGAACATCCACCTTCTTCTGGAACACCAGGGAATCGAACGCCTTCTGTGCCCCCTGCGCGCCGCTGCCATCATCGGCGACGACCAGTTCGATCTGCCGGCCAAGAACTCCGCCCGCCTCGTTGATCTCCGCCGCGGCAAGTTCCGCGGACTGCACCACGGAAGGGGCAACTACGCTGTTGGCGCCGCTCAGGCCGACCGGGATGCCGATCTTGATTGTGTCGGCCGCCGAAGCAATGCCACCCGAGCCGAAGGCAAGTGCGGCTGCAAGAACGCCCGCAGCGCCGAATAAGTGTTTCCTGGACATGAAGCTCTCCCAATGGCTGCTTGAACGGGTGCGCCGGGTGCCGGCGCCAGACCTGCGAGTGGTCGCCACAGATGCTGCGTGGCGTCACGAACTCCGGTGGATCGTGAAGGAAGGCGATCCGCGCTTCAAGCGTATCGCGGATCTTCAGGTATTGAGCACGTATTCCCGTGACCGCGGATGGCGGTCACCGGCACCGCTTCCTGTGCCGGCGCTCACCACGTGACGGCGGCGGAACTTCACTGTGTCAGGCCGCCGTTCCCGTCCGGATGGTGTCACCGGCTGTCCGGTCCGATATAAGCCTGAAACTGTGCGGATCGGCATGCCGGAGAGCCCGAACGTGAAATTGGCAAGGCCTCTCATCATCGCGGCCGGGCTGATCGCCCTGTGGCAGCTCGTGGTCTGGGCAAGCGGCACGCCGCCCTACATCCTGCCGGGTCCGGTCCGCGTGATCCGGTCCTGGGCCGGAAACGATACCATGATCATCGCCCACGCCGGGGTCACCCTTGCGGAAATCCTGCTGGGCCTGGTGACCGGCACCGTCTTCGGTGCCGCCGCCGCCATCATCATGTCCCAGGCGGCGGTGCTTCGGCGGTGGCTGCTGCCGGTCCTGGTGGTAAGCCAGGCGCTCCCGGTATTCGCACTCGCCCCGCTGCTGGTCCTGTGGCTTGGCTACGGCATGGCCTCGAAGGTGGCCATGGCCGCACTCATCATCTTCTTCCCCGTTACCGCCGCGCTTTACGACGGCTTGCGCCGGACCGAACCGGAGTGGATCGACAGCGCGCGCACGCTTGGCTGTCACGGCGTTGCCTTGCTGCTCCGTGTCCGGTTGCCGGCCGCCTTGCCCGCACTTGCCTCGGGCGTTCGGGTGGCAACTGCCGTCGCACCGATCGGCGCCGTGGTCGGCGAATGGGTCGGTGCCAGTGCCGGGCTTGGCTACCTGATGCTGCACGCGAACGCCCGCATGCAGGTCGACCTCATGTTCGCGGCCCTGCTCACGCTCACGGTAATGGCTGTCGCACTGTACAGTGCAGTTGACTTGGTGCTGCGCCGGTCGATGCCGTGGCAACACGGCGAAGGAGATCAACCGGACGCCGGGTGAGTGACCCCGCCCGGAGCGGGGCCGGGATGGCGCTGGCCGTAGATCGCGTGGGCCCTGTTCTCGAAGGCCGCGACCATGCGGTGAACCGCCTCGGTAAACAGTGTCGAGATGATCTTCTGGAGCACCATCGAACGGAACTCGAAATCGACGTGGAAATCGATCAGGCACCCGTCCGGCGTGTCGCTGAACCGCCAGTGGCTCTCCAGGTACCGGAACGGGCCTTCGGCGTAGACGACATCGATGCGGCCTCCGGCCCGGTCGAGCGTCACCCGCGAGGTGAATCGTTCCCGGACCAGCCGATAACCGATCATCAGGTCGGCCACGACCTGGGTCCCGGATCTCGAACGCACCCGTGCTCCGACGCACCAGGGCAGGAATTCGGGATAACGGGCGACATCGGCAACCAGGTCAAACATCTGGGAACTGCGAAACGGGATGGTCCGCTGTTCTCTGTGGCTCGGCACGATCCGGGTCCGTTACCGGCGCGTGGCCAGGCTCGCAAGCCGGACTGTATCGCCATCCCGTTCGCCCGTGCGGGCCTGGCGGGCTGCACGCAGACGCTCGAAGTCCTCGTCGGCATGGTACGAGGAACGCGTAAGGGGCGATGCCGAGACCATCAGGAACCCCTTGCCCCTGGCGATCCGGGCCATGGCGTCGAATTCGTCGGGAGGAACGAAGCGGGCCACCGGATGGTGCCGCCGGGTAGGCTGCAGGTACTGGCCGATGGTGAGAAAATCGATGTCGGCCGAGCGCATGTCATCCATGACCTGTCCGACCTCGTCCCTGTTCTCTCCCAGTCCGACCATGAGGCCCGACTTGGTAAACATGCCCGGGTCGCGCTCCTTCACGCGGTCGAGAAGCCTGAGTGAATGGTAGTAGCGCCCGCCCGGCCGTACACCCGGGTAAAGGCGGGGGACGGTCTCCAGGTTGTGGTTGAAGACGTCGGGACGGGCGTCGATCACCCGTTCGAGCGCTCCGTCCTTGCGCAGGAAGTCCGGCGTGAGAATCTCGATGGTCGTTCCAGGAGAGAGCCGACGGATTTCCCGGATCGTATGCGCGAAGTGGTCCGCTCCGCCGTCGTCGAGATCGTCGCGGTCAACCGAGGTAACCACCACGTGGGCAAGGCCGAGTTCCTTCACCGCCGCACCGGTATTGGTCGGCTCCATCGGATCGAGCGGTCGCGGCAGGCCGGTGGCGACGTTGCAGAAGCCGCATGCCCGGGTACAGATGGCGCCCATGATCATGAAGGTGGCGTGGCGCTTCGCCCAGCATTCGCCGATGTTCGGACAGGCAGCCTCCTCGCATACCGTGTGCAGGTTGCGGCTGCGCACCAGGTCGCGGGTCTGGTGGTACTGCGGCGATGTCGGCGCCTTGACCCGGATCCAGGACGGCTTGCCCGGGATCGGGTGCTCCCGCCTGTTGGCCTTCTCGGGATGGCGTGCCGCTCCGGTCGGGGTTCCCGAGGCAGTCAGCGTGAGGTCCGGTTCCGCCGCCATCAGAAGTGCAGCGCCCGGCCGTAGGCGTCCAGCACCGACTCGTGCAGCATCTCCGAGAGTGTCGGATGCGGAAACACCGTGTTCATCAGTTCGGCCTCCGTGGTCTCGAGCGCACGGGCAATGGTGTAGCCGTGGATGAGCTCGGTAACCTCGGCACCGATCATGTGCGCGCCGAGCAGTTCACCGGTCACGGCGTCGAACACGGTCTTCACCAGCCCTTCGGGCTCGCCGAGTGCAATCGCCTTGCCGTTGCCGATGAACGGGAACCGGCCGACCCGGACCTCCCTGCCGCTGCTCCTGGCGGCCGCCTCAGTCATTCCGACGCTCGCCACCTGGGGACGGCAGTAGGTACATCCCGGGATGCTGCCGGCATCCAGCGGGTGGGCGTTGCCGGTGCCCGCGATCGCCTCGACGCACAGCACGCCTTCGTGGCTTGCCTTGTGAGCCAGCCACGGCGGCCCGACAAGATCGCCGATTGCCCGGACACCCGGTTCCCCGGTCCGGCACCATTCGTCGATCACCACGTGGCCGCGATCAACGCTGACCGCGGTCGCTTCCAGTCCGAGATCCTCCACGTTCCCGGTAATCCCGACGGCGAGGATCACCTTCTCGACATCGAACTCGCGGGTCCCGGCTCCGTCCTCAACCGTGACCCGGGCACCCTTGTCACGGATCGCAACTCCGGTGACCCGTGCCGCGGTGAGTATCGTCATTCCCCTGGACGTAAACGCCTTGTGCGCGCGCTCGGAAATCTCCTCGTCCTCGACCGGCAGGATGCGGTCAAGCACCTCCACCACCGTGACCTCGGCGCCCAGGTCGGAGTAGAAGCTCGCGAACTCGATGCCGATTGCGCCGGACCCGATCACGAGGACCGATTCCGGCAGGGCGCTCGGCACCATGGCCTCGCGGTAGCTCCAGATGGTGCTCCCGTCCGGTTCGATCCCGGGCAGGGTCCGCGCCCGCGCCCCGGTTGCCAGGATGACGTCGGGCGCGTCGAACTCGCCGAGCGCCGCGCCATCGCGTTCGACCGATACCAGGCGGCGGCCGTTCCTGATTCCGGCAAGCCGTCCGCGCCCCTCGATCACCGCGACACCGTTCTTGCGCAGCAGATGCGCGACACCACCCGACAGTTGCCGCGCCACGGCGCGCGACCGGGCCACGACCCTGTCCATGTCGAAGGAGATCTCGCCGACCGAGATTCCATAGCCGTCCAGATTGTGCAGCAGGTGATGGATTTCCGAAGCCCGCAGAAGTGCCTTGGTGGGGATACATCCCCAGTTGAGGCAGATGCCGCCCAGGTGCGCCTCCTCGACGACGGCACAGCGAAGCCCGAGTTGCGCGGCCCTGATCGCGGCAACATAACCACCCGGCCCGCCGCCGATTACGATGACGTCATGGCTGGAATCCGGCATGTCCGTCCCGCCGGTCACAGCAGCATCAGCAGCGGATCCTCGACCAGCCGCTTGAAGGCCGCCAGAAGCCGGGCGCCGACCGCCCCGTCGACGACCCGGTGATCGACCGACAGTGTACATGTCATCACCGTGGCGATCGCCAGCGCATCGTCGCGCACCACCGGGCGCTTGCTTCCCTCGCCGACGGCAAGGATCGCACCCTGGGGCGGATTGATGACGGCGGCGAATTCCCGAACCCCGTACATGCCGAGGTTTGATATCGAGAAGGTCCCGCCCTGGTATTCCTCGGGTGCGAGCTTGCCGTCGCGGGCCCGGGCGGCGAGTTCCTTCATTTCCTCGGCGATCTGCGAAAGGCCCTTGTGCTGGGCGTTTCGGATGACCGGAGTGATCAGTCCACCGTCGATGGCCACCGCGACCGAGATGTCGACCGATCCGTAGACACGAATCGCCTCCTCGCTCCAGGAGGCGTTCGCTTCCGGAACCTGGGCAAGCGCAAGGGCCGCTGCGCGGATCACCATGTCGTTGACCGAGATCCGGGCAGTATCTTCGAGCCGCGCGTTGAGGGTGCGTCGAACCTCCAGCAGGGCATCGAGTTCGCAATCCATCGACAGGTAGAAATGCGGCGCGGTCTGTTTCGATTCGGCCAGCCGGCGCGCAATCACCTTGCGCATGGTGGAATTCGGGCGGTCCTCGTACTGCGCCGTTGCCGACGGCGCGGGCGGAGCGGCGGCAACGACCGGGGCCGGGGCAACCGGGGCCGACAATTGCGGTCTCTCGGTGCCCGCGGCGATGACAGCCTCGATGTCGACCTTGACGATCCGGCCGTTCGGACCCGTGCCGTTGATGGCCGCCAGGTCGAGACCGGCCTGGTGCGCCATGCGCCGCGCAAGCGGGCTCGCAAAGACACGCTCGCCATCCCGGGACGGGGCGGCAGGCGCTGTCGCCGCCGGCTTCGGCGCGTCAGGCTGCGGCACGGTGGCCGGCGGCGCTGCAGCCGGCGGAGGGGAGACAGCGTCGAGCACCTCGTCCCCCTCTCCTTCCTCGAGCAGCAAGGCAATCAGGGTATTCACCGCCACGCCCTCGGTTCCGGCAGCCACCAGGATCCGTCCCATGGTACCGTCGTCGACCGCCTCGATTTCCATGGTCGCCTTGTCGGTCTCGATTTCCGCCATCACATCGCCCGCCTGAACCGGATCGCCGGGCTGACGGTGCCAGGCAATGATCTTGCCCTCGGTCATGGTCGGGGAGAGCGCGGGCATGAGGATCTGGATAGGCATGGCTCTTTCCCTCAGGACCTGTAGCAGACTTCGCGGGCCGCCGCCGCGATGTCCTCTGCACCAGGCAGCGCAAGCTGTTCCAGGTTGGCCGCGTACGGCATCGGCACGTCAGCCCCGGTCACACGCTTCAGTGGCGCGTCAAGCCAGTCGAAGGCCTCTTCCATGACCCGCGCGGCAAGTTCGGCCCCGATGCCGCACGCGGGCCAGCCTTCCTCCACCGAGACGATCCGGTTGGTCCGCCGCACGGACGCGACGACCGTGTCGATGTCCAGCGGCCGCAGCGTCCGGAGGTCGACCACCTCTGCCTCGATATTGTCGGCAGCCAGCAGGTCCGCCGCTTCCAGCGCCTTTCCGACCATGATCGAAAACGCGGTTATGGTGACGTCGGCGCCTGGCCGGACCACGCGGGCCTTGCCGATGGGAACCACGAAGCCGGGGTCGACCGGTACCTCGAAGCTGCGACCGTAGAGCACCTCGTTCTCGAGCACGATCACCGGGTTGGGATCACGGATCGCCGACTTGAGCAAGCCCTTGGCATCGGCGCCGGACCAGGGTGCGACCACCTTGAGGCCCGGACAGTGGGCATACCAGCTCGAATAATCCTGCGAATGCTGGGCGGCGACTCGTGCCGCCGCACCGTTCGGGCCGCGGAAGACAATCGGGCATCCCATCTGGCCGCCCGACATGTAGAGTGTCTTGGCGGCGGAGTTGATGATGTGATCCATGGCCTGCATGGCGAAATTGAAGGTCATGAACTCGACGACAGGCCTCAGGCCGCCGAATGCGGCCCCGACTCCGAGACCGGCAAAGCCGTGTTCGGTGATCGGGGTATCGATCACGCGCCTGTCACCGAATTGCTGCAGCAGGCCCTGGGTGACCTTGTAGGCCCCCTGGTATTCCGCGACCTCCTCGCCCATGACGAAGACCCGCTCGTCGGCGAACATTTCCTCCGCCATGGCGTCGCGCAGGGCCTCGCGTACCGTCTGCAACCGGGTCTCGCCCGGCTCGCGTTCAGCATCGACGGGAACCGCGATCGTCGGTGCGGGACGGGCCGGCGTGACCGCCTTTGGAACAGGCGGGAGCGGCTGCTCGAGCGCGATCTCTTCCTCGCCTTCGGCCAGCAGCAGGCAGATCGGGGTATTGACTGCAATATTCTCGCTGCCGGCCGGCACCAGGATCCGGCCGAGCACACCCTCGTCGACGGCTTCCAGTTCCATGGTCGCCTTGTCCGTCTCGATCTCCGCGATCACGTCGCCCGGAATGACCTGGTCACCGGGCTGTCTGTGCCAGGCGACGATCGTGCCTTCGGTCATGGTCGGCGAGAGCGCCGGCATCAGTATCTGCGTGGCCACCTTCGCTGCCTCCCCCGGGGACGCTTCAATCCTGAACCAGAATGTCGGTAAAGAGCTCCGACGGATCGGGTTCCGGGCTCGACTGGGCAAAATCCGCGGCGTCCGTCACCACAGCCCGAATGTCGCGATCGATCGCCTTGAGGTCATCGTCGCTGACCCCCGCCGTGGCGAGACGCTGGCGGGCGTTGTCGATCGGATCATGCTCCTGGCGCATCTTCTGCACCTCGTCCTTGGTCCTGTACTTGGCCGGGTCGGACATTGAATGGCCCCGGTAACGGTAGGTCTTCAACTCGAGAATGAAGGGGCCCTTGCCGGACGAGGCGTGCGCGATCGCCTTCCTGCCGGCGTCGCGCACGGCAATGACGTCCATGCCATCCACTTCCGTGCCGGGAATGCCGTAGGCCGCACCGCGTTCCGCCAGGGCTCCGCCAGCCGCCGCCCGGTTGACTGAAGTCCCCATGCCGTACTTGTTGTTTTCAATGATGTAGACGCACGGCAGCTGCCACAGCGCCGCCATGTTGAAACTCTCATAGACCTGTCCCTGGTTGACCGCGCCGTCACCGAGATAGGTCAGGCTGACCGAGGATTCGCCACGGTACTTGTGGGCAAATGCCAGCCCGGTTCCAATCGGGACCTGCGCTGCGACAATGCCGTGCCCGCCGAAGAAGTTCTTCTCCCGGCTGAACATGTGCATGCTGCCGCCCTTGCCCCTGGAGTATCCGCCGACACGTCCAGTCAGTTCGGCCATGACACCGCGGGGTTCCATGCCACAGGCAAGCATGTGGCCGTGGTCCCGGTAGCTGGTGACCACGCTCGAGCCTTCCTCGACCGCCGCCTGCATGCCGACCACCACCGCTTCCTGTCCGATGTACAGGTGACAGAAACCACCGATCAGTCCCATGCCGTACATCTGCCCGGCCTTTTCCTCGAACCGGCGGATCAGCAGCATCATGCGGTACAGCTCAAGCAACTCCTCCCGCGACACCCTGGCGGTTCGCCGGGTCCTCGTTGCGCGGCCGGCTGTCCTGGTGGCTGATCGTGCCATGACATGCTCCGGATCTCTGATCGCATGCAGGGGTGTGCTGCCCTTAACCCGGGCGGAGTCGAGGCGCATTGAACCCGAAACGCCACGAGGATTCAAGAATTCCACGTTCCGGCCGGATGTGCGGAACCTGCGTCCCGGACCGGGTCCTGCCCTGCCATCAGGGCACAGCTACCCGGCTTGCTTCCCGTCTTCAGGCAACCGGATCAGCAGTTCGTCCGCGTGGGAAAACCCGAGCCTGGACCGTGCGAGTTCCTCGAGCAGGTCAAGGTCGAGACTGTCCGCCCGCAACAGGGAGACCTTGTGCTCGAGCCTCTCGCGCATGGAGCGCACGCGTTCGTGCATGTGCCGGGCCTGCTCGATCCGGAAGTCGAGCGCCCGGGAGGCTGACAGACCGTGCTCGCCTTCAAGGAGGTGATAACTGAAATACGCAAGCACGCCGCAGGCAAGACACGGGCCGGCAAGGGCCCGCAGACGCTTGCGACTGTTGATGCTGATCGACAACACCGGTGCGGCTCCCGAACTCCTCGAGTGTTACCTCAACAATGTACCATACCTGTTCGCGTCGGTACAGTGATTACCGGTCGAACGGAGTGCGACCCGCGTACAGGGCCGCCGGCCCGAGTTCCTCCTCGATGCGCATCAGCTGATTGTACTTTGCGGTCCGCTCGGAGCGGGACGGTGCGCCGGTCTTGATCTGCCCGGCATTCACCGCCACGGCAAGGTCTGCGATCGTGACGTCCTCGGTTTCACCGGAACGGTGCGACATGACGGCGCCGAACGACGAGCGTTGCGCCAGGGCAACCGTGTCCAGGGTTTCCGACAGGGTTCCGATCTGGTTGACCTTGACGAGGACCGCATTGGCGGCCCGGCGCTCGATACCGGTGCGTACACGTTTCGGCGAGGTCACGAACAGATCGTCGCCGACGATCTGTACCCGTTCCCCGAGTTCGGCCGTCAGGGCTGCAAACCCGTCCCAGTCGTCTTCAGCCAGGCCGTCTTCGATCGAAACAATCGGGTAGCGCGTGCACAGGTCGGCGTAGAGTTCGACCATGCCGGCCGAATCAAGCACCTGCCCCTCGCCTTCAAGCCGGTACAGTCCGTCCTTCCGGAATTCGGTTGCCGCCGGATCGAGCGCAATCGCCACGTCCTCGCCCGGGACGAACCCGGCCGCCTCGATGGCGCCGGTGATGAAGCCGAGCGCAGACTCGGTCCCGTCAAGCGCGGGGGCGAACCCGCCCTCGTCCCCGACGTTCGTGTTGTGGCCGGCGTCGAGGAGGGCGGTGCGCAGCGTCCGGAATACCTCGGCTCCCGTGCGTACCGCTTCGCGCAATGATCCGGCCGAGACCGGGACAATCATGAACTCCTGGAAATCGATCGGCGTGTCGGCATGCGCGCCGCCGTTGAGGATGTTCATCATCGGAGTTGGCAACAGACGGGCCTGCAGACCGCCCACGTGCCGGTAGAGCGGGACGCCGAGGTGTGCTGCGGCAGCCCGGGCCACGGCCAGGCTGACACCCAGCACCGCGTTGGCTCCGAGCCGGGCCTTGCTTTCGGTTCCGTCGAGTTCGATCAGCGTCATGTCGATCAGGCGCTGTTCCGTCGCATCCCGGCCTGACAGCGTATCGAAGATCTCGCCGTTGACCGCGTCGACGGCCCTCAGCACACCCCTGCCCCCGTACCGGGCCGCATCACCGTCGCGCAGTTCCGCCGCCTCGTGCTTCCCGGTCGAAGCGCCCGAGGGCACCGCGGCGCGCCCGAAGGCGCCGGACTCAAGCCGCACGTCCACCTCGACCGTCGGATTGCCGCGGCTGTCGAGAATTTCCCGCGCCCGGATGTCGCCGATTCCGCTCATGCCGTCTGTTCCCCTCGAAATATCCGCAACAGGCAGCCTCAGGTTCCGGTCCGCAGCAGTGTGTCGGCCCTGGCGGCAGCTTCGGCCGACCGGGCGGCATCGCCGGTACCCTCCAGCGCCTCGGAGAACCGACGCCAGCTCCAGGCACTGTTCGGTGTCCGGGCGGTCCGCTCCGCCAGCAGCGCCCGGGCCATGGTGTTCCGGTCGGTCTTCAGCAGCGCGTCGATCAGCATCAGTTCGAACAGGTCACGCTGGGCGTGACTGCCACCCATGCGGTGGATCTCATAGCGGACCGGCCACAGACAGTCGACGACCCGGTCCCAGTTTCCGGCCCGCAGTGCCGACATCGCTTCCCCGATCTCCACGCCGAATCCGGCCGCGATCCGGCCCTGGGTGGTGGGCTGGCTCGCATAGGTGCGCAACCGGGACAGCATGGCCGTCGCGGCCTCGCTACGTCCGTCACCGATCAGCGCCATCAGGTAGTGCAGGCTGACGAAGATCAGCTCGTGATCGTCGAGATGCGACTGTGCCAGTTCGGCGAGCGGTCCCCAGCGGTCGCCGACATCGACACCGAACATCTCGAGGCGCCACAGCAACGCCGGGCAATTGACCATCTCGAGGTACATGTCCGCCTCGAGGTCGGAGACGATCTGTTCGTCGTAGAGGCGCAGCACTTCGTCGAACTCGTGCTTCTCGAGGTGGTACAGGGCCTGGTGCCAGTGCAGGTGGAACCGGAAGTTGTTGACCACCGACCAGTGGTCCTCCCGCGAACTGATCCACTCAATCCCCTCACGATGTCGGCCTTCCATCTCCATGACGTGCGCCACGGCGTGCACCGACCACGCGTCCTCGGGATCGATCTCCACGGCACGGCGGCCGAAACGTTCTGCCTGGCGGTAGTCTCCCGACTCCTCGAGCCCGAATGCGTGCATGCCAAGCAGATTGCCGTAGTGGCGATGTTCCGGTCCCCAGTGCGGCAGGACCCGGGCGGTGGAATCACGCATCCTGCCGCCGGCGCCCGAGTAGAAGTGGGAGAAGTGGGCGAGCCTGAGCGCAAAGACATCGAGAGGATGGTCAAGCAGGATCTGCTCCCACAGGTCGACGGCTCCGTCGATGTCCTCGCCACACCACGACCCGAGTGCCGCGAGATGCAGGCGTTCCCGGTCGGTGGCGCCCCGCTTCGATACCGCGTTGCGGGCGTCGGCAAGGGCCTGGCGGGCGCGGCGGGCCATGGCGTCGTTGCCGAACAGCTTGAAGAAGTACCCCTTCGCCACGTGCGCCATCGGGAGGTCGGGATCGACCTGCAGCGTGGCCTTGAGCCGGTCGCCGGCATCGCGTCGAAAGCGGACGTAGGCGTCTATCACGCCGTCAAGTTCGGCAACCGCTTCGGGACTGGCCGCCGTGCAGGGCAGCCCGTAGCAGTCAGTGTGCACGGCCATTCGTGTTCTCTCCCTCAGTTACGGTCCGGGACTTGGCGAGACGGTCCAGCTGGACGAGTTCCGACAGCAGTGCCGGCATGTCGTCAAGGCGGATCATGTTCGGGCCGTCGCTCGGTGCGTTGTCCGGATCCTGGTGGGTCTCGATGAAGACCGCCGATACTCCCACCGCGACCGCTGCCCGGGCCAGCACCGACGCGTAACGCCGGTCCCCGCCGCTGGCTGAACCCCGGCCGCCCGGTTCGGCAACCGAATGGGTGGCGTCAAAGACGACTGGGTATCCGGTCTCGGCCATCTGCGGCAGGGCCCGCATGTCGCAGACCAGGGCGTTGTAGCCGAAGCTGGTTCCCCGTTCGGTCAGCAGGATGTCCCGACAGCCGCCGCCTTCGAGCTTGGCAACCACGTGGGGCATGTCCCACGGTGCGAGGAACTGGCCCTTCTTCACGTTGATCGTCCGGCCGGTCGCCGCCGCCGCCAGCAGCAGGTCGGTCTGGCGGCACAGGAAGGCCGGGATCTGCAGCACGTCGACAGCGTCGGCGACATCGCCGCACTGGCCGGACTCGTGCACGTCCGTCAGCACCGGACAGCCGAAACGCGCCCGGATGTCAGCCAGGATCGGCAGTCCTTTCGCCATTCCGATCCCGCGGGCGCCGCTGGCGCTGGTCCGGTTCGCCTTGTCGAAGGACGACTTGAACACGAGGCCCAGGCCGTGCCGGCGGCACATCTCGACCAGGGCTCCCGCCATGTCGAAGGCATGGTCCCGGCTTTCGATCTGGCACGGACCTGCAATCAGGATCAGCGGCAGGGTGTTGGAGACGTCAAGCGGTCCGATGCTGACCCGGTGAGCCGCGGCCAGGGGCATCACACCAGCCTCGACTGGTTCACGGCCGCACCGACAAAGCTGGTAAACAGCGGGTGCGGCGCGAAAGGCCTCGACTTGAGCTCGGGATGGAACTGCACCCCGATGAACCAGGGGTGCGACGGCAGTTCGATGATCTCGGGCAGCCGGTGGTCGGGCGACATGCCGCAGAACCGCAGCCCCGCTCGCTCCAGGCGCTCGCGGTAGGTGATGTTCACTTCATAGCGATGCCGGTGGCGTTCGCTGATGGTGCCGGTTCCGTAGATGCCGAAAACCTGCGAGTTGTCGGCCAGCATGCAGTCGTAGGCACCGAGTCGCATGGTTCCCCCGAGAGTGCCGTCGGCGCTGCGCTGCTGCAGCTCCTCACCCTGCATCCACTCGGTCAGCAGGCCGACAACCGGGTCTCCACACGGCCCGAACTCTGTCGACCCGGCCCCGGGCATGCCGGCCATGCTCCGGGCCGTCTCGATCACAGCGAGTTGCATGCCGAAGCAGATGCCCAGATAGGGAACCCGGCGCTCGCGCGCGAAACGGACCGCGGCGATCTTCCCTTCCGCACCGCGTTCTCCGAACCCGCCGGGCACCAGCACGCCGTGCACTCCTTCAAGCTGGTGAATGGTGTCCTCGCGTTCGAAGATCTCCGAATCGATCCAGTCGATCTCGACCCGGACCTTGTGCTCGAACCCGCCATGGGAAAGGGCTTCGGTGAGCGACTTATAGGAATCGGGCAGGCTCGTGTACTTGCCGACGATCGCAATCGTGACCGAGCCCTCCGGCTGGGCGGTGATGCCGGCAATGCGCTGCCAGCCTGACAGGTCGGGGTCCGGGCACCGGTCGAGCAGACCGAAATGCCGGAACACGGCCGTGTCGAAACCGTTCTCGTGGTACCTGAGCGGCACGTCGTAAATCGAGGGAACGTCGTTGGCGGTAATGACGGCGTCGGGCCTGATGTTGCAGAACTGCCCGATCTTGCGCCGCAGTTCGGCCGGCAGTTCCCGGTCCGACCGGCAGAGCAGCAGGTCGGGCTGGATGCCGACGCTCTGCAGCTCCTTGACGGAGTGCTGGGTCGGCTTGGTCTTGAGTTCCGCGGCCGCCGCGATGTACGGAACCAGGGTAAGGTGCACGAACAGTGATCGTTCCGGGCCGAGTTCGTTGCCGAGCTGGCGGATCGCCTCGAGGAATGGCAGGCTCTCGATGTCGCCGACCGTCCCGCCGATTTCGCACAGGATGAAGTCTTCGTCGCCGAGGTCGCCGAGAACGAACGCCTTGATGGCGTCCGTGACGTGGGGAATGACCTGGATGGTCGCACCGAGATAGTCGCCGCGACGTTCCTTCGAGAGAACGTCCATGTAGATCTGGCCCGTGGTCACGTTGTCGCTCCGGCGCGCGGGAACGCCGGTAAAGCGCTCGTAGTGGCCGAGATCGAGGTCGGTTTCCGCCCCGTCATCGGTCACGTAGACCTCGCCGTGCTGGTACGGGCTCATCGTGCCGGGATCAACGTTCAGATACGGGTCGAGCTTGCGCAGCCGGACCCGGTAGCCGCGAGCCTGCAACAGGGCACCGAGCGCCGCCGATGCGAGGCCCTTGCCAAGCGAGGACACCACGCCGCCGGTAATGAAGATGAAGCGGGACATGGACCCGTTACATACCGCATCGATTGGACACGGGATATATCCAAGGTGCATGGAAGTCCGGTAGCGGCGCGTTGTGCGCGCCTACTGCGAGACCGGAGCCTGCGGAACCTGTGGATCCTGGCGGGGTTCCTCCACCCGGATTTCGTCGGCGATCGAACCACGGCGACCCGAATCGGCAATGATTGCGAGCGCGAGGCTGGTGACGAAGAAACAGGTTGCCAGGACCGCCGTTGACCGGGTCAGCAGGTTGGCGGTGCCGCGCGCGGACATGAATCCGCCTCCTCCCCCGCCACCGCCAATACCGAGGCCGCCACCCTCGCTGCGCTGCAGCAGGATCACGACGACAAGGGCCGCGGCAATCATCAGGTGAATGGCAAGCAGGACTTCGGTCATCTCGTTCCGGTTCTGTCGCTGGCACCGCGACGGTGCGTGGAGTATGTACCCGTGCCGGTCAGGCAAATCCAGCAGAATCGCCCGATTCCGTCATCCGTTCAGACTGCCCGGGCGATTGCGAGGAAGTCCTCCGCCGCCAGGCTCGCCCCGCCCACCAGCGCACCGTTCACCCCGCCGAGCGCGAGGATCTCGCGGGCATTCTCCGGCTTGACCGAGCCGCCGTAGAGGATGCGGCAGCCGGCGAGCCGGTCGGAGTGCGCGCCGACCACCGATCCCACGTGCGAGTGCATGGCGGCGATGTCATCCAGGGAAGCCGCGGCTCCGGATCCGATGGCCCACACCGGTTCGTACGCGATGACGGTATTGCGGGTGTCGCATCCGGCGGGCAATGACCCGCGCAGCTGTGATTCCACCGTCGAGAGCGCATGGCCCCCCGCCCGCTGGCCCGCGGTCTCGCCGACACACACGATGGCAACCAGGCCCGCGTCATGGGCCGCGGATACCTTGGCCGCCACCTGCGCATCGGTCTCGCCGTGGTTCGCACGCCGCTCCGAATGGCCCAGGATGACGTGGCTGCACCCCGCGTCGGCGAGCTGCCGGGCCGCGATATCGCCCGTATGTGCCCCCTGGCCGGCCTGGTGACAATCCTGGCCGCCCAGTGCAATCGCGGAACCCGCAAGCTGCGAGGCGACCGGGACCAGCCATACCGCCGGAGGGCAGAGCACGATCTCCGCTTCCGCGGCGGCCTCCCGCGCGATGGCGCCGGCCAGGCGGATCGCCTCGCCGGCCGCCAGGTTCATCTTCCAGTTGCCGACAACAAGGGGAGGCATGGCGCGTGGTGCTCCGGCAGTGATCTGTGCCGGCGGCTTCCTACCACGTCGCGGCAGCGCAGGCACGGAGATGCGTGTTGCCGCAGCAATCCCCGTGCCACTAGTATGCGCCGCGCCCGCGGACCCCCGTACCATCCAGGCCGGAAGGACCCCGTCCCCGATGCTGCAGCTCATCCGTTCCAAGGTATCGTCGATTCTCGTGAAGGCCCTGTTCGCCCTGCTCGTGGTGAGCTTCGCGATCTGGGGGATCGGCGACATCTTCCTAGGCGGTTCCGGCGGCCGCGCCGCCATCACCGTGGGCGAGACCATCTTCTCGTCCACCGAGGTGCTGAACGAGTACGACCGGACACGCCGGGCGCTGGGCGCGCCGCCGCAGGAAGAGGAGCGGATGCGCGCGGTTATCCTCGACGGCGTGATCGAGTCCCTGGTCGAGACCGGTCTGTTCGAGGCCGAGGGCAAGAAGCTCGGCCTGCTGGTCGGCGAGGACCAGCTCAAGGCGTGGGTTCGGGAGTCGCCGATGTTCCGCGACAATTCCGACCGCTTCAGTCCGGAACTGTTCCGCCAGGCGATGTTCCGCTTCGGCATGGCCGAGGCCGAGTTCTTCGCCGCCATCGCCAGGCAACTGAAACGCGACCAGATCGCGGCCGCGGTCCGGAGCACCGCCCTGGTCCCGGACGCCCTCGCCGAGACACTGCATGCGTGGCGTGCCGAAACCCGGGTCGCAGACGGCGTGTTCATCTCCGTTGACTCGATGACCGGAATTCCCGGGCCCGGGCCCGCGGAACTGCAGGATCATTACGAGAGCGAACGGTCCGCCTACGTGGCGCCCGAGTACCGCGAGGCGACCTACCTGTCGCTGGCCGCCGAGGAACTCGCAAGCGAGACCCTGGTTCCCGAAGCCGAACTGCAGTCCGAGTACGATCAGCGCATCGACGAGTTCACCCGGCCGGCGACCCGCGACCTTGCCCAGTTCCTGTTCGATGACGAGGACAGCGCGCGCGCCGCACTCACCACGGCTGCGGCCTCGACGGGGGCGGACTCCGTGATCGCCGCGCTGACCGCGGCGGCGGGCGAACCGGTGATGCTCGACGCCGCGACCGAGGCAGATTTCATCGAGGATGCGGAACGGGCCGCGGCGTTCGGGACCGCCGGGGAAACCGCCAGCGCGCCCGTCGGCACCGCCTTCGGCTGGAAGGTGTTCGTCGTCCGCTCGGCCAAGCCGCAGCGCATCCTGTCATTCGACGAGGTCCGCCAGGGGATACGCGATGCGATTGCCCGCGAGCGTGCGCTTGATGCCATGTTCGAACTTGCGAATAGCTTCGAGGATGCCCTCGCTGGCGGGGCGACGATCGAGGAAGCGGCGCGGGGTGTCGACCTGGTTGCGCGAAGGGTCGGCATGGTCGACAGGACAGGTACCGGAACAGACGGTCAGACGGTCCCGGGGCTTCCCGGCGGCGAGGTTTTCCTGAGGACGCTGTTCGAGACCGGTGACGGCGAGCAGAGCACGCTCACCGAAACGCCGGATGGCGGGTACTTCCTGTTGCGTGTCGATCGCGTGACCGCGCCACGACAGCGCGACCTCGCCGAGGTCAGGGACCTGGTCGCGCAGAGCTGGCGGCATGCCCGGGCACTGGAGCGGGCTGATGAACGGGCGCAACGCCTCGCGGCGGCCTCACGGGGCGGCGTCGGACTGAAGGCCGGTGCGCGGACACTCGGATTGACGGCGCAGTCCATCGGACCGGTCGGGCGCAACGGCTCGGGGCTCGACCAGGAGGCCTGGCCGGGGTCGACGGTCGACACCATCTTCGGACTCGGACGTGGCGAAGTCGGAACCAGCCCGGGCGATACCGGGGTTGCAGTGCTGGAACTGCTCGAGATCAGGAGCCCGGATCCCGACCGGACCCGGGCCGAGCGCACCGGGCTCGAATCCCAGCTGCAGATCGTCATGGGCCAGGACTACATGGACGCCTACACCCGAAACCTGCGCGAACGCTACCCGGCGACCATCGACCGCGGCTATATCGACACGCTGATGGCAGCCTCGCAATGACCGTGGAACCCGAACTCGCAGGCTTTTCGGCCACCTACGCCCGCGGCGAGGCCCAGGTGGTGTGGACCAGCATGGTCGCCGATCTGGAGACCCCGGTCTCGGCCATGCTCAAGCTGGCCGACGGCAAGGCCAACGCCTTCCTGCTGGAATCCGTGGAAGGTGGCGCGGTACGCGGCCGGTTCTCGATCATCGGGCTGCGGCCCGACCTGGTGTGGCGGTTCTCCCGCGACAGGGCCGAGATCAACTGGCGGGCCGAGTCCGAGCCGGATGCGTTCGAGCCCTGCGGCGAGCCCCCGATGCAGTCGTTGCGTACGGTACTGGCGCGGTCGCGGATCGCGCTTCCGGAAGGACTGCCGCCCATGTCGTCCGGATTGTTCGGATACATGGGCTACGACGCGGTGCGGCTGACCGAGAACATTCCCGATACCACGCACGACGACCTCGAAATCCCCGACGGCATTTTCGTCCGCCCGACCCTCATCTGCGTGTTCGACAGGCTCGAGGACGTGGTCAGTATCGTCACCCCGGTGTGGCCCGAGCCGGGAGTATCGGCCGACGCCGCCTATCGTGCGGCCCGGACCCGGATTGCCGGCGTCATCGCCGATTTCCGCCGCGGGCTGCCCGCCGGTACCAGCGCCGGCTCCCTGGAACTCGGCGATCCGGTCTCGCCGACGACCCGGGAGGAATTCTGCGACGTGGTGGAGAGGGCAAAGGACTACATCCGGGCCGGTGACGCGTTCCAGATTGTCCCGTCACTGCGGTTCTCGGTTCCGTTTCCGCTGCCGTCGATGTCGCTGTACAGGTCGCTTCGGCGGCTGAACCCCTCGCCTTTCCTGTTCTTCTTCGACTTCGGCGGCTTCTCGATCGTCGGCTCCAGCCCCGAGATCCTGGTCCGGCTGCGCGACGAGATCGTCACCCTGCGCCCGCTCGCGGGTACCAAGCCACGCGGCGAGACGGCAGCGCTTGACCGGCAGATGGCGGAGGAACTGCTCAGCGATCCCAAGGAGCGGGCCGAGCACCTGATGTTGCTCGACCTCGGCCGCAACGACGTGGGCCGGGTCTCGAGGGTCGGCAGCGTTCGCGTGGTGGAGCAGTTCGTCATCGAGTACTACTCGCACGTGATGCACATCGCGAGCCATGTCGAGGGCAGGATCCGCGACGGGCTGGACGGGCTCGACGCACTGGCGGGGAGTTTTCCGGCCGGCACCGTGTCAGGCGCCCCGAAGGTCCGGGCCATGGAGATCATCGACGAACTGGAGAAGACGCGTCGCGGCGTGTACGCGGGTGCGATCGGCTACTTCAGTGCCGGCGGCGCCATGGACACATGCATCGCGCTCCGGACGGCGCTGGTGAAGGACGGTGTCATGCACATCCAGGCCGGTTGCGGAGTCGTCGCCGACAGTGATCCGGACACCGAGTACGAGGAGTGCGTCAACAAGGCGCGCGCCCTGTTCCGGGCAGCCGAGGAAGCCGTGAAGTTCGCCGCCGGACAGCCCTGACCGGCACAGTCCCGGTCCGGGCCCGCCATTTCCTGTTCCCGGAGACCTGCATCGGCCCTGTCAATCCGCATGGCTGATCGCGTCACGAAGGTGGGGTCCCCAAGCCCAACAGGTCAAGAACGGCACTCAAATCGCGATCATATCTGGCGGCGCGGCGCTGATCGTCCAAACTGAAATTCCCGCTCAGCCAGTCTGCCGATGTCGGTTTTTCGTAATCCGGGCTCAACTGACGCAGCCGCGACCTTGCCTCGTTTGGCTGCAGGCGCAGCGTTTCGCTGCCGTTTTGGAGCCGGACCAGCAACCCTTCGAGATTTGGCCTCAGCCACACCAGACGCAGGTCCCCCTGCGCCGGACCCCGTCCGGATCCCGTCCGGCTTCCCGGTCGGCCTGGAGAGGCGGTGGGCGTGTCGGCAAGGGTGTCATCCGGCCACACGGGAAGTGGAGCCGGGCGCCCCGGCTACTCCGCCGCGGTTGGCGCCTGGCGGAAGTCGAGCCTGTCGTCCCGGGCCGCCCTGGGAAGCAGGGTGGCCGCGAGTGTCGCCACCGCGGCGATGCACGCGAGGATGATCAGCAGCCACGCGAAACCCTGGGTGGCGGCGTAGATCCAGGCAATGAGCGGAATGGCGGCGGCGGCAACGCCCAGGGCGAGGACAAACTTGACACCGAAGGCGGTAGCCCGCCAGCGCGGCGGCGTGAACCGGGCAAACAGGCTGTTCTCGGCCGGTGTGCCGATGGTGTTGGCGACGACCATGGCGATGACCAAGACGATCAGCAGGGTCCCGTCGACAAGTGCCGCGACCAGCAGCAGCGGTGCCTGGGCGAGCCATGCGCACAGGTACACCCTGCGGACATCGAACCGGTCCGAAAGCCACCCGCCGAGAACCTGGGTGACACTGGAGACCAGGTAGACGGCCGATACCACGAAACCGATTCCGATCAGACCCTCGCCCAGCATTCCGGAGAGCCGGGCTTCGAACAGCTTGGGAAGGGCAAAGGTCGTCGCCTGGTAGACGAGGCCGGTGCAGGCAACGGTCGCCAGCAGGACCAGGGCGCCGCGCTGCATGTCCCTGCGACTGGCCTCGGGCGGCGCGGAGCGGCGATAGGAGGTGTCCTCGGCCACGAGGCCGGCGCCAATCGCCAGCAGCAGCAGCACGCCGGTCGCGACACACAGCGCGCCCGGCAGGATGAATGCGGCCTGCCAGGACCAGTAGTCTGTCAGGATGCCGGCGATAAGCGGGGCCAGCGCCACGCCGATACTGCCGCACACCCCGTTCCAGCCAAGCGCCCTGCCCCGGTTTGCGACACGCCGAACCACCCACGCAATCCCCACCGGATGGTAGATCGATCCGAAGAACCCGATGGTTGCAAGCCCGAGGGCGACCTCGAATGGTGTTGTCGCCAGACCGGTCAGCACGGCGCCGCCGCCGGTCCCCAGGAAGAAGACCACCATCATGCCCGGCGCACTCCACCGGTCACCCAGGAAACCCGCCGGCAACGCCATGGCGCCAAACAGCACGTTTCCTGCCAGCATCAGGCCGATCAGCTGGTGATACGGCAGGTTGAACACCCCTTCGAGGGCGATCACCACCGTCGGGTAGACCAGCATCAGGAAATGCGAATAGGCGTGGCCGACATTCGAGAAGGCCAGCGCGGTGCGGCTTCGGACGTCGGTCATGGCCCGTCTGCAATCATGAATTCGGCGTCAATGCGGCGTTGCGGACGTCGGCGTTTCGCACGTGGTCGGAGCGGCGGGATTTGAACCCACGACCCCTACACCCCCAGTGTAGTGCGCTACCAGACTGCGCCACGCTCCGGACACCATGTGCGAATCCTGTTTCTTGTATGGTGTTTGCCCCTCGCGGGCAAGCGGATCGGTCAGGCGCCGGAATTGCGCGCCGCCTCGAGCTGCTGACGCAGCTCGAGCAGTTCCTCGTAGATCTCGAGCAGCTGCTCCCGCATCGAAGGCTCGGACCCGGCATCGGAGGCAGACGGCGTATCTGCAACACCAGGTCGTACGCTACCGTCCCGCAGGATCCGCTGGGCACCCCTGATGGTGTAACCGTCGTTGTGCAGCAGGCGCTGGATCCGGCGCAGCACCTGGATGTCCTCGGGCCGGTAGTACCGCCGGCCGCCGCCCCGCTTCAGCGGCTTTATCTCGCTGAACTTGGTCTCCCAGAACCGCAGGACGTGGGCGGGAAGATCGAGCTCGCGCGCAACCTCGCTGATGGTCTGGAATGCGCGTCCCGGCGCCCGGTCGCCAGGCCGGTCGCTGTCTCTGTCGAACGTCACCGCCGGCTACCGGTCACTGATCGTTTCCAAGCAGGCTCTTGTTGATCCGGTCCTTCAGGAGCCGGGACGCTCTGAACACCAGCACATTTCGCGGAGGGATCGGTACCTCCTCGCCGGAACGCGGGTTGCGTCCGATCCGTTCGCGCTTGTTACACACCGAAAAACTGCCGAATGTCGGCAACTTGACCGTATCACCGCGCTCGAAGGCCTGGGAGATTTCCTCGAGGATGGACTCGAGCAGGACAGATGAGTCGTGGCGGGAAAATCCCATCTGGCGGCACAGAGCCTCGCTCAACTGTGCGCGGGTGAGTGTCGTGCCGTTCATGCCGAAAAGACCGCCTCGCTGAACCTCGCGCGCGATGCTACGCGGTCAGGTCAGACGCGTCAAACCGCTTGTCCCCGTCCCGACACGCCTGTTCCGTTCCCTCCGGCGCGCACGCAAGGAGTGTGCCCCGCATGCCACGGATGCCCGCGACAGGACCGTCCCCGGTCCTGAACCCGGCAATTCGGGAGGACTGCGCGGGGCCATGGGGACGGGGACCGTGCGCGGCCCGGGTTTCCGGCTCCGGTCCTCCGCGCCGGCCGGGCCAGGGACCTGTCATGATTTTGTAACGGTTCTGTGGCAAACAAGGCACAGCCCGTGGCACATCAGGTACAATGGGATCCCTGCGTGTACCGTGGCGCTCCGCCGATCCTGACAAGGCCCGCACCCCAGACCAGTCCGCCACCGATGGCTTCGAACAGCACCAGGTGGCCCTGCTTCACGCGCCCGTCCTCGACCGCCTCGGCGAGTGCAAGCGGTACGGAGGCCGCGGAGGTGTTGGCATGCCGCTCGATGGTGCACACCACCTTGCCGGGCGGCAGCTTCATCCGCGCGGCCATGCTGTCAATGATCCTGCGGTTGGCCTGGTGGGGAACCAGCCAGTCGACATCGTCGACGCTCAGGCTGTTGGCCGCCAGCGCTTCCTCGATCACCCGTCCGAGCTTGGATACGGCATGTCGATAAACTTCGCGGCCGTTCATGCGCACATGCCCGCTGGTGCCACTGCGTGACGGACCGCCATCGACGTAGAGAATATCGCGTTCACGTCCATCGGAATGGAGATGTGTCGATAGCACGCCGTAGCCGGAACTGTCTGCGGAGTTGTCCCCCTTCAGCACTATGGCGCCTGCGCCGTCCCCGAACAGCACGCATGTCGAGCGGTCGTTCCAGTCCAGGATCCGTGTGAAGGTCTCGGCTCCGATGACGATTGCGCACTCGAACTGACCGGTACGGATCAGGCTGTCTGCGACCGACACGGCGTAGATGAACCCCGCGCAAACCGCCTGCACGTCGAACGCGGCGCCACGTCGCATGCCCAGGCCAGCCTGGACCCGGGTTGCGGTCGACGGGAAAGTGTCGTCCGGAGTTGTGGTGGCAACGATGATGAGGTCGACATCGTCGACACCCAGTCCCGCAGCGGCAAGCGCCGAGCGGGAAGCGGCAAGCGCGAGATCGGAGGTCAGTTCGCCATCCGCGGCGACATGACGCTGCCGGATGCCGGTACGCTGGACGATCCACTCGTCGGACGTGTCCACGCGTTCGGCCAGTTCATCATTGCTGAGAACGCGGTCCGGCAGATAGGAACCGCAACCGAGAAGCAGGGAACGCCGGGCGGTCAAGGAAGCGCTGCCGGCACGCTGTTCTCGCCCTGGACGGTTTCCTGCACGGACAGTTCTTCCCGGACACTGTCGAGGAAACCGAACCGGGCCATGTTGGCGGCAACACAAATGGCGTTGGCAAAGCCAAGCCTGTCGGTACCGCCGTGGCTCTTGACCACGATGCTGTTCAGTCCGAGGAACACCGCACCGTTGCGATGGCGCGGATCGACCCGACCGAGCGTGCGACTCAGAGCCCGCCTGCACAACAGGTATCCCAGTTTCGCCGTCCAGCTCGAGCGGAACGAGTCCCGCAGCAGGCTGGTCAGGAACTGCGCCGATCCCTCGGCGGTCTTCAGGGCGATATTCCCGGTAAATCCGTTGGTCACGATCACGTCGACCGATCCCGTCGCCAGGTCATTGCCTTCCACGAATCCATGATAACTGAGCGGCATGTCGCAGTTGCGAAGGACATCCGCCGCGTCACGCAGATCCTGGTACCCCTTCTGCTCCTCGCTGCCGACATTGAGCAGTCCGACCGAAGGCGTCTCGAGACCCAGGACGATCCGGGTGAAGATCGCACCCATCATCGCGAACTGGACGTAGTTCCCGGTGTCACACTCGATGTTTGCCCCGAGATCGAGCACGCAGGTCTCGCCCCGGAGCGTGGGGAAGAACCCGGCTATGGCGGGCCGGGTAATGCCGGGGCAGGTACCGATCAGGAACTTCGACAGGGCCATGAAGGCACCGGTGTTTCCGGCCGAAACCACGCCATCCGCCGTCCCGTTGGCAACCAGGTCGGTCGCGACCCTCATGCTGGTCCTGCGCCCCCGGCGCAGGACCGCGGACGGACGCTCATCGGCGCCGACGATCTCGTCGCTGGGAACGATCTCCACCGCGCTGCTGCGCAACCGCCTGGTCTTCGCCACCAAATCGGTGATCCGCGGTTCCTCGCCGACCAGGACAAGACGCAGGTCCGGCATTCGCTCGAGAGCGATATCGGCTCCCTGAACAACGAAGTCGGGAGCCTGGTCGCCTCCCATGGCGTCAAGTGCGATGGTTGTGGAGACAGCCATCTGTGTATCGGGACGTGAATGTCGTTCGTGGATTCACTTCGGTTTCCAAGTCCAGGATGCCGATCGGATCACCGTAGCATATCGGTTGCACGTCTGCCCGGAAGTCATCGATCGGACGACCCGTGAAGGCCGAACGTCCTGAGCGCGGAAAACGGATTGTCGGCATCGGGGTCGTCGTCGCCGGCACTGCAGGCCAGTGTTCCGTTTTCGAACCGACCCGCTTCAAGCATGACAGGGTCGAGCGCCAGAGACAGCTGCTGCGCGCATACCTCTCCCACGTCAAACACACCCCCGGGAGCGGGCTCCGCGTCCTCGGCCTGCTCGGAACTGACCGTGCCAAGCACCTCGATCGCCTCGGGAGTCGCCACGATTTCCTCGAATTCCTCACCAATGATGAACTCGAGCGGCGGTTCCCCCGCCTCCCCGGCCACGGCGACCTCGGCACATGCCGTGCCCTCGAGACGGATTGCGCCCTCGCGCAGTCCATGCGTCTGCAGCGTGACCCGAAAGTCGGATATCGCCTCGACCCCGAATCGCCGCGCGAGCGCGGCGCACTCCCTTGCACTCGCCTCCAGGCAGATCCTGCCGGACCCCGAGAGAAGGTCAGCCAGATGCATGACCCTGCTGAATTCCGGCGCGGTCACGACGAGGGATCCCCGAAACAGGCCGCCCCCGCCAGCACGTCGGAGACCGGCTGTGTCGCAAGCAACCGTTCCGCGGACCTGACGTAATCGGCCAGGCGGCGCACCGCGTCATCATCGGGAACCGTACCGCGGTAGACGTTGCGCGCCAGCGCTTGCTCAAGCGTGTGCCCGGCAAGTCCCGCCTCGTAGGCCTCGAGCCTCCCGTAGAACGCCGCGCCCATCTGTTTCACTCGTTTGCCCACGGACATGTCGCCGACACCGATCTCGCGCAGCGACTCGTCCATGTCGACGAACATGTGGTCAAACAGCGCCTGGGCGAACCTGGCTGCATCCCGGGACTCTCCCTTCAGGCGGCGTTGAACCAGCACCATGTGCAGGACAAGCATATCGAACCGGCCGTCAAGTGAATCCGGAACAGCCAGATCACGGTAGAACTCGACACGGCGGGACTGTGCCACAATTCCGTCATAGATTCGAGACACGGATTGCCGCATCGCCTGTGCGCGACCGCGCCGGAGCATCAGCCACCGGATCATGGACAGTGCCGACCGGAAACCGTTGCGGGTTCCGGGATTGACCGCGGACGTGCTTGCGACCACATTCCACGATGGCCACCGGATCGCATGTGTCCATCGTGTTGCGAGAATGATGACATTGACCACCACCGCCCCGAAACCGCCGTCCGGACCGTCCCGCTTCCGGTTGCGACCGCTGGTGCGGTGCATGGCTGCAGCCACCGTTGTCGCCGGCCTGGCCGCGTCCTGTACGCCGCGAGTGGAAACTCATGGCAACAAGGTCGATCCTGATCGTCTGGTCCGGGTCGTTCCGGGCCAGACTGACCGGAACACGGTCGCTGCCCTTCTGGGTACTCCATCCTCATCGTCCGACTTCGGGCAGGAGACCTGGTACTACGTGACAAGCAAAACGCGGTCCTTCGCCTTCTTCAAGGACAGGCTCGAGTCCCGGCAGATCGTTTTCGTCTCTTTTGCCGAGGACGGCAGGGTCGACGAGATCGGCACGCTGTCGGAAGTGGACGGACGGCAGATTACCCTGGTCGACCGGGAGACCCCGACTGCGGGTCAGGAGTTCACCGTCCTCCAGCAGTTGCTCGGCAATCTGGGACGGTTCAACCAGACCAGCCAGTAGGGCCGTCCCGAAAAACCGTCCGTCCCCGCTCACGCGGCAAGCGCCGCCAGCAGCAGGATCGCGACAATATTGATGATCTTGATCATCGGGTTGATCGCCGGTCCCGCCGTATCCTTGTAGGGATCCCCAACGGTATCGCCGGTCACCGCGGCCTTGTGGGCGTTGGAACCCTTGCCGCCGTGATTGCCGTCCTCGATGTACTTCTTGGCATTGTCCCAGGCACCGCCACCCGCCGTCATGGAGACAGCGACGAAAATGCCGGTGACGATGGTTCCGAGCAGCATCGCGCCGATTGCGGTAAAGGCCGCGGCCTGGCCGCCGATCAGGCTGATCACCGCGTACATCACGATGGGAGCGAGTACGGGAAGGAGCGAGGGAATGATCATTTCCTTGATCGCGGCCCGTGTCAGCAGGTCGACGGCCCGTCCGTATTCGGGGCGAACGGTGCCCTCCATGATTCCCGGGTTTTCCCGGAACTGCCTTCGCACCTCCTCGACCACCGCGCCGCCGGCCCGACCGACTGCCTGCATGCCCATCGAACCGAACAGGTAGGGCAGCATGCCGCCGATGAACAGGCCGATGACGACGTAAGGGTCCTGCAGCACGAACCTGACCTCAAGCTCGGGGAAGTAATGCGACAGGTCCTCGGTGTAGGCCGCGAACAGCACGAGGGCGGCAAGTCCGGCCGATCCGATCGCATATCCCTTGGTCACGGCCTTGGTGGTATTGCCGACGGCGTCCAGCGCATCGGTCGTGTTCCGTACGTTCTCCGGAAGGTCGGACATCTCGGCTATGCCGCCGGCGTTGTCGGTAACCGGTCCGTAGGCATCGAGAGCGACGACCATTCCGGCCAGTGCCAGCATGGTCGTGGCCGCAATTCCGATACCGTAGATGCCGGCCAGCATGTGTCCGGCAATGATGCCGGCGGAGATGATGACGGCGGGAAGCGCGCAGGCTTCCATCGATACCGCCAGCCCCTGGATGACATTGGTCCCGTCACCCGTTTCCGATGAGCGGGCGACACTGCGTACCGGGCGGTATTCGGTCGAGGTGTAGTACTCGGTTACCCAGACGAGCAGGCCGGTCACGATAAGGCCGACCAGCGCCGAGAGGAACAGGTTGAGCCCGGTGGTTTCGGCGCCGCCGGTCGTGGTCAGGACCTTGTCGAATCCGATCATGTGCCAGGTGGCGATGCCGATCAGCACGGCGGAGATCACGGCGCTGGAAATGAAGCCCTTGTAGAGCGCCCACATGATCTTCCGGTTGGCGCCGAGCCGCACAAAGAAGGTTCCGATCACCGAACCGATGATGCAGACCGCGCCGATTGCGAGCGGGAAGGACATCAGGGTCGTGGCAGTGTCGCCGGAGAAGAAGATTGCGGCAAGCAGCATCGTGGCCACCACCGTCACCGCGTATGTCTCGAACAGGTCCGCCGCCATGCCGGCGCAGTCGCCGACATTGTCACCCACGTTGTCCGCGATGGCGGCGGCATTGCGCGGGTCATCCTCCGGAATTCCGGCTTCGACCTTACCGACCATGTCGCCGCCGACGTCCGCACCCTTGGTGAAGATGCCGCCGCCCAGCCGAGCGAAGATCGAGATCAGGGACGCACCGAAGCTGAGGGCAATCAGCGCCTCGAGCACATGGCGCAAGCCTTGCGGGGTCGTCGCGTCGAACACCTCCTGCAGCACCACGTAGTATCCTGCAACACCCAGCAGGCCGAGCCCGACCACCAGCATGCCGGTAATGGCGCCGGACCGGAACGCGAGCGCGAGCGCGGGTTCCAGTCCGACAGTCGCCGCCTGGGTCGTGCGGACGTTGGCGCGGACCGAGATGTGCATGCCGATGTAGCCCGCCGCGCCCGACAGGACGGCGCCGATGACGAAGCCGATTCCCACGGCCAGTCCCAGGGTCAGCCCCAGGATGATCGCCACCACGACGCCGACGACGGCAATGGTGGTGTACTGTCGGTTGAGATAGGCCGATGCCCCTTCCTGGATGGCAGCCGCTATCTCCTGCATCCTCGGCGAACCGGCATCCGCGGCCAGAACACTGCGTGCCGTGAAAAACCCGTACGCGAGCGCGATCAGCCCGCAAACGATCACGAAGGTCTCGATCATGTGCTGGTTATCCCCCTGGTGCTGGCCAGGTTCCGGGGTGACCCGACGTCCTTGCCTGGAAGCTGCTAACCGGTGTGCCTGATTCGTTCCGCACTGTCGAAAATGTGGCGGGCAAGGCACCAGATACGGTGCCGACAGGCGTGCCGGAACATAGCAAGATTATCATGTGTGGCAAGGACCAGGTACACGCCCGCCCGCCTGGGTTTCGGTCCAGGCAGGCTGCGCTGATGTCCGTCCGCCGCTTCCGGCCCTGCCGGGTGACGGGTCCCCGGCAGGGGGCCCGCGGGATCCGGGACCGGGCGCCCGGTCCCGGCAGGAGGCCGGCGCGGCAATGCCCTCGCCGACCCGTGGCCGTTTCCCGGGCAATCCGGCTTCTTGGAGACTTCAGACGCTGGCCGGCGCCGGGCTGCGCGACTTCCACGACAGCCAGAGCACCAGTGCCATGGTAAGTGCCACCGGTGGCAGCACGCCGAGGTTGAGGACGACCCAGCCAAAGTTGTGGAAGATGGCGCCGGCGGAAAACGAGGCCAGGGCAACGCTGGTGAAGACCAGGAAGTCGTTCAGTCCCTGGACCTTGGCTTTCTCGGCACCGGTATGGCATTCGGCCAGCAGGCTGGTACCGCCGATGAACAGGAAATTCCAGCCGACGCCGAGCAGGACGAGGCCCCACCAGAACTGGTAGAGTTCGAGTCCCGAGACATTGACCCCGACACAGAGGAGCAGCAGGACGGCTCCGGCCATCATGACCTGCAGCACGCCGAAGCGGTTGATGAGGGAACCGGTGAAGAATGATGGGGCGAACATCGCGACCGAGTGCCACTGCACGACGAAGGCGGCATCGGTGAAGCTGAACCCGCACGCGACGACGGCCAGCGGCGTCGCCGTCATTACGAAACTCATGACACCGTAACCGATCATTCCGCCCGCCGCCGCGACCAGGAACCGCGGTTGGCGGGCGATGACGTGCAGGGGCCTTTCGGGCTCGGAGCGAGAATGGGCGGCTTCGAGCGGGATGTCCACGAAACGCAGGAAGGCGAGGATCAGGGTCTGGACCACCGCAACGACGAGAAAGCAGCCCGAGAAGGTGACCGGTCCAAGCGCGGTCGCCTCGAACAGGTCGTAGGACCACTTGGCGAGTTCGGGGCCGAGCAGGGCCGACACAACACCGCCCGCCATGACCAGCGAGATCGCCTTGCTGCGAAACACGTCACTGGCGGTATCGGCCGCGGCGTGGCGATAGAACACCGCAAACCCCATGAACGATCCCATCAGCATCGAAGCGAGGCAGAAACCGGTAAAGTTGCGCTCGAAGATCATCGCCATGGCGAGCAGTGCGCCCGAGACGCCGACCAGCACTCCGATGGCAAAACCGGCCTGGCGTCCGATGCGCCGCATCAGCAGCGACGCCGGCATGGTGGTGCACATGGTGGCGGTGAACTGCAGCGCCAGGGGCAGGGTGGCAAGAGCGGGATCCTCGCTCAGCATTTTGCCGACCAGAGCCGTGACCGTCATGTTGACAGACATGGCCGACATCGCCAGCGCCTGGCAGCAGGAAAGCAGCACGACGTTGCGGACTGTCGGATCCCTGGCAGTCACGAACTGTCACTCCCGCTCGCGGCGGACAGGCACCCGGCGGGTTCAGCCATGCCGGTATCCCGCGGTTTCCAGGCGCACCTCGTTGTCCCGGTGATCGAGAACCGTTACCCCGTCGCCGTCGGCCATGTCACCAATACGGGTGACCGCCGTGCCGCTCCCGCGGCCCGCGGCCTCGATACTCGCACGGGCCGCCACCGGCGCGGTGAACAGCAGTTCGTAGTCGTCACCACCGGCCAGCAGGGCAGGCACATCGACCGCGCGGTCGGCCACCAGGGCGGAGGCGGCCGCAGACAGGGGTACCGTGTCAAGCCTGATGCGAGCGGCGGTTCCGGATTCCCGGCACACGTGCCCGAGGTCCTGCAGCAACCCGTCGGACAGATCGATCGCCGCATGCGCGAGCCCGGGCAGCGCCAGGCCGAGCGCGATGCGCGGTTGCGGCAACAGGTAGCGGTCGACCAGGTCCGTGGTCGTACGGGTCGTATCGAGGCTCCCTTCGAGAATCCGCAGTCCCAGGGCGGCGTCGCCGATGCTTCCGGATACCCAGATGTCATCACCCGACCGGGCATCGGCTCGACCGAGCACTCCGTCAGGCCCAGGCCTGCCGAAAATGGTGATCGACAGCATCGACGGTCCCGTGGAGCGAACCGTGTCACCGCCGGCAAGACCGATACCGAATTCGCGCTGGTCCAGCGCGAGTCCCTCCGCGATCTCCCTGGTCCACGACGCGGCGTCGAGGCCGGCCCCGACAGCAAGCCCGAGAGTGTAGACCCAGGGGCAGGTCCCCATGGCCGCCATGTCGGAAAGATTGGTCCGCAGAGCCTTGCGGCCCACCAGGCCAGCGGGATCCAGTGGCCGAAAGTGAACCGCCTCGACCAGGACGTCGGTGGATACCACGAGGTGATCGAGGCCGTCGACCGGAAGAACGGCCGCGTCGTCGCGCAGGTCCCGCGCGCCGGCCACGGCGGCCGCCAGCGGCCGGAATCCGGTCGCGATCCAGTCGAATTCGCCCGCGCTCATGCGCTGCCGTTCCCCCCGGCGGACCGCAACTCGCCCGATACGCTGCCGAGCACGCCGTTGACCAGCCCGACCGCGCGATCGTCGTGAAACGCATGGGCGATATCGACGTACTCCGCGACCACCACCTCCGCCGGCGTCGCTTCGTGGTTTGCCAGCTCGTACACGCCAAGCCGCAGGATGGCACGCAGCGTGACTTCCAGCCGCTCGATGTCCCAACCGCTGATCAGCAGCCTGGAGATCCGTGCATCAACCGGCCCTGTCTCGCGCATCACCCCGGAGACCAGATCACTGAACAGCGCCACATCGGGCGGACGCCTGTTCTTCGGCCGGTTCATCCTGTGCAGCATGAATTCGCGAATCACGTCGCCAGCCGTCTCGCCGGTCATCTCCAGCTGGTACAGTGCCTGGACCGCGGCCATCCGCGCCGAGGTACGAGGCCCCGAATGCGGCGCCCGCTTCCGGGTCAAGTCACGGAACTCTGCTTGAGCCTGATCAGGGAAAGACAGGCGAGAACGGCATCGCGGCCCTTGTTGCGGCCTTCGACACCCGCGCGCACCCGGGCCTGTTCGGCGGTGTCGACCGTGAGAATTCCGTTACCGATGGCCAGGTCCCGGGTGATTCCAAGGTCGATCAGTCCACGCGCACTTTCGCCCGCAACGATGTCGTAGTGCGAGGTCTCGCCGCGAATGACGCAACCGAGCGCCACGAAACCGTCGTAGGCACAGTCCCTTCGGGATACGATCGATATCGCTGCGGGGATCTCGAGTGCGCCCGGGACCATCTCCAGATCCCAGGTGCAGCCCTGCCGCTCAAGTTCGCTGCGCGCACCCCGGATCAGTTCCGCGGCAAGGTCCTGGTAGAAACCGGCGCAGACGATGAGAACCCGGTACACGGTCCCTCACCCTATCGGGTCGACCTGCATCGGGCGCTGGGCCACGATGGTGAGACCGTATCCTTCCAGGCCGACCACGGTCCGGCGCGAATTGGACAACAGCAGCATCCGGCTGATCCCCAGGTCGAGCAGGATCTGGGCGCCGATACCGTAGTCCCGCAGTTCGTTCTCGCTGCGCCGCCCGGCCGCATGGTCGCGCAGGCTCTGGCGCACCCGTTCCGAAACCGCGGTCGGGGTCGGCTCGCGGATCATGACGACCAGTCCCCTGCCCTCCCGCGCGATGGTTGTCATCGCCTGCTGCACCTCGCCGCCGCCACGCATGCCGGTGCGATCGCCCAGCACATCCTCCATCACGTTGAGCGAGTGCATCCTGACCAGCACCGGCTCGGGTCCGGAAATGTCGCCCTTGATGATTGCGATATGCTCGGTCCGGGTGGTCCTGTCCTGGTAGACGATCATGCGCCACTGGCCGCCGTGCTTGCTGTCCAGCATGGTCTCGACGCTGCGCTCGACGATGGATTCGGTGCGGCGGCGGTAGGCGATCAGGTCGGCGATCGTGGCGACCTTGAGACTGTGAAACTGCGCGAACTGGACCAGGTCCGGCAGCCGCGCCATGCTTCCGTCATCGCGCATGATCTCGCAAATCACGCCTGACGGGTTCAGACCCGCCAGCCGCGCGATGTCGATCACGGCCTCGGTATGGCCGGCACGTACCAGGGTGCCGCCATCGCGCGCCATCAACGGAAACACGTGCCCGGGCGTCACGATGTCCTGGCGTCCGCATTCCGGATCTATGGCAACCTCGATGGTCCTGGCGCGGTCGTGTGCGGAGATGCCGGTCGTCACACCCTCCCGCGCCTCGATCGAGATGGTAAACGCCGTTTCGTGCCGGGTCTCGTTGCGCGGCGACATCAGCGGCAGGCCGAGACGTTCCACCCGCTCGCGGGTCATCGACAGGCAGATCAGACCGCGGGCGTGCATGGCCATGAAATTGATGCACTCGGCCTTCGCCATCTCCGCCGGGATGCACAGGTCGCCCTCGTTCTCCCGGTTCTCGTCATCAACCAGGATGAACATCCGGCCCGCCCGGGCCTCGGCGACCACCTCCTCGATCGAGGACAGGGCTCCCCGGTAGACATCCCCCAACTGGTCAGGTACCGCCATTCCAGGTCCCTTCACCGGATTGCGTCAGCCGCGCCACATAGCGCGCGATCATGTCGATTTCCACATTCAACCGGCCACCCGCCTCTATCGATCCGAGTGTCGTTGCCTCCAGCGTATGCGGAATGATGTTGATTGAGCAGTCTGTGCCGGCGACCTCGTTGACGGTCAGGGAAACGCCGTCAAGCGCAACCGAACCCTTCGGCGCGACAAATCGCGCCAGTTCGCCGGGGACCCGGACATCGAGTGTGCGACTGTCACCGCGCGGTGTCACCGACAGCACCTCCGCTATCCCGTCGACATGCCCGGAAACCAGGTGACCCCCAAGCTCGTCCCCGAGCCGGAGTGACAGTTCGAGATTGACCGGCGTGCCCTGTGACCATGATCCGAGCGTCGTGCATGCGAGCGTCTCGTCGGAGATCTCGACCTCGAACCACCCGGGGCCGGTCCCGATCACGGTCAGGCAGGCGCCCGAACAGGAAACCGAGGCTCCCACGGCAAGCGCGGTGGTATCGTGGGCGGTTGCAAGCCGCGCCTGCAGATCACCGCGGCGCTCCATGAGTTCGACGTGCCCGACGTCAGTGACAATCCCCGTGAACATGAGCGTAACCTAAGACCGGATGGTGCAGGTTTCCACCAAATAAAGCCTGGAACTCTTATCGAATAGTTGACAGCGTCACGCTGCCAGCCTCCGATCCGTTTCACGGGTCACGGGAGTCGGCAGCACCGAACGCTCCTCGCCGTGCAGCAGCGCCAGTCCCCGACGCCGGATGTTGCGGGCCGCGTTCAGGTCCGCGTGATCCGCGTGGCCGCAGGCCACGCACTCGAATGCCCGGGCACGCCGTGAGCGGGCATCGACATGTCCGCAGGCCGCACAGGTCTGGCTGGTATGCCGGGGATCGACCGCGATGACCCGGAGTGCCTTGTACTCCAGCATCCGGCGCAGAGTTCCCCAGCCGGTTGCGAGGATCTCCCGGTTCAGCCCCGCCTTTGCCTTCACGTTCCGCCCTCCTGACTTCGACGGTTGAGCGGGATTTCGGCTGATTTCCCGTCCGAAGATTTCAGCGAAGACAACGACTTAACAAATGCGGGGCGGCCAAGCCGGTGTGTTGTGCCTAGTAGATATTTTAAGTTGTTGATATCGCTGCCA
>JAJEAR010000021.1 GCA_022822665.1 Alphaproteobacteria bacterium | reverse complement strand
TGTGCCCGAAAACGCCGTTCGGCGGCTTCGAGAAACCACCGTGACGTCGGCCAGACATGTTCGGGGCTCCACCGAACGACCTGTGGCGAGCGTGGTCTCACTCATCCCGGGCCCTCTGCGCGACTAAAAATTGTTCCTGGGATTATGCGCCAGAGCGGCAGAGTAAATTTGTACCAGGGTCTCGGCGGTAGCTTTTCCCCGTAGATCCTATGAGGCGACTCGGCGAGCGGCGCTACGGTGCCGCGGGCCAGGAATCCTTGACAGGAGACACGAGATGCCCCCAAGTAGCGACATCGTCGCGCCGGTCGGCGCGGAGCACAACACGCTGTACGTCGCGATCGAGATATGCCGGAAGAGTTGGGTCATCGGGATCAAGAGCCCGACGAGTGAGCGGATCGGCCTGCACTCGCTTGGGGCAGCGGACGTCGTAGGTCTCAAGGATCTGATCGAGCATCAGCAGATCGATTTCCGGACTGATACGCATAGCCGGCGCCGAAGCCTGCCCGGATGAGCTTGCGGGCGGCGGCGGTGGCGGTCTTCGACATGGTGACGCTGTCGGCGCGGACATAGGTGAGGAGGGCCGCAACGAGCCCTGCCCCTGCGGTTCCGGCCGAGAATGCAAGCAGTGTTGCGGCGCGTCCCGACTGGTGCATTATCGGGGAGGCTCTCACCGTTCGATGCAATGGTCCGTCGAAATGTCAGCGGGCCGGCCGGGCGGCTACGGCTCCATTCTCCTGGCGATGGCCTGACCCACCCTCTCGGCGGCCCGTTCGATATCGCGGTCTCCGAGGTGAGCGTAGCGCAGGGTCATTCGGACATTGGAGTGGCCGAGCAGCCGGGACACCACCGGCACCGGCACGCCGTTCATCACCGCGTGGCTCGCTACGGTATGGCGCAGGTCGTGGAGGCGGACGTCCTCGATGCCGGCTTCCTTGCGAACCCGGTACCAGAGATCGAGGTCGGGGTGGCGCGGCCGGGATGGATCGCGCGGCGACGGAAACACGAACGGACCCTCTCCCCGCGGCTGCCGTTCGAAAATGCGCCGGGCCTGCGAATTGAGCGGGACCTTCCGGGGCCCGGTCTTGCTGTCGGCCAACATGAGCATGTCGCCCTGGACCTCGGACCAGCGCAGGCGCACGATCTCGCCCTTGCGGCACCCGGTCAGCAGTAGGAGCCGGATCACGTCGGCCTGCTGTCGGCTGCCCCGTCCGGCTTGCCCGTCGAGCGCCCTGTGGAGGCTGGCGACCTCCTCGCGGGAGAGGAAGCGGGTGAGTTGCGGCCGGCGGTTGAGCTGGATGCCTGCGGTCGGGTTGGCGTCGGCGTGGCCGCGCGCGATGGCGAAGTTCATGATCTGACGGAGCAGGTCGAGGCTGTGATTGGCATTGCCGGGGGCGGTGCGGCTGAACGCGTCGAACCACCGCCTGACCCGCGCGGGTGTGATGCGGTCGAGCGGGATCGACCCGAACTCCGGCAACAGCTGGCTCGCGAGGAGTGAGCAGTGACCTTTTTTCGTGGAGGGCTTGTAGCGCTCGAAATGCGCGTCCTTCCACTCACCCTCGACGAATTCCCGGAACGAGGGGGCGCGGCGTCTGGGCACGCTCTCCTTCTCAGGCCCGTGGGCGACCTGCCGCGCGAGGCAATCCCGGCGCGCCTCGGCGACGGTCCTGAGCGACACCGGACCCAGTGAGATGCGTTTCGAGCGCCCGCCGGATCGCTGCAACCAGACATAGCTCTTCCCACCGCCGGGCCGGACCCGGACCCCGAGGCCGGGGGTGCGGTCGTCCCAGACGGTGAACTCCCGTTCTCGCGGCCGGAGACGTTCGACGGCGGCGTCGGTCAGCCGCATGCGCTCTCTGCTGGCCATCGATCAGTTTCCTTCCAGCACGGCGCCGACGGTCTCAGCGGCTTCCATCGTCATGGCGTCGCTGAGGTGCGTGTACTTGAGGGTCGTCTCCGGGCTGGCATGGCCGAGCAGCCGGCCGATGGCGAGCACGGTCTCTCCCTCGCGCAGGGCGATGCTGGCATGAGTATGGCGGAGGTCGTGGAGACGAACGTCGTCCAGCTTCGCCTCGGCGCGGAGCTTCCCCCAGAACCGGTCCAGCCAGTTGTTGCCCTGCGGGCCTGGCGTCCGACACGCGGGAAACACCCAGCTGCCCTTTCGCTTCACGGCGTCGAGAATGTCCCTGGCTGGCTCGGACAGCCAGACGGTTCGGGGACCCGTCTTCGAGTCGCGGAGGAACAGGTGCCCCTCTCGGTAGTCGGACCAGCGCAGCGTGAGGATCTCACCCTTCCGGCATCCGGTCAGCAGCAGGAGTCGCACGACCGCGACCTGCCCCGGATGCCGCCCCTCATGGGCTGTGAGAGCCGTGGACAAGCGACGGATCTCATCGTCCGACAGGAAGCGCTCGCGCCCCTCGCGGCGGTAGCGCCGGATGCCCTTGCACGGGTTCGAGCCCTCGGGCCTGAGCCCCATCGCCTCGGCCTCGCGCATGATGACGGAGAGCACCGGCATGGACCGGTCGGCGGCGACCGGGGTGGCGCGCAGCGAGGCGAACCAGTTGGCGACGTCCCGGCTGTCGATGTCGGCGACCTGCCGTCCCGCGAAGTGCGGGAGTATC
>JAJEAR010000066.1 GCA_022822665.1 Alphaproteobacteria bacterium | reverse complement strand
AGCCGGCAGGCCCGGCCCGATCATGGCGCTCATCTCGTGATTCCCACTGCTCACCAACCGGCTATCCGCGCAGCGCCCGCATCTGCTGCAGATATCCGGACGCGTCGATCCGGGCCTCGATCAGTCGTGGCCCGGAGCCGGCAGCGGCGGCCTTGGCTGCGCCGCGCATTTCCTCCCTGGTTCCCGCCGTCCAGACCGTGAAACCGAAGCCGTCCGCAATCCTCGCGAAATCCGGCGCATCCCATGAAAGGCCGAGATCCTGCATCTGGCGTTGCTCGCGCTTGATGTCGATCAGCGAGAGGCGCGCATCGTTGAAGACGACGACAGTGAGGTCGACGCCTGCGGCCGCTGCCGTCTTCAACTCGCCGAGACACATCATCAGGCCGCCGTCGCCGGTCAGCGCGACAGCGCCGCGGCCGGGGTCGTGCAGCGCTGCCGCGATCGCCGCAGGCAGGGCGAAACCCATACTGGCGAGGCCGTTCGAGATCAGAAGGTCGAGCGGCGACCCGGCCTTCCAGAAGGCGCAGGCCGAGAACATGTGGGCGCCCGCGTCGATCGCCGCACGCGGCATGAATTCGAAAGCCCGACCGACCTCCCGCACCACCGCCTCGGGCGAGAGGGCGCCTCCGCCCGGCATGCCCATATCCGAGTAGAAGGTGTCGCGGCAACGGGCGATCCTGGCGGCGCTCCAATCGCTGGTCGCCGGTGCGTCGGCGAGCTTCCGGAGGGTTTCGGCAAGGTCGCCCTCGACCCGCACGGCCGGCGCGACATAGTGGGGCGCATGCGTGCAGGCGCACAGGTCGAGCACCGGTGCGCGGTAGGGCCAGGGCTTGCGGATGAGTTCGACGGGATCGAGGCCCGCCAGGACGATCAGGTCCGCAGCGTCCACGGTCGCCCGTTCGATCGCCCCGCCCGTGAAGATGCCCGCGAACATCGGGTCGCTGTCCGGGACGACGCCCTTGGCCATGTAGGTCACCAGCGCCGGCGCTCCCAACGCCGCGGCCAGATCCCGAACGCCGGCCGCGGCTGCGGCGCCTGCCGCCTCGAGCCCCGCGACGATGACGGGCCGGCGTGCTCCGGCAATCAGTTCGCGCGCCCGCAGGATCGCGTCCGGGTCGGTGGTCGCCGAGGACTGGTTCGAGCCGCCCGGCGGTGCGTCCACCGGGGCGGTCATGAGACCGGGCTCGGCGAGCAGCACCGCCGGACCCATCGGCACCATCGTCATTGCGTCCAGCGCCGGGGCGACCTCGTCCGCGTGGGGCGTGACCACCCGGGCCTTGCCGCCGGACAGTCCCTCGACCAGGCCCTTCTGGTCGAAAACCTGGTGGGAGAGGTATTCGAGCTCCCGTGCGTTGAACCCTTCCGTCACGAACAGCAGCGGCATCCGGTCGAGCAGCGCCGAGGCGAGCCCGTTGGTCGCCGAGGCAAGCCCCGGCCCCTTGGTCGAGAAGGCAAGTCCCGGGGCTCCGGAGAGCCGCCCGGCGACGCCGCCCATCATCGCGGCGGCATCCTCGCGCGCGGCGATGACCGTGCGCATGCCCGCGTTCCGCGCGGCCGAGAGCAGATCCAGGCTGACGCCTCCGCCCGGTACGCCGAAGGCGAAACGCGTCCCGCGCCTGTAGAGATCGTCCGCGAGCCAGTCGACGAAGCGGCGCGTTCGGGCTGTCATCGGTCGGTTCTCCGGGTGGCGACCAGGTTCCGGGCACAATCGACGGTGAGATCGAACTCAGGGAAGAGAACCAGCGTCGACTCGTCCTCCTCGACGACCGCCGGGCCCTGCAGGACCTGGCCGGGCCGGAGCTGGTCACGCCGGTGGACCGGGGTGTCGATGAAGCGGTCGCCGAAGAAGACGGGCCGCGCGCCGTGGCCGGTCGGCGGAGGCGCTTCGACGGCCGTACCCGCGCCGAGCGCTCCGGCAAGCCCCGGGCGCGGACCCGAGGCGACGAGGCGCCATGAGAGGACTTCCGGCGGTGCCGTCTCGGTGCGGCCGTAACGGGCCTTGTAGGCGGCGGAAAAGGCCGCGTGGAGACGGCCGCCCGCTGCCGGCCCGTCAGGATCGACCCCGACCTCGATCTCGTATCCCTGGCCGACATAGCGCATCATCGCACTCGCCCGGACCGCAATCGCCTCCGGTGCGATCCCGGCGCCGGCGACGAGTGCTTCCGCCTCGGCGCGCATTCCGGCGAGCAGCGTCCCGACCGCGGCGATGTCGAGCGCATCGAGCCGGCTCGGCGCGGCATGGCCGACCTCGAACGACACCGGCGACGCGAGCATTCCGATGGCCGAGGCAACGCCGGCGCCGACCGGGCAGATCAGCTGGTCGATGTTCATCTTCGCTGCCATTGCGCAGGCGTGGACCGGCCCGGCGCCGCCTATCGGCAACATGACGAAGCGGGTCACGTCGAGGGCCCGTTCGATCGCGTGCATCGTCGCTGCCTGGGCCATGCTGGCCGTGACCGTCTCGTGAACGCCCCAGGCGGCCTCGATGACGGAGATGCCGAGCGGCTCCGCCAGATGCGTGCGGATCGCACTCTCCGCCGCCTTCCGGTCGAGCGACATCGTCCCGGCCAGGAACGAACCGGGATCGAGATAGCCCAGTACCAGATCGCAATCGGTCACGGTGGGGTTCGGGTTGCCGCGGCCGTAGCAGGCGGGTCCCGGATCGGCCCCGGCGCTTTGAGGGCCGACCCGGATCAGTCCGCGCGTGTCGACGACCGCGATCGAACCGCCGCCGGCGCCGATCTCGATCATGTCGATGGCCGGGATCTGGAGCGGAAGGCCGCTGCCCTCGGCAAAGCGGGTTTCTCGGGCGACTTCGAAACGGGCGGTGCGCTCCGGCTCGCCGTCACGGATCAGGCAGGCCTTTGCGGTCGTGCCGCCCATGTCGAAGCAGAGAACGTCGCGTGCACCGGCAAGCTCGCCGAACATCCGTGCGGCTTCGGCCCCGGCGGCCGGACCCGACTGGACCATCCGTATCGGAAAGCGCCGGGCAGTCTCGGCCCGGATGCAGCGCCCGTCGGAGAGAACCATCAACAGATCCCGTCGGTATCCCAGACCGGCCAGCGCCCGCTCGAGCCGTTCGACATAGCGGGCGAATACCGGCAGCACGTAGGCGTTGGCAGCAACGGTCGACGTCCGTTCGTACTCGCCGAGTTCCGGGCTGACCTCTGACGAAAGCGAGATCGCCACGCCCGGAAGTTCGGCTGCAAGGATCTCGGCCATGCGCCGCTCGTGGGTGGGATTGCGGAAGGAATGCAGAAGCGCGACCGCCACCGCCGCAACGCCGGCCACGCGCAGCGTCCCGGCGGCGGCGGCCACGTCCGCCTCGTCCAGCGGCGTGACGACGCTGCCATCGGCGAGCAACCGCTCGTTCACCTCGAGGCAGAGCGTCCGGGGCACCAGCGGGGCTGGCATGGCGATGTCGAGATCGTAGAGATCGTACCGCCACTCGCGCCCCAATCCCAACACGTCACGAAAGCCGCTGGTGGCGATCAGGCCGGTCGGCACGCCCCGCCGCTCGATCAGGGCATTGGCGACCAGCGTCGTGCCATGCACCACGGCGCCGAGATCGGCGGCGGTGATGCCCTGGCGGTCGAGCGCGCGGCGGACCCCCTCGATCACTGCGCGCGAGGGATCGTCCGGGGTCGTCAGCAGCTTCTCCCGGCGCAGTGTCGCCGCACCGTCGCGCCAGAGCACGACATCCGTGAAGGTGCCGCCGATGTCCACGCCGATGGACCAGTCGCCATGTCCGGTATCAGCTTTGGCCATAGTCCCTTTCCGCCGCCGCGTCGCTCACAAGGCTCGAAGCCAGGTCGGCGTCAATTGCCGCGCGGTCCCGCCCGGCGGGCGGGAACAGTCCGCCGCCCCCCGGTGTCTGGAACGTCACCTCATCGTCCCGCTCCAGCACGGTCCGCGACTTCGGCTCCAGTCGCTCGCCATTCAACAGGTCGATGCCGGGCGCGCCGTCGCGCCCGCCGTACAGGCCGCGAGGCGGAAACCGTACGCGCTCGTGCCGGATCGTCATGACGATCGGCGTCTCCGAGATCGAGCGGAAGCGGATCCGCTGGGCATTACCGCCCCGGAACCGCCCTGCGCCGCCCGTGTCGGGCACGAAGGCCTTCTCGACAACCACCATCGGCACCTGGTTCTCGAAGACCTCGGCCGGCTCGTTGGAGACGTTGGACGGAAAGCTCAGGCAACCGGGCCCGTCGCCTGAGGCCCTCGCCCCGTGGCCGCCGTTCATGAAGTACATCTTGACGAAATTGCCGCTGCCATCCGGCCGCGCACCGGTGAAATAGACGTTCCAGAGAGGAGAGCCCGACTCGGCCACGGCACGTTCCGGCATCACTTGCGATAGCGCGCCGATCACCGCGGGCGGTACGTAGTGCCCGGAGAGGTGCCGTCCCCAGACCGGTGCGGGCGGTGTCGCATTCAGCAGGCAGCCCTCCGGCGCCGAGATGCCGATCGGGCGGAGCGAACCGGCATTGTTGGGAGCCTCCGGGTCGAGGAGGCACTTCACGGCATAGCGGGCGTAGGCCTGCGTGTAGTTCAGCACGCAGTTGACCGGCCAGCGCACCTGAGGCGACGTGCCGGCGAAATCGATGCTCATCCGATCGCCCTCGATCGTGACCGAGCACGCGATATGCAGGGGGCAATCGAACCCGTCGGTATCAAAAGCGTCCTGCCATGTCCCGTTCGGCAGTGCGGAAATGGCGCGGCGCATGCTTCGTTCGGAACGCTCGATGATTTCGTCGGCGACCGCCTCGAGATCCTCCAGCCCCTCGTCTTCCAGAAGGGTGGCGAGCTTCGCTGCGCAGTCGGCATAGGCGGCGAACTGGGCGCGGATGTCGCCTAGGGTCTCGTCGGCCATACGCAGGTTTTCCCTGAGGAAATCCACCACCACGCGGCTTTCCCGCCCGCCCTCGACGATGCGGCAGATCGGAATACAGAGCCCTTCCTCGAACCGGTCCCGGGCAGTCGGCGAGGGCGCGCCGCCGATATCGACCGTGTGGGCGGTAGAGGCGGCGAAGGCGATCAGGCGGCCGTCGCGGTGGATCGGATGCACCATGGATATGTCGTTCAGGTGCCCGGTCCCGATCCAGGGGTCGTTCGTGATCATCACGTCACCGGGCGCGAGGCTGTCGGCGGGGAACTTGGCCAGCACGGCTTCCAGCGTCGTGGGCAACGTGCCGGTGAAGCTGGGGATCGAGCGCTTGGACTGGGCGATCAGGCGGCCGCGCGCGTCGAACAGGCTGAAGGCCATGTCGTAGTTGTCGCGCACCACGACCGAGAAGGCCGCGCGCAGGAAGGTTTCGGCCACCTGGTCCACCAGACCCTCGATGCGCCGCCAGATCAGGCCGATGCGTATCGGGTCCATCAGTGCCTGTCTTTCCAGACGGGTGTCAGCCAGTGGCCGTATTCGGCAACACGGCCGCGGACGACCGCGTCGTAGTGGGCCTGAAGCCTGCGGGTTGCGGCACCCGGGGCTCCATCGCCGACCGGTTTGCGGTCGATACTGAGGATCGGCACGATCTCCTGGCCCGTGCCGCAGTAGAATGCCTCCTCGGCGATGTAGAGCTCGGTCCGGCCGATCGCGCGCTGGATGACAGGGGGGCCGGCGTCACCGGCAATCTCGATCAACGTGCGGCGAGTGACGCTCTCCAAGATCCCGGCGGTTACCGGAGAGGTGATCCATTCGCCCTCGCGCATGACGAAGATGCAGCCGCCCGGTCCCTCGCTGACGGTGCCGTCGCGGTTCAGGATGACGGCGGCGTTGAACCCGTTCCGCCTGGCCTCGAGCCCTGCGAGGCGACTGTTCAGGTAGTTGGCCGACGCCTTGATCCGGGGCGGGCTGGCATCGTCCTCATTGCGCCGCCAGCTGCTGACGCAGAAGTGCACGCCGCTCGTGAAGGCCGGCGCCCGCGCGCGGGAGCGGCAGACGATGGAACTAGACGCCGGTCCGGTCGCCGTCATCTCGCCCCAGTCGTCCACGTAGGCCTGAATGCGGATATAGCAGTCCTCGCGCATGTCGCAGGCCCGGACCAGGTCGATCATCTGCGCGGTCAGGGCCCGTTCGTCCGGCGCACCGTCTATTTCGACGACGCTGTTCGAGAAGTCGAGACGCGCCATGTGTTCCGCGACGCGGAAGACGTACAGTTCGCCTGCGTCGGCGTTCCAGTATCCGCGCAAACCTTCAAAGGCGAGGACAGAGAAGGTCAGCCCCGGCGCCATGATCGAGACCCTGGCCTCGTCGAACGGCACCATCCGGCCATTCAGGGTGGCATAGGGCGGGCGATTGTTTCCGGTCATCGTTTCGGTCTCCTCGGCTCAGCCATCGGTTCGTCCGACCTGGCGTGCCCGGTGTCGACGCCAGAGGACAAAGCCGATTGCGCTGCCCATGATCGCAAGAAGCGCCAGAAAGGCCGGGCGCCTGAAGATGAACAGGATGTGCTCGTCGTAGGTAGGGGCAAGGAGCAGCACCGTCCGCAGGTTCTCCTCGAGCAGAGGCATGAGGATGAACCCGATCAGGAGCGGCACGGGCGGGAAGCCGTGTCGCATCATCAGGTAGCCCGCGACTCCGAAGACGAAGACGAGCTGCACGTCGAAAAGCGATCCTCGCAGCGCGAAACTTCCCGCCGCGGCGATTGCCAGCACGCTTGCCAGCAACAGCCGGCGCGGCACCGAGAAGGCGAACCGCGCGACGTGCAGCATGCCGAGGCCGATGGCGAGATTGACGAGGTTTGCCAGGATGAGTGCCGCGTAGATCGCGTAGATCGGGAGCGGGTTCTGCGAGAAGGCGAGTGGCCCGACGTTGACCCCCTGTACCATCAGGGCGCCCAGGATCAGCGCTGCCGCGATATCGCCGGGGATGCCGAAGGCCAGCAGCGGAATCAGGTTCGCGCCGGAAACGGCGTTGTTCGCGGCCTCAGGTGCGGCCACGCCCTCGAGTGCGCCCCGGCCGAACTCCTCCGGCTTCCTGGAGGTCCGCCTCGCCTCGCCGTAGGCGATGAAGGCTGCCACCGTGGAGCCGAGACCGGGCATTGCGCCGATCGCCGTGCCGATGGCGGACGAGCGGAACAGGACCGGGATACAGCCGCGGAACTCGGGCCAGGATACGCGGTTGTCCTCGCGCTTGGCGGAATAACGGGTCGCCTTCGATGACAGCTCCCTGCTCGAGCCGCCCATCTGGCGGAACACTTCGGATACCGCGAGGAAGCCTATCAGCATCGGGATCAGGCCGATGCCCTCCTCGAGTTCGGGGTTGCCGAAGGTCAGCCGCTCGCTCGCGGTGATCGGGTCGAGCCCGATGATGCCGATCATCACGCCGATCAGTGTCGCGGCCAGCCCCTTCCAGATCGGCCGACTGGACAGCATGCCGAGCGAGCCGAGCGCCAGGACGATCAGCAGCGTATATTCTGCCGGTCCGAACTTCAGTGCCACGAGGGCGAGGATGCTGGCGAAGAAGATCAGGCAGACATCGCTGAAAGTGTCGCCGAAAACCGAGGCGTAGAGCGCCATCTTGATGGCCTTTACCCCTTTGCCGGCGCGTGCCAGTGGATAGCCGTCCAGCACCGTGGCCGACGCCGCGGGCGTGCCTGGCGTTCGGATCAGGATGGCGGTGACGCTGCTGCCGAACAGCGACCCCTTGAACATGCCAAGCAGCATGGGGATCCCGACCCAGGGGTCGAAGTAGAAGGAATAGGGGATCAGCAGGGCGACCGCCATCGACGCCGTCAGCCCCGGGATCGCGCCCAGGATCTGGCCTGCAACGACCCCCAGCACCACGGCAAGCAGGCTTTGCCAGGTGAGCGCGAGACCGACTCCTTCGACAATCGTGTCCATGCGCTCACCCGTCGAACAGCATGCCGCTCGGCAGCCGGATCGAGAAGATGCGGTCGAAGAGCAGCCAGATCAGCCCAACCACCGCAACCGGCGGGCCGAGGAGATGGAGCCAGCGCCGCTCGCCCATCGCCGTCATCAGCGCCAGAATCATGCAGAACGCGGCCAGGTAGTACCCGGCAAGCGGGACCAGGACCATCGCGAAGACGAGCGCGATACCGATGCCGGCCGCGTTCCTGCGCCACGAGCCCGTCCCGGCTTCTCTGTTCCCGGCCTCCTCGTCCGGCGCAGCGATTTCCCCGCCTGCCAGTACCCAGGCCAGCCGCACGCCCATGATGAGGGCCGTCAGGATCGCCGCGGCGCGGGCCGAAAAGCTGGGCGGCAGGCCCTGGTCGAGGCCGAAACCCTCGGGGTCCTTGATCCCGTAGGGAATCGCGACGAAATAGAAGGCGGCATCGGCCAGCAGCATCCCGCTGAGCAGTGCGATTTCGCCGCGGCGTGGATGTGGATCCATCGTCACGCGCCTGCCATCCCTGCAGCGACAGGAGCTGTTCGGCAGGCCCGCTCCCGGACGGGTGTCGGGAGCGGGGAAGCGATCCGTGGCCTCACTTCATGCCGATCTCGGCAATCGTCTTCTTCGCGGCTTCGTAGTCCATCGTGACGATCTTCGTGAACTCGGCGCTGCCGGCGTGCTTCAGCGACCACTTGCGCTGCTCGGCCAGCTTCTGGAACTCGGGGCTTGCCACGACCTTCGGCAAGACCTCGTCCCACTTGGCCAGGACTTCGTCGGGCAGGTTTGCCGGCCCGGCGAAGCCGAAGAAGATCGCCGGCGCGATCGGATATCCGGCTTCCGTCAGGGTCGGCGCGTCCGGGTTCACCGGGTTCCTGCCCGGCGTCCCCTCGGCCAGGATACGGGTCTGGCCGTCGAGCGTGGCCTTGTTGCCCTCGGAAATCATCGCAAGGTCGATCGTCCCGCCCAGAAGCGCGGCCAGTACCTTCGAGCCGCCGCGGAAGGGCACGTAGGTCGCTGTCACGTCCTCTTGTCCGAACATCGCCTCGACCGCTACATGCGGGCCGCCCCTCTGGACGGAGGTCGACCAGCGCAGCTTGCCCGGATTGGCCTTCGCATAGGCGATGACGTCGGCGAGCGTCTTCCACTCGCTGTCCGCACGCACGATCAGCGGCTGGTTGCTCGAGACGATCTGGCCCACATAGCTCAGGTCCTCGAGCGGGTGGTAGGGCGCATCCATCATGTGCGGCCGGATAGTGATCGGACTGGTCGAGATGAAGGACAGGGTGTAGCCGTCAGCCTTTGCCTTGGCCGCCGCGCCGATGCCGATGGTGGCACCCCCGCCGGTCTTGTTCTCGACATTGATCTGCACGCCCATCAGGTCGCCGGCGAGCTTGGCAACTATCCGGGTCGCGGTATCGCCGCCACCGCCCGCCGAATAGGGGCAGATCAGCGTGATCGTCTTGCTGGGATAGCCGTCGGCAGCCGCGGTCCCCAACATCGAGACGGCGAGGGCGAGCCCTCCGAGAACACTTGCAATGCGACGCATGTCAGAACCTCCCCAGATGTCCTTGTCGCCAGTTCGGTGGCGGTCGGACCGCCGTCCGCCAGCACGGAAGGTATCGTCGCGCCGATCATGATGTAAAATTCATTGATGTCATTATTTCATGAGCAAATGTCATGCAAATTCAGGACAGTGCATATGCCCCGAACAAGTGATCTGGAGGCGTTCCTGGCCGTCGCCGAGACCGGCAGCGTCACCCGCGCATCGGAGCGGCTGGGCCTGACCCAGTCGGGCGTGAGCCGCAAGATTGCCGGGCTTGAGGAGGCTCTCGGCTTCCGGCTCTTCGACCGGAACCGCGGCCGCGTTGCCCTGAACCGTCAGGGCCGGGCGTTTGCGCCACATGCGAGGCGGGTCGTGGACACGGTCGGAAACCTGCCGAGGATTGCCCGGGCCATCGGCGACGGAGCCTATGACCGCGTTCGGGTCGCGGCGACGAGCTCCGTGATGCATGGCCTGTTGCCGCCGGCGCTGGAACGCTACCTTGACGAACGCCCCGACCTGCCGCCAAGCGCAACGATGCGGAGCCTGACCGAGATCCTGAACCTCGAGGCGGCGGACGCCTACGATCTGGTCATCGCGCCGCTGCCTATGCGTCCGCTCGCTTTCGAGCCGGTGGCGGAATATCGGTTCAGCCTTGTCCTTGCCGCCCCGAAATCGCTGCTTCCGCCGGACGTCGGTCCGGTCGGAGGCATCTGGCCCGATCTGGAGCGCCTCGCCGAATTGCCGTTCATCTCGCTCGACCCGTTCGCGTCATACCAGGAAAGCGTCGAGACGGTGCTGGCCCGGCTGGACCTCGGCGTGCGCTACGTCGCCGAGACCACGTCGGTCGTAACTGCTGCGCTGATGACACGGGCAGGTGTCGGCTGCGCCTTTCTCGATCCTTTCATCGCCGCCGCCCTGACCGGATCTGAGGTCGTCGTCGCCCGTACCAGGCCGGAGGTGCCGCATGCGTATGGCGCCCACGTCCCGCACGGGGCCGAAGTCGCTCCGGAGGCGAGCCGGCTTCTTGCCGCGATAGGCCACGTCATGGGGGCCGAAGTCTGAACCGGGACAACTCGCGTCGCCGCCCGACAGACGCCGGCCCTGCACACCCTCCGCCCGCCTCGACGGGCTGACGACGTCCTCGGTGTTGCACAGCTTTCCGATGCAGCGCAGCTTCACGTCCGGCGCAACAGAAACCAGGCCCGACAATCGCCGAAACGCGGGTTCCCCGTCTGCGGGGGCACTACCTGACCACGCGCCATTTCCAAAGGCGGCAGTCAACTGGAAGCAATCTGAAGTCAACTCCCGAATGTCGGCTGTGATGAGAAACTACCTCAACCGTTTCCGTCGGAACGGTTGCGAAAGTCCAGCCAGGTCATCGCCATACAAGGTTGAGTCATTCGCACGTGACAACCGCGCAGCCTGTCCGCCCATGCGGTGGCGCAAAGCTCAGATCTCCCGGGCCACCCGATGACCATCGGTGACCGCCAGTTCGATATCACGCGGCTGGTAGCAGTCACCGATTGCGTAGACCGTGTCGTGACGCTGCTCGAGCGTTCGGTACAGGGTATCGTCCGCACGTCCGCCTGAACCGAATACGACGGTGTCGACCTCCTCGATCGTCCGCGGCGCCCAGTTGATCACGTTGTACACGTCGACCGAATTCTCGTTGACCTCCCAGACACCGGTGAACGGCGTGAGCGTGACGTTCTTGTTCAGCAGTTCCTCGGTGAGGTTGTGCCAGGACGGCACCGGCATATCCTGGGCAACGTAGGGCAGGCCGGTGACAATTTCGACCTGTCGGCCGAGTTCAGCGATGTAGTCCGCAGTCGTCGCCGCTTCGGCGCGGCCGATGGTATCCACCACCAGGACCCGGTTACCGATGTCGGCATTGCCTTCCAGGACATCTCGTGCGCTCAGCACGTGGCGCTGACCGGTGCCGATGACTTCGGGAATGTATGCGGTTGATCCGGTTGCGATGACGATCACATCCGGTTGCTCGGCAAGTACAGTCTCCGCGTCCGCCTCCGTGCGCAACCGCACCTCCACGCCGAGCTTTGCCAGCTGACGTTCGAAGAACAGGATGATCTCTTCGAAGTTGCCGCGGTTGGGGGTCTTCACGATGAGCCTGATTTGCCCGCCGAGGCGAGAGCTGCGCTCAAGCAGCACCACCTCATGCCCGCGCTCGGCCGCCGTACGGGCCGCCTCCATTCCACCCGGGCCGCCGCCCACGACGACCACCTTCTTTCGTGCAGGCGCCTTGTCGAGGTCTGCCCATTCGGCTTCACGCCCTGTGACCGGGTTGTAGATGCACCCCACCCCCATACCGAGATAGATGTGCCCTACACAGCTCTGGGTGCACGCAATACACGGTCGTATGTCCTCGGTACGGCCCTCTCTCGCCTTGTTGGGAAAGTGCGGATCCGCAATGAGCGTGCGCGCCATGCCGATGATGTCCGCCTTGCCCTGGTTGATCACCCGGTCGGCGACCGCCGGTGAGTCCATTCGGCCGGTGCCGACGACCGGGAGCGAGACAGCGGACTTGAGCGCTGCAGGCAGGTTCGCGAACTGACCCGGCTGGTAGTAGTAGCTTGGCCAGTGGGCCCGGCCGCTCTTGAAACTCGGGACGATGCCCTGCCACATGTTGAAGTAATCGACCGTGCCGTCGGCCTCGAGCAGCCTGCCGATCACCTTGTAGTCCTCCACGGTGAGACTGTACTCGACGAGATCGTCGTAGAACCGGATACCGACCAGTCGATCCGTGCCGAGTTCACCGCGCACAGCATCCACGACTTCTCGAAGAAACGTCATGCGCTCTTCAATGGTCTCACCGCCGTACTTGTCCTGGCGGCGGTTGGCCTGGGGGTTCAACGTGTTCGCGAGCAGCAGGTCCATGCCGACGGCTAGTTCGACCCCGTCTAGGCCGCCACGCCGCGCTCTAGAGGTCGCCTGACGAAACAGGTCGACGACACCTTCCATCTCGGATGTCGACATTTCGTGGGGCATGTGCTGTGCGACGGAGAAGTCCGGTGGCGGCACGGCCGAGGCAGCGTTCATGATGCGCCCGCCGAGAAATGCGCCCGGATCGGCGACACGACGCCCCCGGTGCCCCATCTGAACGAGCAGGGGAACCTCGTACGCATGGGTCGCTTCGGCCATCTTTTGGTAGATGGGCACGACCTCGTCGTCGACGCTTGAAAGCGACAGGGGCACCGGACCGTCATAGGCCACCACGGTATGGCCAATTACGATGACACCGGCACCGCCCCGCGCACGTTCGCCCACATAGTCGGCATAGCGCTGCGTCGGCACGCCCGTCGCGGTCTGGAAGTGCGCGGCATGCCCGGTGTTCATGATCCGGTTCTTGAGCGTATAGTTGCCGACCCTGATCGGGCTGAAAAGGTCCGGAAAGAACTGGGACATGTGGGCGCTCCCGTGCGTTGGTAGTTGTCTGCGACGACCGTGCCCGGCCTTCCGTCAGAACGATCCCGCCCCGCGGTGCAGGAACCTGGAGTTGGTCGCTGTATCCGGCAGGCAGGGCCGGGGCTGCCAGTCTGGCACAACGGGCAACTTCTCCGGCTCAGCTTCGCTCACGGGAGCGATTGATTCCAGTGTCCTGTATCTGGCTCTCCGGACGGTCCATCCGTCGTTCCGCTCGAGGAGGGCGGCGCTGATCAGGCGGGTGATGGCTTCCTGGTTGGGAAATATGCCGACAACCCTGGTCCGGCGGTTGACTTCGCGGTGGAGGCGTTCGAGCGGGCTCGTCTAGTGCAGCTTTGTTTCGTGCGCGTCCCGGACCATGACCGCGTCACGATGTTCCCCATTCGCGATACAATCTGCGGTCCCGGGTTTCAGGAGGTGTCCAGTGACCAAATCCGAAGTGATCCGTGCGCGCGTCGAACCGGAGCTCAAGCAGGAAGCCAAAAACGTCTTCTCGAAGCTCGGGCTCTCCGCGACACAGGCCATCACGCTGTTCTACAAACAGGTAACCCTGCAGCAGGGACTGCCCTTCGCCGTCAAGATCCCGAATGCCGAAACGCGGGAAGCCCTGCAGCAAGCCCATGACGGCGAGGAACTCACCGAATATGAGAGCCTGGAAGCCCTCAAGACCGCGCATGGCTGACGCATGCGCCTGCTCACGACGAAGCGGTTCGAGAGAGACCTCCGGCTGTCGCAGAGGCGTGGCAAGGACCTCGACAAGCTCTGGGACGTGGTGGCCAGTCTGCTGGCCGGCGAACCGCTGGAGCCGCGCTACCGCGTTCATCGGCTCTCCGGCCAATGGGCGCGGTCCTGGGAATGCCATATCGCGCCTGACCGGGTGCTCATCTGGCATATCGAGGACGACGCCCTGGTGCTGACGCGCACCGGAACCCGTTCCGACTTGTTCGGCTGACGTGCAACGCCATCCATATCCCGCGCTACGGTCCGATGACAGTCCGCCGACGCGGCGGGAACCCGTATCCCGACGGAGTGCCGAAGTCGGCGACACTCAAGCGCGAAGGCGCGAAGTGGTACGCCGTGGTCGCGGTCGCGATCCCGGCGCCGGTGCGTGAGGACAACGGCCACGCGATCGGCATCGACATGAACGCGGGCCAGATCGCGACCAGTGACGGCGCGGTTATTGCAGCCCCTGACACCGGCAGGCT
>JAJEAR010000065.1 GCA_022822665.1 Alphaproteobacteria bacterium | reverse complement strand
GCTCTATGCCTGGGCGCTCGGCATGTGCACCGGCGATTTCTCCACCCGCGTGCCACGGGAAGGGGTGGGCGCGTATCGCAAGCTCGCGTTCCATGTCAACCGGTTGTCGGAGGCGCTGGAGGGGCTCGCGAACGACATGGACGACGTGGTGTGGCGCCAGACCGAGCGGCTGCGCGAGAAGAACGCCTCGCTGGAGCTCCTGTACCAGGTCGCGGCTTCGATCCACCAGCTCGACTCGGTCGGCGACATCCTGCGGACCTCGGCGCGCTCGATGATGAAGATGGCCGGAGCCCGCGGCGCGACGATCCGCCTGCGCGATGCGGGCGGAGAGATGTCCCGCGCGACACGCGTCGGCGAGTGCCCCGACCGCTTCGAGCCCGCCGAGGCGGCCGGCGAAGCGGATGGCGCCGGGGCGTCGCCACGCGCTCGGCGAGCGGCTTTCGCGGATGCCGCCACGCCGGGCGCTGCCGATGCGAGCGATGTCTCGCCGACCGCCACCCGCGATGCCGGCATCGGGACCGCGGCTCCGGTCTCCGGCGAGGTCCTCCCCGATGCCGGCCCCGGCATCGGCGTGCCCCCGGCCACCCCGGATGAACCGGGCATCCGCGTGTCGCCGCCGGCCTCGGACGGCGCAGTCGTGGTGACGGTTCCCCTCGTGCACAAGGGCGTCGAACTCGGCGACATCCGGCTGTTCACCGGGTCGCCCGACCTCGTCGATTCGCAGGAGCGGCATCGGCTGCTGCTCAGCGTCGGGCGTCATCTCGGCATGTCGATCGCCAAGGCGAGGACCGACGACGAGTCGAAGATGCTGTCGATCGTCCGCGAGCGGGCGGCGATCGCGTACGAGTTGCACGACTCCCTCGCGCAGACGCTGGCTAGCCTGCGCCTGCAGGCGGACATGCTCTCGGATTCCCTCGCCGGGAGGGGCGCGGCCGGCGTTCCCGTGGAGCTCGCACGCATCCGGGCCACCGTGGACTCCGCCAACATCGAGCTGCGCGAGCTGATCGCGGGCTTCCGCGCACCGGTCGACGGCCGCGATCTGCGCACCGCCCTGGAAGAGATGACCGCGCGACATACCACCCGGAGCGGACTGACGGTGCGTCTCCAGATCGAGGGCGAGCTGCCGGAGCTCCCGGCCGGCCCGCAGCTCCAGGTCGTGCGTATCGTGGGCGAGGCGCTGGCGAACGCCTGCGCCCACAGCGGCGGGAACTTCGCGCGGGTGCTCGTTCGCAGCGAGGCGGGGTCGGTGCGGGTGCTGGTCGAGGACGACGGAGCGGGGTTCTCGATGCCTCCGAGCGACGCCGCGCCCGGCGAGCACATCGGCCTTTCGGTGATGCACGAGCGCGCGCGCTGGCTTGGCGGTACGCTCTTCATCGAGAGCGAGCCCGGAGAGGGGACGCGCGTGAGCCTGGCCATTCCGAGGAGCGCCGCCGGGGCGGCGGCGGAGATTCATGCCCACTGAACGCGATCGACTCCGCGTGCTGCTCGTCGACGATCACACGCTGTTCCGAAGCGGGCTGAGCGAGCTTCTGGAGCGGCGCGGCATCGATGTCTGTGCGGCGGTCGGCGACGGCGAGGAAGGGTGCCGGCTCGCCGCGGAGCTCGCCCCGGACGTCGTGCTCCTCGATCTCCGCATGCCGGAGCTCGACGGGCTGTCGGTGCTCGACCGGATCGCCGCGCTCGATCTCGGGTGCGCGGTGGTGATGCTCACCACGAGCAGCGACGAGAGGGACCTGGTCACGTCGCTGCGTTCGGGGGCGCGCGGTTACCTGCTCAAGGACATGGAGCCGGAGCAGCTCGTGGACGCGCTCGCCGCGGTCGTCGACGGGGAGACGGTCGTCGCCCCGGAGATGACGAGCGTGCTGGCGAGGGTCGTGAAGGGCGGCACGGTGGAGTCGGATCATCCCGACCGGTTCTCCTCGCTCACGCCGCGCGAGTTCGAGATTCTTCGCCACCTCTCCGAAGGGCAGAGCAACAAGGAGATCGCGCGCGAGCTCGGCATCACCGACGGCACGGTGAAGCTGCACGTGCGCTCGATCCTGCGCAAGCTCGAAGTGCGCTCGCGGGTCGAGGCGGCGGTGATCGCGGTGGAAGAGCGGCTCTTTCAGCGCTGAGTCGCCGCTCCCGAGCGCGAATTCACGTTGCGGTCGACGAATGCCGATTCCATGCTCCGGCGCGGGTGGTACCAGGCAAGCTTGTCCCGCAGGCGGACCACTTCGCCGACGATGACCAGGGTCGGTGCGCGCGGGCCCTCTCCCTCGACGATGGACGCGAGCGTCCCTACCGTCGCGGTGTGAACGACCTGCGCGGCGGTGGTGCCCTGCTCGATGAGCGCGGCCGGGGTTTCCGGCGCAAGGCCGTGGCGCAGCAGGCCGTCGCAGATGGAGTCGAGGCCCGCCAGCCCCATGTAGATCACCACGGTCTGGTTCGGACGCACGAGACTGTCCCAGTCGAGGGTCTCCTCCTCGATCTTCCGTCGCCCGGTCACGAAGACGCACGACTGGGCGTGCTCGCGATGGGTCAGGGGGATCCCCGCGTAGGCCGCGCACCCGGAGGCGGCGGTGATGCCGGGAACGACCTGGAACGGGACCCCGAGGGCCGCGAGCGTCTCGATCTCCTCGCCACCGCGCCCGAAGATGAACGGGTCGCCGCCCTTGAGCCGCAGCACGCGCTTGCCGGCCAGTGCGAGTCTCGCGAGCAGGTCGTTGATCTCGTGCTGGGGGATCGCATGGTAGCCGGGCTGCTTGCCCGCGTAGATGCGCTCGGCGTCGCGGCGCGCGAGATCGAGCACCGCCTTCGAAACGAGGCGGTCGTAGACCACGACGTCCGCCTTCTGCATCAGGCGCAGCGCCCTGAACGTGAGCAGATCGGGGTCGCCCGGTCCCGCGCCGACCAGGTAGACCTCGCCGTGCGCGCCCGCGCGCGGGTCCTCGGCGAGCGCGGATTCCAGCGCGCCGCGCGCGTCCTCCTCGCGTCCCGCCAGCACCTGCTCTCCGATCGGGCCGTCCACGATGCCCTCGAAGAACCGGCGCCGGAGTGTCGGATCGGCGATTTGCCGGAGCACGGCGGGCCGGATTTCGCCGAGGAATCGGGCGAGCCGCCCGAACTGGGCCGGGATCAGAGTCTCCAGGCGGGTGCGCAGGATGCGGGCGAGGATGGGGGCGGCTCCGCCGGTCGAGACCGCCGCGACCAGCGGCGAACGGTCGAGGATCGAAGGCAGGATGAACGAGCACAGCTCCTTTCGATCGACGGTGTTGACCGGGATGCCGCGCCGCCGTGCGGCGTCCGCGACGGCGCGGGCGAGCTCGTCGTCGTGCGCGGCGACGACGACCAGCCGCATGCCGTCCAGATCGTCGTCGCGAAACGCTCGACGCCGCCACGTGACACCGGATTCGCCGGTGAGCTCGCGCAGCCCCGGAGTGAGGGTCGTCGCGACGACGACGAGCCGTGCCCCGGCCCTCAGCAGCAGCCGGGCTTTCGGCTCCGCCGCCGGCGCGCCGCCGACGAGCAGGCAGGGTTCGTCCCGGAGAGCCAGGAAGATCGGCAGATAGTCCATGGATTGGCTGACCTCGAGGTGGATGCGCTCGCCGGGCGCCGTCGTCGGTCGCCCGCCTTGCCGGTGATCACGTGACGTTCAAGGCGCCTCGAATCGTGCCTGCCGGCGAGGCTGCGCCTCGGACCGGCCGGGCATGCGCGGCGTTTCTTCCCGGCGCGAACCTCCGGGGTTTGTCGTACCCCTCGCAGCTTGATGCCTTCACGCAGGTAACCACGTTCGGAAACTTGCCTCAACCGAGAAGATCTTCGGGTGCTCGGCGGATGTGGTCCATATCCCGTGCGGCAGGGATTCCACCGCGGCGTCCGATCTGGCGTAAACTTCAGCGTCGATGCTGAAGCAGGCGTTGGTTTGCCAGATTCGGGAGCGCATGGCAGGCTCTTGCCGGCACCGGACGGATGCGTGAGGTGCCGTCGGAGGCGGAGTGCCGGACGCCCCCGTGCGGATCGGGGGCGGACTTGGCCCGGAGCGAGCGAGGGATTCCTCGATGACTACCATCCTGCGGTCGTTCGCGGCCTTGATGCTGGCGGCGGTTGCATCCATCGCCGTCGCCGATGGCGGTTGTCCGGCGTTCGGAGCCGGCGAAGTCATGTTCCAGCAGCAGACCGACGAGCAATCCGACGGGCAACCCGGGAAGTTGAAGCAACTGGTGGAGGAGCTCGAGGAGGAAGACGAGGACGAGGAGCCGGACTGTGAGTGAGTGCGGTGAATTCCCTGCGGTTGCCTCGCGCCCGATCCCGCGATGATCGGGTCCGAGTGGACGGGAGCGGGAATCCATCGATATCGTCGACAGCAACGGATGGCGACGTGCGGCGCCCGGCGCGGCCGGCAAGGCGGATTGCACGTCAGGCGGCGATCCGGTGAGGATCGCGAACGTTTCACAGAGCGCTAATGAGGAGATGACGAAGCGTACGACAAAGGCACTGTTCGCAGCAGCAATGGCGACGGCTCTCGCGGGCCCGGTGGCCGCGGAGGACGTCGCGGTGCAGATCATGGCGGGGGTGGCGTCCGTGGACGTCTCGCACAAGGGCGAGACGGTCACCATCATGCGCAACCAGGATCAGAAGAACACCGTGAATCCCGCGTTCGCCAAGACGTCGCGGAAATGCCCGCCGTTCTGCATCCAGCCTTCGAAGCTGGCTCCCGGGGTCGAGACGATCGGCGAGGACGAGGTGCTGCGCTACGCGAAGGCCATGAGCGACGGCGACGATTCCATCGTGCTGATCGACTCGCGCACGCCGGACTGGGTGGACAGGGGAACGATTCCCAGCGCGATGAACCTCCCGTGGACGCAGCTCAACCCGGCCGAGGGCGCCGATCCGATCTCCATCTCGGAGCTCATGGAAGGGGTGTTCAACGTCGCCTCGAACGAAGAGCTGATGGACTTCTCGAACTGCAAGACCGCGGTGATGTTCTGCAACGGAATGTGGTGCGGGCAGTCTCCGAACAACATCAGGAATCTCCTGAAGTTCGGCTACCCCGCGCACAAGATCAAGTGGTATCGCGGCGGCATGCAGGACTGGGAGATCCTGGGACTGACCACCGTACCGGGCGGCTGATGCCGCCATTCCCCCGCGGGTGGCGCCGCCGCTCGCGGGGGAGTCGACGTCCGCGTTGGCGGCGCTCCCGTGCCGCGGCGTCGTTCGAGTGCCCTATTTCATCTACAAGCTGAGATGGCCGCGCCCGCCGGAGAAGGCGGGGGCCTTCGATGCCTACCGCGCGGCCCGTACCGCGGTGAGGGCCATGCGTCGCGACCTCGACCGCGACGATCCGACCACGGTGCGGATGGTGTTCGCCGCCGGCGAGGCGCAGGCCGAGCGGCTCCTGACCGAACGCCGCGAGGCTCGTCCGCTGGGCGAGGACGCCTGAGCCGCTGAATGTCCTGAGCCGCGTCGAAGGGCTGCCGTGGATACCTCGCCGGTCCGTGGCGCGGCTTCGCCGGAGGCTCTCGCCGACGGCCCCGGCCGGGGCTCGCGGACCTTGCGCCGGACGGCGACCGTGGCGATCGGCCCGTCGCTGTGGACACCCGATTCCGCGTATGGAAGGCTCCCCCACCTGTTCGGCATTCAATTGACGAGGATCTCCCGATGGCGGAATACGACCAGGAACTCGATGCGTGCGGCCTGAACTGCCCGTTGCCGATCCTGCGGGCGAAGAAGGCGCTCACGAAGATGGCGAGCGGCGAGGTGCTGCGCATCATCGCGACCGATCCCGGATCGGTGAAGGACTTCGAGGCATTCTCGCGCCAGACCGGCAACGAGCTGCTGGAATCGAACGAAGACGGCGGCAGGTTTTACTACCGGTTGAGGAAGGCCTGACCCGCTTGCGATGGCGTCCGGCCGAAGTCCGGCCCGAGCGTCATCGCCAATTCTCCACGGCGAGATCCGGGACCCGACCGAATTCCCCGACGTTGTCGGTGACCAGCGTCGTCCCGAGTGCTCTCGCATGGGCGGCGATGAGCAGATCATTGTGGCCGATCGGCCGGCCGACGCGCTCGAGCGCGCTACGGATCGCGCCGTAGTGCCGGTCCGCCGGCTCGGCCAGTGGAAGGATTTCGATCGCCGTCAGCACGGCTTCCAGTTGACTCGTGAGCCGCGCCGATCCGCGGCGTTCGGCACCGTACCGAAGCTCCGCGGCGACGATGACGCTGATTGCCATGCTGCCCGGTTCCAGCGAGGCGGCTCTTCGGGCAACCTCGCCGCCGGGTCGTCGAACCAGATCGGACACGACGTTGGTGTCCAGCATGTACCGCAGCTCGGGCACGTCAGAAGATTTCTTCGGGCTTGGCGGGCGGATCGGCCATACTCGGAAAATCATCTTCCAGGGGAGAGAGCCGCGACAGAACCTCCGCCAGGGATGGGGATCGCTTGACGGGCTCCAGAATCAGGCGATGGGCGTCCTTGTAGACAACCACTTCGTCGGCGGCGAGCTCGAATTCCCGCGGGATTCGTACAGCCTGATTCCGCCCGTTGCGAAACAGGCGCGCGTGGCGGGCGTCTATCGGCCGGTGTGATTTGTCTCCAGGCATATGTGCAACATATGCACACGGCACGTTTCCTGTCAACATGCGCGCGCCGCCAGCGGAGTCGGAAGCGGTTGCGCCAGCGATCGGGCTTGACTCTCCCCCGGCTGGAAGGAATATGTTCGACCGGGTGCGGAGACCTGCGGACTCGATACATTCTCCTGCACTCAGCGTGCATCACGGCACGGAATTCCACGGAGGTCATCGATCATGAGGCATCGCGACCGGCACATCCGCCACGGGCCGGCACTGCTGCCCCTGCTGGCGGCCCTCGCCACGGGAACGGCCGTGGCGCACTCCAAGCAGGAGGTGACCTTCCCGGAAGACGGGGCCGTGCTCGCGGCGTCGCCCGATGTCGTTTCCATGAGATTCGACGCGCCGATGCGCATCACCGCGATCAGTCTGACCAGCGAGGCGGGTGGCACGTTCGACCTCGGCCGTTCCGACGGCATGCAGCCGGTCACCGACTTTCGGGCGACGACGCCCGTGCTGCCGACCGGACGATACACCGTCGACTGGCGAGGCCTCTCCCCGGACGGCCACCCCATGAATTGCCGCTTCTCGTTCGAGGTCGCGCAGTAAGGTCCGCGGTGTGGCAATCGGTGCTCGCCATGGACGGCGCGACCCTCGCGACGGTGACGGTCAAGGCGTTGGCGTATCTCGCGTCACTGATGTCGGCGGGCAGCGCGCTGGTCCTTGCAAGCCTGTCGGCGCTCGATGGCGACACCAGGCGGATGGTCCGCCGTCTCGGAGTCGCGGGCGCGACCCTGGCGGGCGTAGCATCCGCCGCGCTGATTCCGCTCGCCGCCGCCTACCTCGCCGGCGGATCTTGGGCCGGCGCCGTGGACCGGACCCTCACCGGCATGGTGCTGGACGGTCCCGCGGGCAACAGCCTCGCGGTGCACCTGGCGGGGCTCGCCGTCCTCGCGGGGTTCTTCATCGCAGCGAAGGCGCCGCGGTTCTTCGCCTTTGCCGGCGCGGCCGTCGTTTGCGCATCCTTCGCGTTTCGCGGTCACGTGCTGACCGAGCCTCGCGTGCTGCTCGGGGCGCTGGTGACGGTGCATCTGCTGGGTCTCGCGTTCTGGATCGGCGCGCTGGCCCCGCTGCATCGGATGGCGGGCCGCGCCGATCCGGTACGCGCCGGTGCAGCCGCGGCCGCGTTCGGTCGGCGGGCGCTGTGGGTCGTTCTCGCGCTGGCGATGGCCGGGGGCGTCCTGCTGGTGTTGCTGACGGGCAACCCGCTGGACGCGCTTGCGTCTCCCTACGGCCGCCTGTTCGCCGTCAAGCTCGCGCTGTTCGCGTCGCTGCTCGGCCTCGCCGCCGTCAACAAGCTCCGCCTCGTTCCGGCTCTGCTCGCGGGCGATGCCGGCGCCGCGCCCCGGCTGAGACGGTCGATCGGTCTTGAATTCGCGGCCGTGCTGGCCATCCTGGTCACGACGGCCGTCCTGACCACCATTGCATCCCCCGACATGGAGGGCTGACTCCCGGCGGCGGACGGAGGCGGGCCGGCTGACTCGACGGATGAGGACGAAGTGCCGGAGAGGCTCGGACCGACGACACGTGCCGGGCGCCCCTTGCCGCCGCGTGCATCCCGGGCGCATCCTGCCCGTTGCAGCCCCGTACCTTCACACAGAAGCCACTTTCGGAAATCTGGCGCGACAGTGAAGATCATGGGCGCTCGAGACGCCGGGAGAGGTGAGAGTCATGCCCCATTCGAGACGGGAGTTTCTGCACCGCGCGGGGAGCGCCGCGCTTCTTTGTCAGACCGGTGCGTGGATGCTGCCGGCGCACGCCGACGACCGCCGGGAAGTCATCCTCCACGCGAGGCCCGGTACCACGCGTCTCGCGCCGGCGGACTATCCCGAGACGCCGATCTGGGGATACGACGGGCAGGTCCCGGGGCCGACCATCCGCGTGCGGCAGGGAGAACGGGTGGTGCGCCGGTTCGTGAACGGACTGCCCGAGCCCTCGGCGGTGCACTGGCACGGCATTCGAATCGAGAACTCGATGGACGGCGTGCCGGAACTCACGCAGCCGGCGGTGCAGCCTGACGCCGAGTTTCTCTACGACTTCGCGCCGCCCGACGCCGGCACCTACTGGTACCACTCGCATCACCGCACCTTCGAGCAGATGGCACGGGGGCTGTACGGTGTTCTCGTGGTCGAGGAGCCGGAGCCGCCGGAGGTCGATCGGGAGGAGGTGCTGGTGCTCGACGACTGGCGTCTCGCGGAGGACGCGAGCATCCACGACAGCTTCGGCTCGCTGCACGACTGGGCTCACGCGGGGCGCATCGGAAACTGGATCACGGTCAACGGCGAGGGCACGTGGCGTCGGGAGACGGCGCGACACGAGAGACTGCGCCTTCGCCTCGTCAACGCGGCCAACGCGCGGATCTTCTCGCTGGTGCTGAAGCAACTCGAAGGCTGGGTGGTGGCCCTGGACGGCCAGCCGCTACCGGCTCCGCAAGCGGCGGGACCGCTGGTGCTCGCGCCGGGCCAGCGGGCCGATCTGATCGTCGATGCAACGGCGGGCGAGGGGGAGGAGGGACTGCTCGTGTTTCGCGGCCGGGAGCAGGACTTCGCGCTTGCCGCGTTCCCGATTCGGGGGCGGGCCCGCGAGGCCCGGCTGCCCGCTCCGCAACCGCTTCCACCCAATCCGGTGCCGGCCCTCGGGGACCTCTCGCAGGCGCGGCGCGAGACCCTCCGCATGGACGGCGGGGCGATGGGGCGGATGCGCCAGGCCATGCTGGGCGGGCGGATGGTGGGGGTGCGCGAGCTGGCCGGGCAGGGCAAGGTCTGGGCGTTCAACGGACTCGCCGAGATGCCCGACGCACCGCTTCTCACCGCGTCTCGCGGCGAGACCGTGCGCCTCGCGATGGCCAACGACTCGGCGTGGCCGCATGCGATGCACCTGCACGGGCATCACTTCCGGGCGATCGCGTCCGACGGCGCCGCGGGTCCCCTGCGCGATACCCTGCTGCTGGATCGCGACGAGACAGCCGAGATCGCGTTCGTCGCCGACAATCCGGGCGACTGGCTGTTGCACTGCCACATGCCCGGCCACTCGATCAGCGGGATGAAGACCTGGTTCCGGGTCGCATGACGATTCGGCCGCGGCGCGCCGGCGGGCCCCGGATCGCGCCGGATCGCGCCGGGCCGGGAAAGCGGCCATCCGTCGTTTCGCGGAACGTTCGAGGTGCGCGGTGCGGTCAGTCGATCACCGATGTCTTCGGCGGCGGCGCCACACCGACCACCGATCCGCGACCTCGTAGTACTTGATACAGGCGGCGGCGACGAACGGCGCCAGGGCATGGCAGGGCAGGGGACGCATCTCCTCGACCGGCAGGATCGTCTCGCGGGACGCGGTGCCGTCGGCGAGCGTCGACAGCTCCCGGCCGAGCAGGGTGGCGAACGACAGTCCCCGGCCACTGTATCCGAGCGCCGCCCACACGCCGTGGTCCAGGCGCAGAATCCGCGGAAGCTGGTGTCCGGTGAGCGCCACCCAGCCGCTCCAGTGCTCCTCCCATTCAATCCTGTCGAGCTCCGGGAACACCATCTTCACCCGTCGCGTCGCGCCGGCCAGGTCCGCGCCGGCGGATTTCGCGAGAGGCGGCCCGCCGGCTCCGACATGCAGCCGGTTGCCGGGCACCTTGCGGATGCCGGACCACAGGTGACGGGTATCGGTGAGGAAGTGCCGGTGCGGCAGCACGCGGTCGAGGACGCCGTCCTCGAACGGACGGCTGACGGCGGTGTAGCCGCGTACCGGAACGACGGTGCGGGCCAGACCCGGCCACAGCGCGTCGGAGTACGCGTTGGTGCAGACGAAGACCGTGTCGGCGACCACCTCCCCGTTCGGTGTCGAGACGCGCCAGCCCGCGGCGCCGGACCGCTCGATGCGTGTCGCCGGGGAGTTGCAGAACTGTGCGACCCCCGCCTGCCGCGCGGCCCGGGCCAGTCCGCGCGCGCAGGTGAGCGCGTTGACGGCGAACGCCCGCGGATCGACCAGGCTGCCGCGATAGAAGGGGCTTCCGATCAGGTCCGCGGTTTCGCGGGCATCGTGGTAGGTTGGTCCGAAGCCGCTCGCCGCCGGCCGGCTCGCCCGTCGCTTCAGATCCGCCTCCGCCCGCGGCGTGTGCGCGGCGAGAAGCCAGCCTCCGCCATGAAGGAGCGCGCCGATCCGAAACTCCGCGAGCAGACCGCGCACCATCTCCGGTCCGGCGGCGAGCGCCGCGCTCAGGCGGCGGCCGCGCTCGGGGCCGTAGATCCGCTCGAGCGTGCGCTCTCCATGCTTCGAGACCGGAACCACGTTGCCGTAGGCGCGCCCCGATGCGCCCCAGCCCGGTTCGCGCGCTTCGATCTGGACGACGCGCTTGCCGGTGCGCGCCAGGTGCAGCGCGGTGGAGGACCCGGTGACTCCTGCGCCGATGACGACGGCGTCGGCTCGAAGCGCCTCCGAAAGGGGGGCCGCGGGCGCCGGCGGTTCCGGGGACGGCGTGTCCCATGAGGGGAGTGGGCAGGGCTCTTCGACCACGGTCCGGACCTGTCTGCCGATCGGCGCATTCGCGCCGCCGAAGCTTGCATCGAGACGCTCGCGAGGCTGCCGCCCCACACCAACAAGGCATGCTCGGCACCTCTTCCCGGCGCAAGCCTCCCGGGGACGTCGTACCCGTCGCAGCCTCGTCCCTTCACGCAGGAAACCACTTTCGGTAACTTGGCTCAACCGGCGGCGCGGTGCGCGCGGCGCCGTTCGTGAAGATCGACACGGATCGAGACGCTCGTGAACGCAACCGAAGACGCAGCACCGAACCCCCGTTTCGACCCCGTGACCCTGGAGATCCTGTGGTCGCGCCTCATCTCGATCGCGGACGAGTCCGCCGCGGCGCTGCTGCGGACCGCGTTCTCCACCGTTGTCCGCGAGTCGAACGATTTCACCACGGTGCTGCTCGATGCCGAGTGCAACTGCCTGGCCGAGAACACCGGCGGCATCCCGTCCTTCGTCGGCATGGTGCCGAGCGCGGTGAAGGCGATGCTGGAGCGAATCCCGGTCGAGCGCTGGCGGCCCGGCGACTGCATCATCACCAACGACCCCTGGATCGGGTCGGGGCACCTCCCCGACGTCACCATGGCGTCCCCGATCTTCCACCGCGGCACGCTGGTGGGCTTCTCGGGGTCGATCGCCCATCTGCCCGACATCGGTGGCTCCGGGTGGGCCTGCGACACGCGCGAGCTGTACGAGGAGGGCCTGCGCCTGATGCCGGTCAGGTTCATCGAGGACGGACAGGAAGTCGAGGTCGTCGCGGACATCATCCGCGCCAACGTCCGGGTGCCGGACCAGGTCATGGGCGACATCTACGCCCAGGTGGCGGCGCAGGGTATCTGCCGCAAGGGGCTGCAGCAGTTCCTCGACGATACCGGCCTTTCCGACCTGACCGAGCTCTCCGCCGAGCTGCGCGGCCGGGCCGAGACCGCGATGCGCACGGCGATCGAGGCACTGCCGGACGGTTCGTGGTCGGCGTCGATGGACGCTGATGGAATCGACGAGTTCGAGACCCATATCGAGTGCAGGATGACCATCAGCGGGTCTGACCTCGAGCTCGACTTCGCGGGAACATCCGGGCAGGTGGCGTGCGGCATCAACTCGGTCATGAAGTACACCCGTGCCTTCGCGACCTATCCGATCAAGTGCGCGCTCGACCCCGACAGTCCGCGCAACGAGGGGTCCTTCCAGCCCGTCACGGTCAAGGCGCCGGAGGGGTCGATCGTCAACCCGACCTACCCCGCTCCGGTCGGGGCCCGTCAGCTCACCGGACACCTGCTCTACGGCGTCATTTATCGGTGCCTCGCGCAGATTGCGCCGGACCGGGTGGTCGCGGAATCGGGCAGCACCCCGACCCTGCGCTCGGTCTACGGCGGCGTGGACCGGCAGGGCCACCGGTTCAACCAGGTGTTGTTCGCAAGCGGCGGCATGGGTGCGAGCCACAGGATGGACGGATACGCCTGCACCGCCTTCCCCTCCAACACCGGAGTGGGCAGCGTCGAGGCGCTCGAGAGCGTCTCCCCGCTGCTGGTGTGGCGCAAGGAGCTGACGCCGGACTCGGGCGGGGCCGGGAAGTTCCGCGGCGGCCTGGGCCAGGACGTGGAGATCGAGGTGCGCTCCGATCAGCCGGTCCGGCTCTCGCTGATGTCCGACCGCCACAAGTATCCGCCGCGCGGCATCCTGGGCGGCGGGGACGGCTCGCACACCCGGATCGAGTTTCGCGACGGCACCCGGCCGCACCAGAAGGGACGCACGGTGATGCAGCCGGGCGAACTGCTCAGGCTGCACTTTCCCGGCGGCGGCGGCTTCGGCGATCCGGCCGATCGCGACCCGGCCGCGATCGAGGACGATATCGCCAAGGGGTACGTCTCGGCCGAGGCAGCCCGTTCGGTCTATGGTCACAAGGGGTGACGCGTCGATGGGGTTCGCGCGCGCCGGCACAGGCCGCGAGGCTGTCCGTGCCGGGCATGTCCTCCCGTGTTCCGGCCAGGTACAGACAGCCCTCGCCGCTGCGCGGCGCGACCGGCGGGAAGCTCGCGCCAGGATGCCTGGCGATTGCCCGGCGCGGGCTCCCGGGGCCTTTCCGGGATCATGGGAAACGAGGAGGGACATGACCTGCACGGAACGCCGGGCGGCCCGCGGGCGCGGGGGGTCGTAATGGCATCGCGAGCCCGTTGCCGCATCGGCGTGGATGTGGGTGGCACCTTCACCGATTTCGTGCTGGTGGACGAAGCGCGTGATCTCGTCTTCACCGGCAAGCAGCTCACCACATCGTCCGACCCGGGCATCGCGATCTGCGAAGGCGTGGAACGCGTCGCCCGCGAGGCGGGCCTCGCACTCGCCGACATCGACGGCATCGTCCACGGCACCACCCTGGTCGCGAACACCATCATCGAACGGACTGGCGCCCGGGTGGGGTTCATCACCACCAGGGGCTTTCGCGACGTCCTCGAGGTCGGCACCGAGATGCGCTATGACCTCTACGATCTCTTCATGGAAAAAGCGGAGCCGCTGGCGCCGCGCGACCGGCGCCTCACCGTGGACGAGCGGGTCGACTCGGGTGGAACCGTGGTGCAGCCGATGGACGAGGCAGAGCTGCGCGAAGCCGCGCGGGCACTGGTCGGCATGGGTGTCGAGGCCATCGCGGTCTGCTTCGTCAACAGCTACGTCAATCCCGTGCACGAGCAACGCGCGCGCGAGATCCTGGCTGGGTCATTTCCCGCGCTTCCCCTCACAGTCTCCACCTCGGTGGCCCCCGAGATCCGGGAGTACGAGCGCGCCTGCACTGCGGCCGCGAACGCATACGTCATGCCGCTGATGCGCCGCTACGTCACCGGCCTGCACGACAGGCTCGGGGATCTGGGGCTTCGCGCCCCGCTCAACGTGATGCTGTCCGGCGGCGGCATCGCGGCGCTGCGGGTCGCCCGGGAAACCCCGATTCACCTCATCGAGTCCGGCCCCGCGGCCGGCGCGATCGCCGGGGCACACTACGCCGGGATTACCGATTCGCCCTCCGTAATCGCGTTCGACATGGGCGGCACCACAGCCAAGATGTGCCTGATCGAGAACGGGGAGCCCGAGCACGCGACGACGTTCGAAGCCGGGCGCGTCAGGCGGTTCGCCCACGGCTCCGGCATCCCGCTGAAGGTCCCGGTCATCGACCTGATCGAGATCGGCGCCGGCGGCGGGTCGATCGCCCGGCTCGACGCGATGGGGCTCATGAAGGTCGGGCCGCAGAGCGCCGGCGCCGAGCCCGGTCCGGTGTGCTACGGACGCGGCGGCACCGAGCCCACGGTGACCGACGCGGACCTGTGGCTCGGCTACCTGTCGCCCGACTTCTTCCTTGGCGGCGAGATGCCCCTGGAGGTTGCGGCGGTGAAGGCAGCGATGGATACGGCCCTGTCCGACCCGGCCGGCCTCGACACCATCGGCGCCGCGGCCGGAGTGCATGCCATCGTCAACAACAACATGGCCGCCGCGGCACGCCGGCACATCGCGGAGAAGGGACGCGACCCGCGCCGCTACACTCTGGTCGCCACCGGCGGCGCCGGCCCGGTGCATGCCTGGGGACTGGCCCGGCTGCTCGGCATCCGCCGTATCGTCTGCCCCCTCGGCGCCGGGGTGACGTCGTCGCTGGGCTTCCTGATCGCGGCTCCCGCCACCGACCGCGCGCACAGTCACGTCTGCCGGGTGGAGTCGGTCCCGGCGGATGTCGTCAATGCGTTCTACGAGGCCATGGCCCGGGACGCGACCGCAGCACTCGTGGAAGCCGGTGGAGATGCGGCAACCGTCACCATCGAGCGCCGCGTGGACATGCGTTACGTCGGACAGGGTTTCGAGATCGAGGTGCCGGTGCCGGACGGCGTCCTTGGCCCCGACCTCGGGGAGGAGCTGCACGAGCGGTTCCTCGATCGCTACGACGAGCTGTTCGGCCGGCGCATCGCCGGCGTCCCGGCGGAGACCGTGACCTGGCGGTTGACCGCGTCCGGGCCGACTCCGAACGTTACCCTGAACTTCGACGACCAGCGGATCGATGCCGGTGCGGCCGGGAAGGGGGAGCGGCCTGTCCACTTCCCCGAAACCGGTTTTACGCCGTGCAAGGTCTACAATCGCTACGGTCTCGGGCCCGGCACCACCTTTCGCGGCCCCGCCGTGATCGAGGAACGCGAGTCGACCGTCGTCGCCGGGCCCGATACCAACGTGTCGATCGACCGGTACCTGAACCTGATCATCGATCTCGACGAGCCGCGGCCGGGGTGAGAAAGGCGGGACACCTTGTTCCTTCCATGCCACGGGGCGAGGCTACGGCGATGCCCGGCAGCGCAGGCCGATGACGAACCGGCGCCGGGAGCCCGTGCGACAGGCAGCACCGTCGGAGTCCCGGCGGTCGCCTTCACGGAGTGCGGCACCCCTTTCATCGTCGGACACCCCGGCGGCCATCGGGTATGTTCGACGATCCGAGTGACGGAACCGGAGGGACCAGCGTGATGTCAAGCGACCATGAAGGCCTGATCGTCTACATCAATGGCGAGTTCGTGCCCTGGAACGAGGCCCGCGTGCACGTGTTTTCACCATTCGCCAAGTACGGTGCCGGAGTCTTCGAGGGGATCCGCGGCTACTGGTCGGAGCAGCGAGGGAAGATGCTGGTGTTCCGCCTGCGCGAGCACCTGGAGCGCCTGGAACTGTCGCAGCGAATCATGCGGTTCGAGAAGATCGTGCCGGCCGGGGAATTGGCAGAGACGACCCTGGAACTGGTCCGGCGAAACCGCTTTCGGACCTCGGTGCACATCCGGCCCACGGTCTATGTCGACGGTGATGGCGGTTCCGGTGCACGTGGCCCCGTCGGGACCTTCGTCACAGCGGTTCCCCGGGGCACGCCGGATCGGGTGCGCGACGGCTGCACGGCGCAGATTTCGTCCTGGGAGCGGATCGGTGACCGTTCGATGCCGCCCCGGGCAAAGGCAACCGGCAACTACAACAACGCCCGGTTCGCCGGAATCCAGGCCGGCGTCGACGGCTACGACGCCGCCATCATGCTGAACAGCCGCGGCAAGGTGGCCGAAGGGCCGGGCATGTGCCTGTTCCTGGTCCGGGACGGAGTGGCGGTCACGCCGTCGATTACCAGTGACATCCTGGAGAGCATCACGCGCGACACGGTGCTGACACTGCTGAGGGAGATGGGCATCGCCACCAGCGAGCGCGATGTCGATCGCACCGAGTTCTTCCTCGCGTCGGAGGCGTTCTTCTGCGGTACCGGCTGGGAAATCACGCCGATCAATGCGGTCGACGGTGCGCCCATCGGTGCGGGACGTCCGGGCGAGGTGACCAGGAAATTGCAGGAGGCGTACTTCGGTCTCGTCCATGGCGTGTCCGGCGATCGTCCGGAGTGGATTTCCGAAGTGTGAATCGGGGCCGTGGCGACCGCTCCCGCTGCGGACGGTTCCGCCTGCGCAGGTAGAGCGGTTCGTGAAGACCCGGGTGACCAGAGTTTCGAGCCCCCCGTTTCACTGCGAAACGCAGCGCCACAGGTGGTGGGACAGCAACCTTCGACGACTCGCCGTGTCGATGACGGATCAGGTCTCCCTTCAACGAACGCGATAATCACGCCGCAGCAAACCGCTTCACCACGATCTGCCTGGCACGGTCGCGGGCCTGCCACAGATCCCGGGCCATCTGCATTCCCAGCCAGGTCTCGGGCGTCGATCCGAACGCCTTCGACAGCCGTATGGCCATCTCCACCGAGATCCCAGTGCGCTCGTTCACCAGCTCGGAAAGCGCCTGCCGCGTGACACCCAGCCCTTCGGCGGCCCGCGTCACGGTCAGACCGAGGGGTTCCAGGCACTGCCGCGTCACGATGCCGCCCGGATGCTGCGGGTTCTGCATCGCCATTTCTCCGTCTCCTCAGCGGTAGTCCACATAGTCCACATCGACCGCTGCGCCATCCTCGAACCCAAAAGTGATGCGCCAGTTGCCCGACACCGAAACTGCCCAGTGTCCTTTCAGGCGGCCCTTCAGTTCGTGCAGGCCAAACCCTGGCAGGTTCATGTCCTCCGGTCGGCGGCCCGGATCGAGCGTTGCCAGGATATCCCGCGGCTTCTCGACATGGCCCGGCGCCACGTGCCGCGCCGTCCTGCCCTCATAGAGGGCCTACAGCCCACGATGACGGATCGACGCGATCATGTCGCCACTCTAGTCCGTCGCCTGACAGTTGACGATTTTCAACCCGGATTCCGGCCGCTCAGCAGGTGTCCGGCGGTTCCGCCGCATCGCCATCGGTGCCACCGCACGTCGACCAGCATCGCGGCCGTTTCCCGGGGCGGGCGCTGCCGCGAGCGCACCTGACGCCGCCAACCCGCAACGCTCACCAGGGCGAAGAGGGTACACCGAACCGGGGGCACTGACGGTCGATGGCCGGGCCTGAATTCGAGGCGACCCCGACGGGTGTCGGGCGGCGCGTGTTCAGCACCAAAATGGTCACGCGCGGCCGCTCAGGCGCGTGCGGATATGACGACGGGTGCAGTGTCAGTTCACGCCTGAGCGACCGGTCTTTCACGACGACACCTGGGCCATGACCCCGGCGACCCATCCCCGTGGTCGGACACCGCGGGTCGAACGGATGATCAGGGCGGTGCCGTACGGGCCACCGGAAGACGACCACCTTCGTGGCCGCGCTGCGTCAGGCGGGGTGGTCGAGCCCTTTGAGGTGAACGGCCCGATGAACGGTGCGGTATTCTGGACCTGCGTGAAGGAGATGCTGGGGCCAACCGTCCAACTGGGAGGGAGACATCGTGATAATGGACAACCTCTCGGCGCACGAAGTCGAAAGGACTCGCTGGGCCATCGAGGTTCGCGGCGCCGAACTCGTCCATCTATCGGCGAACTCCTCCGACCTAGACCCGATCAAGCCGCTCTTCTCCAAGCTCAAGACGCTGCTGCATAGACGGCCGCCCGAACCATCAACAACCCGTGGGCAGACGTTGGCACGCTGCTGGACAGCTTCAAACCTGACGTGTGCGCCACTTGCGTCCGCGATGGCGGATATGACGCTACCTGATCGCGACCCGCCCTGGTGACGCTGTGTCCGACCACAAATGTTATTGACAACATCAATTATAGTGTCTATCATTAAGCTTGGCATAGTGTCATGTTGCCGCGACACGGAGACTCAGGATGGCCACATCACCGATGCAGTTTCCCCGGGCGGTCAGGGCCGCACCGGAACCCTTGGGTTGGTATCTCCGCCCGTCCTACGTTGACCATCGGGCCATTGGCGATGTGGTGGCATCCGGTTCAGTCGGCGTCTATGGGGTAGTGTTCGACCCCGTCTATCAGGCACGTCAATCGGAACTGCACGACTTGATGGCGGAACGGGGCTTCGATGCGATCCTCGATCCGCGGACACAGGAGTTGGGATCGGCAGGGGCTTCAACAGGCGTTTGGCGGCGCTGCCGTGGGCGTTGGACCGTCCGCATCGGCCGGACGATTTCGGAGACATGGGTGCCCGGCGCGTCGCTGATCGGTTAGCGCAGTTCGTGCGGGAAAAGCGGTACAGTGCAATACTTGCCCCAACTCACTACATTCAAAGCGCCAACAGCCCCTGGCTGGAAGTCGATGCGCGGCTCACGGTGCTGCTGCGGCAATACTTGGATAGAGCGGGTGCCGGAAACATACCGATATTCTACTCCCTGGCGGTTTCGTATGACGCGTTTCGGTCGGCGGAGGAACGAGGCGTGATTCTCGAAAGGCTGGCCGATCTGCCTATCGAGTCCTTGTGGATGAAGATTGCTCAAAGCGGCACGGTGACGCACACTTCGGTGCGAAATATCGTAAAAGGAGCGGCCGATTTTCACTCGCTCGGTGTACCGCTGATTGGCGATTTGATGGGTGGATGGCGCGGACTGAGCGCGCTTGCGTTCGGAGCGGTGGGAGGAATTTGCCATGGCGTGACCCAGAAGGAATCGTTCAACGGCGGCTCATTGATGCGGCCAGTGGAGGGAGAGAAGAAGGGGTTCACGTGGCCGACACGGATTTATGTCGCCTCTTTGGGCCTTCATCTGAAGAGAGAGGAGGCAATGGCGTTCTTTGCAGCGCACGGCTCGAAGTCACGATTCGGCTGCAGGATGAAGGAGCGCTGTCCGAAGAGTTGGAAGGACATGCTGGACAATCCGGTCCGGCACAGCCTGGTACAGCGTTCTCTGGAGGTGCAGCGGCTCAGCAATGTTCCTGCGCAGCACCGCGCACAGCGTTTTCTGGAAGAAACGATCCGGCCCGCGACGGACGCAGCCGTATTCTCGGAGTCACTGTCGTTCGACGGGCAAGAGCACCTTGCCAAGCGGTTGAGCGAGAACAGGAAGTCCCTGGACCGTCTTCGCGCAGGCTTGGGTAGATTTGTGGAAGAGAGGCAGCTGGTGTCGTTTTCACCGGTCCCCCAGCGTCGCGTGGTGGGACGTTGAGTGACCCCCTCGCATACGGGACCAAGACAAGGGAAGCAGGCAATGGCAAGTGCGGTGGCGGAAAGAAACGTCGTAGGGATGAAGCTTGATCTTCTGAGGAGTCGAGCCGACATTCGATCGGTGGACGTCGCAAACATGCTCGGCACGACGCCCGAGACGGTGTCGCGGTGGAAGCAGGGACGAGCCTATCCCAGGCCGAGAAAGGAGAGCCTTCTTGTTGATCTGGAGTATGTCGTTGAACGGCTGTCGGAGTTCTATTCGGATCCGAAAACGGCGCGGGCGTGGCTATACTCCAGGCACAAGTATTTCGGTGGTGTCCGACCGGCCGACCTGATTCAGGAGGGTCGCATAGAGGAGGTCTTGGAAGCCATACAGGCGATGACTGACCCGACTTACACTTAAGAGACGGAGCTAAGTCCAAGGTGCTGGAACGCGATCCCGACCTGCTGGCACATCTGGAGGGTTGCCGCAAGGGTCTGTTCGAGGCTTCAGTCCACAGGGTCGTGTGGGCGGACAGAAGCCGGTGCAGGGCAGCAGCGGTGCACGAGGGCGGTGGAGCAGTCCTGACAGCCAATTCGAAGTCCTCAACACATCCCTCATGCCGGAAGGTGCGATCGCGGAGTTCGAAGCCTTTTGGTCGTTGTTCGAGCAACGCCCGGACAGGCAGGCACTGAACTGGAAGCTGCGTGTGCGGCTGGAGCGAGTCGTGGAACTGGACTTTCAAGCGCTCGCGCCGCTCCGCGTGGCACGGTCGAACTATGGTGAGCGAGTGTACTCGCGTACACAGGAGATTTCCGATGCTATCAACTATCTGGGATACGATGGACTGATCGTGCCTTGTGCTCGCTACGAGTGCAGGAATCTCATCATTTATACCCAGAACATGGCCGGGAACTGCATGGTAGAAGAGGAAGATTCGAAGGAATTTGAATGGTCAGCGTAGAGCGACGACGGGAACACTGAAGCGTGCAGATACTGAATGATGAAACGAACCGGCGGTGCGAGCCATTGACTAGTCTTTATATGTTGGGTCGGTTTGGTCCGGGAATTCGAAAATCGTTTATTGACGCCAAAAGTCCAATAATGTGAGAGGTGGCGGCAGACCTTCTTCGGGAAATATCCAGGCAGGATCGATCAAACAAACTGTGCGGAAATGAACAAGGGGTAACAGAGATGTCTGACCATCCGATCATTGATGTAGCGCTCGCGGCTAAAGTTGTCCCTGAAAGACAGATCGACGTCGCAGAGTATTGCTTACGTTCGAGGCGCGCAGGAAAAACGTCTACTCACGTGTGAGTGGCTGATCTTCCTCCAGGAGACCCGGGTCTCGACCGCGATGGTGTTGCGCAGGGGCGAGAGGTCAATAAGTGCAGTGCCACACGACCGCTGGAAGTTGACCAGGTGCGTAGCCGGGCTGCGCCAGGCGGGGGTGGCCGCTGCCCCTGGTATGGATGGCCGTGTGAACCGCGCGGTGTTCCGGATCCACGTGGAGTTGTCGCATGGGCCGACCCTCTGGCCGGGCGACGTTGTGATCATGGACACCCTCCCGGTGCACAAGGTCGACGGGGTCGGCCAGGCCACCGAGGCGCGCGGCGCGGAACTCGTCCATCTGCCGCGTACTCCCTCGACATTAACCGGATCGAGCGGCTATTCGCCAGGCCCAAGGCGCTGCTGCGCAGGACGGCCTTCAGGGCGGCCATCGGTGCGCCGCTCAAGAGCTTCGAACCCGACGCGAGCGTCAGCTACCTGCCTCGCACCGGATATGGCTCAACCTGAGCGGAATTTGCTCCAAACTGCAAGAGCCAGGACCTGATCCCATACGTGCCGGGCCGGTCCGGTCCGGCGGCGATGTCGGATCAGGTCCCGGCTTTCATAGATGGTTCCCTCTCGACTATCTGGTGCATCGCGTTGACTGGTGGAATGGCGCCGGATGAAGGTACCACTGCCACCGCTCGATGCCCGCACACCCCGGGGGCTGGCGGGCATCGCCCCTTGCATCCCGGTCCCGTTCCATTCGCGCGGAGCGCTTGTCAGCGTCCCGGCCGCGTGCAAGGATTCCCGACGCACCGCCGGTCATGACTACGGCATGCATCCGTCTTCAGGGAGGTAACGGACAATGCGCACAGGTTTCTTCACCATGCCGTCGCACCCGCCGGAACGGGATCTGCGCGAGGGTCACGAGTTCGACCTGCAGCACATCCGCTGGGCCGACGAGCTCGGGTTCGAGGAAGGCTGGGTCGGCGAACACCACACCGCGCCGTGGGAACCGCACCCGGCTCCCGACTTTCTGGTGATCGAGGGGTTCCGCCAGACCAGCAACATCCGGCTGGGCCCGGGCGGTTTCCTGCTGCCCTATCACAATCCCGCCGAGCTCGCGAACCGGATCGCGATGATGGATCACCTCGGCAAGGGACGGTTGAACTTCGGTGTCGCGGCGAGCGGGCTGCCCTCGGACTGGGGCATGTTCAACGTCGACGGCATGTCGGGCCAGAACCGGGAAATGACACGCGAGGCGCTCGAGATCATCCTGCGGCTGTGGGGTGACGAGGAAGAGTTCGATCACCAGGGCAAGTACTGGCACATCACCAAGCCGGCCGAGATGTTCGGGTTCCTGCGCCCGCACCTCTACCCCTACCAGAAGCCGCACCCGCCGATCGGTGTTGCCGGACTGTCGAAGGGATCCGACACCCTGAAACTCGCCGGGGAAAACGGCTACGTGCCGATGAGCCTCAACCTGAACCCGGCCTATGTCGGCAGTCACTGGGAGGCGGTTGAGGAAGGCGCGAAGCGGGCCGGCCGGGTTCCGTGGCGCGGCGACTGGCGCATGGTCCGCGAGGTGTTCGTCGCGGAGACCGACGCCGAGGCGTGGAAGCTGTCGGTCGAAGGGCCGATGGGCCGGATGATGACCGAGTACTTCCTGCCGCTGTTGGCGAACTTCGGGTTCCTCGAGTTCCTCAAGCATGATCCCGACGTGCCGGACAGCGACGTGACGGCCGAGTACTGCGCCCGGCACAACTGGCTGGTCGGATCGCCGTCGACCGTCGCGGAGAAGCTCGAGGCGGTCTACCACGATGTCGGCGGTTTCGGCAGCCTGCTGGTGTTCTGCTTTGACTACGCGGACCAGCCGAACGCCTGGCACACTTCGCTCGGCATGCTGGCAAACGAGGTCATGCCGCGGCTGCAGCACCTCTCGCCGGCCCCGGCCTCCTCGGCCGCGGACTAGGGATGATTGCGGGCGGGGTGACGGTCAGGCGCGGCCGGCCGACACCCCGCCGTCGACCATGTAGACGCCTCCGGTGCAGAACCCGCTCTCGTCGCTGGCGAGGAACAGCATCAGCCGCGCCACCTCGTCCGGCTGACCGAGGCGCCTGAGCGGGGTGAAGGTGGCGGTTCCCGGTCCGCCGTCGCCGGTCGCGCTCTCGAGGCGCCGGACCATGTCGGTCTCGATGGCCGCCGGGTTGACGGTGTTGACGCGGATGCCTTGGGACGCGCCTTCCATGGCGGCGGCCCGCATCAGTCCGATCACCGCGTGCTTGCTGGTGGTGTAGGGGGCGATCCCCGGGACCGCCCTGATCCCCGAGGTCGACGAGGTAACCACGATCGATCCACCGCCGCGGCTGGCGATCCGGGGCATGGCGTATTTCAGCCCGAGCCACACGCCGCGGACATTGACCGCCATCATCCGGTCGAAGTCCTCCTCGGTCTGTTCGGCGATCGGTGCGATCCGCCCCTCGATACCGGCATTGAGCAGGGCGATGTCGAGACCACCGAACCGGCGCACGGTCTCCTCAACCGCGTGGCGCATCTGTCCGGCGTCGCTGACATCGGCCACCGCGTATCCCGCTCCGTCGATCCCGCCCGCGAGTTCCGCGAGCGCGGCCTCGGAGAGATCGACCAGCATCACGCCGGCGCCTTCCTCGGCAAACAGCCGGGCGGCCATCGCCCCGATGCCGCCCGCCGCTCCGGTGATCAGCGCTACCTTGTTTGACAGCCGCCCCATGATATCGTTCCTCCATGCATGACCGTGTAGCCCCATTGAGACGGTTTCCCGGTCGCGGCGCAAGCGCGGTCCTGCGATGCCGGAGGCCGGTGAACTGAAGACCCTGCTCGTGGTCGCCCACGTACCCTCGCCCAACACGCAGAGCATGTGCGATGCGGTGGTGCGGGGAGCCAGCCATCCGGATGTCACCGGTGTCGCGGTCAGGGTGCGGACCCCGTTCCAGGCCGGGCCGGACGACGTGTTCGCGGCCGACGGCATCATTCTCGGGACCACCGAGAACCTGGGCTACATGTCCGGCGCGATGAAGGACTTCTTCGATCGCAGCTACTACCCGGTGCTCGAACGCTGCCAGGGCATGCCCTACGGGCTCTACATTCGCGCCGGCATGGACGGAACCGGCACGCGCCGTGCGATCGAGAGCATCATGAACGGCCTGCGGTGGCGCGCCGTGCAGGAACACCTGATCTGCCGCGGCGAGTGGGACGCGGCGTTCCTTGAACGGTGCGAGGACTTCGGCCTCGGCATGGCGGCGGGGCTCGAGGCCGGGATCTTCTGACCCGGCGTCAGCCGGCCGACAGCCGCCGTTCCTTCTCGAGCCGGGCCTCGCGGTGGGTGACGTAGGCGGTGGAGGCGAAGATGATGGCGCCGCCGAGCCAGGTCCAGATCGTCGGCTCCTCGTCGAACAGCAGATATCCGAACACGGCGATCAGCGGCAGCCGGGTGAAGTCGAGCGGCTGCAGCTGCGAGACCTCCGCCACCTGCAGCGCCCTGGTGAACAGCAGGTGGCCCGCGGTTGCGAAACCGGCGAGACAGGACAGCCACAGCCAGGCCTCCGGCGTCGGCCAGGTCCAGACCGGAAGCGCGGGGATCAGCGAGACCGGCGACTGCAGGAGCACCATGTAGATCACGATCGTTTCCGGACGTTCAGTCGTCGTCAGCCGCTTGACGATCAGAATGGTCCCTGCAATCGCCACCGAGTGGCCGAGCGCGAGCAGGGCCCCGGTGGAGACCGCCTCCACCCCGGGTCGCAGCACCACCAGCATCCCGAGGAACCCGATGGCGACCGCGGTGATCCGGCGCGCCCGCATCACCTCGCCGAGGAACACGGCGGCCCCGATGGTCGCAAACAGCGGCGTGGTGAAGCTGAGCGCTGTTGCTTCGGCAAGCGGGATCATGGTGATCGACATGAACCCGGCGGTCATGCCCACGATGTTGATTGCCGAGCGCGCGACATACAGACCGAGGCGTCGGGTACGCAGCACGTCGCGGCCCTGGCGCAGGATCCACGGGAGCATCAGCAGGACGGACAGGAAGTTGCGGAAGAACACGGTCTCGAGCACGTGCACGTGTTCCGACGCCAGCCGGATGAACACGCCCATGGTGGCAAAGCACGCCATCGCCGCCAGCATGAGGAGCGCGCCGCGCATGGCGGCGGTCCGGTGCTACAGGACCGCCTCGGCCAGCACCCGGACCGCGTCGTGCGAGCGGGTGCGCGCGATCAGCGTATCGACATGACGCGCCGCCGCCGCCGTCTTCCAGTCGGCAAGCCGCTCGATGATCCGCTCCCGCGGCCCGACCAGGGCCACCTGGTCGACCAGGTGCTGGGGCACGGCGGCGGCCGCCTCCGCCCGCCGACCCGAAAGGAACAGGTCCTGGATGCGCTCGGCCTCCGCCTCGAAGCCGATGCGCTTGGCGTAGTCGCAGTAGAAGTTCTTGTTCCGCGCGCCCATGCCGCCGATGTAGAACGAGATGTTCTCGCGTACCGGCCTGCTCGCCCGTTCGACGTCGTCGTCGAGCACGACGTGGCACAGGGGCATCACCGCGAAGTCCTCCAGCGACTTGCCGCCGCCGGCCCGTGCGAGGCCTGCCTCGACATGCGGTCCGAACACGTCGAACCGTGTCGGGTCCATGTAGATCGGCAGGAACCCGTCGGCGATCTCGGCTGCCGTGCGGACCCCGGTCGGGCTGATCGCCCCGGTGACGATCCGCAGCGAGGGATCACCGTGCAGGATGCTCTTGAGCGGCTTGCCGAGTCCCATCGCACCGGGGCCGGTATAGGGAAACTGGTAGTGCTCGCCCTTGTGGGTCAGGGGTTCGGAGCGCTCGAGCACCCGGCGCACGATGGAGACATACTCGCGCAGCCGGGTGAGCGGCTTGCCGTAGGGCTCCCCGTGCCAGCCCTCGACCACCTGCGGCCCGGACGGGCCGAGACCGAGGATGAACCGTCCGCCGGAAAGCTGTTGCAGGGTGATCGCGGTCATCGCAGTCATGGTCGGGGCCCGGGTCGTCATCTGCATGATCCCGGTCCCGACCCGGATCCTGCGGGTCAGCGCGAGCGCCCACGCCGCCGGGCTGACCGCGTCGTGCCCCCATGATTCGGATGTCCACAGCGAATCGTAGCCCAGATCATCAGCGAAGCGGATGAGCTCCTCGTCCAGGCTGAAGCGGCCCCCGCCGCTGCCGATGCTGAGACCGAGTTTCATGGTTGAGGTCCTCCCGGGGTGTGGGGTGTCGCACGCGGTCCACAATAGGGTCGCACCGGGTAAAATGCGACAGGCGAGGGCCTGCAGCCTCGCACCGTCACGGCGCCGCCGGGCGGTACGGCATCGCGTGCGACCGTGCTATGGTCCCGCCGGCCCGCGAACGGGCGCGAAGGCAGTTCAGGGGAGTGGCGGCATGGCGGAATCGATCGCGGTTATCGGGGGATCGGGTTCGCTGGGCGCCGGGCTTGCCATGCGCTGGGCGCGCGCCGGACACGATGTCGTCATCGGCTCGCGCGTCCCGGAGCGCGCCGCGGACGCGGCGGCACGGCTGAACCGGCAGGCAGGGACCGACACCATCCGGGGGACGGGCAACCCGGAAGCGGCGGCCGCGGCCGGCATCGTCGCGCTCACGGTCCCGTTTGCGAACCACGCCGCAACCCTCGACCTGCTGCGCCCGGTTCTTGCCGGACGGATCCTGATCGATACCACCGTGCCCCTGGTGCCGCCCAGGGTGCGCACCGTCCGCATTCCCGAGGGCGGGTCGTGTGCGCGGCATGCCCAGGACGTGCTCGGCGACGGGGTCCGGGTGGTGTCGGCCTTCCAGAACGTGGCCGCCGATCACCTCGCCGATCTTGCGCACGAGATCGACTGCGACGTGCTGGTTTGCGGCAACGATCCCGCCGCCCGCGAGACCGTGGTCGGGCTCGCGGCGGATGCGGGCCTGCGGGCCTGGCATGCCGGGGTGATCGCCAATTCGATCGTGGCGGAGGCGCTGACCTCGGCGCTCATCTTCATGAATGCACGCTACCGGATCGACGGTGCCGGCGTGCGGATCACCGGCACTCCCGGTTCGGCCGGTCGATGACACCCGCCCTTTCCCTACATGCCTTGACCGGGATCCCGGAGGTGGGCCCGGGCGATGATCTCGCCGCGCTGATCGTTGCGGCGCTCGGGCAGTTCGAGATGCGCGACCACGATATCCTGGTGGTGGCGCAGAAGATCGTGTCAAAGGCCGAAGGTCGGCTGGTGGCGCTCGGAACCGTCCGGCCCGGCCCGGAGGCACTCGCTCTCGCGCCGAAGGTCGACAAGGACCCGCGCCTGGTCGAGCTGATCCTGCGCGAATCCAACACCGTGGTGCGCCATTGTCCCGGCGTGCTGGTGGTCGAGCAGAAGCTGGGACTGGTCATGGCCAATGCGGGGATTGACCATTCAAACGTCTTCCAGGCCGGCGAGGACGACGACACCGTGCTGCTGCTGCCCGAGGATCCAGACGCGAGCGGCCGGGCGATCCGCAGCGCGCTGGCCGGGCGGCTGGGAGTCGAGGTCGGTATCGTGATCGCCGACAGTATCGGTCGGGCGTGGCGGACCGGGACCACCGGGCACGCGATCGGCGTGGCGGGCCTGCCGGCGGTGGTCGACCTTCGCGGGGATCTTGACCGGCATGGCCGCGCCCTGCGGGTGAGCGAACAGGCGGTCGCCGACGAACTGGCCGCCGCGGCTTCGCTCGTGCAGGGTCAGGCGGCCGAGGGTCTTCCGGTGGTACTGGTCCGCGGCTTCCGGTCCACGGCACCGCACCAGGGTGCCGGGGCGCTGCTGCGCCCCCGGGAACGGGACCTGTTCCGATGACCGACGCTCGGCCGGATGCGGGGCGGGACCAGGTCGTGATGCTGTCCGGCGGGGTCGGGGGCGCCAAGCTGGCACTCGGGCTGTCACGTGTCTTGAAGACGGATCGCCTGGTGATCGTGGCCAACACCGCCGACGATTTCACCTGTCTCGGGCTGCACGTCTCGCCCGACATCGACACCGTGGTCTACACGCTTGCCGGTCTTGCCGATCCCGAACGCGGCTGGGGGCGCGCGGACGAGACCTGGAACTTCATCGGCGCGATCTCGGATCTCGGGGGCGAGGACTGGTTCCGGCTCGGCGACCGCGACCTCGCCATGCACATCACGCGCACCCGTCGCCTGGCCGAGGGTGCGAGCCTGACCGAGGTGACTGCGGAACTCGCCCGCGCACTCGGGGTCGGGGTTTCGATCCTGCCGATGACTGATCAGTCGGTGGCAACCGTGGTCGAGACCGCGCGCGGGGACCTCGCCTTCCAGCACTACTTCGTGCGCGAGCGCTGTGAGCCCAAGGTCACCGGGTTCCGGTTTGCCGGCATCTCGGACGCGCGCATCAACCCGGTGCTGGAGCGCATGCTCGGATCGGGTCGCGTGGCCGGCGTGATCATCGGACCGTCGAACCCGTATGTCAGCATCGATCCGATCCTGGGCATCCCCGGCATGCGGACGGCGCTGGACAGCGCCGCATGCCGGGTGCTTGCGGTCTCGCCGATCGTCGGCGGGACGGCGATCAAGGGACCCGCCGCCAAGATGATGGCGGAACTCGGGGTGCCGGCGACCGCGACCGGTATCGCGCGCCACTACGGCCGCCTGGCCGACATCCTGGTGATCGATCACGCGGACCGCGACGAGACCGACGCGATCCGGGACCTGGGGCAGGAGGTGCTGTGCACGGCGACGGTGATGCATACCCTGGAAGACCGTGAGCAGCTGGCGCGCGACTGCCTGGGTGCGCTGGGCCTGGCAATACCGTGACCCAGACCGCCATCGTGGTTCCGGTGAAGGAGCCGACGCAGGCCAAGAGCCGGTTGCGCCCGGTGCTGGGCGAGCGGGAACGCCGGGGACTGGTCGCCGCCATGCTGGGCGATGTCCTGCGCGCGGTTCCGGCCGACCCCGACCGGTGCCGGGTGTTCGTGGTCGCGACGGCACAGGTCGAGGTCCCCCGTGGAGTGACCAGGATCACCGAGCCGGCCAGCCGCGGCTACAACGCCGCCATCGACACGGCGCTCGCTGATCCAGTGGTCCGCCGGGCCCGGTCCATGCTGGTGCTGCCGGCGGACCTGCCGCTGGCCACGAGCGAGGACATCGATCTCCTGATCGCCGCTCCGCCGGTTCCGGGGATGCGGATTGCGCCCGACCGCGACGGGGACGGCACCAACGCGCTGCTGCTCTCGCCGCCCGGTCTGGTCGCCACCGGGTTCGGGCCCGCGAGTTCGGCCCGACATCGCGCGTCGGGCGTGGCGGCAGGCGTGGCGGTCGAGACGGTGATTCGTCCCGGACTTGCGTTCGATATCGATACTCCGCAGGATCTGGCCGATTTCTGTGCCTGCGCGGGCAGGACCGGGACCCACAGGTATCTGCGGCAGACCGGAGTCGCGGCCCGGCTTGCCGGGCGCTCGGGGCCGCCGGAGCGGGGATGACAGTGACTGACCACCTGTACTGGACCGATCCGGCCGGGCGGCCGGACCGCAACGCCTGCCTGGGGCTGGCGGAGTTCGACCGGACGGAGTCGCTGATGGCGGTGGCCGCTGCCATGCGCGATCACGGATTCGGGCGTCGGGTTAGCTATTCGCGCAAAGTGTTCATCCCACTCACCCAGCTGTGTCGCGACGTCTGTCACTACTGCACCTTCTCGCAGCCGCCACGGGTGCTCGGCCGGGCGTACCTGTCGCCCGACGAGGTGCTCGCCATCGCGAGTGCCGGTCGCGACGCCGGGTGCAGGGAGGCACTGTTCACGCTCGGTGACAAGCCGGAACTGCGCTACGCCGCCGCTCGCGACGCGCTTGCCGAGCTCGGTCATGCAACGACGCTCGCCTACCTGGAGGACATGGCCCGGCTGGTGTTCCGCGAGACCGGGCTGCTGCCGCATCTCAATCCCGGGGTGCTCGGCGCCGACGACGTCCGCACCCTGCGCGCGGTGTCGGCGAGCATGGGGATCATGCTGGAGAGCACGTCGCGCCGGTTGCTCGAGCCCGGAGGCTGTCACCATGGTTCACCCGACAAGGACCCGGAGGTGCGCATCGCCACCATCGCCGAGGCGGGTCGCCAGCGGGTCCCCTTCACTTCCGGCATCCTGATCGGAATCGGCGAGACCCGGGCCGAGCGGATCGAGGCCCTCCTCGCCCTGCGTGACCTGCACGACAGCCATGGCCACATCCAGGAGGTCATCATCCAGAACTTCCGGGCCAAGCCCGGAACCCGCATGGCCGATGCACCCGAGCCCGACCTCGCGGAGTTGCAGTGGACCATTGCCGTCGCCCGGCTGGTGCTGGGACCGACGATGTCGATCCAGGCCCCGCCCAATCTCTCGCCCGGCGAGTGCGCCGGACTGATCGCCGCCGGCATCAACGACTGGGGCGGGGTCTCCCCGGTTACTCCCGACCATGTCAATCCCGAGGCGCCCTGGCCGCATCTCGACCGGCTGGCCGCCGAGACCGCCGGGTCCGGCTCGATCCTGGTCGAGCGTCTCACCGTCTATCCCGGGTACGTGCGCGATGCCGCGCGCTGGATCGACCCGGGCCTGGTCCCGTCGGTGCTGGCCGCGGCCGATTCCGACGGCCTGGCGCGCAGCGACGACTGGTCGCCGGGGGACTCGGACACCCCGGATCGCCGGGTCGCCGACTTCGGGGCGATGCCGGGCCGCGCGGATGGTGCCGGGCTCGACCGGATCCTGCGCCGGGCGATGGCGGGCGAGACGCTTGACGAGGCCGGGATCGTGCGCCTGTTCGAGGCCCGCGACGGGGAGGTCGCGGCGATTGCGGCGGCGGCGGACACGCTCCGGCGCGAGAACAGCGGCGAGGTGGTTCGCTACGTGGTGAACCGCAACATCAACTACACCAACATGTGCTACTTCGGCTGCCGGTTCTGCGCATTTTCCAAGGGGCGGACCCACGAGAACCTGCGCGGCCGTCCCTACGACCTGGCGATGGAGGAAATCGTCCGCCGGGCGCAGGAAGCCTGGGAGCGCGGTGCCACCGAGGTGTGCCTGCAGGGAGGCATTCACCCCGAATACGACGGCAGCACCTACCTCGGGATCGTTGAGGCGCTGAAGCGGGTCCTGCCCGACCTGCACATCCATGCGTTCTCCCCGCTCGAGGTGTTCCAGGGCGCCGCCACCCTCGGGCTCGGGCTGGAGCGCTATCTTGGCATGTTGCGCGACGCCGGTCTCGGCAGCCTGCCCGGGACCGCGGCGGAGATCCTCGACGACGAGGTTCGGGCCGTGCTGTGCCCGGACAAGATCAACACCGCCCAGTGGCTGGAGGTGATCGAGACCGCGCACCGGGTGGGGCTGAGGAGCACCGCGACCATCATGTTCGGTCACGTCGAACAGCCGCTCAACTGGGCCCGGCACCTGTTGCGGCTGCGTGCGCTGCAGCAGCGCACCGGCGGGATCACCGAGTTCGTGCCGCTGCCGTTCGTGCACATGGAAGCCCCGATCTTCCTGCGCGGCGGAGCCCGGCGGGGCCCGACGTGGCGCGAGGCGCTGCTGATGCACGCGGTTGCCCGGCTGGTCCTTCACCCGGTCATCACCAACATCCAGACCTCCTGGGTCAAGCTCGGCGCCGGCGGTGCCGGGCTCTGCCTCGATGCCGGCGCCAACGATCTCGGCGGCACCCTGATGAACGAGACCATCACCCGGGCCGCCGGGGCGTCGCACGGCCAGGAACTTCCGCCGGAGCGGATGGATGCGACCATCCGCTCCTTCGGACGCACACCCGAACAGCGAACCACGCTCTATGGCGGGGTCGCCGACGAGCGGCGGCGGGCATCCTACGGCGCCCCTGCGCTTGCCCCGGTCGTCAACACCCCGCCGCGGCGCCGTCACGGGCGCAGGCCCGCCGAGCGGTTCCACTTCGAGGGTGCGGCGGACTGAGCGGAGCTGCGACATGACCCCGTCGACGCCGGGCTTCGGCCTGATCCTGTCAAACCGGGCCCCGGTGCTCGACTACGGCACTGCTGCCGACCTGGTCGAACTTGGTGTTGCGGCCGAGGCGTCGGGACTGTTCGACACCGTGTGGTCGGGGGATGCGTTTCTCACCAATCCCCGGCTCGATGCCGTTACCCTGCTGGCGGCGGTCGCGGCACGGACCCGGACCGTGCGGCTGGGTCCCGCCTGCATGGGAAGCTTCACCCAGCGCGGCGTGCTCGACCTGGCCTACCAGTGGGCCAGTCTCGACCAGATCGCCGGCGGCCGGACCGTCATGGTCGCCTGCGCCGGCGGTGGCAGTTCACAGGCCTGGGAGAGGGAGGGCCGGCATACCAGTATCCAACCGGCGGAACGCCGCGCGCTGATGTGGGAGCGGATCGAGGTCATGCGTGCCCTGTGGTCAGGTGAGCCGGTGCAGTTCAGCGGCCGGTACCACGACCTCGACGGCGTGCGGATCGTGCCGGCTCCCGCCCGGCCGCAGACCCCGATCTGGGCGGCGACCAACATCACCCGGCTTGCAACCGGGGTGTCGTCAGGCAGGATGCCGACCCGCACCCTGGCCACGGTCGGCCGGCTGTGCGACGGGTGGATGACCCACTCGGTCTCGCCGCAGACCTTCGCCGAGGCGTGGGGGCACATCCTCGCTGCCGCCTGCGGGTGCGGCCGGGACCCGGAAGCCCTCGACAATGCCCTGGTCATCAATCTGTGCGTGCGTGACAGTGCCGCGGAGGCCCTCGAGGAGTCCCGGGAATTCCTCGCCGACTACTACGGGATCAGGTTCTCGGCCGAACGCACCGGGGAATGGACGGCGCACGGTCCTCCCGAGGCCTGCGCCGAGCGCCTGATCGGCTACCGCGCCAGCGGCGTGCGCCACCTGGCGATCCGACTCACCTCGCGCGACCAGGCGGGACAGTTCGACCGCCTCGTTGACGAGGTGCTGCCGCTCGTCTCCGGCGGGAGCTGACACGGAAACGGGAGGAATGTCATGGCTGTCGGAGTGGGCCTTGGAATGGCCACCTACACCTTCTCCACCGCCGAAGGGTTCTGGCGCTGGGTACGCCGGTGCGACGAGGCGGGAATCGATTCCCTGTGGCAGACCGACCGGCTGGTCTCCAGGGAACCGTTCCTGGAGTGCATGTCCGTCATGGCGGGGCTGGCCGGTGCGACCCGCACTGTCAAGTTCGGCATGAACGTCGCCTCGCTCGGGCTGCGCGACCCGCTGCTCACGGCCAAGCAGTGCGCCACGATCGACTATCTCTCCGGCGGCAGGCTGCTGCCCGCCTTCGGCCTCGGCAGCAACCGCTCGCGCGACTGGGTGGCCTCGGGAACGCTGACCCGGTCGCGGGGCCGGCGGATGAACGAGGCGCTGGAGATCATGACCCGGCTCTGGGTCGAGGACGACGTGAGCTTTTCCGGGGAGCACTTCAGCTACGACCGCGCGAGCGTCAATCCCAAGCCGGTCCAGGACCCGTTACCGCTGTGGATCGGGGGCAGTTCGGACGCCGCCATCGAACGGTCGGCCCGATACGGCACCGGCTGGCAGGCCGCCTTCGACACGCCGGAGGAGGCCGGGGTGATCGTCGAGCGGATCCATGAGGCCGCGCGAAGCCTTGGCAGGTCGCTCGATGACGATCACTTCGGCGCCGGGTTCGGGGTCCGGTTCGGTACCTGGGACGAGCCGGCGGTCAGGGCCATGGCCGAGGACTTCGAGCGACGGACCGGCAAGGAGGCGAGCCGCGGCCTGGTGGTGGGCGGGGCAGCGGAGATCCTGGAACGCATCGGCAGCTACGTCGCGAACGGGGTGTCGAAGTTCATCCTGCGCCCGGTCGGTCGCGGTGACGCGGAGATGGAGTACCAGACCGAGCGCATCATTTCCGAGGTGTTGCCGGCGGTGCCCGGCATTGCGAGGGCGGCATGAGGTTCGGATTCCAGTTAATGCTGCGTGGCTCGGGGCTGGCGCCCGACGACATCACGAGCATGGTGCGCGCGGGGGAGGCGGCGGGGTTCGACATCGTCGCACCCAACGACCACCTGGTGGTGCCCGGCGGAATCGCGAGCACCTACCCCTACAGCGAGGACGGCACCTGGGCGGGCGCCGCCATCGGCGAGTGCCACGAACAGCTGACCGCGCTCGCCTTCATCGCCGGGCTGACCGAACACATCCGCATCCTGACCTCGGTGATGGTCGTGCCCTATCGCTCTCCGGTTCTCACCGCCAAGGTCGTCGCGACCGCCGACGTGCTCTCGGGCGGCCGCGTCATCCTGGGATGCGGCGCCGGGTGGATGGAGGAGGAGTTCGTCGCCGTCGGGGCGGCGCCGTTCGCCGAGCGCGGACGGGTCACCGACGAGTACCTGGAGATCTTCCGCGAACTGTGGACCGGCGGGCGGTGCAGCTATTCCGGACGCTATGCCCGGTTCTCCGACGTGTTGTTCGAGCCGAAGCCGGTGCAGAAACCGCATCCGCCGATCTGGATCGGCGGCGAGAGCCCGGCGGCGCTGCGCCGGGCGGCTCGCCACGGCGACGGCTGGTATCCGGCCGCCAACAATCCCCGGTTCCGGATCGCCACGCCCGACGATCTTGCCCGCAGGCTCGGCGATCTGGGCGCAGCGTGCGAGGCCGTCGGCCGCGATCCCGGCGAGCTCGAGACCGGGTTCTTTCACACCGCCATTGTCGGCGGACCCCGGGCGGGACCTCTCACTGGCCGGCCGGAGGACATCGCGGGGGATATCGAGGCGTTCAGGTCGGCCGGGCTCGACACCCTGGTGGTGAGGATGCAGCGTGAGGAGCTGGCGCCAACGCTGGAGGCGATCGACTGGTTCGGTCGCGAGGTGATCCCGCTGGTCAACTGAGCGGCGTCCGTGTGCGGACGCGTGATTTGGTCCCGGCGCGGTCCGGCCATATGGTGCAGGTGGCGATGCGCCGCCTGCAGGTGTGTACATTGAGGGGAGGACATCACGGTGCAGTTCGGTTTCGGACTTCCGACCAGGGGCCCGCTCACCCGGCCAGACGCCGCCCGCGCGGTGCTGGCCCGGGCGGAAGAAGTGGGCCTTGCCTACGTCTCGGTGGCGGATCACATCGTCATTCCGGCGACGATCGCGCCGCACTACCCCTATTCGGACACCGGCGAGCCGCCGTTCCCGGCTGACGGCGAGTGCCTCGAGCAGCTCACCACCATGGCGTGGATTGCGGCGGTCACCAGCCGGATTCGCATCCTGTCATCGGTGATGGTCGTGCCCCATCGCAATCCGGTGCATACCGCGAAGACGATCGCGACCATCGACGTGCTGTCGGGAGGCCGGGTGACCATCGGCTGCGGAGCCGGCTGGATGGAGGAGGAGTTCGTTGCCATCGGCACCGAACCGTTTGCCGAGCGCGGCCGGGTGACCGACGAGTACCTGGCGATCTTCCGCGAGCTGTGGACCAGCGAGCGGGCCGCGTTCTCCGGCCGCTACGCCGAGTTCTCCGACGTGCTGTTCGAGCCCAAGCCGGTGCAGAAGCCGCACCCGCCGATCTGGATCGGCGGCGAGAGTCCCGCGGCAAAGCGCCGGGCGGTCCGTTACGGCGACGGCTGGTTTCCGATCGGCGCCAACCCGGCGTTTCCGCTGAACACGGCCGCGCGCTACGCCGAGGGCCTGTCGGCGCTGCGCCAGTCCGCGGCCGAGGCCGGACGCGATTTCGCGACCATCGATCTCGGCTTCTGGTCGAACTGGAACCACGAGGTCACCGGACGCGTGACGCCCCAGGACGGGGTGCGCCACATCATGACCGGCGGCGCCGGTGCGGTGCTCGACGACATCGGGTCGCTGCATGAACTCGGCGTGCGGACGTTCATGTTCCAGCTTGCGAATCCGGACGGACTCGACGAGACCCTGGCGTCGATGGACCGGTTTGCCGAGCAGGTCATGTCAAGGGTCTGAGCGATGGAGGCGGCGGCCGCCGATTACATCATCATCGGTGCCGGTTCGGCCGGCTGCGTGCTGGCGGACCGCCTGAGCGAGTGGGGGGCAAGCGTCCTGCTGCTCGAGGCCGGCCCGCGCGACCTGCATCCGCTCATCCACATCCCGGCCGGGGTGCTCGGACTGCTCCACCATCCCCGGCTCAACTGGAACTACTCGTCGGAACCGGAGCCGAGCAGCGGCAATCGCCGGCTCCACTGGCCGCGCGGCCGGGTGCTCGGCGGGTCGAGCTCGATCAACGGCATGCTGTATGTCCGCGGCAACCCGGCGGACTACGACGGCTGGGCGCAGATGGGGTGCAGGGGCTGGTCGTTTTCCGAGGTGCTGCCCTTCTTTCGCAGGTCCGAGACCTACCGGGGCGACGGCGATCCGGAATGGCGCGGGACCGACGGTCCGGTCACGGTCGAGGACTACCGCAGCGTGCTCGAACTCACCCACGCCTTCGTGCGGGCCGCGACCGAGGCCGGACATCCGAAGAGCGCCGACCTGAACGGTGCGGAGCCCGAGGGGGTCGGGTACTCGCAGATGACGCGGCGCGGTAGGCTGCGCAGGTCCACTGCGCGGACCTTCCTGGCCCGCGCGCGGCGGCGGTCCGGCGTGCGCATCGAGACCGGCGCGGTTGCCACCGGGCTCGAGTTCGAGGGGGCGAGGTGCACCGGGGTTGCCTGGATGCAGCGGGGGCGGCGGCACCGGGCGACGGCAGGCCGCGAGGTGATCCTCTCCGGCGGCGCGGTCAATTCGCCGCACCTCCTCCAGGTCTCGGGGATCGGCCCCGCCGAACACCTGCGCGACATCGGTGTCGAGGTGCGCCATCACCTGCCGGGTGTCGGGGCCAACCTGCAGGATCATTACGTCGCCCGGATCAGCCACCGGGTCACCGGCGCGATCACGATCAACGAGCTTTCCCGCGGCCTGCGGCTGGTGCGCGAGATCGGCGCGTGGGCCCTGCACGGGACCGGCGCGCTGACCTTCGGCGTGACCAGCGCCATGGTGTTCTCGCGCAGCCGCGAGGGACTGTCGAGCCCGGACCTGCAGCTGCTGTTCACGCCGGCAAGCTATTCGGAGTCCCGGTTCGGCCAGCTCGAACGCGAGGGCGGCATGACGGTGGTTGTCTGCCCGGTCCGGCCCTCAAGCCGCGGGACCATCATGGCGGTCTCGTCCGACCCGCTGGCCCGGCCCGAAATCCGGCCGGGCTACCTGTCGGACCCGGCCGATCTCGCGGTGATGCTCGCGGGCATCCGACAGGTCCGGGAGATCTTTGCCCAGCCGTCGCTCGCGCGCCACTCGGTGGGCGAGACCCTGCCGGGTCCGGAGGTGGCGAGCGATGCGGAACTCGAGACCTTCTGCCGCGAGAGCGGCGGCGTCATCTACCACCCGGTCAGCACCTGCCGGATGGGAACCGACCCGATGGCGGTGGTCGATCCCGGGTTGCGGGTTCACGGGCTTGCCGGGCTGCGGGTCGTCGACGCGTCGATCATGCCGACGGTGACCACCGGCAATACCAACGCACCCACCATCATGATCGCCGAGAAGGCGGCGGCGATGATCATCGAGGACGCGGCCGCCCGGCCGTAGAACACCGCGTCCGGACCGGGAGAGAGCAATGGCCGCAACACTGCCTGACGCCGCCAGCCTGCGAGATGCCGCGGCCGACCTGATCGAGATGCTGCGCATCCGCACCATCCCGTTCGGCATGAAGCTGTTCGAGGATGCCGACGAGATGCGACGCATTCCGGGCCTGCGGACACCCGTGGACGGTCGTTTCTTCACGACCTGCCAGCTGGTCACCCAGGTGCGGACCGCCGGGTTCACCCTTGGCATCGTGCAGGACAACCTGCGCCAGGGCGCGAGTTGCGGCGCCAACATCGGGCTCGAACCGGTTCCGGACGAACTCGCCTCGGGCGAGAAGATGGACGGGGTCTGGTTCGGCAACCGCGAGGCGGCGGCGGCACACCAGGCGCAGATGCCCCGCGTGGCCGCCGGGCGCTACACCGGGCTCGCCGCGTCGCCGTTGCGCTCGGCCAGGCTCGATCCCCCCGACATCTGCCTGTTCTACGCCTCGCCCGGACAGATGATCCTGTTCATCAACGGCCTGCAGTACCACGAGTACCGTCGCTACGACTTCACCGTCACCGGCGAGAGCGCCTGCGCCGACAGCTGGGGCCGGGCGCTGTCGACCCGCCAGACCAGCCTGGCGTTGCCCTGCTACGCCGAGCGGCGCTACGGCGGTGTCGCCGACGACGAACTGCTGATGGCCTGTCCGCCTGACGAGTTCCTGCGCGGGGTCGAGGGCATGAAGCACCTGGCGAAGAACGGCCTGCGTTATCCCTATCCGCCCTACGGCGCCTTCGCCGACCCGGCCGCCGGCATGTCGCGCAGCTACGGGTAGCCGGCAGCGGGATCAGCCCGGGATCCGATCGGAACGGGCGTCACCGGCCGCAGCTGCACCTGGTCGATCATTCGTGCCAACGAGGAAGCACACCGGCTGGCGTTCGCCACAGCCGGTCAGTCGAATGGTCAGGCGCCCGGCAGGTCGTCTCCGGGAGCCGCGCCCTCCAACACCCGCCGCATGCGGTCCCGGAACGACGCAATCGCCTCGGCGAGTGGCGGCCGGCCCTCGAGCGCTGCTTCCGCCGCAGCCTGCGCCGGATGACCGTCATCGGCCTTTGGTTGCACCCACACGCCCACGAGGTCTGGCCACGCAGCCGCCTGATCGGCTGCAAACCGGGCGAGCGCGGGCTGCTGCGCCGTCATGCTGTCTGCTCCCGTCTCGACTTCGGATGCCCACAGATCGAGTGTTCCGGCAAGGCGTTTGACAGCGGCACGAGCATCCGGAACCTCTGGAGGCCGGAACCGGTACCTCGCTGTATGGTGGGAGCGGCTGTCGCCGTTCAGGGCCGCCATCTCCTGCGCCAGTGCGTTCTCGTTGGGCCGTTGTGCAGCGAACGCGCTGGCCAACCGGGCGATGTCATGGCTCCGGTCCGCCGCCACGCCGCGGCGCTCCATTGTCGCCTTGACCAGGAGTGCCGCGGCATTGGCGGTGGTCTCAAGCAGGGCTCCGCAATGTTGCGCGCAGTGATCCCATTTGCGTGCCTCGGCCATTCACCCCATTAGTCCGATGGCCATGTCCGTCTGCTGCCACGCCTCTTTCATCCTGTACGCCCAGTTTTCAGGATTCTCCGTGGCCTCCCGTTCCATCCGCGCCGGATCCGGCCTGCTCCACTCGCCCGCGAGCACCCTGCCGTCGCGGCAGACGACGTAGGGCAGGGTGCCCAGGGCGCGGGCGTTCCGGAACAGGTCCTCCTCCGACAGGGCCCAGACGTCAACCTGCGGCAGATCGGCCGGCAGCTCCGATCGCGGAAACACCGACCGTGCCGGGCGCGGGTGGCGTAGCTCACTGCCCTTGAGCACGAATGCGACGTCCCAGTCGCTGCCCGGGTGTGCCGTTCCGCGCGCCCGGGAACCGAACAGCACCGCGGCCAGGGCACCCGGCCACAGGCGCAGGGTCTCCCGGCAGGCGGCGGCCAGCTCCCGTTCGGTGATGACAGGTGACATGGTCCTCCTCCCGGGCGCCTCACGGAAGAGTTCCAGCATAGCAGGAACCTGTGGGGGTTGGAGAACTGGTCGTCGTCTTGCTCGGCCTGACCACCCGGACCGCAGTTTGGCGTGGGGGCCCGGGTCTGGCGAGTGCCGTGACCAACCCGGGGAACCGTGCTTGCCGATGTGCCGGAGAGCGGTCTCATTCAACGGACACGGGAGTTCCCGACGATGAGGTCGTCTTTCTCCATCGGCACGACTCTGTCCTCCCCTCGACCTGCCGCGGGATCAGCGCGGGATCCGCTGAGAGGGGATCGTTCCCGGCCGGAGTTCCGCCAGGTTGATTATTTGTGCCCACCTGAAAACAGTCCGGTCGGCGCTTGCCAGCAGCCGGTCAGTCAGACGGTGGAGGGCTTGACGGGTCCTCGCCGGGCGCCCGGCCATTCGCCACCCGCCCCATGCGGTCCCGGAACGAGACAATCGCCGCGCCGAGTTCCGCCCGGCCCTCGAGCGCCGCTTCCGCGGTAGGTTGCGCCGGATGACCCTCGTCCGCCTTGGGCGTGACCGGTGTGCCGATGTGATTGGGCCACACAGCCATGTCAATGGCCGCGATCCGCGCCAGCCCTGTGACCTGCCCTGCCATGCGATCGTCCCGTTTTTCGATCTCGGACGCCCAGAGATCGAGTGTCCCGGCAACACGCCTGAGGGCGGCCCTCACATCCGGCGGTTCGGGCGGCTGAAACTCGTACATCGCCGTATGGTGCGCACGGCTGTCGCCGTTCAGGGCAGCCATCCGTTGTGCCAGTGCGCTCTCGTCCGGGCGCTGCGCACCGAACCCGGCGGCCAGTCCGGCAATGTCATGGCTCCGGTCGGCGGGCACACCGCGCCGCTCCATCGCCGCCTTGACCAGGAGCTCTGCACCGTCGGCGGCGGCCTCAAGAAGTGCGCCACAATACGCACCGCTGCCAGCCCACCCTGACCGCTCCACGAGCCTTCCAATCTGCGTGATGGAGGCATCGATCTTCTGCACCACCTGCTCCATCCTTCTGGCCCAGTCTTCGGGATTCACGGCAGCCTCCCGCTCCATCTGCGCCGGATCCGGCCTGTTCCACTTGCCAGCAAGTACCCTGCCGTCCCGGCAGACGACATAGGGCAGGGTGCCAAGGGCGCGGGCGTTTCGGCGCAGGTCGTCCTCCGAGAGGGCCCAGACATCGACCTGCGGCAGATCGGCCGGCAGCTCCGATCGCGGAAACACCGACCGTGCCGGGCGCGGATGGCGTAGCTCGCCGCCCTCGAGCACGAATGCGACGTCCCAGTCGCTGCCCGGGTGTGCCGTTCCGCGCGCCCGGGAACCGAACAGCACCGCGGCCCGGGCCTGCGGCCACTGGCGCAGGGTCTCCCGGCAGGCGGCGGCCAGTTCCCGTTCGGTGATGACAGGTGACATGGTCCTCCTCCCGGGCGCCCCACGGAAGAGTTCCAGTATAGCAGGAACCTGTGGGGCTGGAGAGCCGGTCGTCGTCTTGCCCGGCCTGGCCGCCCGGATCGCAGTCTGGCGTGGCGCCCCGAAACTCGCGACTGCCACGACCAGCCCGGGGACCATGCTACCCTGATGTGCCGGAGAGCGGTGCACGGTTCAGGCAAGCCCGGAGCCGGGGGGACTGATCGTCGTCCGGTTCGGCCAGACCCATGCGGCACCCGCGCAGCAGCCAGGGTCGTGTCGGAAAACGGGGCAACAGGTTGCCGACCCTTCTCGTACAAGGAATCCGCAGCACGGCCCCAACGGGTCGGTTCCGGGACCAGCCATGCCGGACAGGACAGATCACCATGCACGACCGGTCTTGTCCCGCTTGCGGGAAGACGGACTTGAGAGGCGGGACGGTGGTGCCTGTACCGGCCCTGCGCTCGCGGCCACGGCTACTGCTCCGGAAGTCGCTGCGTCGACAGGCGCGCCCGAAACCGTGGAGAGGCTGCTGGCGGGGCGGCAAACCATCCGTCAACACGGCGAGCCAGGCGGGTCGCGGAAAGCCGCGCCGGAATGCGCGTAGCAGGGCTTCGGGGACCTTGGCACGTGTTCGTGGGAGCGCTTGTATTCCGCCGGGCATGGCCGGATACTCACGCCATCCCGGCACGTCGGGGCCCGGTGCCGGACAAGCTGGACGGGAACGGACATGCGAAGTGCCTTCTGGATCGGTGTGACCGGATTTGCCGCGCTGCTGGCGGTGATCGCCGCGGCGAAGGGTGTCGAGCCCGAATTCCGGGCGCACGCCTGGATTATTGCCGTCTGTTTCGCCGCCGCCACCGTCGTGATGCTGCGCCAGGTACGGTTTGCGCCCGCCCCCGAGGCGACCGGCTACCAGGACGACGTGGTGCGGTGGGGCGTCATCGCGACGGTGTTCTGGGGCCTCGCGGGACTGCTGGTCGGGGTGGTCATCGCCGCCCAGCTGGCCTGGCCCCAACTCAACGTCGACCCGTGGTTTACCTTCGGACGCCTGCGGCCGCTGCATACCTCGGCGGTGATCTTCGCCTTCGGCGGCAACGCGCTGCTGTGCACGAGCTTCTACGTGGTGCAGCGGACCTGCCGCGCCCGGCTTGCGCTCGGCAACCTCGTCTGGTTCGTGTTCTGGGGCTACCAGCTGTTCATCGTGCTGGCGGCGACCGGATACCTGCTCGGGATCACCCAGTCGAAGGAGTACGCCGAGCCGGAGTGGTACGTCGACCTGTGGCTGACCGCGGTCTGGGTTGCCTATCTCGCGGTGTTCCTGTTCACCCTGTTCAGGCGCAGGGAACCGCATATTTACGTGGCCAACTGGTTCTACCTGTCCTTCATCGTCACTGTCGCCATGTTGCACGTGGTCAACAACATGGCGCTTCCGGTCTCGCTGGTCGGTGCGAAGAGCTACATCGTCTTCGCCGGGGTCCAGGACGCGCTGACCCAGTGGTGGTACGCGCACAACGCGGTCGGGTTCTTCCTGACGGCCGGGTTCCTCGGCATGATGTACTACTTCGTGCCGAAGCAGGCTGATCGTCCGGTCTATTCGTACCGCCTGTCGATCGTGCACTTCTGGTCGCTGATCTTCCTCTACATCTGGGCCGGCCCGCACCACCTGCACTACACCGCATTGCCCGACTGGGCCCAGACCCTGGGCATGGTGTTCTCGGTGATGCTGTGGATGCCGTCGTGGGGCGGCATGATCAACGGCCTGATGACGCTCTCGGGTGCCTGGGACAAGATCCGCACGGATCCGATCATCCGCATGATGGTCCTTGCGCTGGCGTTCTACGGCATGGCGACCTTCGAAGGGCCGGTGATGTCGATCAAGGCCGTCAACTCGCTCAGCCACTACACCGACTGGACGATCGGCCATGTCCACTCCGGGGCGCTGGGATGGGTGGGGATGATCAGCTTTGCCGCCATGTACTTCCTGGTGCCCCGGCTGTGGGGCAGGGAGCGGCTCTACAGCCTGCGCATGATCAACTGGCACTTCTGGCTGGCGACGGTCGGGATCGTGGTCTACGCCGCGGTGATGTGGGTCTCCGGCATCCAGCAGGGGCTGATGTGGCGCGAGTACGATGACCAGGGTTTCCTGGTGTACTCCTTTGCCGAGACCGTGGACGCGATGTTCCCGTACTACGTCCTGCGGCTGCTCGGAGGGGTGCTGTACCTCGCCGGCGCCGTGCTCATGGCGTGGAACCTGTGGATGACGGCCCGCGGCAGGATCCGTGACGAGGTGCCCCTGGTTCCCGCGGCAGCCGGAGGGCAGGCGTGATGATGTCCCTTTTCCGGCACAAGAGCCTCGAACGCAACGCCACCCTGCTGCTGGTCGCGAGCCTGCTGGTGGTGTCGGTCGGCGGTATCGTCGAGATCGCACCGCTGTTCTACCTCGACAACACCATCGAGAAGGTGAAGGGCGTGCGGCCGTACACTCCTCTCGAACTGGCCGGCCGGAACATCTATGTGCGCGAGGGCTGCTACGTCTGCCACAGCCAGATGATCAGGCCGTTCCGTGACGAGGTCGAGCGCTACGGGCACTACTCGCTCGCGGCCGAATCCATGTACGACCGACCGTTCCAGTGGGGGTCGAAGCGTACCGGTCCCGACCTTGCACGCGTCGGCGGGCGCTACTCGGACGAATGGCACGTCCAGCACATGATCGCGCCGCGCTCGGTGGTGCCGGAATCGGTGATGCCGTCCTATCCGAGCCTGCTCGCAACCGCGCTGCGCGACAGTCACATCTCCGGCCACCTCGAGGTGCAGGCGGCACTCGGTGTGCCCTACAGCGAGGAGATGGTGGCGAGCGCCGTGGCCGACATGTACGCCCAGGCCGATCCGGAAGCGGATACCGACGGGCTCGTCGCACGCTACGGCCCGGTGACGATTCGCGACTTCGACGGCCAGCCGGGCCGTGCAACCGAGATGGATGCGCTGGTTGCCTACATGCAGATGCTTGGCACCCTGGTGGATTTCACGGCGTTCCGACCCGAAGAGAACCTGCGGTAGGAGGCGGCGATGGACTACGAAACCCTGCGTCACCTTGCCGGCAGCTGGGGCCTGATCTACCTGGTCATCACCTTCGTCGGACTGGTGCTGTTTACCTGCCTGCGTCCCGGCGCACGCGCTGCTGCCGAGAAGGCGGCGCTCATTCCGTTCCGGGAGGACCGGGACGATGAGTGAGCAGGAGACAACCGGCCACGAATGGGACGGCATCCGCGAGCTCAACACGCCGCTTCCGCGGTGGTGGCTGTGGACCTTCTACCTCACCGTCCTGTGGGGCATCGGATACTGCATCGCCTATCCGGCGATACCGCTCGTGACCGGCAATACCGCCGGGCTGCTCGGCTACTCGAGCCGCGGCGAACTCGAACAGACCATGGCCAGGGTTGCTGACGAGCGCCGCGAGATCATCGAGCGGATCGCCAGCTCCGATCTGGCGACCATCCGCGGCGACGAGGAACTGGCGCAGTTCGCCATCGCCGGCGGGGCCGCCGCCTTCAGGGTTCACTGCTCCCAGTGCCACGGATCGGGCGCGGTCGGATCCGCCGGATATCCGAACCTGAACGATGACGACTGGATCTGGGGAGGATCGCTCGAGGAGATCCACCAGACGATCAGCGCCGGCGTCCGGGACGAGGCCAACGACGATACCAGGTTCTCGGAGATGCCGGCCTTCGGAACCGACGGGATCCTCGAGGCCGCGGACATCCGAGACGTGACCGCCCACCTTCTCGCACTCGGTGGCCGCGAGCCGGTCACCGGCGATGCCGGCCTCGGCGGTGAAATCTACGCCGAGCAGTGCGCGGTCTGCCACGGCGAGGGCGGGGAGGGCATGCGTGACCTCGGCGCCCCGGCGCTTGCCGACGCCATCTGGCTCTACGGCTCGGATCCCGACTCGATCATGGCGCAGGTCAGGCAGCCGTCGCACGGTGTCATGCCGGCCTGGGGCGCGCGGCTCGGTGACACCGTGGTCAAGCAGCTCACGCTCTATGTTCACAGCCTCGGCGGGGGCGAATAGCACGGCAGTGCGATGACCCAGGCAGGCGAGCCCGAGCTTCACGATGTTTCCGCGGTCGAGCATCACCGCAAGGGCCCGCTTTATGCGCCGCGGACCCGAATCCATCCCAAGCGCGTTCGCGGGGCCTTCCGCCGGCTGAAGTGGTGGATCATGGCGGTCACGCTCGCCATCTACTACGTCACGCCGTGGCTGCGCTGGGACCGGGGCCCGCACGTGTCGGACCAGGCGGTCCTGATCGACCTTGCCAACCGGCGTTTCTTCTTCTTCTTCATCGAGATCTGGCCGCACGAGTTCTACTACGTGGCCGGCCTGCTGATCATGGCCGGCATCGGGCTGTTCCTGGTCACCTCGACGGTGGGCCGCGCCTGGTGCGGCTACGCCTGTCCCCAGACCGTCTGGGTCGACCTTTTCCTGGTGATCGAGCGGTACTTCGAGGGTGACCGGAACGCCCGCGTCAGGCTCGACGCGGCGCCGTGGTCGGCAAACAAGCTGCGCCGGCGCGGTGCCAAGCACGCGGTGTGGCTGCTGATCGCGGTCGCAACCGGCGGCGCCTGGATCTTCTACTTCGCCGACGCGCCGCGGCTGGCCGTAGACCTTGTCCGCGGCGAGGCCCCGGGGATTGCCTACGCGACCATCGCGGTGCTGACCGCGACCACCTACGTGCTGGGCGGCCTGCTGCGCGAGCAGGTCTGCATCTACATGTGCCCGTGGCCGCGGATCCAGGGAGCCATGCTGGACGAGAACTCCCTCACCGTCTCCTACAACGACTGGCGTGGTGAACCGCGTGGCCGCCACCTGCGGCGCAGCCAGGAGGATGACGGCCCGCGCGGGGACTGCGTCGACTGCAATGCCTGTGTCGCGGTCTGCCCCATGGGGATCGACATCCGGGACGGCCAGCAGTTCGAGTGCATTACCTGCGCGCTGTGCATCGATGCCTGCAACGGAGTGATGGAACGGATCGGCCGGCCCGGGGGGCTGATCTCCTATGCAACGCTGAGCGACTACAACGCTAACATGGCGCTGGCGTGCGGGCCGGACGGCGAGATCGATCCGGGCCGCACCCGGGCGCCGGACGGGGGCCTGGCGGACGGGGTCCGCCGGTTCTCGTGGCGCATCGTGCTGCGCCCGCGCACGCTTGGCTACGCGGGTGTGTGGTGTGCGATCGGGATCGTCATGCTCGGCCTGCTGGCCACCCGCGACCGGCTCGAACTCCACGTGGTCCACGACCGCAATCCGCTCTTCGTGCGGCTGACCGACGGGTCGATCCGCAACGGCTACACCATCAAGGTCCTGAACATGCAGACCGAGCCGCGCGAGGTCACGCTCACGATCGAGGGCCTGCCGGGTGCGCGGCTTCGACTGGCGGGGGCGACCGGGGAGCCGTCGCCGTCGCTCACCTTCTCGGCCGCGCCGGACGCGCTGAAGACGGCGAAGGTCTATGTCCATCTCCCGCGTGCCGATCTTCCCGGCTCGCACGCCGGCTTCCACTTCCTCGCCGAGGCGCACGATGACGGCGAGGTCGCGGCGCGGGAAGCCGTGTTCGAAAGCCCGGGGAGAGACAGCGGGTGACCCGGCTCACCGGCCGCCACGTCGCCTGGATGTTCGGGCTGTTCTTCGCGGTGGTGTGTGCCGCGAACCTGGTCTTCGCGCTGGTTGCGACCGGAACCTGGACCGGGCTGGTTGTGCCCGACAGCTATGTCGCGAGCCAGCGCTACAACGCGGTGCTGCGCGAGGCGGCAGAGCAGCAGGCGCTCGGATGGGACGCCACGCTTCGGGTCTCGGCAACCGGCCTCGACTTCACCCTGACCGACCGGGACGGCACACCGGTCCCGTTGGGTGCGGCCGCCCTGCGCCTGGAACGCCCGGTCGGGACCGGGGAGGATACCGGCGGGCAGATGCGCATCGATGGCGGCCGCGGCGTGTTCGGGCCGCCACCGGGGCCAGGCGTGTGGAACGTGCGTGTGGATGCGGTCACCGCTGACGGAACCCGATTCAGGCTTGAGCAGCGGATCAGCGTCGATGCTCCGGGCTGACGCGGCGATCCCCGACCTCGATGCCCGCAATGCGGACACCGCCGTACGGCGCCGGGGCGGACGCTGCGAACTGGTGCTCTCGGTTCCCGGCATGCACTGCGGCGCCTGCATGCGCACGATCGAGACCGGTCTTGCCGCGGCGCCGGGAGTGGTCGAGGTCCGGGTCAACCTGACGCTCCGGCGCGTGCGCGTGGTCTGGCGCGAGGGGGTGACCACGGCAGCCGCGATGCTCTCGGCGCTGCGCACGCTCGGGTTCGAGGCCCATATCCCCGACCCGGATCGCGAGGCGGCGGGAGACGACGCGCGGTATCGCCGGCTGTTGCTGTCGCTTGCGGTTGCCGGATTCGCCGCCGGCAACATCATGCTGATGTCGATCGCGGTCTGGTCCGGCGCCGATGCCAGTACCCGCGACCTGTTTCACTGGCTCTCGGCTCTGATCGCCATCCCGGCCGTCGCGGTGGCCGGCAGGCCGTTCTTCTCGGGTGCGCTGGCGGCGCTCGCGGTCCGGCGCCTGACCATGGATGTTCCGATTTCGCTCGCGGTGATCCTCGCCGTGGCCCTGTCGCTGGTGGAAACCGCCCGGGGAGGTCCGCACGCGTATTTCGATGCCGCGGTCGGGCTGCTGTTCTTCCTGCTGATCGGGCGCACCCTCGACCACCTGATGCGCCGGCGCGCCCGCGGTGCCGCGACGCTGCTGTCGCGGCTGGCGCCACGACATGCCCTGCGCGTGGCAGCCGACGGGAGTGTCCGCGATGTCGACGTTGCGCAGGTGAGCGCGGGCGAGGTGCTGCTGGTGCGCCCGGGCGACCGGATCGCGGTCGACGGCGAGGTTCTCGACGGACCGGGGCTGGTCGACGCGGCGATCGTCACCGGCGAGTCGGCGCCGATCACACTGCGCACCGGGGACGAACTCAGCGCCGGCATGCTGAACCTCGGTGACGGGTTCCGCATGCGGGCAACCAGGCCGGCATCCGAGAGTTTCGTGGCCTCGGTCACCCGGCTGATGGAGGCGGCGGAGGGCGCCCGGGCCGGTTACCGCGCGCTTTCGGACCGGGCGGCCGAGGTCTACGTGCCGGCAGTGCACGCGGTTGCCGTCCTCGCCTTTCTCGGCTGGTGGGCGGCATCGGGCGATGCGTGGCACGCGGCCAGGATCGCGGTTGCGGTCCTGATCATCACGTGTCCCTGCGCGCTGGCTCTCGCGGTGCCGATGGTGCACGTCGTGGCGGCGGGCCGGCTGTTTGCCGCCCGGATCCTGCTCAAGGACGGCGCCGCTCTCGAGCGGCTGGCGGCGGTCACCCACGTGGTGCTGGACAAGACCGGGACCATCACCACCGGCGAGGCCCGGGTTGCCGATGGCGGGTGCATCGAAACGGCAGCACTTGCGCGCGCGGCCGGAATGGCGGGTGCGAGTTCGCACCCGAAGGCGCGGGCGATCCGCGCACTCGCGGATGCCCGCGCGATCACACCCGATGAGTGCGATGGCGTGATCGAACACGTCGGCGACGGGCTGGAGTACAGGGTCGACGGACGGTGCTTCCGGCTCGGGCGCGCGGGCTGGGCCGGCCGGTCTGACGGCGACATGGTGCTGGGCCGTGACGGCGAGGTGCTGGCCGGATTCGCGTTCGAGGAGGTGCTGCGCCCGGAGGTTGCCGGCACGGTGCGCGCGCTTTCCGGGCTCGGCCTCGGGGTCGAGATCCTCTCGGGCGACCGGTCGGAACGGGTTGCGGCCGTGGCCGCGGCCGCCGGTGTCGAGCAGTGGCGCGGCGAGGTGCCGCCGGGGGCCAAGAACGCGCGGCTCGGGGAACTGCAGGCCGCCGGCGAGCGGGTCCTGATGGTCGGTGACGGACTGAACGACGGACCGGCGCTGGGAGCCGCGCACGCCTCGATGGCGCCTTCGGGCGCCTGCGATGTCGGTCGCACCGCTGCGGACCTGGTCTACCTGGGCGACTCGCTCGGCGCTGTCGCCTCGGCGGTCGACTGCGCGCGCCGGGCGCGCAGCCTCATGCGCCAGAACCTGGCACTGGCGGCACTCTACAACCTGATTGCGGTTCCGGTTGCGGTTGCCGGGCTTGCGACCCCGCTGGTGGCGGCACTCGCCATGTCGCTCTCCTCGGTGCTGGTGACCGCCAATGCGCTCAGGCTCGCGCGCAGCGCCGGGACCGGGTGATGGATGTCCTGCTGCTGCTGGTTCCCGTGGCGCTGCTGCTCGGCCTGCTCGGACTGGGGGCATTCATCTGGGCGCTGCGTACCGGGCAGTTCGCCGATCCCAGGGGCGCGGCCGAGAGAATCCTCGATGAGGACGACATCGACACCACGTGACGGGGCTGCGTGCGCCCACCGGCTGTCTCGATGCGCAGAACCTTCGCGTCACGCTGATGGTCTGGCACGCCCGGCGCCCGGCAACGCGGGTGGCCGGGAGCCGGGCGGTCCCGGGAGCGCGGATGCATCACTGTCTTCCCGGGTCTCACTCCGGCCTGCAGGCGGGAGCGGTCGCGCTCCCGGCGCGCCGTGCGCGTGTGGCGGCCCCGCCGTTCAGCACCATGACGAACCGGAAGGTGCGGTCATGGACATGCCAGTGCTGCACGTCGTCCTTCATTTCCTGCCGTCCGCCTTGACGATGCGGGCGATATGGTCGCCCCTGATTGCCGCCTTGATACCAGGATCCCGGTATTCGAAGATCTCGCGCAGCCCTTCGGTCCGGATGGCCCCCGAAGCCTTGTTGTGTTCAAATTCCCGATTGTCGGTCATGGCGTCCTCCGTTCCGTGCTGCGGACAATCCCACAACCGGTCCATCGAAACGTAACTCGGACCGGCGCTTCGTGGTATTGATGCACTTTCGGAAACTGCGGCCGAAGCTCAGGGGAGATCACTGATGACCGAAACACGGGCCGACCTCTCGCAATGGCGCGAGCCCGGGGCGCTGATCGAGACCGGCGAGTTGGAGCACAACCTCGGTGCGCCGGAGCTTCGCATCGTAGACTGCACCACGTGGCTCAGGCCCGCGGAGCCCGGCGACGACGCTCCCTACCGGGTCGTGCCGGGCCGGGCCGAATACGATGAGGCGCATATCCCCGGCGCCGTGTTCCTGGACCTCCAGGGAACGGCTTCAGACCCCGACACGCGCCTCAAGTTCATGGCCCCGTCGGCTGAGCGGTTCGCGGAGGCGCTGGGCGCGCTCGGCATCGGCGACACGTCCCGTGTCGTGCTCTATTCGGCCGGCAGCATCATGTGGGCGACCCGCGTCTGGTGGATGCTGCGCGCGTTCGGGTTCGCGGGAGCCGCCGTGCTCGACGGGGGCTGGGAGAAATGGAAGGCGGAAGGCCGCCCGGTATCCACCGCGCCGGCGCGATACCCGCCGGCGCGCTTCACCGCCACGCTTGCGCCCGGCCGGTTCGTGGACAGGAACCACGTGGTTTCCCGGCTCGAAGAAGAGGGCACCGTCATGGTGAATGCGCTGGCACCCGCCTTCCATCTGGGCGAGGGGCCGAGCCGCTACGGCAGGCCCGGGCGCATCCCCGGCAGCGTCAACGTGCCGGCGGCCAGCCTGCTCGACTCGTCGAACGGCGCCTTCGTGCCGCTGGAAGAGGCGCGGCGGCTGCATGAGGAGGCCGGAATCGACCGGGAGCACCATGTCGTCGCCTATTGCGGCGGCGGCATCTCCGCAACCGTCGGCCTGTTCCTTATGCACCAGCTCGGCTATGACGACCTCACCCTGTATGATGGCTCGATGGGAGACTGGGCCCCGGACCCTGGCCTGCCGATAGAAACAGGCCCGCAACAGCCTTCACGCGGCAGGGGCCGGCCATGACACTCCGGTTCCGCAAGCGTCACCCGCATTTCGCAGCCGAGGCGGACCCGGTCGATCTCCGCCGCGTGCATGACGAGGAGACCCTCGAAGAAATTCGGGCTGCCATGGACGAACACGCCGTGCTCGTCTTCCGGGACCAGGCGTTCTCGGGCGAGGAGCAGCTCGATTTCGCCGCCCGGCTCGACGGAGAGCTTCATCGCAAGACCGGTTTCAGCGTCCTGCAGAAGAACCGCTTCGGCGACGAGGCGCTCTCCGATGTCTCGAATGTCGAAGCAGACGGGCAGGTCGTGGAATCCGACAGCCGTCGGCGCCTCTACGCGCTCGGGAACCGCCTCTGGCACACGGACGCCTCGTTCCAGGACCCGCGCGGCCGTTACTCCATGCTCGCCGCCCTCGTGGTGCCGCCTGTGCCGGCCGACACCGAGTTCGCGGACATGCGTACCGCATACGACACGCTGCCGGAGGAGACGAAGGAGGGGCTGGAAGGCCTCCGCGTGCATCATTCCATCGCCCACTCGCGCATGACGCTCGGCTTCGAGTTCTCCGAAGAGGAGCGCGACCAGCTCAAGGGCGCGATCCATCCGCTCGTGTTGACCAACCCGCGGACCGGGCGGCGCGCGCTCTATCTTGCCTCGCACGCCTCGCGGATCCTCGACCGGCCGGTGCCGGAAGGCCGGCTGGTCCTTCGCGACCTCACCGAGCATGCGACACGGCCCGAGCTTGTCTATCGCCACTCCTGGCGGGATGGCGATTTCGTCATCTGGGACAACCGGGCCACCATGCACCGCGCCTGCCCCTACGAGGACACGGTTTACCGCCGGGAGATGCGCCGCGTCACGACGCTGGACACCGGCGACCCGACCCGCGTCGCGCAGCCAGCGTAACCGTGCCCTGCCTGTAGCGCGCCGGTGTGTCTCTTGCACGCCGGCGTGCTTTCTCCGTTACCGGGTCTCTCCTCATGAAGCCCCTTGAAGACATCCGCGTGCTCTCGGTTACCGTTTTCCTGGCCGGCCCCTTTCTCGGCATGACGCTCGCCCGCTTCGGCGCGGAGGTCATCAAGGTCGAAGCGCCGGGGACAGGCGACCCGATCCGCAGCGCCGGCCCCTTTCACGGACCGAAGGGGATCAATGCAGAACGGCAGACGGAGAACGACCTGTCGGTCCGGTTCCTGAAACGGTCGGAAGGTGTGAAGAGCGTCACGCTCAACCTGAAGGACCCGGAAGGGCGCCGGATGTTCCTGGATCTGGCGAAACGGTCCGACGTTGTGATCGAGAACCTCTCGCCCGGCTCAATGAAGCGGATGGGCCTCGGCTACGAGGACGTGGCGGCGGCAAATCCGGGCATCGTCTATTGCTCCATCGCCGGCTACGGCCAGACCGGCCCCTACAAGGACCTGCCCGCGCATGACCACCAGATCCAGGCCATGTCCGGCATCATGGACATGAACGGCCCTGCCGACGGCCCGCCGACTCGGATCGGCGTCTTCGTCGGCGACCTCGTAACGCCGCTCTACGCCGCTTATTCGATCCTGGGTGCGCTCCGCCACAGGGACAAGACCGGCGAAGGGCAATATCTCGACGCCTCGATGATCGACACGCTCGCCACCCTCATGTTCATGGAGCCCATGGAATATGTGCTGAAGAACGGACAGCCGGTCCGCGCCGGCAATGACAGCCGCAATGACGTGACCGGCCTCTACCGGCTCAAGGACGGAGATGTGATTGTCACGGTGGGCCTGTCGCTGCGCCTCAAGGCCCTGCTCGGCGCGCTTGACGCGTCCGGGCTCCTGGAGGATGCGCGTTTCGCGACCCCCGAGGCGCGGGAAGCGAATATCGCCGCGCTCAGGGCGGAAGTTCAGGCGCGGCTCGGCGCATACAATTGCGAGGACGGCATCGCGCTGCTCCGGGGGGCGGGCATACCGGTTGCGCGAGTGCGCACAGTCTCGGAAGCGATAGAGGATGAGCATTTCCGCGCGCGCGGCACGCTCAAGCCGATGTTCCGGCAGGGCTCGGAAGAGCCGTTGGAGGGCGGGGTCGTCTCGGGGTTCCCGGTCAAGTTCTCCGGCGGAGACCTGCCGAAACTCGACGGCGGTCCACAACTCGGCCATCACAACCGCGAGGTTTTCGGGCGGCTCCTCGCCCTCGATGCGAACGCCCTGGCCGGCCTCAGGGAACGCGGGGTGATATAGGGGCCGCCTGAGGGCTACGGCACCGGCGCAAGGAGATCGGCGCCGTTATCGGCAGACCGGAGGAGTGCATCCTCGCCAGGCTCCCGGCGCAGCGCCCAGGCAAGGCAGTAATTGGAGGACGGCACGGGCCTGCCGATCCGGGCGGCCGCCGGCGCCAGCCTGGAGCGCTGCATGCCGCGAATGTCGGTGAAGTTGAACAGGAATACCTGACATCGTTCGCTTTCGCGAAGGCTTCCAGCCTACCGGTCATGGTCATCCTTTCGATCCGCAAGGGCGGGCGGCACTGAGCGGACCCGGGACCCCGCCATCCGACGTCGCTGGGGATGCCGGAGACCAGCTCGACGCACGGGCCCCAGGTCCTTCGAGCGGCGAGAGGCATGACCGTCCGGTCAGTGACGGGCGAGTTCCGGGAACCCAGGATATTCCGTGCCGTGATCGCCTTCGTGGTTCGCCATCCCCGGTTTGGTGAGGAGTACCCTGTGCGGGGAATAGGCCTCGATGCGGCGAGCCGGCTTCTCGTGCCATCGCAGATTGAATGCGCAGTTCTTTCCCTTCACGGCAAAGAGCATCATGTCCGAGTAGGGCAGATGGTCGTGAATCCACCAGGCCAGCGCACGCCAGGAAGTTCCCGCCTCGTAGCGCGGAATGAACCACGGAATGACGATGCACGCGGTTGCCCCCATCAAGCCTTCCGCGTCCCTGCGGTCCCAGACATGACGGGCACTGTTCCAGTCCGTCCTCCCGCAATTGTAGCCCTTGTCCTGCCGCTCGGCGCCGTAGGTGTTCACCTCGACGGAGCGGAACGCCGACCGGATCGACACATGTCCGAACGTCGCGTGCAGGGGCTCGAGCAACTCCTCGCAGAGCCGTGTTCCGACCGCGATCGCAAGATCGGGATCGTCCGGGATGTTCCGGATGCCGTGGAAGTTCGCGATCTCGCTGTAGAGCATGTCGCGCATGAAGAAGTGCTCCGAGAGCCGGACCCGGCCGAGCTCTTCGAGGGTCTTCATCGAAGTGGGCTTGCGCATGGGGTGTTGCCTCAGGTCTCGTAGGGTTCACCGTTCCGGCGAGTGAACCGAAAGCCGCCGCCGACCTTCCGCCCTTCCAGGTCGACGTCCGGGTAGTGCGAACGCTCGTTCGGCGAGCGAGTGCCGATCTCGAGATAGCTTGCCGCTGAACCGGATCGATTGACGAGATGATGGCCGTTCGCCCGTCCGGCCGGAAAGCCCGCGCACGTGCCGGCCTCGAGTGTCTCCTCGCCATCGTCGCTGACCAGGACCAGCACGCCCTCGACGACGTAGATGAACTCGTCCTCGTGTTCGTGCCAGTGCCTCTGGGAAGACCAGGCGCCTGGCGGCAGCGTCGTCAGGTTGACGCCGAACTGGGTCAGGCCGAACAGGTCGCCAAGGACGCGCTTGATCCGGTCCCTGCATTCGGTCGCAAGGGGTTCGGGGTAGCCGCTGCCGACGCGAGCCTCCACATCCGCCGCCCTGACCGCCGCCGACCCGGCCTTCGGTGAAACGTCTGTCATCAAGTCACTCCATGCCCTGTTGTACCGGTTCGCCACCGGGCCTTGTGCGACCGGTCTCCCGGCAGCGCCCCGGATTGTCCCCTGGAGGTCATACCGCGCGGTCTCCGGCGTGGGACGAGGTCACCGCGAACCGGTAGCCGCCCGGACCTTCGATGTGGAAGGTGTCGTGGATTCGTCCGCGCTCGATTTCGGTGGCTGTCACTCCGGTGCCCGTGAACTCCGCGCGGGCTGCGTCGATGTCGTCGACCATGAGGTCGAACGGGGCCTTCCGGCCCGTCTCGATCGGCGCCCTGGTGCGGCTCAGCACCAGGTGGGTGCCGCCGCGCAGCTCAAGCACTCCGAAGTCCTCGCCCTTGAAGATGTCGCGCATGCCGTGACGCACAAAGAACGCGTAGGCCTCGCCGACATCCTCCACCTCCAGTCTCACATGTCCCACCGCGAGTCTCGGTCTTGCGTCAGTGCCCATCTCTCCTGCTCCGAAGTCACTGCCTGCACCATTTCCGGTGGCGACCGCTCTTCTGCGCCGCCGGCGTGGTTGCTGGAGAAATACCATGTCCGGGCGGATGGGTGTACGGGTCGAACCCCGGCGTCGTACCGAGGTGCATGACCGCCGGACTGCCATCCCGGGACGCCCTGACCGGTCGGCGCAACAACGAACCCTGATCGCTTGGGAGCCGACCACTCTTCCGCGTGGCAAGGCTACGGCGTGCGGGACCGTGCCTGGCTTTCCGGCAAGCGGGGAAAGAACCGATGATCGTTTCCGGGGTTGCCGCGCCTCGCCGGCTGCCTCGACCTGCAGGTCCCGATCCCGTGCACCCGTCGCCTTTCGCGGAAGGTCCGGCACGGTCACTGCCCGGCAACGTGGTTCCACGATACCGGTCAGGTCACCTCAGGCGACCGATCGCAACCGGGCTCTTTTTCTGCGTGGGGGTCGTGGGACGGTCCGCGGCGGCAGAAAGACAGAGGTGCGGCGCCGGGGTATGGATGACCGGCGGTGCGAGGCAGTACTATCCAGACTCCAGGGAGGGTCCGGTGACGGTCAAGTCGTCGGTCTCGCTCGCCGACGAGCAGTACGCATTCGCCAGGGCGCTGGTCGAGGCCGGGCGCTGCTCGAGCCTGAGTGCGGTGCTTCAGCAGGGCGTCGAACTGCTGCGCCAGAAAATGGACGTTGAGGAACTCGAAACCGCGGCGTTGCGAGAGATCCTGTCCCGACGGCGCAAGGACGCGTTCGTCGATGCGGATGCGATGGACGCCCGGCTCGACCGAATGGTCGCCGACAAACGCTGCGCCGAGGGCCGTGCGTCCTGAGTATCCGATCGATGTTGAACGCGACTTCAGGCTGATATTCGACCATCTCTTCCGCAGCTGTCCCGGCTTTGGCGAGAGCATGGAAAGCGCCCTTGATCGCGCCGAGGTGCGTTTTCGCAACAGTCCCGCAACCGCGGACCGGATCCTGATCGCTTCCCACCTCGGCGAATTCCATGACGATCTTCCGCCCGGGCTGCGGCATCTCGCCATCGGACGGGCGATCTGCCGGTTCGACATCGACGACGACCGGGAGACGGTGCATGTCCTGGCAGTGTTCTTCGGCGGGCAGGGTCATGTCCGTCACATGCTGGTCTGGCTCCTCGAGGAGTGACTACAATTTCGGGACCGGCGACGAGAGGATGGCCGGGCATCGGTGTGGTACGCGGATCCGGCCGGAATGTGCCGGACGTTCGCAACAGTGGCGCATGATCTGGTGAACAAACATGAACCTCCGCCAGCGCAGTGCCTCTCCCGCGAGGAGCAGGATGTAGTTCGAGGTGAAGTCGGCGCGGAGCGACAAGGCCGAGGCGCCCGGGTTCGAGGTCATGAAACGCGTCTGCGCGCGGGGCCCGTGGCCTGGATGCGACTGCCGGTCGTGGAACGGGCCGCGCCCGGTTGTCGCTTCGTGCCGCAGTAATCGGGGCGGGAATGACTGACGGGTGCCGGGCGGAAGACACGTCGGGCACGATCCCGGCTGAACTTCCCGTCGGTGACACGCCAGGCGACGGAATGGTCCGGGGTCGAACCGGTTGTCAAGTACAGCGTCCGACGGCTATTTCGCGGAGGTTGGTGACTGGCGACAGGGTAGAGACCTGCCGGGCAGATCGGGGCGTGTACCGGTGAGGGGACCCTTGCGCTCGAAGCGCTCGGCGCAGACCCAGCCAGGGGGCGGGTAGATGGTGCGACCCCTTTCAGCCCGGCAGCGAGCGGAAAGGATCGTGTGCGGGGATGTCGAGCGGCGCGAAATGGCGCAGGTTCCGGGTGAGCACCGTCAGGTCGTAGACGCCCGCCGTCGCTGCGATGGCAATGTCGGCAAAGCCGGGCGCGTGGCCGTTGGCACGCGCCCGGTCCATCAGCAGCCCCGCGAGACGCGCCGAGGGAATGTCGAACGGCATCACCCGGTCACTGTATAGATGAAGAACGACATCGAGCCATTCGTCGAGACGGTCGGCCCGCGCGAAGCCGCCCGACCGCCTCAGCCGGGCAATTCCGTTGGCGACCTCGGCCACGGTGACCGTCGACAGGAACAGCTCATCGGAACGCGCATCCAGCCAATCCGTCAGCGCCCTGGCGCTCGCTCGGCGGTCGGGCGATCCCATCGAGAGAACGTTCGTGTCCACCAGATACACGGCGGACTCAGGACCCTACAGTTCAGCTTCGCGCGCCGGGCTCGTGTCCCGAGGCGGCAGATCGCCCTCTTCGAGCCCAGAGGCGGCGAGCAGGCGGCCGAACGACGGGACCTGACGCAGGCGGTTCCATTCGTCGAGGCCGACGAGGACCGCCCGGGGCTGTCCGCGGCGGGTGATGACGGTCGTCTCGCCATTCGCCGCATTGTCCACCAGGGCCGACAGGGTGGCCTTGGCCTCGCGCAACTGCACCTTACGCATGGATCCCTCCGAACCAATGTAGTCACTTTAGCTTGCCGGGCTGGATCGGGCAATCGGCTCGGTCGGCATCGGCCCGAACGGCCGCAAGTGGAGGATGATGTTGACCGGTGTCCCGAAACGCGGGGTAGCGGGACCGCGAGTCCATTGAAGTGTTGGTGAGGACCGAACTCTCAGGTCCTGCCTCTGCGGATCCGGCGACCTCGTCCGCCCGGTCTCCGGGATAGCCGGGAGTGCAACACGGCGCAGGCGCCAGGGTTGGAAGCCCGCAGCGCCATCACTGTGACTACGAAAATCCCGTTGCAGCGGCGAAGTCCGTGTGCATCCGCGGTCTGGAGGGAAAGGCCGTGTCCTGTCTCCGTCACAGCTCTGCAGGGCACGGCGCCCTATCCGAACTTGCCGGCGTAGCCGCCTTCCGATGCGGGCTCAACGAAGTGGATCAGCAGGCCGCCGCCAAAGTTCTGCGGGTGCACGAACCCGATCAGCGACCCGCGTCCTCCGGGCCGTCCCTCGTGATCGATCATCCGCCAGCCGTCACCCGCCAGCCGGGCAAGCAGCAGATCGATCCCGCCCGTGGCAAGCGCGATGTGCGCCAGGCCCGGGCCGTGCCGGTCAATGAACCGGGCAATCGCACTGCGGTCGCCCCGGGTCGAGCCTCCTTCTGCGGGCGGCCGTTCGCCTGAAGGCAGGGGCGGTCCGGCGTCAGAGAGGAACTCGAGCTCGCACCCCTCGAGTGTGGCGAAGATGGCCCGCAGCCCGCCGAGGATTTGCGGCGGGCGTGAGTGGAAGACGGAACCGTAGCGGTCGGAGACGAAGCTCTCGGTCACGGAGCGCAGCTCGAGATCGGTCTCGCTGCTCTCCAGCGGGCAGCCCAGGGTGTCGACGAAGACCCGAATCGCGTCGTCCTCGTCGGCGCACGCGATTCCGAGATGGTCGATACCGATGACCGGACCGTCCTGCCAGGGAATGTCGAACGGCTCGACAAACCGGGTCCGGACACCGGCGGTCTCCGCCGAATCGAGTGCGGCAAACCGCCGTCCGCCGGGGCCGGTGCCCTGCAGGACGACCGGCAGGGCACCGGCTGCAGCGACGGGATCGGGGGCCGCGAGCGCCATGTGATGAACCCCCGGAAACACGGGGGCATCGAGCCAGGGGTCGGTGGCCTCAAACACTCCGATCGCAGTGCCGCCAACGCCGAAGAACGTCACCTCCCGCGATCCGAGCGGCACGCGGGTTGCCTGCAGCCCCAGCGACTCGCCGAGAAACCGGCTGGTTGCGACGGTATCGCGCGCGACGAGGGCGACGTAGGACAGGATCTGGCCGGTCATGGTCAGAGTTCCTCGCGTTCGACGAAGTGCAGGAGCACGCCGCCGCTGGCGGTCGGGTGGATGAAGCCGATCTGCGCACGCCGCGACCCGGGGCGACCGCGCCGGTCGATCAGGCGATGGCCCGCCGCATCGAGACGGGCGAGAGCGGCCGCGATGTTCGGGGTCTTGAAGGCGACGTGGTGCAGCCCGGCCCCGCGCGCGGCGATGAACCGGGCGATGGCGCTGCGGTCGCCGCGGGTGTTGCCGGCAGCATCGTGCCGGGCCTCGTCGGCCCTGACGCGGGTGGTCAGGTCCTCGAGGAACTCGAGCTCGGTATCGCCAACGGTGATGAAGGTCACGCGCATGCTGGCGACAAGGCGCGAGCGACGGACATGGAAGACCGGCAGGTCGGTATCCGTGGTGAAGCTCTCGGCGATGGTCTCGACCTCGCTGTCGGTCTGCTGGCTTTCGTAGCGACACGAGAGGCGCCTGGTGAAGACGTCGCGAGCCGCGCGGTTGTCGGTTGAGGCGATTCCGACGTGGTCGATCCGCTCGACAACGTCGGACGAGGCGGTCCAGGCCTCCAGCGGTTCGGTAAGGCGCACCCGGACACCCAGGGTTTCCGAGGGGGCGAGCGCCACCTGGCACCTCCCGCCGAGACCGGATCGTGGTTCGTTGCAGGTCCGAATCCCCGTCGCGGCGGCGGCGCCAGCCGGGTCGTCGGCGGCAATGGCGACGTGATGTACGCCGCGAACGGTCCCGGGTCCGAGGAACGGATCGGTCGCGGCGAACAGCGCCAGCGCGGTACGCCCGGCCCGGATCATCGGTACCGTGCGGCCATCCATCGCGAGCTCGTCACGCGGCAGTCCGAGCGCGTCCTCGAAGAACTCCGCGCTCGCCCCGGGATCGGCGACGGCAAGCGCGATGTAGGCAAGCTCGGGAACCGTCATGGCTGCACCTCCACCGCGTCGAACAGGGCCGGCAGCCCCGGTTTGTGGATCTTGCCGGTGGCGGTTCGCGGCAGGTCGGCTCCCTGTGCCAGGCGGATCGTGGCCGGGACCTTGTAGGCTGCGAGCAGGTCCCGGCACCAGGTGCGCAGCCCCGCCGGATCGATGGTCCGTCCCGGCACCGGTTCCACCACAGCCGCGACGATCTCGTCGCGATCCGGGTCCGCCAGGCCGATCACGTGCGCCTCGCGCACATCGGGATGCTGGACGAGCACGGTCTCCACTTCCAGCGGTGAAACGTTGATCCCCCCGGTCTTGATCAGTTCGCGGATGCGCCCGCGGAACCGGACCCGGCCATCGCTGCCCACCAGCCCGAGGTCTCCGGTCAGGAACCAGCCGTCGGCGTCGAAGGCCCGGGCCGTGAGTTCAGGAGCCCGGAAATACCCGGGAGTGACGTGACCGCGCACGGCGAGTTCCCCGACAGTGCCGTCCGGAAGCGGCGCGCGGGTCTTCGGGTCGACGGCACGGATCTGCATGCCCGGCAGCGGCAGGCCCTGGGTCGAGAGACGCAGGTCGAGCGGGTCGAGGGCATCGCTGACGGCGCAGTTGCCGCAGGTTTCGGTGGAGCCGTAGACGGTGCAGAGCTGCGGGGCCGACAGGGTCTCGACCATGAAGGTGACGTCACGTGCAAGCCCGATGGTCAGCCCGGTGCGCATCGACGTGAAGGCCTCTTCTGACCAGTCCGGATGATCCCGCATGGCCCGCACCATGTTGACCATCCCGTAGAAGACCGTGCAGGCCTCCTCCCGGATCAGTCGGATCGCGGTGCCCGGATCGAACCGTTCCTGCAAGACAAGGGTGCCGCCGTGGCTCATGATCGCGGGCAGGGCATTCGCGGCGCCGAATGACCAGAACAGAGGGATGGCGCACCAGAGCCTGTCGTCGGCTGTCAGGTGCTGGCGCTCGCCGATGTCGAACCCGTTGGCGATAACGTCGTGGTGCAGGAGTGTCACCCCCTTCGGGTCGGCGGTCGAACCCGAGGTGTAGAGGATGAAGCACGTATCCTCCGGTCCGGGCCCCGGGCCGGTGGCGGTTGCGCCGGCAAGGGCGTGGTCCCACGGCGTGCCGACTGGTGCGTCGTCGACCGTGACCAGGCAGTCAGGCATGCGTTCCGCGTGGCGCAGTGTCGCGAGCCAGTCCCGGTCACCGAATGCCGGCGCGAGGAGGAGGGCCGAGGGGTCGCAATGCGCGAGCGTCCATGCAAGTTCCCGCGGGCTCGAGAAGGTACTGATCGGCACCGCGATCGCGCCGAGGCGCAGTGCGGCCATGACCGAGATGAGCCATTCCGGCCGGTTGGGCAGCAGGATTGCCACCCTGTCACCGTGCCCGACGCCGTTTCGCTGCAGGAACCCGGCAAGTGCCGCACTGCGCTCCCGCCAACCGGCCCAGTCGAGACGCTGCCCGCGCCAGATGATCGCCTCGCGGTGCCGATGCCGGTCGGCCATCTCGTCGAGGAGATCGGTGAAGGTCCGCGCCCGGGGTCTCTCGCTGGTCATTTCGGTCTCAGTAGACGGGGCGGCGTTTCTGGCGGAACGCCGCGACTCCCTCGGCGAAGTCGGGGCCGGCGCGAACCGCATCGCCGAGTTCCTGGTCCATCGGCTCGCGGGCGAGCGCATGCGCGGCGAGGGTGGCGCTCATCTGGGTCTTGACCGCCTGGACGGCCGACGGGCTGTTGGCCGCGATCATGCCCGCGGTCTCGAGCGCCCAGTCGAGCAGGTCGTCTGCCTCGACGATCCGGTTGACCAGGCCGATCTCGACCGCGCGCCGGGCCGTGATCAGTTGCCCGGTCAGCAGAAGGTCCATGGCGTGGACATGTCCGATCTGGCGCGCGAGCTTCACCGTCGCCCCGCCGAACGGGTAGATCGACCAGCGTACCTCCGGCAGGCCGAAGCGCGCGTGCGGAACCGCCGCCCGGATGTCGCAGGAGAGCAGCAGTTCGACTCCGCCTCCGGCACAGTCGCCGTTCACGGCGGCGATGATCGGCTTGGAATAGGTATCGGTCTTGAGCAGGGCGTGGTTGACGGCTGCGGCCTGTTCCTGGCCGGCCGAAAGGTCGCCGCCGATATCGGCTCCGGCGCAGAAGGCCCGGCTGCCGGCGGCGGTCAGAATGATGCAGCGGGTCTCGTCACGCTCGAGCTCGTCCCACATGTCGCCGAGCTCGCGCAGCATCTCCCGGCTCATCGCGTTCATCTTCGACTGGTTGTCGATGGTGATGATGGCGATGTGGGGCGAGTGTCGGGCAAGGGTGAGAGGCATGGAGGACCGGCCGGAAAAGGTGCAGTGACGCGGGCCATCTTGGCTCCGCGCACCGGCATGGTGCAACCGGCAGCTTGCTCGCGGCATCGCGGCTGCGTTATCGAGCGGTGCGAAACGCATGATCGGGGAGGGGTTGATGAAGGCGGTGATCTGCAGCCGGCTCGGCGGGCCGGAGAACCTCGAGGTCCGAGAGATCGATCCGCCGGTTCCGGAACCCGAAGAGGTGCTGGTCCGGGTCCGTGCAGCGGGGGTGAACTTCGCCGACACCCTGCAGATTGCCGGGACCTACCAGAACAAGCTCTCTCCTCCGTTCGTGCCCGGAATGGAGGTTGCCGGCGAGGTCCTTGAAGTCGGTTCGGCCGTGACCCGCCCGTTGCGCATCGGCCAGCGGGTGATGGCCTACATGCGCGGTGGCGGCGCCTTCGCCGAGCAGGCCGTCGTGCGCGGCGACTGGCTGGTGCCGGTGCCCGACGGGATGGACGACGTCACGGCGGCCGGGTTCCCGACCGTCTACGGAACCTCGGGGTTTGCCCTGAAGGAACGCGGCGCGCTGCAACCGGGCGAGACCCTGCTGGTGCTTGGCGCGGCCGGAGGTGTCGGACTGACCGCGGTCGAACTGGGCCGGTGCATGGGCGCAACCGTGATCGCGGCCGCCGGCGGACCCGCGAAGTGTGCGGTCGCGCGTGAGCACGGGGCGCACCACACCATCGACTATCTCACCGAGAGCATCCGCGACCGGGTCCGCGCCCTTACCGACGGTGCCGGGGCCGACGTGGTCTATGACCCGGTGGGAGGCGACGCCTTCGACCAGGCGCTGCGTGCGGTCGCCTGGCACGCCCGGATGCTGGTGATCGGGTTCGCGTCAGGCAGGATCCAGCAGGTGCCGGCCAACATCGTGCTGGTCAAGAACATCTCCGTGATCGGCGTGGTCTACGGTGCCGAGACCGAACGGGACCCGGCGTACGGGTCCTCGTTCGTCAGCGAGGCGGCAGACCTGTTCGTGCAGGGCCGGATCAATCCCCTGGTCGCCCGGGCCTTCCCGTTCGAGCAGGCGGGCCAGGCGCTCGAGGCGCTGCTCTCGCGCTCGGTTGCCGGCAAGGTGGTGCTCACGCCCTAACGGTATTATAGTACCGTCATTGCAACTGAGTGTACCAAAAGGGATTTTCCGGCCTTGACGATCGCAACCGGGCTGCGTACACCCCGGCTGCGAACAGTGAGAGTGCGCGTCGCCGCGCCACCGACCGAAGGGTGACAGATCATGAAGACCTACACGGCGAGACCGGGCGACATCGAGAAGAAGTGGTGGCTGATCGATGCCGAAGGCCTGGTGCTCGGACGGCTCGCGAGCGTGATCGCCCTGCGGTTGCGGGGGAAGCACAAGCCCACCTTCACCCCGCATATGGACTGCGGTGACAACATCATCGTGGTCAATGCCGAGAAGGTGAAGTTGACCGGCAACAAGCGGGCCGCCAAGACCTACTATCGCCACACCGGCTATCCCGGTGGCATCAAGTCGACTACCGCGGGCAAGATCCTCGACGGCAAGCACCCGGAACGGGTGGTGCTCAAGGCAGTGGAGCGGATGATCAGCCGTGGCCCGCTCGGCCGTCGACAGATGTCAAACCTGAAAGTCTATGCCGGCCCGTCCCATCCGCACGAGGCCCAGCAGCCGGAAGTCCTCGACGTCGGCGCGATGAATCCCAAGAACAAGAGGTAGCACAATGGCAATCGAAGACCAGGTGCAGACGGACGCGACCGGCCTTGATGCGCTCGGAGCCCTGCAGTCGCAGGAAGAGCAGGCGGCACCCGAGCCGAAAATCGATGCGCACGGCCGGGCCTACGCCACCGGCAAGCGCAAGAACGCGATCGCGCGGGTCTGGATCAAGCCGGGTCTCGGCCGGGTGAACGTGAACGGCCGCGACATCGAGGTCTACTTTGCACGTCCGGTGCTGCGCATGCTGATCGGCCAGCCGTTCGATGCGGCGGGCCGCACCGACCAGTACGACGTGGTGTGCACTGTCGGCGGGGGCGGGCTGTCCGGACAGGCCGGTGCGGTGCGCCACGGGATCGCCAAGGCGCTGACCAACTACGAGCCCGAATTGCGGCCGGTGCTGAAGAAGGGCGGGTTCCTGACCCGTGACCCGCGCGTGGTGGAGCGCAAGAAGTACGGCAAGCGCAAGGCACGCCGCAGCTTCCAGTTCTCCAAGCGATAGGCGTGGGGACAGCCGGTCGCGCGAGCACTGGCCGGGTATAGCCGGGAAGGCGCCGCTACCGGGCCGGATCACTGATTGGGGGCAGGACCCATGCGTCTCGAGGGCAAGGTCGCCATCATCGTCGGAGCCGGGCAGCAGCCGGGCGAGACCATCGGCAATGGCCGCGCAACCGCACTTCGTTTCGCCCGAGAGGGAGCGCGGCTGTTCCTGGTTGACAGGGACCTGGACCGCGCTGCGGAGACCCGGGCCCTGTGCGAGGCCGAGGGAGCCGAGGCCGACGTGCTCGCCGCCGACATCACCCGCGAGAAGGACTGCGCCGGAATCGCGTCCGGTTGCGTCGACCGGTTCGGGCGGATCGACATCCTGCACAACAATGTTGGCCGGTCCGAGGGTGATCGCGAGACCACCGCGATGGACCGCGAGACCTGGGATTTCCTGATGGCGATGAACGTCACCGGGATGTTCCTGGTCTGCAAGCACGTGCTGCCGGTGATGCGTAACCAGCGCTCGGGCGTAATCATCAACATCTCCTCGATCGCCTCGACCTGTTCGCACAACACGGTGACCTACAAGACCGGCAAGGGCGCGGTGAACACGCTGACCCACCACCTCGCGATGGAAAACGCGTCGTGGGGCATTCGGGCCAACGCGATCCTGCCCGGACTGATGGACACGCCGATGGCGATCGAACGCCGCGCGCGGGAACAGAACGTCGACCGAGAGACGGTGCGCCAGGCGCGCCATGAGCGGGTGCCGTTGCTGCAGCGGATGGGGACGGCCTGGGACGTGGCCAACGCGGCCCTGTTCCTCGCCTCGGACGAGGCGGCCTATGTGACCGGCCTGATCATGCCGGTTGACGGGGGCCTGTCGGCGAAGATCGGCTGACCGCCATGCGCCCTGTCGTCCGCAGCTACAGGGGCAGGCGTCCGAGGATCCATCCCGGGTGTTTCATCGCCGAGAACGCCGCTGTCGTCGGTGATGTCGAGATCGCGGCCGAGGCCAGCATCTGGTACAGTGTGACCCTGCGCGGCGATGGCAATGCGATCAGGATCGGCACCCGGACCAACATTCAGGACAACACGGTCGTCCACGTCGATCGCCCGGTCCACCTCGCGACAACCATCGGTGACGGTGTCACCGTCGGCCACGCCTGCATCATCCATGCCTGTACCCTTCAGGATCGCGCCTTCGTCGGCATGGGATCGACCGTTCTCGACGGATCGGTGATCGAGAGCGAGGGCATGCTCGCGGCACACTCCCTGCTTCCGCTGGGCAAGGTGATCCGGTCGGGTGAGGTGTGGGCCGGTGTCCCGGCCCGGCGATGGCGCACGCTCCGGGACGATGAGTACGAAATGATGAACCACATCCGCGAAGTTTACTGGCAGACCGCCCGGGATTTCCTGGCCGACATGGATACCTCGTGGATGGCCAACTGGCCGGCCTGAATCCTGCCGCGGTACCCGCGCACCGGACGACGTCCGGCGGCATACCGCCTGAAGATCCGCAAGGTGCGCCCGTCATGATGGCGTGAGTGCGGAGTGTGGAGTTCTCCCGCGTACGCAGGTAAGGCCGTCCAGCCGCGACTGCCGGCCTCTCAGAGCAAGCCGGCACTCCGGATATTGCGGTTAACCGACTGAAACGCGTCCGGTGACTGGCAGAGACCGTCCGGACAGATACACGCCGGCCGTGCGCGTACCCGGTCCGCTTCGTCGCACGACGGTGGCCGTGATCGACGATCGCCGTGAAACGGGCGCGCAGGCAGGAATTCCGATGACACGAAGGTCCCGGGACGCTCCGGCAGGAAGGCGAAGACCCCCGGTTGCGAGGTGGAGACGCGCAGCCCCCCGGGTTCGAACCCGATGGCGGCGGTCGCACAGCCCGAACCACTCGCAGTGCCGCCACTGCCGGGCTATCCTCGCTCCCGATCCACAGGCTGGAACAGTATGCAAGGAGCAGGGCTGATGCAGGAAAGCCGTCATGACTACGTGATCGTCGGCGCCGGTTCCGCGGGCTCTGTCCTCGCCAACAGGTTGTCAGATGGCGGACGCCGCTCGGTGCTGCTGCTCGAGGCCGGCAGGCCCAGCCATCCCTGGTCGCGGATCCCGGTGGGGTTTGCGAAGCTGATCGACAACCCGCGGGCGAACTGGCTCTATTCCTCGGAACCCGACGAGGGGTCCGGCCGGCGGCGCATTCCCGTTCCGCGCGGCAAGCTGCTCGGCGGCTCGAGCGCGATCAATGGCATGGTGTTCGTGCGCGGCCAGGCCCAGGACTTCGATCACTGGGCCCAGCTCGGCAACCGTGGCTGGAGCTACCAGGACGTGCTGCCGTTCTTCAAGTCGATGGAGCGCTATGACGGCGGGGACGATACCTACCGCGGCCGCTCCGGCCCGCTCCGGGTCACCGATCCGCGCGAGGGTGGACCGCTCTATGACGCCCTGTTTGCCGCCGCGGACGAGGTCGGCATCCGGCGCAACCCGGACTACAACGGCGCGAGCCAGGACGGGGTCGGCCTGACCCAGGCTACGATTCAGCGCGGCCGGAGAATGAGTACCGCGCGTTGTTACCTCGACCCGGCGCGCGGACGGTCCAATCTCGAGATCGTTACCGACGCGCTCGCCGGGAGTCTCATCCTCGAGGGCGGGCGGTGCACCGGCGTGCGCTACAGCCGGAACGCGATGCCCTTCCAGGCCCTTGCCACCCGAGAGGTGATCGTGAGCGCCGGGGCGATCAACTCGCCGCAGCTGTTGGAGCTTTCCGGGATCGGCCAGGCCGGGCTGCTGCGGGACCTCGGAATCGAACCGCTGCACGAGCTGCCCGGCGTGGGCGAAAACCTGCGCGATCACTACGCACCGCGCATGAAGTGGGCGGTCACCAGGGCCGGCGTGACCTACAACGACCTGGCCCGCGGCATCGGAATGGTGCGACAGGTCCTGCGCTACGGCCTGAAGGGAGAAGGGTTCCTGTCATTGCCCGCGGCGCCGGTTCGCGCCTATGTCCGGACCCGCGAGGGTCTCGATTCGCCGGATGTGGGCATGTCGATCATGCCGTTCTTGATCGGACGGAACATGAGCATTGCCGATCAGCGCGGGCTGACGCTGATCACCCACGTGTTGCGTCCGGACAGTGTCGGCTCCATCCACATTGCCTCGGCCAACCCCGCCGACCCACCGGCGATCCGGTTCAATTTTCTCTCCACGATGGATGACTGCACCAAGCTGCTGGCCGCGATGCGCAAGGCGCGCGACTGGATGAGAGCGCCGGCACTCGAGGGGTTCGTCGGCGAGGAGATCGCGCCGGGCGAATCGCGCGCCGGCGACGACGAGCTGCTCGACTGGGTCCGGCAGACGGCCGAGACCACCTACCACCCGGTGGGGACCTGCAAGATGGGATCGGACCCGATGGCCGTGGTTGACGACCGGCTGCGGGTGCATGGGCTGGCCGGGCTCAGGGTTGTCGATGCTTCGATCATGCCGACACTCACCTCGGGCAACACCAACGCACCCTCGATCATGATCGGCGAGAAGGCCGCACACATGATCCTCGAGGACGCGGAAACCGAATTGGGCCAGGCTGCCCGCGCGGCCTGACTGGTCAGGGCGGGGACCTGTCGCGTGCAGGGCGTGTGCACTTCGCCCGCTTGCCGCGCCAGCCGCCCGCCGTCCGCGGCTGTCAACGACCCCACCGTCATCGACGCTGCCCGAAGCCGCATCCCGGGCTTTGTCATCGGTCCTGAAGGGCTCCTTTCCTGTCTCCCTGCACCGGCCAACGGCTACGGAAGTGCCAGGACCCGGACCCGCCACCGACCCGTCGGATTTCCTTCTATGGCACCATGCCCGGCCCGGAACAGGGCTGTGGCGGAATTCCGATCAGGCGGGCCAGCGTCCCGGCGCCTCCCGTCCTTGGACTCTCGGGGGAGAACGCCTCCGGCGGTTCGCTCCGACACCGCTGCCCCCGTACGGCCCGCGCCCGACAACTGGCTGCGTCCTGCCGTGTCGCCGGTCCGGGCTTTCTGGTTCGCAGACGCCGATTGCGGCGCGTCCTGTTGCTCTGTGCTGTCCCTGATTGCGGTACGGCCCTGATGCCCGGCGGTTGATTCACAAGGACATAGTCCCGGTCATCGGGAACCTGGAACGCGACACCTATTGCCCCGCGGAAAACGCATCTGCCTGACGAACCGATCCGCCGGAAGATCGAAGGGGCAGCATGACTGCCGACAACCTGGGAGTCCGGCAGGGCCGCACCCCCATCGCGTTCCGGGCTGGCGGCCTCCTGCGCCTCATCCCGAATGTCGCACTGGGCCCGGGCTGTGGGTCGTGCTGCACAGGCGTTAACCGATACTTCCGGAGTAGGCGTCCCGAACGTCACCTGCTTCACGGTAATATGTCCTCGAGGCGTCACGCATCGGCTGATAGTTCCAGGACTGGCGAGCTCCGGTTGCGAGCGCACTGCCGACAACGCGCCGTGCCGCCTGTGCCTGTCGCACCGCCCTGTCAAGCGCCGGCAGGTCCCAGGTTGCGGCCGTGATCGCTTCGAGATCTGCCTGAATGTCCGCCGCGCCGGCGTCGCCCGCCAGGTTCCGGGTCTCGTCCGGGTCGACGTCGAGATCGAACAGCAGCGGCGGATCTTCGTAACTCGTGATCAGCTTGTACCGCCCGTGGCGAACCATCAGCATCGGCGCGTTGACACCCTCGGCAGTGTATTCCGCCAGCACGGTATCGGGCCAGTCCATCGCCGATCCGGTCGCCAACGGGATCAACGAGCGTCCGTCGACCGGCACGGCCGGTTCCGGCATCTCACCGTCTCCGGCCAGTTCGAGCAGGGTCGGGAACAGGTCGAGGTGAGAGACGTTTTCGCGCACCCGCCGGGGCCCGAAGGCGAAGGGAGCGTGCAGGATCAGCGGTACGCGGACCGACCATTCGAAAAACGACATCTTGAAGAACAGCCCGCGTTCACCGAGCGAATCACCATGGTCCGAGGTGAACACGATGAAGGTGTTCCCGGCTGCACCGATCTGTTTCAGCGTATCCAGGATCCTGCCGACCTTCGCGTCCACGTAACTCGTCACCGCGGAATAGGCCAGACGCATGCGCAGGATGTCTGCCTCGTTGATCGGGTCGAGGTGACGACCGGTCAGGAACCAGTGTCGGCGGCTGTGCGGATCGCGCTCGTTCAGCGGAATATCGGGAACATTCGGCCGGTCGGCCCCGTTCGACTGGCTGCGCGCAAGCCAGGCCGGAGGCGCCAGATAGGGATCGTGTGGCGAGAAGAAGGAGACCGTGAGTGCGAACGGCCGGTCGTCACCCTGGTCCGCATACTCATGCAGCCATCGTATTGCCTCGAACTCGACCTCGTCGTCGTAGGCAATGTTGACGCTCTTGCGGTGCGGTCCTGCATCGAGCACGGCGCGCATGCTGTGATACCACTCGAGCCACTGTTCCGGATCCAGCCGCCAGTCCGGCGTCCACAGGAAATTAGCCGGGTAGACATCCGTGGTAACCCGCTCTTCGTAGCCGTGCAGCTGGTCCGGGCCGACAAAGTGCATCTTGCCGGCAAGACAGGTTCGGTAGCCGGCAAGGCGCAGGTAATGCTGGAATGTCGGTACCGAGGCGGGAAACTCGACCGCGTTGTCGAACGCGCCGATGCTAGAGGGCAGTTGTCCGCTCAACATCGAAAAACGTGCCGGAGCGCAGAGCGGGAAATTGCAGTAGGCATTTTCGAACACGACACCGTCGGCGGCGAGCTCGTCGATATGCGGTGTCTTCACACGTTTTCCGCCGTAGGCAGACAGGACTTGCGCCGCAAGCTGGTCGACCATGACGAAGAGGATGTTCGGACGCCGGGCCATGCGCATGCTCCCTTGCCAGAAACCGGTGTCGGATCCCGACTATAGTTAGGATCCGGTGGACCCGTCATTGCCCGCGGAGTGGACACGCACTGCCATTCCACCACGACGGCGCCGCCCCTCGTCCAGGTCTTCCCGCTTCCCGACACCGGATGCGGGAGAGTGCAGATCCGGGAACCGAAAGCGAGCCGCGGTGGGATCCAGCGTGAATTCGGACGCTACAACGCGTTCACCGCCCTGATCCGAAACCATCGTGATGCGGTTCGGCCGGACCGGTGGCCGGGGCAGCGATCCGGAAGCGATGTTGGCGTTGCCGGACCTGCGCCGGAACCTCTCGCCAATAGCGGTATCAACCCGTCACGGAGGGCATGGAGGTTGGTCCGGACCGAACCCGATGCGTGACGGGTTGCGCGAGGACCGGGCCCAGAGGGAAGGGGGCGGGAGGCGGGATCCCACCCGGCACAGTGGGGCCGAAGGCTTGGCGCGTGGCTGGCACACGCTCAGGGCTGGCCCGGCGTCAGGCGTGGGGACAGACTGCCGCAGGGCGTCGCGGATCCGCTACCTGGCCGCACATGCGTTCGGGGAACAAAGGCCGTCGTGCATTCGCCATTCAGCCCGGGCGGTAGCGCCGGCTGCGCGTCTGCGGGAACCGTGTTCCGACCGCCGCTCCGTGTCCGGGCCGCTCCGGCGGAAATTGTACCCGATGTTGTCAGGGATATCGGGTCGGGCCAACGCGAATGGCCGCACAGGTGGCTCGGGAGGTGGGGCCATCTGGCCCATGAGGAACGGCCGGACCTCGAACAGTCCCCTGAAGTTGTGTAGACACGGCACGACAAACACGGGCAGGCGGAAGCCGGCAAACCGCAGTATCCTGATGATCTGGTACGCTGGGTAACACGGTGCCGGACCCTGGCCATGGCAACGGCATGAACACCGGTCGGGGATGGCTTCGGGTTGCCGGAGCCCTTGACCGAACAGATACCGGAAGGCGGCTTGTCTTGAAGCTGAGCGAGCAGGAACGAGGCGTCCTTTCAGGCGCCACCGGCACCGTGGGCGAACGCATGGCAATGGAGATCGTAGTCGAGTCCGCCCGGATGATGGGGGCGGACCGGCTGGTACCCATCGTCTCCGGCCATATCGACGGCTGCCTCTATCACGGTGACGCCGGCGTGCTGTTCTGCGAAAGACTGGCAGAAGAAGGTGCCCGGGTGACCGTGCCCGCGACCACGAATGTCGCCTCGCTGAATCTCCGCAAGGCCGACCAGGTCACGCTCCCGGGGCCGCAGCGTGAAATGGCCTACCGCCTCATGGAGGCGCACCGGCGCATGGGCTGTGCACCCACCTGGACCTGTGCGCCCTACCAGATGCCAACGCGTCCCGCGATGGGCCAGCAGGTCGCCTGGGGAGAGTCGAACGCGGTCGCCTTCGCCAACACGGTGCTGGGAGCAAGGACCAACCGCTACGGCGACTTCCTGGACCTCGCCTGCGCGATCGCCGGCCGGGCGCCGTATTACGGGTTGCATTGCATGGAAAACCGCACGGCCAGGCTGTCGTTCGACCTATCCGGACTGCCGGATCCGCTGTTGCGGGAGGATGCCTTCTTCGCCGTGCTCGGTGCGCTGGTGGGACGCATCGCCGGTGACGCCGTCTCGGTCGTCAGCGGGATCCCGACACCGGTGCGCGAGGATCAGCTCAAGTCATTTTGTGCCGCCGCCGCGGCCACCGGCGCGGTGGCACTGACGCACATCGCCGGCATAACACCCGAAGCACCGGACACGGCGGCTGCGCTTCATGGAAGGGCGCCGGAAGAAACCGTGCCCGTAACCCGGGACCTGATCGTGGATGCGCGCGACCGTCTCAGTTTGGCTGGATCCGGCCCCGTCGACTGCGTCGCACTCGGCAGCCCGCATTTCTCGGGCGACGAGTGCCGGGCCGTGCTTGGTCTCGCTGCCGGCCGGGAGTTCGTGGTCCCGGTCTACATCTGCCTGGGACGACACATCTTCGACGGACTGCAGGCGGACGGCACCTGCGAGGCGTTGCAGGCCCTGGGGGTCGAGTTTGTCGTCGATACCTGTGTCGTAGTGACGGCAATCCTTCCTCCGCGACCCGGCGTGATGATGACCAACTCGGCAAAGTTCGCCTACTACGCCCACGGCAACACCGGCTACATGCCGGTGTTCGGCACGCTCTCCGACTGCATCCGGAGTGCCCAGGCCGGCGAGGTCGTGCGTGACCGGGAGATCTGGGGATGAACTGGCAGGCCGAGGTCCTGCTGGGTGGTGCGGCGTGCGGTACGGCGCTGCGCCTGGATGAACCGGTCAGTTTCTGGGGCGGCATCAGCCCCACCACCTCCGAGGTCGTTCTCGCGGGCCACCCTCAGCATGGCGAACGCATCGCCGGGAGTATTCTCGTGCTGCCGAGGCCGATCGGCTCGAGTTCGTCCGCCTCGATCATCCTGGAGCTGCTGTACCGGGAACTGGGGCCGCGGGCCATGATCCTCGGCACGCCTGACGCGATCCTGCCGATCGGTGTCCTCGTTGCCCGCCAGATGGGCTGGAACACGATTCCGGTCCTGGTCATGGACGCCCCGCCCTTCCGGTCAGGTGACGAGCTCCGCATCCTCGATGACGGCACCATTGAATGCGGGATCTGAGTTCCACCCGGGCGAGAAACATGGCGCTCCCGGTTTCCACTGACGCGGGGCGCAGTCGCCGGGAATGCCGCACACGACCCGGTGGTCGCCCTTTCGCGTACATGACACGGTATCCTCCACCATGTCGCCTCACGCCGGGGCCTCTCCAGATCGCCCGGCCTGTGGCTGGGAAGAGCGTCGTGAGGTTGTCAGGGATCGCCGACAGGATCCCGCGTGATGAAAACGGGGCCGGCGGCCAGGGCGTCACCGCCGGCATGTCTGCCGCCTGGGGACCCTGGCACTCTCGTCGTCAGCGCGCCGCACCGCCCGTGCACCGGGGCCTCACCGACACGACCGGCCCGGGTTCGATGGCTTCTGGCGTGGGAAGGATGACCGCATGCCCGTGATGACGGCCTGTGTACCGTGCCTCGAAAAGGCTGCCCGTTGCGTGCGCGGCGACACATCCGAATGCACGGTACGGGGCAGGGCAGGGCGGCCGTTCGCGGGCAACTGTTCCAGCTCGCATTTCCCGGTCGGCCTGGCCTGCGTGGAGGACTGATCGATGCGATCGAAACGCCTGGTGCACATCGTCGGCTGCCATGCGGAAGGAGAGGTCGGGGACGTCATCGTCGGTGGCGTCGCCCCGCCACCCGGAGACACGCTGTGGGAACAGTCGCGCTTTATCGCCCGCGACCAGTCGCTCCGCCGGTTCGTGCTGAACGAGCCGCGCGGCGGGGTCTTCCGCCACGTGAACCTGCTGGTACCGCCGAAGGATCCCCGCGCCGCCATGGGTTTCATCATCATGGAGCCCGAGGACACGCCGCCGATGTCGGGGTCGAACAGCCTGTGCGTCGCGACGGTGCTGCTGGAGACCGGCATCCTGCCGATGACCGAGCCGGAAACGGTGATGGTCCTGGAAGCCCCCGGCGGGCTGATCCGCGTGTACGCCGCGTGCTCGGATGGCCGCGTCGACCTCGTCCGCGTGCACAATCTGCCGTCGTTCGCGGCACGGCTCGGGGCTGCGCTCGAAGTCGAGGGGCTGGGAACGCTGACGGTGGACACCGCCTACGGCGGCGACAGTTTCGTTCTGGTGGATTCCGAGACGCTAGGCTTCACCCTGAACCCCGACGAAGCGCGCGACATCGTCGACGTCGGCATCCGCATTACCCGCGCGGCAAACGAGCAACTCGGGTTCGTCCATCCCCGCAACCCAGACTGGCGGCACATCTCGTTTTGCCAGATCGCAGCCCCGGTCCGGGACATCGACGGTGTCCCGACGGGCCGCAACGCCGTGGTCATCCGGCCCGGGAAGATCGATCGAAGCCCGACGGGTACCGGGTGCTCCGCCCGCATGGCCGTGCTGCACGCGCGGGGCCAGCTCGGGCTCGGCGACCACTTTCGCGGAGTGTCGATCATCGGTTCCGTGTTCGACTGCCGCGTTGAGGAAGAGGTGACGGTGGGAGGGTGGCCGGCCATTGTCCCGTCGGTCTCCGGTCGCGCCTGGCTCACCGGGACGACCCAGCTTCATCTCGACCCGCGCGATCCGTGGCCGGAAGGGTATCGGCTGAGTGACACCTGGCCTCCCGGTACCGGGAACCCGGTCTCGGCCCCGCAGGACACCCGGGACTGACCCACGGGGGTGCCGTCTCCCTTGGGGATTGGGGGCAAGGCCGCCCCGCTACCGAGTGGATGACCCACGTGCCACGGCCCGGACGGGCACTGGCTTCAAGTACACAGGTGGGGAGCCTGTTCCGCCCCGCCCAAGATACTCTCGAGCTCTGGCATCCCGGGGTAGTGAAGAAGTGTTCCAGGGCCCGCGATCGTGCGGGCGCTGGCGATGGAGCCGGACTGCCTGCTGTTCGACGAGGCTCCCTCGGCACCGGACCCGGAACCGGTGGGAGAAGTGCTCGATACGATGCGCCTGCGTGCCGACGAGGGCATGACATTGATCTGCGATCTGCGTCACCCACGAAACGGGTTTCGCCCGCGATGCCTCCGACCGGGTCGCCCGTGTTGATGGTGGCCGTATCGAGGGGATCGGTCCACCGTCCCGGGTCCTTGGCGCACCGCGTTCCGAAAGGACCAGCCGCTTCCTGGCCAAAGTGCGCCGAGGAGCCCCGTTACGCCGGAACCGGACTGCCGGGGCAGGGGCCGCGACCAGGCTTACCGCGCCCGTTCGCGACGGTCCGGCCCCCGGGGACCGGTTCATCCGACCCCCGGTATCTCCAGGCAGGCGCTGCCGGCGGACCGGCGCCGCGACGGCAGTCGATCGGCTGTTTCACGCACCCGAACCACGACGCAGGGATCAGCTGAATCGAGACCTGCCGCGGTGACGGGCACCCTGCGCGGTAGCCAACGGTCCGGGCCGGCGAGCACATGGGTGAGAAGATGCGGATCCGGATCGGCTCCCGGGCCGGGCACGGCCGACTCTGGTTCTCGATTTCCGGCTCGCGAACGCGTACACTGGGAACAAGCACGACCATCCGGCGTGGTGGTTGCGGGCCGCGGTCGGGAGGAAAGGGTGCCAGTGGCACGGAGGACTCGCAGACGGCGCAACGCACCGCCGCTCGGGCGGCGGCGACCCCTCATCTATCGTCTGCGCAGCTACCTGCTTGCCGGCATCCTGATTACCGCGCCGATCGGCATTACCCTGTGGCTGACCTGGGGGATCATCACCTTTTTCGACAGCCAGGTCGTGCCGCTGATCCCGCCGCGCTACAACCCGGAATCCTACCTCCCGATCCCCTTGCCCGGCCTCGGCCTGATCCTGGCGGTGGTCGTGCTGACGCTGGTCGGCTGGCTGACTGCCGGCCTGGTGGGGCGCTGGCTGGTCCGCATGAGCGAGCAGTTCATGGCGAGCATGCCGATCGTGCGCAGTATCTATGGCGCGGTCAAGCAGATCATGGAGACCATCCTTGCGCAGAACGCCGATGCCTTCCGCCATGTCGTGCTCCTCGAGTATCCCCGGCGCGGGATCTGGACGATGGGGTTCGTCACCGGTCATACCGAGGGCGAGGTGCAGAACGCGATCGACACCGAGATGGTCAACGTCTTCGTCCCCACCACGCCGAACCCGACATCGGGATTCCTGCTGTTTGTCCCCGAACGTGACCTGCACTACCTCGACATGTCGTCGGAAGAAGGGTTCAAGATGCTGGTATCGACCGGGATCGTCGCACCACCCGATCGCAGGCGGGACGAGGTTCGGTCGGTCCCGCAGATCCTGGCCGGCAACCAGGCGCTCGCGGAGCGGGACAATGCGCCGGCGACGGTCCTGAAACCCGACCGGAAGAGATCCTCCTGAACCACTGCACCGGCACGGTGCGCGGCGCCCGACACGGCGCCAGCGGAGACAGTTCATGCCCGACAGCCCGGCCCTGGCGGAACGCCGCAGGAAACTGCTGTACCGCAGCCTCTACACCGGAACCCGGGAGACCGACCTGCTGCTCGGTCGGTTCGCGCGGGCACGGCTTGCCGGCCTCGGACCCGACCAGCTCGATGCCTACGAAGCCCTGCTCGCGATCGAGGACCCGCGGCTCTATACCTGGATCACCGGGATGGAGGTGCCGCCGCCAGCCTACGATACCGATGTGCTGCACATGATCCGGTCCTTCCACCATGCCTGACAGCACCCGGGTTCCGGTCGATCACTACGGCGCCACGCCGACACTGGTCGGGGAGGTGCCGGAAGGCTGGGACGCACGCGTGGTGGCGCGGCTCGCCGGCGACCACTCCCGCGTGCTCCACGTCTGCCGCGACGATGCCCGCCTCGACAGTCTTGCCCGTGCGCTCGCTTATTTTGCTCCGGACCTCGAGGTCCTGCGGGTCCCGGCATGGGACTGCCTGCCATACGACCGGTCGTCACCGGATGGATTTGTCGTCAGCCAGCGCGTGGACAGCCTCACCCGGCTCGCCACCTGGCCGGTCGCACTCCCGCTCGTGGTGCTGACGACGGCCAACGCGGTCCTGCAGCGGATTCCTCCCAGGAGCTTCTTTGCCGGGTCGTCACTGCAGGTGCGGGTCGGAAGCACCTGTCCGATCGAACAGGTCCAGGCCTTCCTCGAGGGCAACGGCTATCAGCGGACCGGAACCGTGCGCGAACCGGGTGAATACGCGATCCGCGGCGGACTGGTGGACCTGTTTCCGTCGGGCAGCGCCGATCCGTTGCGACTGGACTTCTTCGGAGACGAGATCGAGGAGATCCGCGAGTTCGATCCGATGAGCCAGAAGTCGACCGGAACGCTGCAGGAACTCTCGCTCTCCTCGGCCTCGGAGTTGCTGCTGACCAGGGAGGGTATCCAGCGGTTCCGTACCGGCTATCGCGGGCACTTCGGAGCACAGGTCAGTGATGACCCACTCTACCAGGCGGTGAGCGAAGGCCGACGCTTCCAGGGCGTGGAGCACTGGCTGCCGCTGTTTCACGAGGCGCTTGAGACCGTGTTCGACCATGTCGGCGACGCATGCGTGACGTTCGACAACCACGCCGGCGACGTGCTCTCGACCCGGTTCGAGATGGTCGCGGAGTACTACGAAACCCGCAGGGTTTCCCATGAACGCGCCGCCGGCGATGCTGCCATCTACCGCCCGCTGCCGCCCGGACTGCTGCATGTCGATCCGGCCGAATGGCAGGAAATGGTCGCAGAACGCAAAGTCTACCGGTTCTGCGGACCCGGAGAGCTGCCACCGGTTGACGCGATGGAGGTTCTGCATGCCGGCGCAGGGGCCGGCGTGAACCTCGTCGAGGCCCGTGTCAACCCGGATCGGGCGCTTCAGGCCGAGGCCGTCGAGGCGGTCCGTGCTGCGCTCGACTCGGGTGAACGGGTACTGCTGACCGGGCATTCGGACGGGTCGTGCGCGCGTATCACCTCGCTGGTCCGCGAGGCCGGGGTCACCGACATCGAGCAGGTCCAGACCGACGCGGAGTTCGATGGCCTCTCCTCCCACGTGGTCGGAGTGGCGGTGCTGCCGTTCGAGAACGGGTTCCGGGCCGAGGGGACTCTCTACATCACCGAGACCGACGTCCTGGGCGAGCGGCAGTCCCGACCGTCGCGCCGGCGCCGGCGGGCGGGAGAAGACTTCCTGCGTGACGCCGCGGCCCTGTCGGAAGGCGATCACGTGGTGCACGCGGACTACGGCGTTGCGCGCTACGAGGGACTGGAAACCCTTGATCTGGGCGGTGCCGCCCACGACTGCCTCAAACTGCTCTACGCCGATGACGACCGGCTGTACGTTCCGGTGGAGAACATCGAGATCCTGTCGCGCTATGGCTCGAGCGACAGCCTGGTCCAGCTCGACCGGCTGGGCAGCGCCGCCTGGCAGGCGCGCAAGTCCCGCGTCATGGACCGCCTGCGGGACATGGCCGACGAACTGATCAGGGTCGCGGCCGAACGCCAGGTACAGTCGCTGGCCCGGATGGTGCCGCCACCGGGGATCTACGACGAGTTCTGCTCGGGTTTCCTGCACGACGAGACCGAGGACCAGCTGCGCGCCATCAAGGACTCGCTCGACGACCTCTCGCGGGGGCGGCCGATGGACCGGCTGATCTGCGGCGATGTCGGCTTCGGCAAGACCGAGGTGGCGTTGCGCGCCGCCATGGTTGCGGTGATGGACGGGTTCCAGGTCGCGGTGGTCGCTCCGACGACGCTGCTCGTCCGCCAGCACCACGCGCTGTTCAGCCAGCGGTTTGCCGGCCTCCCGGTCACCGTGTGTCAGCTGTCCCGCCTGGTCCGGCCGAAGGAGGCGGCGGAAACCCGGCGCATGATCGCGAACGGTACCTGTTCCATCGTGATCGGCACCCACGCCGTGCTGGCGAAGTCGGTCCGGTTCGACAACCTCGGACTGCTCGTGGTCGACGAGGAACAGCGTTTCGGCGTGGCCCAGAAGGAACGGCTCAAGCAACTGCGCAGCGATGTGCACGTGCTCACGCTTACCGCCACCCCGATCCCGCGCACCCTGCAGCTGGCGCTGACCGGGGTTCGGGACCTCTCGATCATCGGCACTCCGCCGGTCGACCGGCTGTCGGTGCGGACCTTCGTGACCTCCTGGGACCCGGTGGTGGTCCGCGAGGCGCTGCAGCGCGAGCGCAACCGTGGCGGCCAGAGCTTCTGCGTCTGCCCCCGGGTCAGGGACCTGCCGGAAATGTACGACCGGCTGGTCGGGCTCGTGCCCGATGCGCGGATCGCGACGGCGCACGGCCAGATGCGCCCGGCCGAACTCGAGGAGGTCATGACCGGGTTCCTCGACGGTGCGTCCGACATCCTGCTGTGCACCAATATCATCGAATCCGGTCTCGACATCCCGAATGCAAACACCATCATCGTTCACCGCGCGGAAATGTTCGGCCTCGCCCAGCTCTACCAGCTTCGCGGCCGGGTCGGACGCTCCAAAACCCGGGCCTATGCCTACCTCACCACCGGGTCGCGGACCCGCAGGCTTCCCGACACCGCGCGCCGCCGGCTCGCGGTGATGCGGACCCTCGACACCCTCGGCGCCGGGTTCAGCCTTGCCAGCCACGACATGGATATCCGCGGCGCCGGCAACCTGCTGGGCAAGGAGCAGTCGGGCCAGGTCCGCGATGTCGGTATCGAGCTCTACCAGCACCTGTTGCAGGAAGCGGTGGTGGCGGCCCGGGAGGACAGGGACAAGGGTTCGGCGGCTCTCGAGACCTGGATGCCGCAGATCTCGCTCGGGATCCCGGTGCTGATCCCGGAGAGCTACGTGCGCGACCTGTCGGCCCGCCTGGCGCTGTACCGGCGGGTCTCGCGGCTGACGGACACCGTGGAACTCGGCGAGTTCGCCGAGGAACTGGTGGACCGGTTCGGACCGGTTCCCGAGGAAACCACCAACCTGATGGAACTCATGACCATCAGGCTCATGTGCCGCAAGGCGGGGATCGAGAAGGTCGATGCGGGACCGAAAGGCGGTGTTGTCGGGTTCCGCGAGACGGCTGACATCAACCCCTCGGGGCTCGTCGACCTGATCACGCGCGAGCGCGGGACGGTGCAGCTGCGCCCCGACCACAACCTGGTGTTCCGCCGGAACTGGCACGATCCCCACGAGCGGGTGCGCGGCGTGAAGCGCGTGATCCGGGACCTGCGCGTCCTCGTCGGCCAGTAGGCGCTTTGAGCGGATGCCGTCTTTGTTCCTCCACGAATTCCGTGCGACCCTGCGGCTGCGGAGCGGCGGCGTGCAGACACCCGATCCTGGATAAGCGGACGCAACGGAGCAGGCAAGAACATGGACGAGACTGGACTGAGTGCCAACGCGGCCAACCACGCTCCCCTGGTGCCGGCCGACTTTCTCGAGCGCGCGGGCGCGACCTGGCCGGAGAAGACGGCGGTCATCCATGGCAGCCTGCGGCTGACCTACCGTGACTTCCGCGACCGGGCCCGGCGCATGGCTTCGGCCCTGATGCGCCGGGGTATCGGCAAGGGTGACGTGGTGTCGATCATCGCGCCCAATACTCCGGCGATGCTGGAAGCCCACTACGGCGTGATCATGGCCGGCGCGGTGCTGAACGCGCTCAACTACCGTCTCGACCCGGCGACCATCGCCTTCATTCTCGAGCATTGCGGCGCCCGGCTGGTGCTGGTCGACCGGGAGTTCTCGGCACTGACGGAGAATGCGCTCGCGCGCATGGACACCCCTCCGGTCGTGGTCGGGATCGATGATGAACTGGCCGCGTCAGGGGAACTGATCGGCGAAGTCGACTACGAGACCTTTCTCGCCGAGGGTGACCCCGATCCCGACTGGCCCCGGCCCGCGGACGAGTGGGAGTCCATGGCGGTCAACTACACCTCGGGAACGACCGGAAACCCGAAGGGGGTGGTGTTCAACCACCGCGGTGCGTTCCTCAACGCCATGGGCAATGCCATCGCGTTCGGTCTCGACTCGCACGCGCGCTACCTGTGGACCCTGCCGATGTTCCACTGCAACGGCTGGACCTTCACCTGGGGCGTGACCGCGGTCGGCGGAACCCATGTCTGCCTGCGTGCGGTCGATCCGGAGCTGATCTTCCGGCTGATCGCCGAGCACCGGGTTTCGCACATGTGCGGGGCGCCGATCGTGCTCAACCTGCTGATCCACGCGCCCGCCGAGGTGCGGCGGCAGTTCGCGCACCGCGTCGAGATCGCGACCGGCGGCGCCGCACCACCCAGCGCAGTGATCGCCGGCATGGAACGCATCGGGTTCCGGGTTACGCATCTCTACGGCCTGACCGAGACCTACGGCCCGTCCGGCATCTGCGCCTGGCCGCCGGAATGGGAAGGGCTGGAGCTTGACGAGAAGGCGACGCGCATGGCGCGCCAGGGTGTCGGGTACCCGACGCTGGAGGGGTTCCGGGTGGTCGATCCCGCGACCGGCCGCGACGTGCCCGCCGATGGCGAGACCATGGGCGAGATCTGGATGCGCGGCAACACGGTGATGAAGGGGTACCTGCGCAACCCCGCCGCCACCGCCGAGGCATTCGCCCACGGCTGGTTTCACAGCGGTGATCTCGCGGTCATGCACCCCGACGGCTACGCCGAGGTCAAGGACCGGTCCAAGGACATCATCATCTCCGGCGGCGAGAACATTTCCTCGCTCGAGGTCGAGGAAGCGCTCTACCGGCACCCGGCCATCATGGAGGCGGCGGTCGTTGCCCAGCCGCACGGGAAGTGGGGTGAGACACCATGCGCATTCATCGCCCGGGCGCCCGGCCATGAGGGGCTGACCGAGGCGGAGGTGGTCGCCTGGTGCCGCGACGCACTCGCGCACTACAAGGTGCCGGGAACCATCGTGTTCTGCGACCTGCCGAAAACATCGACCGGCAAGATCCAGAAATTCGTGCTCCGCGAGCGGGCCAGGGAACTGTGACGTCGCTCAGGCCAGCCTGAAGACCGTGATCCGTCCGGCGCGTCCGCGAATGTCGAAGGCGCCGACCTCGGGGGCGTCGAGACCGGCCGCGGCGATGGTTTCGCCACTCGCCAGCACCACCACGTCGTCTCCCGGCGCGATGTCCTTGCCGAGCTGCTCGATGCGATTGGCGACATTCACGGTATCGCCGACAAGGGTGTAGTTGACACGGCCGGGAGCGCCGATGGTGCCGGCGATCACCGGGCCGCTGTGAACACCGATGCGCAGGCGCAACGCCTCGTCGCCGCGTTCCCGGCGCTCGAGATTGTCGGCCCGGACCGCCTTGGCGATCGCCCGGACCGCCCGGCAGCCGCGGGCGGCGTGGTCTTCCTGGTCCTCCGGCGCCCCCCAGAACGCCATCATGCTGTCGCCGATGTACTTGTCGACGGTGCCGCCTTCCTGCTCGACCCCTTGGTTGAGCAGCGCGAAATGCTGGTTCAGGACTCCCGCCACCTCGCCGGCCGACAGCCGTTCGGACATGCCGGTGAAGCCGGCGATGTCGGTAAACATGACCGTCACCGCGCGCTGTTCCGAAAGCTCGACACCGGTGCCCGACCGCATCAGCCTGAGCACCAGCGCTCTCGGCACGAAGGTTGCGAACAGCGTCAGCCCCTCGAGCATCCGGGCAAAGGCGTCGCCGGCCTCGTTCAACTCGCGCACCAGAGAGGCACGTGCCGTCGGAGCGCCGGAGAAATCGAGGTCGCGAACCTGCAGCGACAGGCGGGCCAGCTCGCGCACTGGCCGGCGGATGTAGCGGCCCAGCAGGAACAGGGCTGCGAGCGCCAGCGCGACCAGCGCCAGCCCCACGGTCGCGGCCCCGACCAGCCTTGTCCAGACGTTCGCACCCTCGAGCGCACCGGCCGGGGCGTGGAACCCGACCATCCAGGGGATGCTGTCAAAGTCCGCGAGTTCTTCCCACAGCAGGATGTGGTCCTCGCCCCGTTCGGAAGTGATGAAACGGGCATTGGCGCGCTGACCGGCTCCGATCACCCAGGGCGCGCGGCTTTCGCCGTCCGCGAAGGCCTGCAGGATCGGATCGTCAAGCACCGCGAGATCGGGTAGCGGCCGGTCGGGGCCGGTATGGTTCTCGATCGGGATGCCGAGCAGTTTCGGGTGGGCGATGACCTGGCGGGTTCCGCGCAGGATGAAGGCGGTTCCCGACGCTTCCGGTGCGAGGTCGAAGACGAACCGGGAAAGCTCTCGCAGTGTCACCCCTGCCGCCGTCATGCCGACCAGTTGTCCGTTGCGGCTGACAGGGACCACCACCGGAATGACGGTCCGCCCGATCGGGGAAAGGTAGACGGGATCGAGCCAGAGGGCATCCGCATCCGGCGCCATGGTGGCGAACAGGCGTGCGACCCCCTCGTCCCCGGTCCAGGTGGACAGCTCGGACCGGCCGGACCTGCCGTACCGCAGATAGGTACCGTCCGCTCCCAGGAACCCCGCGTGTCTCAGGTGCGGGATCAGTGCCATGGCGCTGTGCAGCCTGTCGATCGCGTCCGGCCCCGGATCTCCGTCAAGCCCTGCGACCAGGCCCGCGGCATGCCTCGCGTGGGCTTCCGCCGGTGCGACGTGCAGGCGGATGGCCCGGGTCAGGCCATCAAGACTGCGCTCGGCACGCAGCGTGGTCAGATCGGTGGTGTTGCGCACCGCGACCACGAAACCGAGCAGGTAGATCGAGGCGAGCGCGGTAAGCACGATGCCGCCGACACCGAGCATGAGGAACGCGGTGATCGGCAGGTCCCGGCGCCTCGTCATGCGCTGCGTACTCCGCAAGTGTTGGCGCGGACCGGGTCCCCGGGGCGGGCACGGGCGGCGCGGCCGGCGGCGAGCGGCCTGCGCCGGATCACTGCCGAATTCGCGCTATGGCAGCCTGCCGGTGACCCGGGCACTGTCTTCCTCACATGGCGACGAACGGCGATTGGTACCGAGATCCTCCACCTTATACTAAACCAGGAGAGTGATCATCGGGGGGGTTCGGCCGGCCGGTCGATGGTGGTGAAGATGCGCGTCCGGTCCGGCTTGACGTTATGCCTCAGGTCTCTGGCCGCTCTCTCCCTGATCCGTATCGAGTAGCTCTCGCCGGACCTGGTCCCAGTCCAGCGCCGGATCGCCGGGATCGCGCAGCCGGTCGATGGCGACGGAGAGATCGTCGAAGTCTTCGAGGTAGTGTTCGACGGCGAGCCGGATCACATCCGCCCGGCTGCGGCGAAGCCGCTGCGCCGCCGTATCCAGCGCATCCACCACCGGGTTCGGCAATCGCACTGTCACCTGTTGGGACATGGCAGTACCGTATGGGCAGAAGTACGTGACAGCAAATTACTGCACGTCATCAATAGAGGAACTCGGAATTGCAGGCAAAGCCGGCGGAACGAGGGGACCGCCTCGGCGACCGGCTCTCGTCTCTTGTCATGACCAGCGAAAATGCAGATGTCGGCAAGCCGCTCGCGGGATGTAATCCAGGAACCGTCGGCCGACCGGTATGCCCCGGACGGTTTGGATACCTGTTTCCGCCACACGTGGTCAGGGCCGGACTGGTCCCGGGGGCGCGGCGCGCCTGCGCAGTGGCACGGAGCTGGAAATACCCCCCGATCAGGATCTGCGCAGCAGGCCTGAAAGCTCTGGCCAGTCGGCCGAAGGCAAATGAAGCCGGGTCCTTCCGGGCCGCCCGAAGAGCTCCGGTCGGAATTTCTCCGCGACGGCGGGTTCGACGGTCGAACCGATGGCTTCCCTTGAACGGATGCGGGGTCTGGCCTACGCTGCCCGACGGGCCCGTTCGTTCTGCCTCGCGGTGAACACGATCGCGGTTCCGCACATCCCGGTCGGTGGGGTGTCAACAGGGAGGAAGGCCATGAAGAAACTCCTCGTCGCCGCGTTTGCCGGCGTTGTAGCTGCCGCTGGTCTCGGTGTTCCGGGCAAGGCCTCCGCGGACTGCGGGGAAGTGTCCATCACCGAAATGAACTGGGCATCATCCCAGATCATCACGGAAGTCGCCAAGTTCCTGATGGAGCAGGGATACGGGTGCACGGTCGAAAAGGTGCCGTCCGCGACCACGACGTCGGTCGCGTCCCTGGCCGAGAACGGCGAACCCGACATCGTCACCGAGCTGTGGCTCAACTCGACCGGCGACGTCTATGCCAAGCTCGAGGCCGAGGGCAAGGTTTCGCGGCTCGCCGAGGTGATCGCACCGGGCGGACTCGAGGGATGGTGGGTCCCCGCCTATCTTGCCGAAGCGCACCCGGAACTGGCGTCCATCGACGGTGTGCTGGCCAATCCCGACCTGGTCGGCGCGCGGTTCAACAACTGCCCGGATGGCTGGGGCTGCCGGATTGTCAACGACAACCTGGTCAAGGCGCTCGGTGTCGAGGCGGCCGGTATCGAGGTGTTCAACCACGGCTCCGGCGAGACCCTGGCGACGTCGATCGCGGCTGCCTACGAGGACAAGGAACCCTGGTTCGGATACTACTGGGGTCCGACCGCGCTGCTGGGCAAGTACGAGATGGTCAAGGTTTCCCTGGGAGACATCGATGGCGGTGTCCACTCGGCGAACCAGAACAAGGACAATCCGAGCCCGGGCGTGTCGGACTTCCCGCCAGCGCCGGTCCTGACGGTTGCGACGGCCGCGCTGACCGAGCGTGAGCCCGCGGTCGCCGAGCTGATGGGCAAGATCAGCTTCGAGGTCGGCCTGCTGAGCGGCATCCTTGCCTGGCAGGAGGAAAACAGCGCCTCGGCGGAGGAGGCAGCGGTCTATTTCCTGTCCTCACACTCCGACGTCTGGTCGCAGTGGATCAACGATGGCGCGCGCGAGAAGCTTGCGACGTTCATCAAGTAGGTTTCGGCGCGTCGGTCATTTTCCGCACGACGCTCTGACCGACCTGCAATGGGCGCAATCCGGGCCGGGAACTGTTCCGGCCCGGTTCCCCGCACGGGGGTGAGCGGTCATGGCGACCTACGACTTCCTGTTTGACGGGCTCGGCCTGCGCGACTGGTGCGACGCGGGCAAGACGGGCGATGCGCCGCAGTCGATGGCGAACCTGCTCGCGAAGGGCGGCGCCGGCAAGGACACGCCGTGGTGGGAATTTCCGTTCCCCTCGCTCGATGCGCTGAACGAGGCGTGCGCCCGGATCGTACAGTCGCGCGACATGACAAAGGCTGTCGAGGACGGGTTCCTGGCGATCAAGGATGTCCTGCGCTTCGTGCTCGATCCGATGACGCAGCCGCTGAGCTGGATACTTGACTTCGCGCTTCTGGTCTTCGAGGCCGCCCCTTGGTGGGTGATGTTTCCCATTCTCATGGCCGTGGTGTACCTCGCGACGAAGTCGGTCCGGCTGATCGGATTCGTGACCGCCTGCATCGCGTTCCTGGCCTTCATCGACCACTACGGGTTTGCCATGCAGACCCTGGCGATCATCTTCGTCTGCGCCTTCCTCTGCGTCCTGTTCGGCGTGCCCATCGGCATTGCCATGTCGCGCAGCGACAGGATGCAGCGCATGACGATCCCGGTTCTGGACATGCTCCAGACGCTGCCGCCCTTCGTCTACCTGATCCCGCTGATCTTCCTGTTCTCGGTGACCGAACCGAAGCTCTACGGTATCGCGATCATCCTGTATGCAATCGTACCGGTGATCCGGCTCACCGATCTCGGCATCAGGCTTGTGGACAGGGACGTCATCGAGGCCGCGGATTCCTTCGGCATGACCGACCGGCAAAAGCTGTTCGGAGTCCAGATCCCGCTGGCGCTCCCCAACATCATGGCCGGGGTGAACCAGACGATCATGATGAGCCTGGCCATGGTGGTCATCGCATCGCTTGTCTCGGCACCGGGCCTGGGAGTGCTCGTGCTGCGCGGGATCCGGAATCTGGAACTGGGCGTCGGACTGATCTCGGGTCTCGGTATCGTGCTCCTGGCCATCGTCCTGGACCGCGTGACCAAGGCCGCGCTCGATCGCGTCAACGCCGCCCGCAAGGTCTGACGGGGAGGAGACGGCGTGACCGGGACTGTCAAGATCGCGATCCGGAGCCTGTACAAGATCTTCGGGCACGACCCGCAGGCGGCGCTGAAACATGTCCAGGGCGGCGTCAGCAAGACCGACCTGCTGGAGCAGTACGGCCATGTGCTCGGCCTGCAGGACATCAATGTCGAGATGCGTGAAAGCGACATCACGGTCATCATGGGTCTTTCCGGGTCGGGCAAGAGCACGCTTATCCGGCATCTCAACCGGCTGATCGAGCCGACCTCCGGCCAGGTCGAGGTCGATGGCGAGGATGTGCTGGCCTACGGCGAGCAGCGGCTGCGCACGCTGCGGCGTGAATCCATGTCCATGGTGTTCCAGAAGTTCGCTCTCCTGCCGCACCGCACCGTGGCCGAGAACGCCGGCACGACGCTTCAGGTCCGAGGCGTTCGCCAGAGAGACTATCTGAAGGATGCGTGGAAGTGGCTGGAACGGGTCGGTCTCGGCGGCTACGAGAACCACTACCCGCACCAGCTGTCGGGTGGCATGCAACAGCGCGTCGGCATCGCCCGTGCGCTGACCTCCAATTCCCCGATCATGCTGATGGACGAGGCGTTCTCGGCTCTCGATCCGCTGATCCGGACCGACATGCAGGACCTTCTGCTGGAATTGCAGAAGGAACTGCACAAGACCATCGTCTTCATCACTCATGACCTGGACGAGGCCCTGAAGCTAGCGGACCGGCTGGTTATCCTGAAAGACGGCTACATCGTTCAGCAGGACGAGCCGCAGCATATCCTGCTGAATCCGAACGACCCCTACATCGAGGATTTCGTCAGCGACATCAACCGCGCCAGGGTTCTCAGGGTACGCTCGATCATGACCCCCCTGAACGGCGGCGACCTGCCGGATGACGCACAGGGCGAGGTCGACATCAACGACACGCTCGAGGACACGATCGCGCGTTCCGGTGGCGACACCTCGCATTCCTACGTCGTGACGCGCGAGGGAACGCCGGTTGGCGTGCTGGAAATGACGAACCTGGTCAAGGCGCTGGTGCCGCGCGTAGCCTCCGAGGCCGGCGCGCGGAAATACTGAACGCGGCCCTGCCAGGGGCTCGCCGTATCGCGGATCCGCGCCGGCCTCAGCCACCGCTCACGCGCCGCGCTCTCCGTGGAGGTCGGTATACGCCGGGGCGCCGCGGCGGCCGCGGGCGGCGTGGACCCCGCGGGCGATGGCGCGGGCGACGCAGTTGGCGGCATGACCGCCCAGCATCGCGAGGTCGCGGGCCGGGTTGGCGAGCGGAACCCTGCCGGTCGACAGCGCAATGATCATGTCGCCGTCAAGCGGCGTGTGGGCCGGCCTGACGGCGCGGGCGAGCCCTGCCTGGGCGATGGCGGCGAACCGGGTTGCCTGTACCCGGTTGAGCGCCGCGTCGGTCGCGACCGCGCCGATTGTGGTGTGTGCGCCGGCCGCCGCCGCCTTCGGGACCGACACTGCAGCCGGATCGTGCCGGCCGTCGGGACACCGGCCGCCGAACTCGCCTTCGCGTTCCATGTCCCAGGCCCAGAAGACGTCAGTTCCGGGCATCAGCACGTCGCCGACCGGGTTGGCCGCCACGATGGCGCCGACAGTGACCCCGAGTTCGGCGACCACGACCGAGGCGCTTCCAATCCCTCCCGCGAGATGCCCGGCGCGCGCCCCGGTTCCCGCCCCGACGCTGCCGATGCCAAACCGCGTCCCGGCACTCCCGGCCGCCTCCCGGGCAAGCCTGCGGTAGGGCGAGTGCTCGCCCTGCAGGGCGACGGGCGGTCCTGCAAGGTCGAACAGGATCGCCTGGGGGACGATCGGCACCCGCGCCCGTCCCACCGGGAACCCGCGACCGCGGGCCGCGAGCCAGGACATGACCCCGCCCGCGGCATCGAGGCCGAAGGCGGAACCACCCGAGAGCACGATGGCGTCCACCGTCTCGATGCTGGCGGAAGGCTTGAGAAGCTCGATGTCCCGCGACCCGGTGCCTCCGCCGCGAACATCGACGGCGGCGACGGCGGGGTGATCCGGCAGGATGACGGTGACACCGCTGACAAGCTCCGGGTCGCCGGCATTGCCGACCGCGAGACCGGGAACGTCGGTGATGAGGTTGAGCGGCCCGACCGGGTTGTCCATCACGCCGCCCGTACGGTGGTCACAAGGGCGGCCATGATACGAAGCGGGCCCGCGCCTTGGCAATTTGGGGTGCACCCGCTATGAGACCCGTCATCATCACCGGACCGGTACGGCCATGGCGGACCTCACCCACGAGATCGCACGAAGGCGCACCTTTGCGATCATCTCCCATCCGGACGCGGGCAAGACCACGCTGACCGAGAAACTGCTGCTGTTCGGCGGCGCCATCCAGATGGCGGGAATGGTCAAGGCACGCGGCCAGCAGCGCCGCGCCCGGTCGGACTGGCTCGCGGTCGAGCGCGAACGGGGCATCTCGGTTGCCTCCTCGGTGATGAGCTACGAGTACGAGGGACAGGCCTGCAACCTTCTCGACACGCCGGGCCATGAGGACTTTTCCGAGGACACCTACCGCACGCTCACCGCGGTCGACTCCGCGGTGATGGTGATCGATGCCGCCCGCGGCATCCAGGAGCAGACGCGCAAGCTGTTCGAGGTGTGCCGGCTGCGCGACATGCCGATCATCACCTTCATCAACAAGATGGACCGGGAGGCGCGCGATCCCCTGGACCTGCTCGACGAGATCGAGCAGACGCTGCAGATCGAGGTGTCTCCGGTCACCTGGCCCGTTGGTGCCGGTCAGCTGTTCCGAGGGTGCTGGGACCTGCTGGAGGACCGGCTCTGCCTGGTTGCCAGGGGCAGCCACGAGGAACCGGACCCGGGCCGGGTCTGCCAGGGTCTGGACGATCCCAGGCTCGAGACACTGTTGCCGGGTGACGTCGCCGCCGAACTGCGCGAACAGGTGGAGATGGCGGCCGCGCTCTGCCCGCGTTTCGACCGGAACGCCTTCCTCGAGGGCAACATGACGCCGGTGTACTTCGGCAGCGCGCTCAACAACTTCGGGGTCCGGGAACTGTTGCGCGGAATCGTCGGGTTCGCTCCGCCGCCCCGCCCGCAGCCGGCCGAGGGACGCGAGGTCTCGCCCGACGAGGACCGGTTCTCCGCCTTCGTCTTCAGGATCCAGGCCAACATGGACCCGAAACACCGCGACCGGATCGCCTTTGCCCGGGTGTGCTCCGGCGAGTTCCGCCGCGGAATGCGCCTGCGCCATGTCCGCGACAAGCGGCGGTTTGCGGTCCACAACGCGGTCACCTTCCTCGCCCGCGACCGCGAGGTGGCGGAACAGGCGTATCCGGGTGACATCATCGGGCTGCCCAACCACGGGAACCTGCGCATCGGCGATACGCTGACCGAGGGCGAGGAACTGCAATTCAACGGCATCCCGAGCTTCGCGCCTGAAATGCTGCAGCGGGTCCGCCCGGTCGACCCGATGCGCGGCAAGCACCTCGGACGCGCCGTCACCCAGCTCGCGGAGGAGGGGGTGGCCCGGGTATTCAGGACCGCGATCGGCTCGAACTGGATCGTCGGCGTGATCGGCCAGCTTCAGTTCGACGTTCTGGCCGACCGGATCCGCACCGAGTACGACATCCCGGCAATCTTCGAGCCTGCGGCCCTGCACACCGCGCGCTGGATCGACGCGGACGACCCCGGACTGGTGAAGCGGTTCGTCGAGAGCAATCCGGGCGACCTGGCACACGACCACGACGAGATGCCGGTATTCCTTGCGCGCAACACCTGGCACCTGCGTCACACCGAGGAGAACTGGCCGGGCCTGCGCCTTCTGCGCACCCGGGAGCAGACGGTCCGGGCCGGGCGCTGATCCCCGTGCGCTGGGCGGATGTGCTGGCGCCGCGTCTTCGCTATAGTATGTGCCGGCGCAGGCGGACAGGGTGAAGGATCATGTGCGGCATCGTCGGTCTCTACCTGAAGAACCCGGACCTGAGGAACCGGCTGGGCAGCCTGTTCGCTCCCATGCTTACGGAAATGACCGAACGCGGTCCCGACAGCGCCGGGCTCGCGGTCTATCGCGACCAGGCGCCGGCAGGCCGGGTCCGGGTCACGGTCCGCGCTCCCGGGGTTGACTGGCACGCGACCGGCGAACGGGCCTCGGCCGAACTCGGAACCCCGGTCACGGTCACCCCGATGGCGACCCACGCGGTCCTGGAGGCGGCGGTGTCGGGCGAGGCGCTGCGCGACTGGGCCGAAGCCGGCGATCCGCCGTTGCGGGTGACCAGTTCCGGCACCACGCTCGAGATCTACAAGGAAATCGGACTGCCCGCCGCGGTGCTCGAACGGTTCGGCGTGCCGCAGATGTCCGGCACCCACATGATCGGCCACACCCGGATGGCCACCGAGAGCGCCGTGACCACCGAGGGAGCGCACCCGTTCAATACCGGTGACGACCTGTGCCTCGTGCACAACGGGTCCCTGTCCAACCACCACCGGCTGCGGGACTGGCTCAGGGATCACCAGGGCCTCAGGTTCCAGACCGAGAACGACAGCGAGGTCGCGGCCGGCTACCTGACCTGGCGGCTGATGCAGGGCGCGACCATCGCCGAGGCGCTCGAGGCCGGGCTTCGCGACCTTGACGGCTTCTACACCTTTGCGGTGGGCACCCGTGACGGGTTCTCGGTGCTGCGCGACCCGATCGCCTGCAAGCCGGCGGTCATGGCTGAAACCGATGACTGGGTCGCCATGGCGTCGGAATTCCGCGCACTCGCCAGGCTGCCGTCGGTGGATGACGCCGTTGTGTGGGAGCCGCGCCCGGGTCAGGTCTATTCCTGGGGCAGGGCATGAGCACACGCGAGGAAATCGATCTCGATGCGGTACCGGTCCGCCGGCTGAACCGCCTGTTGCAGGGCCGCGACGGCACTCGGCAGGCAGGGTCGTTCGACGTACGCAATCCCCGCGGACGCCATGCGCTTGCCGCGGGCCTCGTCGATCCGATCGACGTGGTGATCCACGGCCACGCCGGGTACTACTGTGCCGGGATGAACCAGCAGGCACGCGTAACCGTGGCCGGCAACGCCGGGACCGGTGTGGCCGAGAACATGATGTCGGGCGAGGTCCGGGTCCACGGAGACGCCAGCCAGTCGGCGGGAGCGGCCGCGTGGGGCGGCCTGCTGACGATCGGTGGCGACGCCAGTGCGCGGTGCGGAATCTCGATGAAGGGCATCGAGATCGTCGTTGGCGGTTCGGTCGGACACATGACCGGGTTCATGGCCCAGGCCGGCTGCCTTGTGGTGTGTGGAGATGCCGGTGCCGCCTTCGGCGACTCGCTCTACGAAGCCGAGCTCTACGTGCTGGGCAAGGTCGAGAGTCTCGGCGCCGACTGTGTCGAGAAGGACATGGATGACCGGCACGTCGCACGCATCGAGGACCTGCTCGGGCGAGCTGGGTTCGCCGCAGACGCAGGTGCGTTCCGCCGCTATGGTTCGGCGCGACAGCTCTACCACTTCAGGATCGACAATGCGGCCGCCTACTGATGCGGCTGCCAACTCGGGATCACTGCCATGACCGGTGACCGCCCGCCCAGGACCTCGGCAACCTTTCCGCCGCACGTGATCGCCGAGATCCACCGTGCCGCCGGCCAGGGCATCTATTCGATCCGCGGCGGCGGCGCCAGGCGTCCGCTACCCACCTTCGACGACCTGGTATTCCTGGGCGCGTCGGTCTCGCGATATCCGCTTGAGGGCTACCGCGAGCGCTGCGGCACCGACGTGACCATCGGTACGCGGTTTGCGAGCAAGCCGGTGACCCTGAAGATCCCGATCACCATTGCCGGCATGAGTTTCGGGGCGCTCAGCGCCAATGCCAAGCGAGCGCTCGGTCTCGGGGCAAGCGCGGCCGGGACCAGTACCACCACCGGTGACGGTGGCATGACCGAGGAGGAACGCGAGGCGTCCGACATCCTGGTCTATCAGTACCTGCCGTCGCGCTATGGCATGACGCCGGACCAGCTGCGCCGCGCCGACGCGATCGAGGTGGTGATCGGCCAGGGCGCGAAGCCCGGCGGCGGCGGCATGCTGCTCGGTCAGAAGGTCAGCGAACGGGTTGCAGACATGCGGGTGCTGCCGCCGGGAATTGACCAGCGCAGCGCGTCGCGCCACCCGGACTGGACCGGGCCGGACGATCTCGAGATCAAGATCCGGGAACTGCGGGAAATCACCGACTGGGAAAAGCCGGTCTATGTGAAGGTGGGTGCCACGCGCACCGGCTATGACGTGGCGCTTGCGGTCAAGGCCGGCGCCGACGCCGTGGTGGTGGACGGGATGCAGGCTGGAACCGCCGCGACCCAGGACGTGTTTATCGAGGACGTGGGCATCCCCACCCTGCCGGCGGTCCGATTGGCGGTCGATGCGCTCAAGGAACTCGACATGCACCGCAAGGTGCAGCTGATCGTCTCCGGCGGCATTCGCACCGGGGCCGATGTCGCCAAGGCGCTGGCGCTCGGGGCCGACGCGGTGTCGATCGGCGTGGCCGCGCTGATGGCGCTCAATTGCAATGCTCCGCTCTGGCCCGAGGACTACGCAGCACTCGGTGTGAGTCCCGGACACTGCGACCGGTGCGAGACCGGGCGGTGTCCGGTCGGGATCACCACCCAGGACCCCGTGCTCGAGCGCCGGCTCGACCCGGAGGAGGGCGGACGCAGGGTGCGCAACTACCTTGCGACCCTGGCGATGGAGTGCCAGACCCTGGCCCGGGCCTGCGGCAAGAGCCACGTGCACAACCTGGAACCCGAGGACCTGGTGGCACTCACGCTGGAAGCGGCCGCGATGGCCCGGGTGCCGCTGGCCGGAACCAACTGGATTCCGGGCTGGTCGCGCTGAACCGGTCGTGACGGGGACGAGGTAGCCCGACAAATGGGGGAATGACGATGACGGGTGTTCTCGAGAGGTTTGCGGCGGAACGGGGTGTCCGGTACTTCCTGTTCAACTTCACCGACCTGCGGGGGATGCAGCGTTCGAAGCTGGTCCCGGTCTCCGCCGCGGGAGAGATGGAGGTCGCGGGCGCCGGGTTTGCAGGCTTTGCCGCCTACCTCGACATGGGCCCGGCGAACCCTGACATGTTCGCCATTCCCGATGTCAACAGCGTCATGCAGCTGCCCTGGAAGCCCGAGGTGGCATGGGTCCCCGGTGACCTGGTGATGAACGGCAGTGCGGTCGAGCAGGCGCCCCGTGTCACGCTGAAGCGCCTGGTCGAGCGCGCGGCCGGCCTCGGCTACCGCATGAAATGCGGCGTCGAGGCCGAGTTCCACCTGATCGACGCCGAGGGAGCAGGGATCTCCGATCCGCGCGATGTCGAGGCCAAGCCCTGCTACGACCAGCAGGCGCTGATGCGGCGCTACGACGTGATCTCGGAAATCTGCGACGGTATGCAGGCGCTCGGCTGGTCGCCGTACCAGAATGACCACGAGGACGCGAACGGCCAGTTCGAGATGAACTGGGAATACGACGATGCGCTGGTTACCGCCGACCGGCATGCGTTCTTCAAGTTCATGGTCAAGTCGATTGCCGAAAGGCACGGGCTGCGCGCCACCTTCATGCCGAAGCCGTTTTCCGAGCTGACGGGCAACGGGTGCCATATCCATATCTCGCTGTGGGACGGTGACCGGAACCTGTTCCACGACCCGGCGGGGGAACTGGGACTGTCGGCCACCGCTCACGCCTTCCTCGGCGGTGCGTTGCACCACGCCGAGTCGATGTGCGCGATCACGAATCCGATTGTCAATTCCTACAAGCGCATCAACGCCCCGGTCACGGTGTCCGGGGCAACCTGGTCCCCGAACACCGTCACCTGGTCGGGCAACAACCGGACACACATGGTCCGCACTCCCGACGAGGGGCGATTCGAGTTCCGGCTGGCCGACGGGGCAGTCAACCCGTACCTGCTGCCGGCGGTGTTCCTCGCGGCCGGCCTCGACGGACTGGCGCATGATCGCGATCCCGGGCCCCGACTCGACCTTGACATGTACAAGGAGGGTCACCGGGCACGGCGCGCCCGCCGGTTGCCGCGCTACCTGCTGGACGCGATCCGGCTGTTCGACCGCAACCGGGTCCTGAAGGCGGCGCTGGGCGACGAGGTCTCCGCAGCCTACGTGACGCTGAAGATGCGCGAGTGGGACGACTATTCGCGCTCGATCAGCGCGTGGGAACGGCAGACTTCGCTCGACATCTGAGTGGACGCGGCCACGGGTGATGAATTCCGGGCGGCTGGCGTGCTAGGGTGCTGGCGTCGCAGGACGGCGCGACGGACGTAATTGGAGAGGAATGATGGGCAATTCGACTGACAAGTGGGTGTTCTCGCACAACCAGGCGAAGGAAGCGGTCTGGACTGAGGGGCTGAGGGAGATCTTCGAATACCGTGATCTCGGCATCAAGGACGCGACCAAGGGCGACTACATTGCCCATATCGTCAAGGCCAACGGCAAGGAAATGAAGGACGAGGTCCAGTCGTGGCACGTGCATGACTGCGACTTCCAGTTCGTCCTGGTCCTGAACGGCTGGGCCGAGTTCGAGTACGAGGGACAGGGTGTGCGACGGATCGAGAAGGGCGACTGCATCAACCAGCGTCCCGGCATCCCGCACCGCGAGATCGGCTGCTCGAAGGACTTCGAGGTCCTCGAGATCGTCTCGCCGGCGGACTTCAAGACCAGGATCGTTGAGGCCCCGGCAGAAGCGGCCGAGTAACGGCCCGCCGGCGGAGGCCGGCGCGGCGGAACCGGCAGGACCGCTCGAGCAGATCTGGACCGGCGCCGGGTGTGAGCCCGGCGCCCTGGGCGATTGCGTGCTGTCCGGCGAGGACCCGGTGCTGCCATCGGTGTTCCGGGTCGGCACGGCGGCACGCGCCGTGATCGCCGCGCAGGCGCTCGCCGCGGCCGAACTGTGGCGGGAGCGCGGCGGCCGGCGCCAGCAGGTGTCGGTGGACATGCGGCGCGCCGCCATCGCGTTCTGCAGCGAGGCCTTCACCCGGATCCTGGGCCGGACGGCTGCCGGCCGGTGGTCGGCGGTTTCCGGCTACTACCCGACCCGGGACGGACGCTGGATCCAGCTGCACTGCCAGTATCCGCACCTTCGCGACGGCGTGCTTGCGGTCCTCGGCTGCGAGGAGGATCCGAACGCCGTGACCCGCGCGGTGAGCGAGTGGGACGGTCGTGCCCTGGAACGGGCCTGCCGGGACCGCGCGCTGTGCGTGGCACTGCTGCGTTCGCCCCGGGAATGGTCCGATCATCCCCAGTCCCGTGCGGTTGCGGACCTGCCGCTCATCGAGATCGCGCGCATCGGAGACGCACCGCCACGTCCGCTGCCGCGGGACGGCGAGCGTCCGCTTTCCGGTGTTCGCGTGCTTGACCTGACCAAGGTAATCGCCGGTCCGATCTGCGGGCGGACCCTGGCGTCGCACGGAGCCGAGGTTATGCGGGTGGGTGCCGCGCATCTGCCCGTGCTGGAACCGCTGATCATCGATACCGGTCTTGGCAAGCGCTCGACCTTCGTCGACCTGCGCGACCAGGAGGGTTGCCGCGTGCTCCGGGAATTGGCGGGGCAGGCGGACATCTTCGTGCAGGGCTACCGTCCGGGAACCCTGGAGGGCCGCGGGTTCGGGCTGACTGAGATGGCGGCACTCCGGCCGGGCATGGTCTATGTCACCCTGTCGGCCTACGGCCATGCCGGTCCGTGGCGCGACTGGCGGGGGTTCGACAGCCTGGTGCAGACGGCGAGCGGGATCGCCTGGGAGGGGATGGAGGCCGCCGGTTCCGACCGGCCGCGGCCGCTGCCGTGCCAGGCGCTCGATCATGCCACGGGTTACCTGGCGGCGTTCGGGGCCATGGTCGCACTGCTGAACCGCGCGCGAACGGGTGGAAGCTGGATGGTGCGGGTTTCGCTTGCGCAGACCGGTCGCTGGATCGACCGGCTCGGAAGGGTCGACGGGCTGTCGGTACCGATGCCGGGCGAGGAGGACATCGCCGACATGCTGGAGGTGCATTCCTCGCCGTGGGGTGACGTGCTGCACGTGCAGGCGCCGCAGGTCATGCCCGCGACCCCGTCGAACTGGAGCAGCGGCCCGGTTCCGCCCGGAACCCACCCGCCGGCCTGGGCCGCCTGACCGACACTCAGCCGACAGCCACCACCATGCCGTCGTGGCCGATCCCGAAGTCGTTCTGCCCGGTACGGTCCTGCCCCCGCAACAGGAACAGTGCCCGTTGTGCGAGATCGGTCTGGACGTCGTCCTGACCGCTGCCGACCGTCATGGCGCGATCGTAGAGCGAGGTGCCGGGCATGTACCGGATGGCGAACCCGGCCCGGCGGGAACCCGACCGGTTGGCGGATGCTCCATGCGCGGTGTAGACGTCGAACAGCACCATCTGCCCGGGTTCGAGCGGGACTGTCACCACGTCCGCCTCGTCGAACTCGCCTTGTGCGATTTCCTTGTCGAGTGCCGCGCCCTGGCCGGTGAGGCTGACATGCCGCATGAGCCGGCGCTCCAGGTGAGACCCGGCCACAAGGCGCAGGCAGCCGTTCGCGGTGGTGGCGGGATCGATCGCGATCCACGCGGTGACGGTGGCCAGCGGACGGATCGGCCAGTATTCCCCGTCCTGGTGCCACGGCGTCGGCCGGCCGGTCCGGGCTGCCTTGGAGAAGACCCGGCTTCCCCACAGGATGATGTCGGGCCCGATCAGTTGCTCGGTGACGTCAAGCAGCTCCGGCAGGCGGCAGAATTCGAGGAACCTGTCGTGGATGTCCGGCCGCGTGGTCCCGGCGTAGCGGATGTGTGGCGAGACCAGTCCCTCCGTCGGCATGTCCGGATAGACCCGGATCAGTTCGTCCACCGCGTCCCGCATCCGCTCGACGACGTCTCCGCTCAGCCTGTAGTCCGGGACCAGGAAGCCGTCGCGGAGATAGCGGGCGACTTCGTCGGCCGCGAGCGTGACCTCGTAGGTCATTGACGTCACCCCTACCTGATGCCGGACCAGGGCGCGGGGCGGCACAGCTTGTTGTCCTGAGAGACCACCAGTCCCTCGGATCGCTGCAGGTAGTCGTCCCAGGCCGGGTCCGCGTCCCGGGCGCGACGGCGCGCTTCCAGGTCTGCCAGGTCGCGGTAGCCCCACAGATGCACCACCTGGTGCAGCGGCCCGTGTTCGACCAGGAAGTAGCCGAGCGGACTGCCCAGGTGCTTATCCAGCACCGGCAGTGCGCAGGTCTCGAACAGTTCCAGGTACCGCTTCATCTTGCGTGGAACGATGTTGTAGGTGCGCACGTCGACAATCATGCTCAGGACTCCTGCTGCTCGCACCACGCTTGATGGCGGGTGCCGGTGGTGTCTACTCTGCCATGGAACTCAGCCGGTTTCACTGTCGTGCTCCGGCGCTGGACAGGATCGGAGGTGCCACGGTGCGGACCGAGAGCCTGAACGTCGTGACCCCGTCCGAACAGGGCCCCGGTCCGGCGTGGGAAGAGTCCGGGGTTTCCCAGGACCGGCTTGACCGGCGGGAATACGAACAGCGCAAGACCAGTCTCCAGGTCGAACTCCTGAAGGCCCAGCGCTGGGTCATGGAAACCGGAAGCAGGGTAGTGATCCTGTTCGAGGGCCGGGATGCGGCCGGCAAGGGTGGCAGCATCACGCGGTTCATGGAGCATCTCAATCCGCGTGGTGCCAGGGTGGTGGCGCTCGACAAGCCGACCGAACGCGAGCGCTCCCAGTGGTACTTCCAGCGGTACGTCGCCCATCTGCCTTCAGCCGGAGAGATCGTCCTGTTCGATCGCTCCTGGTACAACCGGGCCGGCGTCGAGAGGGTGATGGGTTTCTGCACCGAGGAGGAGTACCGGGAATTCCTGCGCCAGTGCCCGCAGTTTGAACGCATGCTCGTTGGGAGCGGCATCCTGCTGATCAAGTTCTGGTTCTCGGTCTCTCAGGAGGAGCAGGCGCGCCGCATCGGCATGCGGCGCAGCGATCCGCTCAAGCAGTGGAAGGTCTCGCCCGTGGACCTCGCCTCGGCGGACAAGTGGGACGAGTACACGCGGGCCAAGGAGGACATGTTCCTGTGTACCCACGTTCCCGAGGCGCCGTGGCAGGTGGTCAGGGCGAATGACAAGAAGAGGGCGCGACTGGCGAGCATGGAGGCGTTCCTTGCCCGCATTCCCTATCCCGACCGCCCCGAGGGAGCCGGACCGGACCCGGACCTGGTCGGCCCGCCCGGAATCGATCATCCGGCCGGTGGAGCGACATGAGCGACGGGGGCGGAGTGACGCCCGGGCAATTCCGCGCACTTGTTGACGGGATACTCGCGGTGTGGGCGTGCGACGTCAGGGCCGTCCATGCCGGAAACTCCTGCCGTCTCCTGCGCGCCGGCACCGAGATTGCCGCCCTCGGGCTCGAGGTCCATCCGTTCGGCACGGTGTGGCGCATCGCCGTGCCGGGTGGCAGGGACCGGGTCCACGGGTCGGTGGTGGCGGCCCTGCGCACCCTTCGCGGTATCGTGAGCCCGGAACGCGGCGGTGGACGGGTCCTGTTCGTTTCGGAACAGGCGACGTGACGGACCGGGTACCGCTGATCGTGGTGACCGGTTTTCTGGGGAGCGGCAAGACCACACTGATTGCCAACTGGCTGCGAAACCCGGTACTGGCCCGGACCGCGGTCATCATCAACGAGTTCGGCGAGATCGGCCTCGATCACGAGCTCATTGACTCGAGCGAGGAAGACCTCGTCGAACTGACCACCGGCTGTGTCTGCTGCGTCATGCGCAACGACCTGACCGAGGCGGTGCTTCGCCTGAACAGTCGGGATCGCCTGAGATACGATCGCATCATCCTCGAGACCACGGGTCTGGCCGACCCGGGGCCGATCGTCCAGGCGACAATGGCGGATCCGGCGTTGCGTACGCTGGTCCGGCCGGGCGGTGTGGTAACCACCGTCGACGCCGTCACCGGACCGCAGACCCTGCGCACCCATGACGACAACCACCGACAGGTGGTCCTCGCCGATGTTCTGCTGCTGACCAAGACCGACATTGCAGGCTCGCTCCCGTCGTTTCGCGAGCAGCTGGCCGCTTCCAACCCGTTTGCCCGCCAGATCGAGTCGCGCCACGGTGGTGCCGACCCGATGTCGGTGCTGGCCCATGCATCCGATGCGCATCGTCCGCCCTCGGGTGAGGACCGTGATCCCGGCCACCATGACCATCATGCCGGTCACGCCGGTGGCGGGTACGCTGCGGTCTCGCTGCGCCGGGAGAGACCGGTGCCGGCGGTGGCGCTCACGCTGTTCCTGCAGGCGCTCTCGGAGGGACTTGGCCCGGACCTGCTGCGCCTGAAGGGGATCGTGTCGATCGCCGAGGCGCCGGACCTTCCGGCGGTGGTGCACGGAGTGCAGAACGTGTTCCATCCGATGACCTGGCTGGACGCCTGGCCGGACGGGGACCGGACCTCGCGCCTGGTGGTCATCGGCCGCGGCGTTCATGCCGACTGGATCACGGCACTGTTCGAGATCGTGATTTCCGAAGTCGAAGCGCACGGGCAGTCTGGACCGCCAGCCCGCAATCGCGGAGACTTGCGTGGAATGCCGGACCGGGGAGGACGATGATGCTTGACCTGATCGTGAGGGGAGGAACCGTCGTCACACCGCATGGCGCGGCAGTGACCGACGTTGCGGTTGCCGGAGAGACCATCGCCGCGGTCACCGCCCCGGGCGCCATTCCTGACAACGCCGTCGGGCGCGTGATCGATGCGAGCGGGAGGATCGTGATCCCGGGCGGTATCGATCCGCATGTCCACTGCAAGTGGCACATGCCGCTGCCGGACGGATCGGTCGGGTACACCGATGGTCCCGACGTGGTGAGCAGGGCCGCGCTCCACGGCGGCACGACGACGCTCATCGACTTCGCGGCCCGGATGGAGGAGCTGCCGCTGCGCGAGGTGATCGCGCGGCGTGATGCGGACTGGGTCGACAACTGCTACTGCGACTATTCCTATCACGTCATGTTGCTCGGCGATGTCGAACCACCGGTCCTGGACGAACTCGAGACCGTGATCACCGACGGTTATCCCACGGTCAAGATCTTCACCACCAACATCACGCCGAACCGGGCGGGCCGGATGGTGCATTTCGGCGACATCTGGGAGGTGTTCAAGATCATCACCCGGACCGGCGGCCTCGGAGTGATCCACGCCGAGGACAACGACCTGGTCATGCACATGTACGAGAAGCTGATCCGCGAGGGCCGGGTCAGCTTCCACAACTTGGCCGAGGTGCACAGCGCGCTCTCGGAGGATCTTTCGTTCCGGCGGGTGATCCGGCTGGCCGAATCCGAGCGCACGCCGCTTTACATGATGCACGTGAGCGCGGCGACGGGAGTCCAGGCGATCCGCGAGGCGCGGGCGAGGGGACTGGCGATCTACGGCGAGACCCTGCACCAGTACATGCTGTTCAATTCCGACGACTACAAGCGGCCGAACGGACAGATCTACCACACCTACCCGTCGCTGAAGTCGCCTGCCGATCAGGCCGAGCTGTGGGCGGGAACACTGGACGGCGCGATCAACTCGGTAGCGACCGACGAGATCTGCTGCACGCTGAAGCTGAAGACGGTGGGCAACCGCATCGACGACACCACCGGCGGCAACGCCGGGGTCGAGCCCCGCGTGGCGGTCATGTACCACGAGATGGTGACCCGGCGCGGCTATTCGCTCGAACGTTTCGTCGACCTCGTCTCGACCAACGCCGCGCGGATCATGGGGATGTATCCCCGCAAGGGGGCGATTGCCGTCGGCAGCGACGCCGACATTGCGATCCTGGACACGTCAGTGCGCCGCAAGGTGCGGCTCGAGGACCTGCACGAGGCGGACTACAGCCCATGGGAAGGACACGACATCACCGCCTGGCCGGTGACGACACTGCTCCGCGGCAAGGTCATGGTCGAAGACGGTGTCTTCAAGGGCGGTCTCGCGGACGGACAGTACCTGAAGCGGAGCATTCCGGAGTCCATCAGGACCGCTCCGGCACTCTGATCCCGACATCTCGACCGGAAAGGGAAGCGGAATGAAGTTCGGCCTGTTCTACGAGTTGCCGGTGCCCAAGCCGTGGCACGAGGATACCGAGTCGCGCCTGTTTCACGAGGCGCTTGACCAGATCGAACTGGCCGACCGTCTCGGGTACGACTACGTGTGGGAAGTGGAGCATCACTTCCTCGAGGAGTATTCGCATTCCGGTGCTCCCGAGGTGTTCCTGGCCGCGGTGTCGCAGCGGACGAGCACCATCCGTCTCGGCCACGGCGTGACGCTCACCCCACCGGGCTACAACCACCCGGCGCGTCTTGCGGAACGGGTTGCCACACTCGACCTGGTCAGTCGCGGACGGGTCGACTGGGGCACCGGCGAGTCGGCGACACTGATCGAGATGGACGGGTTCGGGATCGACCGGGAACAGAAGACCCGGATGTGGAGGGAAGGCACCGAACAGGCTGCCAACATGATGGCGATGACGCCATACCCGGGGTTCGAGGGCGAGTATTTCTCGATGCCGTGCCGCAACGTCGTGCCGAAACCGGTGCAGAAGCCGCATCCGCCGCTGTGGATGGGGTGTTCGCGTCGCGAGAGCATCCTGCGGGCCGCCAGGTCCGGGGTCGGGGCGCTGGTGTTCGGCTTCGTCGAGCCGGACCAGGCGGCCGAGTGGGTGCGGGACTACTACGCGATCATCAAGTCGGACGAGTGCGTGCCGATCGGCCATTCGGTCAACGCCAACATCGCGGCCGTCTCGGCCCTGTCGGTGCACGAGGACGAGCAGGAGGCGGTCCGGCGCGGTCTCGACGGGTTCCGGTTCTTCGGCTACTCGCTGGCCTACTACGTGAGTTTCGGTGAGCACAAGCCGGGACGTGCCGACATCTGGGGCCGGTTCCTGCCGCTGCGCGAGCAGATGCCGGACAATGCCGGGCGCGGCGGCATCGGGACGCCGGAACAGGTCCGGGCCCATCTCGAGGCCTATGACCGGGTGGGACTGGACCAGATGATCTTCGTGCAGCAGCACGGCAAGAACAGGCACGAGCACATCTGCGAGTGTCTCGGACTGTTCGCGTCGGAGATCATGCCGCGCTTCAAGGCGGCCGAACCGGAACGGGAAGCGCGCAAGGCCGAGGAGCTGGCACCGTGGATCGAGGCGGCGCTCGCGCGCAAGCCGCGCATGGAGATGCCCGCCGACGAGGACCTGCCGGTCATCAAGTCCATGGCGCGGGCGCTCGAGGATGCCGGACAGTCACCCGGCAATGCCTACGTGGATCCGACCCGTGGCGGCGGTATTCCCCTGCCGCGCCAGGAACCGGTGGCGCCGCCGGGAGACGAGTGAGCGACGGTGCGCGCTACTTGATCTTGGCTTCCTTGTAGAGCACATGCTTGCGCACCACCGGGTCGTACTTGCGGAACTCGAGTTTGCCGGTCTGGGTCCTCGGGTTCTTCTTGGTGACGTAGTAATGGCCGGTGTCGGCCGTGCTCACGAGCTTGATCAGAACGGTTGCTGGCTTGGCCATGGTCGAGATCCGTTGCCGAAGGAATGTCAGGCTGGCAACAATAGTGCGTGGTATGGACCCGTCAAGGACCTGGATGTCAGTGAGGCCCGGTGACAGCGCGAGCCAGGGGCCAGGTCGCCGGCACCTGCCGGGGCCCGGGCCCTGGCGCGCGCTCGTCGAAGCCGCAACCAGGCGCCACCGTGCGGAACCACCGGTCTGCGGGCCGGCGCGGCTGTCGTGACCTGAGCCCGATGTCCGGACGTTTCGACGACGAGTTCGACTACGTGATCGTTGGGTCGGGGTCGGCCGGCTGCGTGCTCGCGGCGCGGTTGTCCGAAGACGGACGCTCGCGGGTGCTGGTCCTCGAGCACGGCGGCACCGATGCCGGCCCGTTCATCCAGATGCCGGCGGCGCTGTCCTACCCGATGAACATGGCGCGCTACGACTGGGGCTATGTCACCGATCCCGAACCCCATCTCGGCGGGCGGCGACTTGCCACCCCGCGCGGCAAGGTGATCGGCGGGTCATCCTCGATCAACGGCATGGTCTACGTGCGCGGCCATGCCTGCGACTTCGATGCCTGGGAGGCCGCGGGGGCGGTCGGCTGGGGCTACCGGCACGTCCTCGGGTATTACCGGCGCATGGAGCGGGCCCATGCCGGCGATCCGGGATGGCGGGGTACCGGCGGCCCGCTACACGTCACGCGCGGCGCCATGGCGAACCCGCTGTATGGCGCCTTTATCCGGGCCGGTGGCGAGGCCGGATACGGGATCACCGGGGACTACAACGGTGAGCGCCAGGAGGGCTTCGGTGCGATGGAAATGACTGTCTGGCGCGGCCGTCGCTGGTCTGCCGCGAACGCGTACCTGAAGCCAGCACTGCGCCGGCGCAACCTCGAGCTTCGTACCCGCTGCCACGCCAATCGGGTGCTGATCGAGGAGGGCAGGGCGGTCGGGGTCGAGTACGAGACTGCCGGTTCGTCCAGACGCGTTCGCGCGCGCGCCGAGGTGGTTCTTGCCGCCTCGGCCATCAATTCGCCGAAGCTGCTCATGCACTCCGGCATCGGACCCGCGAAGCACCTCAGGGAACTCGACCTGGCCGTCGTTGCCGACCGACCCGGCGTCGGTGCGAACCTGCAGGACCATCTCGAGATCTACCTGCAGGTGGCATGCCGCCTGCCGGTCACGCTCTACCGTCACTGGAATCCGCTTTCGAAGGCGTTGATCGGAACGCGCTGGCTGCTGTCCGGCACCGGCCCCGGCGCAACCAATCACTTCGAGGCGTGCGGTTTCATCCGCTCGCGCGCCGGGGTCAGGTACCCGGACATCCAGTATCACTTCCTGCCGCTTGCGGTTCGCTACGACGGCACGACCGCCGCCGACGGACACGGGTTCCAGGTCCATGTCGGACCGATGCGTTCACCCTCGCGCGGGCGGGTCCGGCTCACCTCGGCTGATCCGCGTGCTGCGCCCTCGATCCTTTTCAACTACATGTCGCACGAGGAGGACTGGCGGGCCTTCCGGGCCTGCGTCCGGCTTACCCGTGAAGTACTGGAACAGCCCGCGATGGCGCCCTACACCGGCGACGAGATCGCACCCGGATCCGCGGTCCGGAGCGACGAGGAGATCGACGAACACGTGAGAGCCGAGGCGGAGAGTGCCTACCATCCGTGCGGAACATGCCGCATGGGGGCCGCCGAAGACGCCCATGCCGTGGTCGATCCCGAGTGCCGGGTGATCGGGGTCGACGGCCTCAGGGTTGCCGACAGTTCGATCTTTCCCCGGATTACCAATGGCAACCTCAATGCCCCCAGCATCATGGTTGGCGAAAAGGCGTCCGATCACATCCTGGGCCGTACTCCCCTGCCGGCCGCCAACGACCAGCCATGGATCCACCCCGAGTGGGAGACCCGGCAACGCTGAGCAACTCCACCTCTGCGCAGGCATGGCGAAAGTCAGCGCTCCGGGCAGCGACGGGGTATTGGTACAGGTCCCGACCGGGAGAGATCTCCAGGCCGGCAGGAATGTCCGTACGCGTGCCACAGAGCAGTCTGGGCGGTGGCCCGTGTGGTCCCGCCGCACCGCCATTGCTCTATCGCCCGATCTTCCCGGATATCGTGTTTCCGGTAAGGAGACCTGAACCTCGCAACGGGCCCGTGCATCAGGAGCCCCGGAGGATGCGGCTGACGGAACCAGCGACACGCGCATCCCGGGGTACCTGACCGGGAATTCGTCAGTTGCCGGTCGCCGTCAGACCGCCGGTCTCGAATTCAATGGCCGCGAGATCGTCGCCCCGGATGGCGCGTTCGAAGGCGGCCAGGCGCTTGTAGATCGAGATCAGCTCGACGATGGTCGTCCACGACATCACCAGGAACTGGAACGATGACTGCACGCGTTCAAACGCCCGGATGATCTGCTGCATGGCACCGAGCGTGAACCCGGCGGCGACGATGGTCGGGCCGAGCGCTATGTAGGGGACGAGGACACTGACCTGCAGGTAGGTGTAGCGCGCGATATTGAAGTAGAGGTAGTTGAAGTAGATCCTGAAATAGTTGCGGCGCACATTGGCAAACAGTTCGCCCAGCGTCGGCGGGTGTGCCCGTTCGTCCGTGTCCTCCCCCATCACGAGTTCCTTGCGGAATGCGGCCTCGACCCGCTGGTTGCGAAACTCGAGCCCGGGCAGGCGATAGCCGGCAAGGGCTAGCAGGCCGGTTCCGAACACCGACCAGACGATGGCCACCCAGACCAGGGCCTGGGCGATCTCGCCGACGACCGGGATCTCCTTGATGGGTTCCGACAGCGCCCACAGCACCGGGAGGAAGGCGATGAGGGTCAGCATCGCGTCGATGAACCGTGATCCGAGAGCCTCCATGATCGCGGCGAAGCGCATGGTGTCTTCCTGTATGCGCTGGGACGCTCCCTCGATATGGCGGACCTGCCGCCACATGGAGACATACCGGTCGTTCATGGCGGTTCGCCAGCGAAACACGTAGTGGCTGGTGAAGAAGGCGATGACGACAGAGGTGAAGATGATCACCATCGCAATGGTGGCAAAGGTGAGCAGGTGCGCGAAGTACTCCGACAACGAGACCGCGCCCGGGCTGCCGAGCGCTGTCTGGACGGTGTTGTAGAAGACCCTGAACCAGTCGTTTAGCAACAGGTCCATCTGCACCTGGAACCAGCTGACCAGCAGGATCAGGCCGGAACCGGCCACCGACCACAGCGTCCATCGGTGCGGTCGTCCCCACATCCACGCGATGACGAACACCGCGGTGCAGGTCAGCGCGTAGACGTAGAGCCAGAGCGTGTCTCCCGATACACCCGCGACCTCGCCGATATCGAGGACCGAGGCCATGTCGAACGCAACCAGCTGCCAGAACAGGTAGACAGCGAACGTCCATCCCGCCCCGGTGATTGCAAAGAGGCGGGGACTCGGAAAGAAGCATCCGAACATTCTGGGTTCCTTTCGGTCGGCCGGTACTCCCGAAGGGGTCCGGCGGGCGTGGAAGACTGTTCTCCTTGGCTGGACACAACGGTGCCGGTGTCATGTGGCAATGCCGAAACCCGCACCGGGTGCGCGCGTTCCGGCAGTTGCGAAACGTGGCGAAGAAAAGTCCGGAAGGGGTGGTCGTGCGCCTGCCGACACCGCACGGCGTTACCGGCGTGTCGCTTCTGCCCTGCTGTCGAGCCTGCGGTAATGGAGCAGCATGACGCGGGCGGCGGGAACCGCGATCGTGTGGAACGGAACCGGCCGCAGACTTCGAAGTTCGGCAGGGACCGGGTCGTCGGGTCCGATGCCGGACATGCACCTGTGTGCCAGGAGCCTCCCCATCGCGGTTGCGAGTGCAACGCCCCGGCCATTGTATCCGAGCGCGGCCCACACACCCGGCCCCAGTTCCACTGCCCGCGGCAGCCTGTCCATGGTCATGGCCACCTTGCCGTCCCACACGTGACCGAAGTCGGCTTCACCGATTTCGGGAAAGGCGGCGGACAGGCGCTTGCGCGCCACAGAGACCGTTCGTGTCCGTCCGCGCCATGGCAGCAGGATATCGCCGCCCAGCACCATTCGCCCGTCCCGGTCCCAGCGGAACGCCCACAGTATGGTCCGGCTGTCCGACACGCTGTGTCCGCCTGGAAGCAGCGTGCGCCTGACATTGTCACCCTGCGGAGTTGTCGCTCCCAGGAACAGGCGAAACGGGACCACCGATTGCCCGAGTCCGGGCCACAGGTGGCCGGTATACGCGTTGGTTGCAAGGACCACTGCTTCTGCACTCACGGTCCCGCCGTCGGTCGCCACCGTCCACCGGTTGCCGGAACGCACGAGGCCTGTCGCCGGAGACTTGCCGTGGATCGTGGCGCCGGCGCGTATGGCGGCATGCGCGAGACCGCGGGCGTAGGACAACGGCTGGATGTTACCGCCCCAGTCATGCCTGAGCGCCGACTTCCAGTAGTCGCTGCCGGTGACAGCCGATGTCGCGTCCGCGTCGAGGTAGTTGACCGGCATTCCCCGCTCAGCCCAGGCTTCGGCGCGGCGTTGCACCATGTCCGCGCGTGCCGGGCTGTCAACCGGCAGCAGCCAGCCGACCCGCTCGGCATCGCATTCGATGCCATGGCGCTCGATGAGGTCGAACACCAGCCTGGCCGCTTCGCCGACGAACCGGTTGAACCGCTCACCCGGTTCATCACCGAACCTTCGGACAATGTCGTCCGGACCGTATCGCGAGAGCACGGGGACGACCTGGCCGTGGTTTCGACCGGACGCGCCGAACCCGACGTGTTCCGCTTCCAGAACCACCACCCGGGTCCCGCCTTCTGCAAGGTGCAGGGCTGCCGACAGGCCGGTGTACCCGCCACCGATGATGCAGACGTCGGCCTGGTGCGAGCCTGACAGCGGTGGCGTATCCGGTCCGGGTGCGGCCGTCTGCCACCAGAGGCTCGATTGATGCAGGGATGTGTCCATGGCCGGAATGATACTCCTCAGGGATTGCACCGGAAATGGTGTGTCTGGCCTGCGGATTTCCACCCGTGCGGCCGGGCCATGAGTCCGCATGACAGCGCACCCTCGCCGTACGTGCGCACATCGGGCTTCACGACGCACCCGTCCCCGGCTACGAAGGGTTCTCGCCGGGCGCCTGCGGCAGGAAGCAAAGCCGATGCCCGGGCCGGCGAAGCGGATCGGTACGGCACCGCGGAAGGACGGCCTGCAAGAGTGCGGCTTCGAGGCTCTTTCCGCGAATCATGATCCGTAGCGGTCTTGCGAGGGCGCGCGCGCCGGCCTGTGCGAGAGCGGCATCGCAGACAACGGGACGTTGTTTCCGGGCCGCCTGACCAGGCGATAGCGCTCACGGCGCTGGCGGACCGGGTGTGCGTCCTGATGGAGGCTGCCTCTTCATCATCGGTGGGAAGTGCCGGGGCGTGTTCGCGGCCCGCACTCGTTGTCAGGCCCGGCAGGGCTGCATCCTGCCCCTGAGTTTCGCCGCGCTTCAGCCTATTGCGACTGGTCAACGCCAAAGGTGCTCGCAACAGTGTAGACCGGCCGGTGAAGCAGCGCGGCTCCCACGGAGTCTCCGATGCGCAGGCGCTGGTACAGGGCCTGGTCGGCCAGCAGCCGGGCGGCCAGTTCGATGTTGAAGTCGGTTCCGGCAGCAGAATTGCAGTCGGAGGAATCCTCGACTCCGCGCGGATGACGGATTTGCTCGAGCGCAAGGTCGGGATCGCGGTCAAGGTTGCCGGTACAGATCGCGGGACGCACGCCGTGGCCGTCGATGGAGTGGCCGCTCGGGCTGTGCATGCGGGCCCAGGTGACATTGACCTGCCCGGCGTTTGGCAGCTCGTGCAGGCGCTGGACCGTGCCCTTGCCCCGCGTCGTGCCCCCGATCAGCACCGCCCGTCGATGGTCGCGAAGTGCTGCGGCCAGCACTTCGGTCGCCGAGGCCGAACCGTGATCGATCAGGACAACCAGGGGGATTGCGATATCGGACTCCGCGTCGCGGGCCTCGAACAGCTGGTGGGCGCCGGGGTGACGGCCCCGGGTGCTGAGGATCGTTCCGTCCGCCAGCAGCCGGTCGGCAATAGTGATGGTCTCGTCAAGCACCCCGCCGGGGTTTCCGCGCAGGTCGATGACCAGGCCGGAAACAGGTGCGTCCTCGATCGTCTCCATCGCACCGGCAAAGCTCCGCGCGGTCCTGTCGTTGAATCCGCTGATCCTGATCAGCGCATACCGGTCCCTGATCTCGACGAACACGGTCTGCACCACGACGTCCCGGCGGGTTACCGTGACCTCGAAACTGCGGCCGTCCCGGGACAGGAGCAGGGTGACGTGTGTACCGCGCGGACCGCGCAGGCTTTCACCGACCCGCGCGAGTGGCCATTCCGTGAGCGGAACGCCGTCGATCTGCACGATGATGTCATCCTTCCGGATCCCGGCCTGCCGTGCCGGCCCGTTCGCGAAGGCCTCCTTCACGCGGATGAGCCCGTCCTTGCTGTCGATACTGAGCCCGATGCCCGAATATCCGTGACGTCTTGCGCGGTTCGAGCGGGCTTCCCGGGCGCTGAGGTAGAGCGTGTAGCGATCGAGACCGGAAAATGCCGCGTCAAACAGCAGCTCGTAGACCTGCTCCGCGCGCGCCGCCCGTACCGACGGTGACACGCTGCGCGCGGCGTCGATCGCCGAAACCGCAAGCCTGCTCCATTCCTCGGCGGTCACCACATTGCTCACCGGGTACCGCTGCATCCAGTTGCCGCGGCCGACCACGAGCTGGTCCCGGTCATCGGGAAGATCGAACCGGAGGTCTTGATCAAGCGTGGCAAGGCCCTGCAGGCCCTGCAGGACCATCTCGGAAAGCGGCCGGGGTGCCAGGTGATACCGGTCCACGATCCCGAGACCGGCCTTCAGGACCCTCGTTGTCTCACCGGAAACGTAGGGGCGTTCGGGATCGGCGGGCCCCAGAGTGCACGATGCCAGCGCCAGAAGGGACAGGAGCAGGCCGGCGACGTTCCATCCTCTCCCTGCATGCTGCATCATCCATCCTTCGCAAGCGTGCGCCCGGCCTGTCACGGTCGGGGCCGGTCACCGTGCGCGTGAACGGTAGCGGCTGACGCGAGTGCTGCCAACAAAGGAAACCAGCAGGCGCCCGGTGATCGGGTCCGCCTGCTCCAGCGTGACGGTCACCTCGTCCCCGATGCGGAGTGCGGTCGTGCCGGCCCGTCTGCCGGAACGCCGGTCCGGGGCGAGTGCGGGCGGCAGAAACCGGCCCGGCAACAGGGCATCGGGGCAGCCGTCGGGCATGGCGACGAAGAGTCCGGCGCGGCCGACGCCGGAAACCGTCGTGGCAAGGGAAGTACCGACGTGCTCTCGCATCTGCCGTACGGCGTAGCGGTCGATGGCGCCGCGTTCGGCCGCGAGCGCCCGCCGTTCTGTCGCCGAGACGTGACGGCACGTCTCGGCCAGTTCCTCGCGCCCTGGCCAGGCGCCATCGGTCCCGAGGTCGCAGGCGGTGATCAGCATCCGGTGAACCAGGAGATCGGCGTAGCGCCGAATAGGCGAGGTGAAATGGGTGTAGGAGGCGATCCCCAGTCCGAAGTGACCGGTGTCCGCAGGAGCGTAGCAAGCCCGGGTCTGGGCTCGCAGGACCATCAGGTTGACCGGTTCGGCGGTGCCAGCCGAAGCGGCGCGTTCGAGAACCCGGTTCAGGACCTTCGGGCGTATCACCTGGCCGCGGGCAAGCGGAATACCCATCCCCAGCAGGTCGTTGCGCAGGGCCTCCATCGCCTGCGGCGAAGGCGGGTCGTGGACGCGAAAGACGCCCGGGCGCCCCGCCTCGCCGAGGGTTTGCGCGGCGGCACGGTTGGCACAGACCATGAAGGTCTCGATCAGCCGGTGGCTGTCGTACTGCGGGCGCAGGCCGATGGAGACGGCATTCCCGTGGCTGTCGAGGTTGACCTGCCGTTCGGGAACGTCAAGCTCGAGGGTTCCGCGGCGCTGCGCCTCCGCACGCAGTGTCCGGAAAGCGCCAAGCAGGGGTTCGACACGGGCCTGCAGGACATTGTCGCCCATGTCCCCGTCCGCCACCCGCTGCACCTCCTCGTAGGTGGAGCGCAGGGTCGAGCGCATCACCGCGCGCAGGAACCTGTGGCGGGTCCGGTGTCCGCCGGCGTCGATGCGCATGTCCGCCACCAGGCACAGCCGGTCCTTGCCCGGAACCAGGGAGCAGGCGTCATTCGACAATTCCTCGGGAAGCATGGGCACCACCCTGCCGGGCAGGTAGACCGAGTTGCCCCGGAGCCTGGCTTCGCGGTCGAGTGCGTCACCCGCCCGGACGTGGTGCGCAACGTCGGCAATCGCCACCATGAGGTGCCAGCCGCCGTCCCGGTCCGGTGTGGCCCAGACCGCGTCGTCGAAGTCCCGCGCATCGGCGTCATCGATGGTGATAAAGGGAACGTGGGTCAGGTCGACATGGTCCATCGGTGCCGGGAAACCGCTTCCGGCGAGCGTGAGCGCATCGGAGGGAAACACGTGGGGAATGCCGTGCCCGAGGATGGCGAGCAGGTCGGGCGACGGCGTGGAGCCGGCCGGCTCCAGAATCCGTTCGACGCGGGCGTGACCCGACCCGTCCGGGCGTGCCGCGACAATGGCGCCTTCACGGGCGTTGCGCATCCCGGACCGATGGAGCGGAACCTGGCGGCCACCGCGGAGCGGTGCCAGGAAGAGGCCGCGGTGATCGCGGCCCAGCTGGCCGACGATCGGACCGGATGCCTGTTTCCGGAACCGACGGATGACGGACCCCCGCCGCGTGTTGCCGGTGTGCCTTCGGATGCGGACCAGCACCCGGTCACCAACGGCGAGCGCGGGCGACCCGGCAACCAGTGGCAGGATGATCGCTTCCCCGTCCGTGGCCTCGCGTCGCCTGGTCACCGGGAGTGCACGCGCATCTCCGTCCTCGTTGATGTCGACCACCTCGGCCACGAGAACCGATGGTTCGCGGCGCGGGCCGGTCCCGTCGGACCGGTCCTGTCCGTTGGATGGAGTCACGCCGTTTCCCGAACGCAATTCGGCTTCACGCACGCATCGCCCGACAACCGGGCGGCGGGCATCGTCCCGATTGACGGGACGGGACGCCCCGCACACGGAGGATGCGGGGCTGGTGGATGGTCAGGGCTTGCGCACGCATCTTTTCCCGACGCCTCGCTGACTGCCATGAATGGCAACGCGTCTTCACTCGCTGTTCCGGGGCCTTGATCAGCGCTGTCGCGACCCGGCCGCGCGAATGTATGCCGTCGACCGTCGCGGGACAGTCGCAGTGCATCGGTGTATCCGGCTGCCGTGCGACGACAGGCCTTTCAAGGTCGACGACCGGACGCGGGACGGGCGCACTGGCCAGCACGGTCTCGCATCCTTCCCGGTTCGGTCCGCTCTTTGCGAGGCGGCCCGTGTTGATCCCGTACCCGACCCTGCGCGGCGCCCGTCATCAGTCTGAACGGGCGGCGGGGCTCCGCCGGCTTCGCGCCCGCGCTGCCGGCTTCCTCGCCGTTTTCCTGCGCGGAGCACTCCCGGATGCCGTTTTCGCCTGCTTCGCCGCGATCAGCTCCAGGGCCTGCTCGAGTGTCAGGGAGGCGGGATCGGTCGCCTTCGGTATGCTCGCCCGCACCTTCCTGAACTCGACATAGGGCCCGTACCGGCCCGAACGCACGAGAACGGGTGCGCCATCCTGCTCGCCGAGCGCCGTACTGGCCGTCGATGTCTTGCGATTGGCCGCGATGAGCTCGAGCGCCTGGTCGAGATCGATCGTGAGCACGCTGACCGCCGCCGGGACCGGCGTGTAGGAACGGCCGTGCTTGACGTACGGGCCGTAGCGCCCGATGTCGGCCGTAACCGGTTCACCGGATTCCGGATGCTGGCCGAGAGTGCGCGGCAGCGACAGCAGTGAGAGCGCGGTCGCGAGATCGACGTCTCCCGGCGACATGCTCTTCGGCAGTGACGAGCGTTTCGGCTTGGCCTTTCCCTTTCCGGGCTCCTGGGTTCCGAGCTGGACGTAGGGCCCGTACGGTCCCTTGCGCAGCGTGACCTCGAGTCCGGTCTCCGGGTCCTTGCCAAGATCACGCGGCTGGTCCAGGGACGTGTCGTCATTGCCGGCCCCGTCTTCGGAGGGTGACAGTGAACGCGTGTGCCGGCAGTCGGGATACGCCGAGCAGCCGATGAACGGACCGTGACGGCCGAGCTTGAGCGAGAGCCGGCCATCGCTGCACAATGGGCACGTGCGATCCGGCATGCCGTCGGCGTCCGCCGGAAACAGGAGCGAGCCCAGTTCCTCGGTCATGCTGTCGAGTACGTTGGTGATGCTCAGATCGCTGGCGTCCCGGACCTCGCGAATGAACTGCTCCCAGAACTGGCGCAGCACTTCCTTCCAGTCACGACGGCCCGCGGCAATGTCATCGAGTTCGGTCTCGAGCCGCGAGGTGAAGTCGAACTCGACGTAGCGGTTGAAGAACCGCACCAGGAAGGCGGTGACCAGGCGACCACGATCCTCCGGCAGCAGGCGGCGGCGCTCCATGCGGACGTAGTTGCGATCCCGCAGCTTGCGAATGATCGAGGCATAGGTCGACGGGCGCCCGATCCCGAGTTCCTCCATCCGCTTCACCAGGCTGGCGTCGGTGAACCGGGGAGGGGGCTGGGTCTCGTGGCGCTGTGCGGCAACGTCCTCGCGCGCCAGGACCTCGTCCCTGGACATCATCGGCATGACGCGGCCTTCTCCCTCGTCCTCTCCGGGGACCGGATCGTCGGATCCTTCCCGGTAGAGCGCGAGAAAGCCGTCGAAGGTGATGACGGTGCCGACTGCCCGGAGTTCGGCGCTGGCCTCATCGTCCGGCACACCGGCCCCGGTGTGCCCGGCAATGGTGACCGTGGTCCGCAGGAGACTGGCGGACTGCATCTGGCTCGCGACCGCCCGCTTCCAGATGAGTTCGTAGAGCCGGGCCTGGTCCCGGGCGAGATGGCGTGCCACCTCGTCCGGATGGCGCATGGCATCGGTCGGGCGAATCGCCTCGTGTGCCTCCTGGGCGTTCTTCGACCTGTTGCGGAAGGCGCGCGGCCGCTCCGGCAGGTACTCGGCGCCCCAGGTCTTCTCGATCGCCTGGCGGATCCGGTTCCGGGCTTCGCCGCTCAGCGTGACGGCGTCGGTGCGCATGTAGGTGATCAGACCCGTGGTGCTGTCGCCGCCGAGGCTGACGCCTTCGTACAGCTTCTGGGCGATGGACATCGTCCGGTCGGTCGCCATGCCGAGCTTGCGCGACGCCTCCTGTTGCAGGGTGGAGGTGGTGAAGGGAGGTGGCGGGGTCCTGCTGACCTTCTTGCGTTCGACATCGCGCACCCGGAACGAGCACGCGTTGACCACCGCCACGGCACGGTCGGCATCATCCTTCGACCCGAGCGAGAACCGGGTGAGCTTCCTGCCGTCGAGATGGGTAAGTCTCGCCGCAAACTCTGCGCCGGCCACGGTTCGCAGCCGCGCCTCGACGCTCCAGTACTCCCGGGCGCGGAATTGCTCGATTTCGGCTTCGCGGTCGGTGATCAGCCGAAGCGCCACCGACTGCACCCGCCCGGCCGACTGCCCCCGTCCGTTCGATCCGGAAGGCAGCTTGCGCCACAGCACCGGGGAAAGCGTGAAGCCGACCAGGTAGTCGAGTGCCCGTCGTGCCAGGTAGGCGGAAACCAGCGCCTCGTCGAGCTCCCGGGGATGTTTCATCGCCTCGAGAATCGCCGATCTGGTCACCTCGTTGAACATGACGCGCTCGACCTGCTTGCCGTCGAGTGCCTTCAGGCGGAGCAGTTCGTCGAACAGGTGCCAGGAGATGGCTTCTCCCTCGCGGTCAGGATCGGTTGCGAGGACCAGCCCGTCCGCCTTCTCCAGGCCGTCCCGGATCTTCCTGACGTGTTCGCGCGACTTTGCCTCGACCGACCAGTCCATCGCGAAGTCTTCGTCGGGGCGCACCGATCCCGGTTTCTCGGGCAGGTCGCGCACGTGCCCGTAGCTGGCGACAACCGTGTAGTCCTTGCCAAGGTACTGCTCGATGGTCTTGGCCTTGGCCGGCGATTCGACGACTACCAGTTTCATGAATGCGCACCGCCCTCGGTTGAAGCTGTGCCGGAATGATCGGACCGGAGATGATCGTGGCGCGAGGGAAATCTGGCCCCGAAGACACGCCCGCCTGCCGGATGTTCTGCAAATGTACCTGAAATCCGTGCCGGGGGACCGTCTAATCGCACCGCGAAACCTGTTCGTCAACCTGCAAACTGTCGTACGGGTCAGCTCAGGCGTCTGTCGCAACCTGCGCCACGACGTCGTCAACCAGCGCCTCGCACGAGCCAATATAGCCGGCCGGATCGAGCAGGACATCGATCCGTGCCGCGTCGAGATGCCCATTGACGCGTTCGTCGTCGAGAAGCGCCTGGCGGAACGGTGTTCCGGTTTCGTGAGCCGTCATGGCGATGTCGTGGACGACCTCGTGGGCGGTCTGCTTGCCGATCATCTCGCCCAGATCCAGCATGACCCGCTCGGACAGCAGCAGGCCTCCCAGCAGCTCGAGGTTCGCACGCATGCGTGCAGGATAGACCTCCAGCCCCTCGAGCACGAAGCGCATCTTGGCCAGCAGGGAGCCGGTGTAGATGATCATCTCGGGCACCGCGGCGAGCTCGATCCGCAGCATGGCGGTGAACCGCTCGTTTTCCTGGTGGACCGCGTCCATGATCGCGACCTGCTGGGCCCGGACCAGCCGCTCGAGTCCGATCGCCAGTTCCAGGGTGGCGGGGTTGCGCTTGTGCGGCATGGTGGAACTGCCGACCTTGCCGTGATGGTGCGGTTCGGCGACCTCGCCGAACTCGACCTGCTGAAGGATGTAGAATTCGCGCGCGATCTTCGCGAGAGTGGCCGCGACCTGCGTCATGACATGCGCGAGTTCGACCACCCGGTCACGCGACGAGTGCCAGCAGATGGCGGGGGTCGCAAGCCCGAGCGCATCAAGGGTCCGTCGCTGCATCTCCCGGCCGCGCGGACCGAACGACGCCATGGACCCGACTGCGCCGGTGATGTTGCCGGTCATGATCCGTGTCTCGGCTTCACGCATCCGGATCTTCTGGCGCCGGATTTCGTCCACCCACACCGCGCACTTGTAGCCGAAGGTCACGGGCAGCGCCTGCTGGCCGTGGGTCCGGCCTGCCATCGGAGTGGACCTGTGGGTGCGTGCGAGACCGACGAGCGCGTCCTGGCAGGCGTCGAGATCACGACGGAGTACCGGCCAGGCCTGCCTGATCTGCAGGGTCATGCCGGTATCCATGATGTCCTGGGTCGTGGCGCCGTAGTGGATGAACTCCCCGGCACCGTCCTCGCACAGTGCCTCGACGGCGCGGATGGCCGGGACGATCGGATGGGCAGTCTCCGCGATGCCGCGTCCGATCTCGACGAGGTCGACGTTCTCCACCCGGGCCCGGCGTGCGATCTCGTGGGCGGCGGACTCCGGGATCATTCCGAGGTCGGCCTGGACCCGCGCCAGCGCGACCTCGACCTCGTACCATTTGCGGACCCGGTTCTCGTCGCTGAAGACGGCGAGGAGTTCCGGGGTCGCGAAACTCGCGCCGTAGAGCACGGACTCGGTAGCGTGACTCGGCATCGGGCAGTCTCCGGCACGCTACTCGGGAGGTGGGGCCGGCTTGCGTGCCAGGGAAATCCGGCCTTCCTCGCCCCGGACCAGCCGGACGATGTTGCCGGCGTGTCTCGCGATCACCACGACCGCCATGAACCCGCCGAGTTCGGCATGCTGAAGGTCCACGAGCCACCAGGCAAGAACGGGAACCGAGACGAAGGCGCACAGCGCCGCGAGCGAGGAATAGCGCGCGAGCCCCGCAACCAGCAGCCAGATCGCGCAGGCGATCACTCCCACCAGCGGCTGCAGCCCGAGCAGGGCCCCGAGGCCGGTTGCCACTCCCTTGCCGCCGCGAAACCGCAGCCAGACCGGAAAGCAGTGACCAAGCAGGACACCGCCGGTGGCAAGGACGCCGGTGTCGGGTCCGTAGTACGCACCGAGCAGGGCCGCCGCCGCGCCCTTGCCGGCGTCGAGCACCAGGGTGGCCGCGGCCAGCCCGCGGCGGCCGGTGCGCAGCACGTTGGTCGCCCCGATGTTGCCGGACCCGATCGCACGGATGTCGCCGAGCCCGGCGAGGCGGGTCAGCAGCACGCCGAACGGGATCGAGCCGATGAGATAGCCGAGCACGGCGGCCGCGTAGAAGGGCCAGGTGTAGGCCAGGCTGCCGAGCGGATCAGGCATCCCGACGCGGCCTCGCGTGTTGCACCCCGCTGTCGAGCGCATCGTAGATCACGCGCCCGCCGCGGATGGTCTTAACCACTCGCCCCTGAACAGGGCGCCCGTCGAACGGGCTGTTCTTGCACTTGCTGTGGAACTTCGCCGCATCGACCCTGCCGGCACAGTCCGCGTCGAAGATCACCAGGTCCGCAGGCGATCCCGGAGCCAGCGTGCCGGTCTCGAGGCCGAGGATCCGCGCCGGGGCGCAAGTCAGGCAGGACAGCGCCGGGAGCATGCCGAGCGAACCGTTGTGGACCGCCTCGAGCGTGATCACCAGCAGGGTTTCCAGCCCCACCGCACCATGGGCGGCCTGGTCGAACGGCAGCCGCTTCGAGTCCTGGTCGCGGGGACAGTGGTCGCTCACGATCGCATCGATCGTGCCGTCGGCGAGGCCTGCCAGGACGGCGCGCCGGTCGGTATCCGAGCGCAGCGGCGGCGACAGCTTGCTGAAGGTCCGGTAGTCGTGGACCGCGTCTTCGGCAAGGGCGAAGTAGGGCGGAGCGGTATCGCAGGTCACCCGCAGCCCGGCCGCCTTCGCTCCGGAAATCGCATCGAGCGCAGCTCCGGTCGAGACCCGGGAGACGTGGTAGCGCCCGCCGGTCATGGCCACCAGCCGCAGGTCGCGTTCGACCATCATCACCTCGGCTTCGGCGGGAATGCCGGCAAGGCCGAGACGGGTGGCGGTCTCGCCCTCGTTCATCACGCCGTCACCCACGAGATCCGGCAGTTCGGCGTGTTGGATCACCATCGCGTCGAAAGCGGTCGCGTAGCCCAGCAGTTGCCGCATCACCCGGGCATTGCCGATGGCGCGCGCACCGTCGGTGAAGCCCTTTGCCCCACCCGCGTGCAGCAGGCCGACTTCCGACATCTGCCCGCCCTCGGTCCCGCGCGTGGCCGCCGCGTAGCTCAGGATCGAGACCAGTGCGGTATCGGCGGCACGGCGCTCGATGAAGTGAAGGAGCGCGACGTCGTCGATCACCGGGGCGGTATTGGGCAGGCAGACCACGGTGGTCACACCGCCGGCGGCAGCGGCATGGGACAGGGTCGCCAGGGTTTCCAGGTGATCGTTGCCGGGCTCGCCGCTCGTCACCCGCATGTCGATCAGACCCGGCGCGAGGCAGAGCCCGGTGCAGTCCACCACCTTCGCGTCGTCCTGAACCGCGTCGACGAACACGTGGGTTCCCGCATCGACGATGCGGCCGTCCACGACCAGCAGGTTGCCGTGTGCGTCCAGGTGCGAGGACGGATCCAGCAACCGGGCGTTGCGATAGAGCGTGCGCGCGGTCACGGTTCCGCTCACCCGGAACCGGCCAGCGCGGTCAGACAGGCCATGCGTACCGCGACGCCCATTTCCACCTGCTGGCGGATCACGCTGCGATCGATGTCGTCGGCCACCTCGGAATCGATCTCCACCCCCCGGTTCATCGGGCCCGGATGCATGATCAGCGCGTTCGGCTTGGCGTATTCGAGTTTCTCGTAGGTCAGGCCGTAGAACCGGTAGTACTCGCGCAGCGACGGAACCAGACCCGCGCTCATACGTTCGGTCTGCAGCCGCAGCATCATGACGATGTCGGCACCGGCAAGCCCGCGGGTCATGTCGTGGTAGATCTCGATCCCCAGGCGGTCGAGACCGGCCGGAACCAGGGTGGGTGGTGCGACCACGCGGACCCGCGCCCCCATGATTGCCAGCAGGTGGATGTTGGACCGCGCCACCCTGCTGTGCGCGATGTCGCCGCAAATGGCCACCACCAGTCCCTCGAGACCGCGCTCCAGGGTGCGGCGGATGGTGAGCGCGTCGAGCAGTGCCTGGGTCGGATGCTCGTGCGTGCCGTCGCCGGCGTTGATCACCGAGCAGTTCACCTTTTCCGCAAGCAGATGTACCGACCCCGAGGATGCGTGCCGAACCACCAGGACGTCCGGGTGCATGGCGTTGAGCGTCATCGCGGTGTCGATCAGGGTTTCGCCCTTCTTGATCGAACTCGAACCCACCGACATGTTGATCACGTCCGCTCCGAGCCTCTTGCCGGCAAGCTCGAAGGAGGTGCGGGTCCTGGTCGAGTTCTCGAAGAACAGGTTGATCAGGGTGCGGCCGCGCAGGGTCCCGAGCTTCTTGTCTTCCGACCGGTTGCAGTCGACGAACCGGTCGGAGGAGGCGAGGAGTTCGGTGATGGTCCCGCGATCGAGCCCCTCGATTCCCAGCAGGTGGGCCAGGCGGCGATTTCGTCCGGTTGCCACCGGTTCTGAAGGATCCCGCATCATGAGGCCGGAACTATAGGGGCGGGGCATCGGCATCGGCAAGCTGCTAGCCGAGCAGTCCGACCATGAATGGCACGGTGGCGGCGGCGAGGATGGTCTGGGTGGTCAGGATGGTCGCCATCATCTCGTGGTCGCCGCCGAACTGGCGGGACATCACGTAGGCCGACGCCGACGACGGCAGAGAGGTAAACAGCACAGCGATCCCGGTCGCGACGGGATCGACGCCCTGGACATGACAGAACAGGGCGGTCAGCGCCGGGATGACCAGCAGCTTGCACACAGTACTGCACAGCAGCGATGCCGGGCTCTTCCAGGCGACCCGGAAGGCAAGCCCGGCGCCGACCGCGAGCAGTCCGAGCGGCAGGGCGGCGCCGGCGAGCAGGTCAAGCGTGGTCACCAGCATGTCCGGCATCCGGACCCCGGCCGCGTTGATGCCGAGCCCGATGGTGCAGGCAACGATGATCGGACTTCTCAGCATCCGGACCGCGATGGTTCCGACCCCCGGGCGCCCGCCGGCGTCCAGGGCCGCGAGCGACCAGACCGATATCACGTTGACCATGGGGATGACCGCCGCGATCCCCACGGCTGCCAGCGCCAGGCCGCTGCCGCCGTACAGCGGTTCCGCCGCGGCGAGGCCGATGAACGAGTTCTGGCGGATGGCGCCCTGCAGGATCGAGGTATAGAGCGGCCTGTCGATGCCGCTCAGCGGCCGGGCGAGGGCAAGCGCGAAGGTGACCACGAGTGTCGCGCCGGCCATCGCGAGAGCCATCGGCCATACGTCGAAGCCGGCAAGGTCGGTGGTGCCGAGCTTGACCACGAGCAGGGCAGGCAGCAGCACCAGGTAGACCAGGCGTTCGATCCCGGTCCAGACCGGCCCGGGAAACAGGCCCGACCGCTTCAGGACATATCCGGCCAGGATAAGCGCGATGACAGGGACGAGGGCGGAGACAAGCATGTGACCGGCCCCTCATCGGCGAGTGAGTAAACTCGGACAGGATTAATTCATAGCAGGTGCTGCGGAACGACGGCAGGCGGTTCCGGGTCCTGCCTCGCCGGCATGCCCTCGACCCGGGCTCGGCCCCACGCCCGGGTCCGGCGGTGGCAGGCTTCGAGCCGGCGGTCTATAGTCGACACGTCGTGATCGCGGGAAAGGCGCCGGCAAATGATATGGGACGAGACCGTCACCCTGCGGATCCGCGGCAGGGTTCAGGGCGTCGGATTCAGGGCCTGGGCCATGCGCGAGGCAACCCATCTCGAGCTTGATGGCTGGGTGAGGAACCGCACCGACGGCAGCGTCGAGATAGTTCTCTGCGGATCGCGGGCGCAGATCGCGGCCCTGACCCTGCTCTGCTACCGGGGACCCGCCCTGGCGCGGGTGCACGAGGTCGAGAGCGAACCGGGGCCGGACGACCCCGTTCCCGGGGGATTTCACGCAAAGCCTGACACGTGACACGAAGTGTCAGGGAACACCGGGCGGAGATGGTGCGTCGCCGCTGGGTGCAGGATCGAATCGTTGAATCCGCCGGAGACGGAGGCCTCGCCGCGGGCCCGCACGCCGAAGCGCTGTTCGCCGAGATGGTCGACGTGTTTGCAGCCGCCGCCTGGCTTGCAACCGTGATCCTTGCCCACGCCGTGCTCGAGGCCGAGTTCGAGCAGCGCGACGGGTCCGGCGCGGCCGTTCTGAACACGGTGCGGCACGGCCGCGACTACGCGTGGCTGCGCCGAAGGCGCAACAGTCTCCTGCACGCCGACGGGCCGGGCCCGGCGATCACGACAGCCGGCAGGATCCGCGACCGGGCGGAACTGGAACAGGATGCGCGGCGCGCCGTGATGCTGGTGATCAGGGCCCTGGCCGGGTAGGTATGCCGCGCGGTCGGGCCGCCGCCCAGAGGGCCGCTGCTCCAAGAACCGCGACCACCAGTCCCTGCCAGGCTCCGATGGTGAGCAGCACGAGGCAGGACACCGCGAGCCACAGGGCCGGAATGACAACGAGCACGAACGAGTGCCGGCGGGTCATGGACAGGACCCCGAGAGTTGCAAGCACCGTCGGGTCCGGCGCGATACCGAAGGCTTCGCTCTCGAGCAGGGACCGTCCATCCAGGATCGCGAGACCGGGGTAAAGACAGCAGGCAACCAGAATGACCGCGGCACCGGCCCTTGTCCTGGTGTCGCGGATCGGCGCGAACTCCACCCGGTTTGCCAGGATGCACAGCAGGGCGCCCTGGAGCAGGAACGGCCAGACCAGCCAGTCGCCGGCCCAGTTGAGTGTACCGTAGCGATGCAGAACAAAGTTCCATCCAACCCAGATCCAGCATCCGCCAAGCAGCAACGGGACCGGATAGCCCCAGTGTTCCCCGGGGCTCTTGAGAAGCTTCAGGACCAGCGCGCCCGCAGCCACGGCGGCGACCAGCGGAACCGGCCAGAACACCAGGTTTTCGTGGGCGAACAGCCGCCAGTAGGCATCGGCGGCGAACGGGACCAGGTCACTGATCCCGTAAGTCCACCACTCGGTCACAGGTCCGTGACATGGGCTGACATGCGCGAACGCATCGTGGCATCCGGCATCGGGCCGCGTTCGGCCGACTTGTTCTCGCGCAGGTGATCGACCCTGCTGGTCGCCGGAATCGCCGCGCTGACGGCCGGGTGGCTGATGATGAACTTCAGCAGGAACTGCGGCCATGTGGTGACCGCGATGTCCGCGGCCCATTCCGGCAGCGGTTTGCCCTCGAGCCGGTCCGGCAGCCAGCCCCGCCTGAACGGGCGGTTGCACAGCACCCGGATCCCGCGCTCGCGCGCGAGCGGCAGCAGGCGTTCTTCCACCTCCCGGTCGAGAATGTTGTAGGTGAGCTGCACGAAGTCGATGGCGTGGTGTTCCATCACGGTTTCGAGTTCACGGTGCCGGCGGCCGTGCGAGGTGGTGATCCCGACATGGCCGAGCCTGCCGGCGGCCTTCATCTCGAACAGGGTCTCGAGATTCGCCTCCCAGTCGAGCAGGTTGTGGACCTGCAGCAGGTCGAAGCGGTCCACACCCCACAGCCGGGTGGTCTCGGCGATCTGGGCCGGGCCGCGGTCGGCCGAGGTCCAGACCTTGTCGGCGGAGAAGACCGAGGCCGGATGCCCGAGCCGGCCGAGGCCGTCACCGATGACCGCCTGGGCGGAACCGTACATCGGCGAACTGTCGATGACGCCGCCACCTTCCTCCACGAACGCGGCCATGACCTGCGCGCACCGGTCGCGCAGGGCCGGGTCGTCGCCGACGTTGAAGGTGATCCAGCTTCCAAGCCCGACCGCGGGAATCCCGGCCTCGGGCCGAGCCGTTGCCAGTCCTCCCGATGCAAGCACGCCAAGTGCCGCAGCACCGGTCATCAACAGCGTGCGCCGGTCCGTGCGCATCTTCGGCTCCCGTGCGGGTGAGGACCGCCCGACGCTAGCAGCCGGCGCCCCCGGCTCCAAGCGGTTCAGCCTGTCCGTCCCGGTGGCCGGCCAAGCGCTCCCGGCGCTTCGGCACGACCGAAGAAACCCGCAAGCAGGATGACTGTCAGCCCGTATGGCAGGACCGAGACCAGGGCGACCGGAACCGGACCAAGCAGTGGAACTTCAAGCCCGTGCAACCGCGGTGCCGCCGCGTCAAGCACTCCGAACAGCAGGCAGGCAAACAGCACCGGCCATGGTTTCCAGCGTCCGAAAATCAGCGCGGCAAGTGCGAGAAACCCCTTGCCGGCGCTCATCTCGCGCACGAACCCGCCGCCGTGCCCGGTCGACAGGTAGGCCCCGGCGATACCGCACAGCACACCCGCGATCAGCAATCCGCGGTAGCGAAGGACGGTGACCGAGACCCCGGCGCTCTCGACCGCTTCGGGCAGCTCGCCGGCGGCGCGCAGCCTCAGGCCGAACCGGGAGCGGTAGACGAGCCACCAGATCACCGGGACCGAGGCGAGTGCGAGGTAGACCGGCAGGGTATGGCCGGAGACGAGTTCTCCCCAGAACGGGCCCAGGACCGGTACCGCTGCAAGGGTCTCGGCGAAGGGCAGGGTGAGGGCGGGGAACCTGTCGTCAGGCGCCAGCGGCGGGGTGTGGCCTCCCTGGCGGAACAGCGCGTTGCCGGCAACCACGGTCAGTCCGGCGGCGACGATGTTGATGGCCACTCCGGAGATGATCTGTTCGCCGCGGTGGGTGATGCAGGCAAACCCGTGCACCATGGAGAGCATGGTGGCGGCACAGACCGCGGCGGCGAGCCCGACCGCCACCGACCCGGTGAGCGTCACCGCGGCCGCGGCGGCAAAGGCGCCGGTGAGCAACTTGCCCTCCAGTGCGATGTTGATGACGCCGGAGCGTTCGGAGACCAGGCCCGCCATGGCGCACAGGATCAGCGGAGTGGCCAGCCTGAGTGCGCCGTCGAGCAGACGAAGCAGGTCGATCCACGTCTCAGCCATCGCGCACCGCCCGCGCCAGGACCAGCCGTGTCATCCACGGTGTGAACATGCCCGCAAGCGCGCCCGAGAACAGGATGATCAGTCCCTGGATCACCAGCACAAGGTCGGTGGTGATGGTCTCGAACTCGAAATTGAGCTCGGCCCCGCCCTGGAACAGGGCGCCGAACAGCAGGCTGGCGGCACAGATGCCGGCCGGGTGATTGCGTCCCATCAACGCTACCGCGATGCCGGTGAAACCGTACCCGGCCGAGAAATTGAGGATCAGCTTGTGCTGCACCCCGAGAATCTCGTTGAGCGCCATGCCTCCCGCCAGGGCACCGGAGATCAGCAGGGTGACCACGATCATCCGCCGGATCGGGATACCCGCGTAGCGGGCCGCCTCCCGGCTGTGGCCAAGCGCGCGCAGGGCGTAGCCGAACCTGGTACGCCATACCAGGACCCAGACCCCGACGGCCGCGAGCAGCGCGATCACGATCGAGACGTTGAGCGGCGAACGCGCGATGCCAAAGGAGCCGAGCAGGTCGTGCAGGTAGGGCAGGGCTGCGTCCTCGGCAAACCGCCGTGTCTGCGGCGAGCCGCGGCCCGCCTCCTTGAGCGGTCCCGACAGCAGCCAGACCATGAGGCCGGATGCCAGAAAGTTGAACATGATGGTCGTGATCACGACATGGCTGCCACGCCACGCCTGAAGGACGCCGGGGACCAGCGCCCAGGCGGCCCCGAACACCGGCGCCGCAAGACACGCGATCACCACGACGAGGACGGGCGGGAGCGTCGGATCGAGCAGCAGGCAGGTGAGACCCACTCCGAGGCCGCCCAGGGTCGCCTGTCCCTCGGCACCGATCGAGAACAGCCGGGCCTGGAAGGCGACGGCAGCCGCAAGTCCGGTAAACAGCACGTTGGTGGCGTAGTAGAGGGTATAGCCGAGGGTCTCGGCCGAGAACGCGCCGCTGATGAGAACCCGGAGGACCCGAAACGGGTTCTCGCCGATCAGGACCACCACGATCCCGGCGGTCACCAGCGCGAGCAGCAGGTTGATCGCGGGCAGGAGGCCAATGTCGATCCAGCGCGGAAGCGGCGTCACGCCGCGGCCCCGCCGTCAAGGCCGGCCATCATCATCCCCACGACCGACCGGTCGGCGCTCCTGGTTTCAAGCGGACCGGCGAGCCGTCCGGAGCACAGTGTGACGATCCGGTCGGACAGCGCGAAGATCTCGTCGAGGTCGGCCGAGACCAGCAGCAGGGCGCACCCCCTGTTCCTGAGTTCGATGATCCGGGAGTGAATGAGGCCGATGGTTGCGATGTCGACGCCCCGGGTCGGCTGTCCGAGCAGGAGGATCGGCGGGCTTTCCGCGGTCTCGCGGGCCACCACGACCTTCTGCTGGTTGCCGCCAGAGAGCACGGCCGCCGGCCGGTCTGGGACAGGCGGGCGGATATCGAAGTCGCCAATCATCGCCTCTGCGCGCGCCTGCAGGACGGCGGGCCGCACCAGCGTGCCGGGACCGCACCGTTCCAGTCGGCCGAGGACCGCGTTCTCACGGATGTCGAACGGCAGGACCAGGCCCTGGCGCTGCCGGTCCTCGGGCACATGGGAAACACCTAGCGACCGCATCTCGGCCGGGCTTGCGGGATGGGCGTGGTCGATCCGGCGGCTGCCGACGCTCACGCTGCCGGCGGAGACCGGCCGCATGCCGGCAAGCACCTCGAGCAGTTCCGACTGACCGTTTCCGGAAACCCCGGCGAGGCCGAGGATCTCTCCCGCCCGCAATGTGAAGCTCACGTCCGTCAGCCTGACACCGCCCGCATCCCTCACGCCGAGCCCCGAGACCTCGAGCACGGTGCGGACCTCGACCGCCGCCTTTTCCTCGCCACCCGCCGGCAGGTCATGGCCGACCATCAGGGTCGCGAGCTCGTCCGCACTGGTGTCCTTCACGTCGCGCTCTGCGACGAGGTGTCCCGAACGCATCACCGAGACCCGGTCGCACACCGTCATGATCTCGTGAAGCTTGTGGGTGATCAGCACGACGGTCGCACCGGACGCGCGCATGCGGTCGAGCAATGCCAGCAGCTGTTCGGTTTCGTGCGGGGCGAGGGCTCCGGTCGGCTCATCGAGGATCAGGATCCGTGCGCCCCTGTAGAGCGCCTTCAGGATCTCGACTCTCTGGCGCACTCCGACCGGCAGGTCGTCGACCGTGGCATCGGGATCGATGTCGAGACCGTGTTCCCGGCACACCCCGGCGAGGCGGACCCGCGCCCGGGCGAGACCGGGCCCAAGCCGGAAACCGGCTTCCAGTCCGAGCACGATGTTCTCGAGCACGCTGAAGCCCGGCACCAGCATGAAGTGCTGGTGCACCATGCCGATGCCGTGGCTGATCGCGTCGACCGGGCGCAGGTTGTCCACCGGTGTGCCATCGACCTCGATCGTGCCGGAGTCGGGCGTGTGCAGTCCGAAGACGATCGAGGCGAGCGTCGACTTGCCGGCTCCGTTCTCGCCGATGATGCCGTGGACGGTCCCCGGCATCACGTCGAGATCGACACCGCGGGTTGCCTGAACGGTCCCGAAGCGTTTGGAGATGTTGCGCAGGCGCAGCGCCGGGACCGCCACGCCGGGCCTCACCCCGGGCAGGCGGAATCGGTGGTGTAGTCGTGAACCAGGGTTGCACCGGAGATGATGTCGTCGCGGGCCTTCTCGATCGAGGTGCGCATCTCTTCGCTCACGAGCGGCGCGTTGTGTTCGTCGAGTGCCCAGTCAACGCCGCCTTCGGCGAGCCCCAGGACGTTGACGCCGGCGGTGAAGCGCCCGTTCATGGCGTCGACCAGGGTCCGGTAGGTCGCAACGTCGACACGTTTCAGCATCGAGGTGAGCACCGAGCCCGGCGCCATGCCGTTCTGGTTCGAGTCGACCCCGATCGCGAGCCGGCCGGCCTCCACCGCGGTCTGGATCACCGCGGTGCCGCTTGCGCCGGCCGCATGGTAGATCACATCGGCGTCGCGATCGAACTGGGAGCGGGCGAGCTCGGTGGCCCGGGTGGGATCGTTCCAGGCCGAAGGGGTGGTCCCGATCATGGCCTGGAGTACCGTGACATCGCCGCGCGCGGCGTGCACGCCCTGAACGTACCCGCACTGGAACTTGCGGATCAGCGGGATGTCCATTCCGCCGATGAACCCGACGGTCCCGGTCTTGCTGGCCAGCGCCGCCGCGACCCCGACCAGGTAGCTGCCCTCGTGTTCCTTGAAGGCGTACTGACGCAGGTTCGGCCGGTCGAGCCAGAACACGTCGATGATCGCGAACTGCCGGTCGGGATGATCGGCTGCGACGGCATCGATGGCGTCGGCCTGGGAGAATCCGACCGCGATCACCAGTGTTGCCCCGCGTTGCACCAGGCGGCGCATAGCCTGTTCCCGCTGGGCCTCGTTGGTGATCTGGAACTCGGTGACGGCGATCCCGGTCTCGTCGATGAACTTCTTGACGCCGTTCCAGACGCCTTCGTTGAAGCTCTTGTCGAACTTGGTGCCGACGTCGTAGACGACGGCCGGCTTGAACTCCAGGGCCATGCCGGGCGACGCCAGTACCGCCAGGACCAGGCCGAGCACAACTCGGCGGATCAACTGTCTCATCGGGCCTCCCGGGGCACTCTTGGCCAACTCGTTGCGGGTGGCGCACGATATCATTCCGTCGGACCGTCTTCCACACCTGCCGGCGCCCCCGTTCGCGCAGGGAACGAGCAACCGGTTCCTGTTTGCGGGTAGGTACGTCGAGTACGACGCCGTAGATGTGGAGGAGGTGTGAAAATGGCCAATATCAAGCCGATCCGGTCCGAACGGGACCACGAGGCGGCCCTGGCCCGGATCTCTGAACTCATGGATACGGAAGCCGACGGCCCGGAGGACGACGAGCTCGATGTCCTGGTCGGTCTCGTCGAACTGTACGAAGCCAAACAGGTGCGGATGGGCTATCCGGACCCGATCGCCGCGATCAAGTTTCGTATGGAACAGGCAGGTCTGCGCCCTGCAGACCTTGCCCCGTTCATCGGAAGCCGCGCCAGGGTGTCGGAAGTTCTCTCCGGCAAGCGCGCAATCACAATTCCGATGGCGCGCGCGCTGCATGAACATCTCGGGATACCGGCGGACGTGCTGCTGCGGGAACCGGAAGTCGACCCGGACGATCCGTGATCCGACGTGGAGTGAAGCCGGTCCCCGTCGGGTCGATAGCAAGGCTGGGATGGATTCGGGACAGGCCTGATCCGGCAGGATGCGCCGAGCAGATCATGCGGAACATGATCGACAGGGCAGGGGGCCAAGTGTCCCGGGCGCCGCTTTCTGCTGAAAGAACGATCACGTGTGCGCGAATGCAAGAAGGGACCTTTATCCGTTCAGGGCGTGGTGTTGACAGATCCTTGCAAGGGCGAACGAGGACCTTCCGAAGGCGGACTATGAACGTGGGACCGTAACCCGGGACTTCCTGACGAAGGTCGCGCGGCTCAGCTGGTTGGAAGACGGTCCGAGGCTGGCAAGGGAATTGCTGGTCAAGCGTGGCATTCCACTCGTGACCGAAAGGCGTCTGCGGAGGATGTACCTGGACGGGGCGGCACTCCGGCTCGGTGATGGCAGACCGGTAATCGGTCTCACTCTGCGCTACGACAGGATCGACAATTTCTGGTTCTGCCTGCTGCACGAGCTGGCCCATGTGGGTCGACACATGGACAACGACAGGGGCGAAGCCTTCGTCGACGATTTCACGCTTCGGAAACTCGAAGGGAGACGGGAAGACCCCAGGGAAACGCAAGCGGGCGAATGGGTGGAGGAAGCGCTCGTTCCGCGCTCGGTCTGGGAAGCGAGCGCTGTGCGGGATCGGCCGACGACCATGGCAGTGATCAATTCCGCCAACACCCTGCACGTACGTCCGGCGATCGTCGCGGGGAGGGTCAGATAAGAACGAAAAACGATCCACTGTTGTCGCGTTTGCTCAGTATTGTCAGTTAATCAATATAAAATAGAGAGTTGTTTTTTCCACTCTCTATATGTCTTCATGACGATATCAGATGTATTCCACCCCGCGCTCCCGTGTGTCCATTTGGTAGCCGGACCGGCGGCGATTTCTGTCAGGGTCCGACCACGCCATCGGCAGGAGGCGAGGGGAGCACCGCAACGAAATGACCGCGCGCAAGGCAACGGCGCCGGCGCAGTCGAACGAGGCGGTCCCTAAAACCGTTGTGCCTTATGGGTACCGTGGGTTCGAATCCCACCCTCACCGTCACCCTGCGCCTCCGGCCTTCAGTCGGCCGAAGCCGACTTTCGGACGGTGCCGGCTGGCTTCGGGCGGCAAGCCACCTTACGGCGTAATGAACTCCCAGCGGGAAAGCTTGGCATCCACCCGATCGCAATCGTCCACAAACAGGGTTCGCCAGCGGTCGGCGCTTGAGTAGGTGGCGGCGGAGACGGCACCGACCGCGAGGCACAGGTTGGAATTCTTGAGGACCAGCTTGCCGTCGGCTTTCAGCTCGAAACGCTGAAAATTGGCGGCGTTGAAGAAGATGGACGAGGTGCCGCAA
>JAJEAR010000023.1 GCA_022822665.1 Alphaproteobacteria bacterium | reverse complement strand
CCGGACCACGGACGTGACGGGGTCGGTGGTGCTTCCCGAGGGCACCGAGATGGTGATGCCGGGCGACAACGTGTCGATGGAGGTGCAGCTGATCGCGCCGATCGCGATGGACGAGGGACTGCGCTTCGCCATTCGCGAGGGTGGACGCACCGTCGGCGCCGGCGTCGTCTCCAGGATCATCGAGTAGCAATCAGGACCGGGCCCCGTCAGAAATGGCGGGGCCCGGACGGTTTCAGGCGGAGCGGACAGCGAGATATGGACAGCCAGAATATCAGAATTCGCCTGAAGGCGTTTGACCACCGGGTTCTTGACCAGTCGACCGGCGAGATCGTGAACACCGCCAAGCGCACCGGCGCCCGGGTGAGGGGACCGATCCCGCTGCCGAACCGCATCGAGAAGTTCACGGTGCTGAGATCGCCGCACATCGACAAGAAGAGCCGGGAACAGTTCGAGATCCGGACCCACAAGCGGCTGCTCGACATCGTCGATCCCACCCCCCAGACCGTCGACGCGCTGATGAAGCTCGACCTGGCGGCCGGGGTCGACGTCGAGATCAAGCTCTGAGCCGGGAGACGGTGCCATGCGCTGCGGACTGATTGCCCGCAAGATGGGGATGACCCGGGTGTTCACCGACGAGGGTGAGCACGTGCCGGTCACCGTGCTGCAGCTCGACGGCTGCCAGGTGGTGGCGCAGCGTACCGAGGAGCGGGACGGCTATACCGCCCTGCAGCTCGGCAGCGGTGCTGCGAAGGTGAAGCGGGTGACCAGGCCGATGCGCGGACACTTCGCCCGCGCCGAGGTCGAGCCGAAACGCAAGCTGGTGGAATTCCGGGTCTCGCCTGATGCGCTGATCGAGATCGGGTCCGAGCTCCTCGCCGATCACTTCGTCGCCGGCCAGAAGGTCGACGTGGTCGGGACCTCGATCGGCAAGGGATTCGCCGGCGCGATGAAACGGCACAACTTCGCCGGACTGCGTGCCTCGCACGGTGTCTCGGTCTCGCACCGCTCCCACGGGTCGACCGGCCACAGCCAGGAACCGGGCAAGGTCTTCAAGGGCAAGAAGATGGCCGGCCACATGGGCGATGCCCGGGTGACCACCCAGAACCTGCAGGTGGTCTCCACCGACCCGGACCGTGGCGTGATCCTGGTGCGCGGCGCGGTGCCCGGCGCGCGTGGCGGATGGGTACTGGTGCGCGACGCCGTGAAGGCGCAGCGCCCGGAGGACGTTCCGTGGCCCGGATCGTCGCGCCGGCCGGCGCAAGCGGCCCCGGCCGACGAGCAGCCGGAGGACTGAGGTCATGAAGCAACCGCTCAGGACGCTGGAGGCGGGTGCCGAAGGCGAGGAGGTCGGCGAGATCGAACTCGACGATACCGTCTTCGGTATCGAGCCGCGCCGCGACATCCTCGCCAGGGTGGTGAACTGGCAACTGGCGCGGCGGCGTGCCGGCACCCACAGCACGCTGCGCGTCAGCGACATCCGCGGCACCACCGCCAAGCCATGGCGCCAGAAGGGCACCGGCCGGGCCCGGCAGGGCTCGGTGCGCTCGGCGCAGTTCCGCGGCGGTGCCGCCGCCCATGGCCCGGTCCCGCGCAGTCACGCCCATTCGCTGCCGAAGAAGGTCCGACGCCTCGGGCTGCGCAGTGCGCTCTCCGGCAAGCTGCGCGACGGCAAGCTGGTGGTGATCGACAGCGCGACCGCGAGCGGGCGGACCCGGGAACTGGCGGACCGGCTCGCCTCCTGGGGCTGGACCTCGGTGCTGTTCATCGCCGGGCCCGAACCGGACCAGGGACTGTGCCGGGCGGCACGCAACATCCCCAGGGTCGACGTCCTGCCGCAGCAGGGTGCCAACGTCTACGACATCCTGCGCCGCGACGTGCTGGTCCTGACCGCCGACGCCGTCGAGCACCTGGAGGCCCGACTCAAATGAGCATGCGTCCCTACAACGCCCGCGAGGTCCGTATGAGCCCGGAGCGGGTATACGAGATCATTCGACGGCCGCTGGTGACCGAGAAGTCGACATCGGGCTCCGAACACGGCCAGGTCACCTTCATTGTCGACCTGCTCGCGACCAAGCCCGAGATCAAGGTGGCGGTCGAGCAGTTGTTCGGCCGCAAGGTCAAGGCGGTCAACACGCTGCGCCAGAAGGGCAAGGTCAAGCGGTTCCGGGGACGGCCGGGCCGCCGGCCTGACTTCAAGAAGGCAATCGTCACCTTCGAGGACGGCGCCGGCGAGGGTGTCGACATTCTGGGCGGGATCTGACCGATGGCTCTCAAGCACTACAATCCGACCACGCCCTCGCAACGCCAGCTGGTCACCGTCGACCGCTCGGGACTGTGGAAGGGCAAGCCGGTCAAGAAGCTCACCCGGGGGCTCACGTCGAGCGGCGGGCGCAACAACACCGGCCGCATCACCATGTGGCACCGCGGCGGTGGCCACAAGCGCCGGTACCGCATCGTCGACTTCAAGCGGCGGAAGTTCGACGTGGAGGCCACGGTCGAACGTCTCGAATACGATCCGAACCGGACCGCCTTCATCGCGCTCATCACCTACGACGACGGCGAACAGTCCTACATTCTCGCCCCGCAGCGCCTTGGTCCCGGGGACCGGGTGATCTCCGGCGAACGGGTCGACATCAGGCCGGGCAACGCCATGCCGCTGCGCAGCATCCCGGTCGGCACCATCATCCACAACGTCGAGCTGAAGGCCGGCAAGGGCGGCCAGATGGCGCGCGCGGCCGGAACCTACGTGCAGCTGGTCGGTCGCGATGCCGGCTATGCGCTGCTGCGGGTGACGTCCGGCGAGGTCCGGATGGTGCGAGCCGAGTGCATGGCGACCATCGGCGCCGTCTCCAACCCGGACCAGCAGAACATCAAGCTCGGAAAGGCCGGGCGGAAGCGCTGGCTCGGACGCCGGCCGGTGGTTCGCGGCGTGGTAATGAACCCGGTCGACCACCCGCATGGCGGTGGCGAGGGACGCACCTCCGGCGGCCGGCATCCGGTCACGCCCTGGGGTGTTCCCACCAAGGGCAAGCGTACGCGCAACAACAGGAAGACCGACCGGCTGATCGTGCGCCGGCGCCGGAAATAGGGAGAGAGCCAGTGGCACGATCTGTGTGGAAGGGACCCTATGTCGACGGCTACCTGCTGAAGAAGGCCGACGCGGCTGTGGAGTCCGGACGCAACACGGTGATCCGCACCTGGTCGCGGCGCTCGACCATCATGCCGCAGTTCGTGGGCCTGACATTCGGCGTCCACAACGGGCACAGGTTCGTGCCGGTTCTCGTGACGGAGCACATGGTCGGGCACAAGTTTGGCGAGTTTGCCCCGACCCGGACCTTCTACGGCCATGCGGCCGACAAGAAGGCACGGCGCTAGCAGGAGGGAAGAACGGGGATGGGAAAACTGTCCGCCGACCGCCGGCTCGACGAGACCGAGGCCATGGCGGTGCTGCGAAACATCCGGGTGAGCCCGCAGAAGCTGAATCTCGTCGCGGAGATGATCCGCGGCAAGTCGGCCGAACAGGCAATCACCGCCCTGAACTTCTCGCGCCGGCGTATCGCCGGAACGGTGCTGAAGGTGGTGAACTCCGCCGTCGCCAACGCCGAGAACAACCACGAGCTCGATGTCGACCGGCTGTACGTGAAGGAGGCAACCGTCGGCAAGGGGCTGGTGATGCGCCGCTTCAGGCCGCGCGCCCGCGGCCGTGTCGGCCGGATCCGCAAACCATTTTCGCACCTGACCATCGTGGTTGGAGAGCGCGAGGAGACTGACTGATGGGCCAGAAGGTCAATCCGATCGGACTGCGCCTCGGCATCAACCGGACCTGGGATTCCAGGTGGTACGCGTCGCGCGGCTACGCCGATCTGCTGCACCAGGACCTGCGCCTTCGCAGCTACCTGCGCGAGCGCCTGTCACAGGCCAGGGTGAGCCGGATCGTGATCGAACGTCCCGCCAAGCGGGCGCGGGTGACAATCTATACTGCCCGCCCCGGGGTGGTCATCGGCAAGAAGGGCCAGGACATCGAGCGGTTGCGCCGTGACCTTGCCGCCAGCACCGGAACCGACGTGAACCTCAACATTGTCGAGATCCGCAAGCCGGAGATCGACGCCGAGCTGGTCGCCGAGAACATCGCGCAGCAGCTCCAGCGACGGGTGGCGTTCCGGCGTGCGATGAAACGCGCGGTGCAGTCGGCCATTCGCCTCGGTGCCGAGGGCATCCGGATCAACTGCGGCGGCAGGCTCGGCGGCGCCGAGATCGCCCGCATGGAATGGTACCGGGAAGGCAGGGTGCCCCTGCACACGCTGCGTGCGGACATCGACTACGGCGAGGCGACGGCGCGGACGACCTACGGGACCTGCGGCGTCAAGGTCTGGGTGTTCAAGGGCGAGATCATGGCGCATGACCCGATGGCCCAGGACAAGCGGATGGCGGATCAGCAGCCCGGATCGACACGCTGACCGCGGCAGGACACGGAACAGGAAACCATGCTCAGTCCCAAACGCACCAAGTTCCGCAAGGCCCACAAGGGGCGGATCCACGGCAATGCCAAGGGCGGAACCCGCCTGAATTTCGGGGCCTACGGTCTGAAGGCGACGAGCCCGGCCCGGGTCACCGCGCGCCAGATCGAGGCGGCGCGGCGCGCCATTACACGGCATATCCGCCGTGCCGGCCGGGTGTGGATCAGGATCTTCCCCGACGTGCCGGTCTCAAGCAAGCCGGCCGAGGTCCGGATGGGAAAGGGCAAGGGGTCGCCGGAGTTCTGGGTGTGCCGGGTCAAGCCGGGCCGCATCATGTTCGAACTCGACGGGGTTCCGCGTCCGCTCGCGCAGGAGGCGTTCACCCTGGCGGCGGCCAAGCTGCCGGTGCAGACGCGGTTCGTCACGCGTCTCGGCGACAACGCGTAGACGGGGGGCAGGGCGATGGCCGGCAAGCGCGCAACGGAGCTGCGGACCAGGAGCGTCGACGAACTGACGCAGCACCTGCTGGACCTGCGCAAGGAGAGCTTCAATCTCCGTTTCCAGCAGGCCGGCGGCCAGCTCGACAACACGACGCGGATGCGTGACGTCCGCAGGGACATTGCCAGAACCAAGTTCATTCTGGCGGAAAAGACCCGCGCCGGGGTGTAGCGGCGTAACGCCTGACGGCGAGGTTCTGGGGAGTTTTGGCACATGCCGAGACGCGTCATGCAGGGCACGGTGGTGAGCGACAAGGGCGACAAGACCGTGATCGTCCGGGTCGAGCGGCGCATCGTGCACCCGGTCTACAAGAAGATCGTCTCGAAATCGAAGCGGTTCGCCGCTCATGACGAGACCAACAGCTGCCGGACCGGCGACATCGTGCGCATCCGTGAATGCGCACCGATTTCAAAGCGCAAGTGCTGGGAAGTGCTGCGCCCGGACCCGGCGTAGCGACCGGACTGGAGTGCCACCATGATTCAGATGCAGTCCAACCTGGACGTCGCCGACAATTCGGGAGCCCGCCGGGTGCAGTGCATCAAGGTGCTCGGAGGCTCGAAGCGCAAGGTCGCGGGGGTCGGTGACGTCGTCGTCGTCTCGGTCAAGGAGGCGATCCCGCGCGGCCGGGTCAAGAAGGGCGAGGTGCTGCGTGCGGTCATCGTGCGCACCGCCAAGGAAATCAGGCGCAACGACGGATCCGCGATCCGGTTCGACCGCAATGCGGCGGTGCTGATCAACCGGCAGAACGAGCCGATCGGCACCCGGATCTTCGGCCCGGTCACGCGCGAACTGCGGTCGCGCAACTTCATGAAGATCATCTCGCTGGCGCCGGAGGTGCTGTGATGGCACGCAAGTTCAGGATACGCCGCGGTGACGACGTGATCGTGACCACGGGCAAGGACCGGGGCAAGCGGGGCGAGGTGCTCCGGGTCCTGCGCGACCGCGACCGCGTGGTGGTGCGCGGCGTGAACATGATCAAGAGGCATACCAAGGCGTCCCGGGAAGCGACCGGCGGGATCATCAGCCGAGAGGCGGCGATCCACATCTCGAACGTCGCCCATGTCGATCCCGGTTCGGGCCTGCCGACCCGGATCGGCTACCGGTTCCTCGAGGACGGTCGCAAGGTACGGTTCTCGAAACGCTCCGGTGAAGTGATCGACAGCTGAGCGCGGTGAAGGACGGATCGATGGCGCGATTGCGTGAAGAGTACGAACAGTCGATACGCCCGGCGCTGCTGGCGGGCGAGGCGTACAGCAACATCCTGCAGGTGCCCCGCCTGGACAAGGTGGTGATCAACATGGGCGTGGGCGCCGCTGTCCAGGACTCCAAGCAGATGACCCTGGCGGCGGAGGAGCTTGCACTGATCAGCGGCCAGCGTCCGGTCATCAACAAGGCGAGGCGATCGGTGGCCGGATTCAAGCTGCGGGCCGGCATGCCGGTCGGCTGCAAGGTGACGCTGCGGCGCGAGCGCATGTACGAGTTCGTCGACCGGCTGATCACCATCGCGCTGCCGAGAGTGCGTGACTTCCGCGGTCTCAATCCACGCAGCTTCGACGGTCGCGGAAACTACGCGATGGGGCTGAAGGAGCAGATCGTCTTTCCCGAGATCGACTACGACCGGGTCGATCAGGTTCGCGGAATGGACATCATCATCTGCACCACGGCGAAGACGGACGACGAGGCGCGGGAACTGCTGCGCCGGTTCAATTTCCCGTTCAGCGGCTGAACGGGCGGGGAGAGCACAATGGCGAAGAAGAGCGCGGTCGAGAGGAACCGGAAACGTGCCCGCCTGGTGGCGCGGCACGCGGCGAAACGGGCCCGGCTCAAGGCGATCGCCCGGGACCGAAGCCTGTCGATCGAGGACCGGTTCCAGGCCACCCTGCAGCTCGGCGCGATGCCGCGCAACGGTGCGGCCACCCGGCTGCGGAACCGGTGCGAGGTCTCCGGCCGTCCCAGGGGGTTCTACCGCAAGTTCAAGCTGTCGCGGATTGCGTTGCGCGAACTCGGGTCCGCAGGCCAGGTGCCGGGACTGGTGAAGTCCAGCTGGTAGTGGAGGCACGACCATGACCATGAGCGATCCCCTGGGCGACATGCTCACCCGGATCCGCAACGGCCAGCATGCCCGCAAGAGGGTGGTGCTGAGCCCCGCTTCACGGTTGCGTGGCAACGTGCTGGACGTGCTCAAGCGCGAGGGCTACATCCGCGGCTACACCGAGATGGAGTCGTCGCGCGCGCGCAACGCCCGGGACCTGTCGATTGAGCTCAAGTACTATGAGGGCGAACCGGTGATCCGGGAGATCAAGCGGGTGTCCAAGCCGGGCCGCCGGGTCTATACCCGGATCTCGGAACTGCCGCGGGTGCACAACGGTCTGGGGATCGCGATCCTGTCGACGCCGCGAGGCGTGATGTCCGATCTCGAGGCACGCGCCGCCAATGTCGGCGGCGAAGTCCTCTGCCACGTGTTCTAGAGCGGGAGCGCGCGATGTCACGCATAGGCAAGAACCCGGTTGCCGTGCCGGACGGTGTCAGCGTCGAGGTCACGGCCGGCATGGTCAGGGCGCGCGGGGCGCTGGGCGAACTCGCCATGCCGATCACCGACGACGTCGAGGTTGCGGCCGGGACCGGCAGCATCACCGTTGCGCCGCGCGGCGAGAGCAAGAGGGCGCGGGCGATGTGGGGCACCACCCGGGCGAACATCAACAACATGGTGCGCGGTGTCAGCGAGGGGTTCACCATCAATCTCGAGATCACCGGGGTCGGCTACCGTGCCGCGGTCGAGAATACCGACCTTGTGCTCGCACTGGGCTACAGCCACCCGATCCGCTATCCGATCCCCGACGGCATCCGCATGAGCTGCAGCAGGCCGACCGCGATCGCGGTTCAGGGCATCGACAAGCAGCAGGTGGGGCAGGTGGCGGCCGAGATCCGCGGCTACCGGCCTCCGGAACCGTTCAAGGGCAAGGGCATCCGCTACGAGGGCGAGATGGTCCGGCGCAAGGAAGGCAAGAAGAAATAGGATCATGCTGAACTCGAAAGAGCTGTTTGCACGCCGTGCGCGCCGGACCCGGATCGCACTGCGCCGCCGGGCCCCGGGCAAGCCGAGACTGTCGGTGTTCCGATCGTCAAAGAACATCCACGCCCAACTGATCGATGACAGCCGCGGCGAGACACTCGCTGCCGCCTCGACGCTCGAGGTGCAGCTGCGCGGCACGCTGCGGACCGGCGCCGACCGGCAGGCGGCCGCGGCCGTGGGCCGGCTGGTTGCCGAGCGCGCCCTGGAGAAGGGGGTGAGCGAGGTGGTCTTCGACCGGGGCGGCTACCGTTTCCACGGACGGGTCAAGGCGCTGGCCGATGCGGCGCGCGAGATCGGACTGAAGTTCTAGCAAGCCAGGAAGGGGCCGGCATGGCACGAGGCGAAAGACAGGACCGCGGTGGCCGGGACTCGCGCGAGGAGTCCGATCTGATCGAGAAGCTGGTCGGGATCAACCGGGTGGCCAAGGTCGTCAAGGGAGGGCGCCGGTTCGGGTTTGCCGCACTGGTGGTGATCGGCGACGGCCGCGGTCGGGTCGGGCACGGCTCCGGCAAGGCACGCGAGGTTCCCGAGGCGATCCGCAAGGCGACCGAACAGGCCAAGCGCGGCATGGTCCGGATCCCCCTGCGCGAAGCGCGGACCCTGCACCACGATGTCAAGGGTGACTTCGGCGCCGGCCACGTGGTGCTCCGCGCCGCACCGGCGGGGACCGGGATCATCGCCGGCGGGCCGATGCGGGCGATCTTCGAGGCCCTCGGCGTCCAGGACGTGGTGGCGAAGTCGACCGGGTCGTCCAACCCCCACAACGTGATCAAGGCGACCTTCGACGCGCTGGGACGGATACGCGCGCCCAGGGCCATCGCCGCCAAGCGCGGAAAGAAGGTGGCGGAGATCTTCGGTCGCTCGCCCGGCCAGGATGACGGCGGGGCGGGCAACGCCGCGCAGTGACGGAGGTGACGGTGATGGCACGCCACGATGACGCCCGCGCGACGGTCACGGTGACACAGGTGCGCAGCGCAATCGGACGCAAGCCCGGTCAGCGCGAGACCCTGATCGGGCTGGGGCTGAACAAGCTGCACCGGACCCGGACACTCGAGGACACGCCGGCGGTGCGCGGCATGATCAACAAGGTGAAGCACCTGGTGCGGGTCGAGGAATGACCGGCGGGTGCCTTCACGTCTCGGACAGGTCGAGGGCGGAATGAAACTCAACGAATTGCGTGACAACGACGGTGCGCGCCGGGCCCGCAAACGGGTCGGCCGGGGCTCCGGCTCGGGCAGCGGCAAGACAAGCGGCCGCGGCCACAAGGGCCAGAAGTCGCGCTCGGGCGTGAGCATCAACGGGTTCGAGGGCGGGCAGATGCCGATCTTCCGGCGCCTGCCCAAGCGGGGCTTCAGGAACCCGTTCCGCAAGACCTTCGCGGTTGTCAACATCGGCGCGGTCCAGAAGGCGGTCGACGAAGGCAGGCTCACCGCCGGGGAGGCCATCGACGAGGCCACCCTGCGCCGGGCCGGCCTGGGCGGCAGCAGGCAGAAGGCGATCCGGCTGCTTGCCGACGGCGAGGTCCGCGACAGCCTGGCGATCACGGTGACCGGGGGCGCATCGAAGGCGGCGGTGGCGGCGGTCGAGAAGGCCGGCGGCAGCGTGACCATCTCCGCGCCGTCGTCCACCGGGACGCAGGAATAGCATCATGGCAAGCGCCGACCAGCTCGCATCATCCCTGAACTTCGGCGCCCTTGCCAAGGCCACCGAGCTGAAGAAGCGCATCCTGTTCACCCTGGCTGCGCTGGTGATCTACCGGCTCGGAACCTACATCCCGATCCCGGGCATCGATCCGCTGATCCTCGAGGAGATCTTCGAGCAGAACGCGGGCGGCATCCTCGGGATGTTCGACATGTTCGCCGGCGGCGCGCTCGGGCGCATGACCATCTTTGCGCTCAACATCATGCCCTACATCTCGGCCGCCATCATCATGCAGCTGATGACGGCGGTCTCGCCCAACCTGGACGCGCTGAAGAAGGAAGGCGAAACCGGGCGCAAGCGGCTCAACCAATACACCCGCTACCTCACGGTGCTGCTGGCCGCGGTCCAGGCCTACGGGATTTCCGTGGGGCTGGAAAACATGAGCGGTTCCGGTGGCTCCGCCGTCATGAACCCCGGGCTGTTCTTCCGCGCCACCACGGTGATCACCCTGGTCGGCGGCACCATCTTCCTGATGTGGCTCGGTGAACAGATCACTGCCCGCGGGGTCGGCAACGGCATCTCGCTGATCATCTTCGCCGGCATCGTGGCCAACCTGCCGAGCGCGCTGGCCGGAACGCTGGAACTGGGCCGAACCGGCGCGCTGTCGGCCGCTTTCATCATCCTGCTGCTGGTCATGGCGGTGGGAGTGATCGCGTTCATCGTGTTCATCGAGCGCTCCCAGCGCCGGATCACCATCCAGTACCCGAAGCGCCAGGTCCGCAACCGCATGTTCGGCGGCGAGTCCTCCCACCTGCCGCTCAAGCTCAACGTCTCGGGCGTCATCCCGCCGATCTTCGCCAGTTCCCTGCTGCTGATGCCGGTCACTTTCGCGCAGTTTTCCGCCGGCAGCGGCGCCGGGCCGGAATGGCTGAACACGGTCAACGCCCTGCTCGGGCGCGGGCAGCCGCTGTACCTCGGGGTCTATGTCGGGCTGATCGTCTTCTTCGCCTTCTTCTACACCGCCATCGTGTTCAATCCGGTCGAGACCGCCGACAACCTGAAACGCTACGGCGGGTTCATACCGGGTATCCGGCCGGGCAAGAACACGGCGGACTACCTGGACTACGTGCTGACCCGGCTGACCACCGTCGGGGCGTTGTATCTCGCCTGCGTCTGCATCCTGCCGGAAATCCTGATCAGCCAGTACCAGGTGCCGTTCTATTTCGGCGGCACCAGCCTGCTCATCGTGGTCACGGTGACGATCGACACCGTGGGACAGGTACAGTCGCACCTGCTTGCGCACCAGTACGAGGGGCTTGTCCGCAAGTCCCGGCTGCGCGGGAGGGGGCGGCGATGAACCTGATTTTCCTCGGGCCGCCCGGTGCCGGCAAGGGGACCCAGGCCCAGCGCCTGGAGGAACGGTACGGCCTGGTCCAGCTGTCCACCGGTGACATGCTTCGTGCCGCGGTGGCGTCGGGTTCCGAACTCGGCCGGCGCGCCGGCGCCATCATGGAAGCCGGCGAACTGGTGCCCGACGCGATCATGGTCGACATGATCGCGGAGCGGATCGCGCGGCCGGACTGTGAAGGCGGGTTCATCCTCGACGGGTTCCCCCGCACGATCGCCCAGGCCGAGGCGCTCGATGCCATGCTGGAGCACAAGGGCCTGGGCATCGACCACGTGATCGAACTGGCGGTCGACGAGGCGGCGCTGCTTGAACGGATCCGGACCCGCATTGCAAGTACCGGAGCCTCGCAGCGGCGCGCCGACGACAACGAGGAGACCCTGCGCAACCGGCTGGCGGTCTACCGGAACCAGACTGCGCCGATCCTGCCCTACTACCGCGATCGCGGAATGCTGGTGTCGATCGACGGCATGGCGCCGATCGGCGAGGTGACCTCGGCGATCAACCGGGCGCTGGACCAGGGTGCGCGGCAATCTTGACGAGGATGGCGCAATGACTATACTGCGATCCTTCGCATGAGAAGAGATTTCCGTCACAGCCGGCGGCGTTCCAGCGAACGACCGTCACCGGCAAACCGCTCGGGGGCAGGCCCCGTCCGGTGTGGTGGTGCTTGCGGGTTCCCCAAAAGGAGTGGTGAGGCGTGGCACGCATAGCAGGCGTCAATATTCCGACGCAGAAACGCGTCGAGATCGCGTTGACCTACATCTACGGAATCGGCCGGACGTCGGCCAGCCGGTTGTGTGAGCGTCATGGCATTCCGCAGGAGCGGCGTGTCAGCGAACTGAGCGAGCAGGAGCTTGTCAGGCTCCGGGACAGCATCGCGCAGGATATGGTGGTCGAGGGTGACCTGCGCCGCAAGACGGCGATGGACATCAAGCGCCTGATGGATCTCGGGTGCTACCGCGGCCTTCGCCATCGCAAGAACCTGCCGGTGCGAGGACAGCGTACCCACACCAATGCCCGGACCCGCAAGGGAAAGGCCAAGCCGATCGCTGGCAAGAAGAAGTAACCACCGGCTTCCGGTCCGGCGCAGTAACGAGGGTTCTATGGCGAGACAAGCGAGTCAGGCGCGCGTGCGGCGGCGCGAGCGCAAGAACATTTCGGCCGGGGTGGCGCATGTGAACGCCACCTTCAACAACACCATGATCACCATCACCGATGCCCAGGGCAACGCGATTTCCTGGTCCTCGGCTGGCGCGATGGGGTTCAAGGGGTCGCGGAAGTCCACTCCGTACGCGGCCCAGGTTGCGGCCGAGGACGCCGGGCGCAAGGCGGCGGAACACGGCATGCGCACGCTCGAGGTCGAGGTCAACGGTCCCGGCAACGGTCGGGAGTCGGCGCTGCGTGCCCTGCAGGCAGTCGGTTTCCAGGTGACATCGATCCGGGATGTCACGCCGATTCCGCACAACGGGTGCAGACCGAGAAAGCGGCGGCGCGTGTAGTCCGGTTCCGGTGCGGATGTGTGTGACCGGCCGTCGCGGTGCGATCGCGGCGGCGATTTCCCGATGAGGTGTTCGTGGTGATGCAGAAGAACTGGCAAACGCTGATCAAGCCGGCGCGGATCGAAATTCAGCCGGGACGGGATCCGCAGCGGCAGGCGACCATCGTCGCCGAGCCGCTCGAGAGGGGATTCGGACTGACGCTGGGCAACGCGTTGCGCCGCATCCTGCTCTCGTCGTTGCAGGGGGCCGCGGTCACGGTGGTCAAGTTCCACAACGTCCAGCACGAGTTCTCGTCGTTGCCGGGGGTTCGCGAGGACGTGACCGACATCATCCTCAACATCAAGTCGATGGCGCTGCGCAAGCATGCCGAGGGCATGAAGCGCATCGAGTTGCGAGCGCAGGCGAAGGACGAGCCGCGGGTGGTCACGGCGGGAATGATCCGGTCGGTCGCGGACGTCGACATCATGGATCCGGACCACGTGCTGTGCACGCTTGACCGGAACTCCTCCATCAACATCGACATGGAAGTCGAATCCGGCAAGGGATATGTCCCTGCGGGTGCGAACCGCACCGAGGACCTTCCGGCGGAGCACATTCCCGTCGATGCGATCTTCAGCCCGGTGCGCCAGGTCTCGTACAGGGTCGACAACAGCCGGGTCGGCCAGGTCACGGACTACGACAAACTGTCGATGACGGTGCAGACCAATGGCACGGTCAGCCCCGAGGAAGCGATCGCCTACGCCGCCCGGATCCTGCAGGACCTGCTGCAGCTGTTCGTCAACTTCAGCGAACCGGGGCAGGTCGAGGATGCGGCCGAGGCCGAGGAACTGCCGTTCAACAGGAACCTGCTGAAGAAGGTCGACGAACTCGAACTCTCCGTACGGGCGATGAACTGCCTGAAGAACGACAACATCGTCTACCTCGGTGACCTCGTGCAGAAGAGCGAGTCCGAGATGCTGAGGACTCCGAACTTCGGGCGCAAGAGCCTGACCGAGATCAAGAACGTGCTGAACGGATACGGTCTGGTGCTCGGAATGGACATCGAGAACTGGCCGCCGGAGAACATCGAGGAACTGGCCAAGAGGCTCGAGGAACCGTACTGACGGCCGGTTCACGGGGCCGCGAACAGGAGAGCTGACCATGCGCCATCGCAAGGCGGGACGCCGATTCAACCGGTCGGTGAGCCATCGCAAGGCAATGTTCAAGAACATGGCCAATGCCCTGATCAAGCATGAGCAGATCATCACCACCCTGCCCAAGGCCAAGGACCTGCGGCGCGTGGTGGAACCGCTGATCACCCTGGCCCGTACGGACAGCGTGCATGCGCGGCGCATGGCCTTTGCCCGGCTGCGGGATCCGGCGATGACGCGCAAGCTGTTCGAGGTCCTGGGCGAACGCTACCGTGACCGTCCGGGCGGGTATACCAGGGTGCTGAAGGCGGGGTTTCGCTACGGTGACAGCGCACCGATGGCCGTCATCGAGCTTGTCGACCGGGACGAGGACGCCCGGGGTCAGGATTCGGGACCGGTGAGGGACCAGGAAGAGGACGCGCAGGCCACCCCGGTTTCCGTCATCTGATCCGGCATGGCCCGGGGCATCCACCGGCCGTGCCCAGGTATGGCGCGGTGCGGCCCTGGATGGCGCGGCCTGGTTGCGACCGTGGTGCTGGTCCTGGTCGCGGGCGCTCCGCTTCTTGCCGCCGACCTTCCATCCTCGCGCCGCCAGATCGATCTCAGCTTTGCGCCGCTGGTCCGTGAGACCGGACCGGCGGTCGTCAACATCTACGCCATTGCCGAGCAACGGGAGCGGCGATCGATCTCCCCGCTGTTCGACGACCCGTTCTTCCGCCGGTTCTTCGGTGACATCTTCCCGGACCGGCCGCAGCGCCGGTCGCGCCAGTCGCTTGGCTCCGGCGTGATCCTTGATCCCGCGGGCCTCGTCGTCACCAACCACCACGTGATCGCCAACGCCGACCGGATCAAGGTGGTGCTCGCTGACCGGCGGGAATTTGCCGCAACCCTGCTGCTGTCCGATGAACGCACCGACCTCGCGGTCCTGCAGGTCGATACCGGCGGGACCGATCTGCCGTATCTGGCCATGCGCGATTCCGACACCGTCGAGGTCGGTGACCTGGTGCTTGCCATCGGCAATCCGTTCGGCGTCGGGCAGACGGTAACCAGCGGCATCGTGTCGGCACTTGCGCGCACCGCGGTCGGCATCACCGACTACAGTTTCTTCATCCAGACCGACGCGTCGATCAATCCGGGCAATTCCGGCGGTGCGCTGATTGCTACCGACGGGCGCCTGATCGGGATCAATACCGCGATCTTCAGCGGCAGGGGCGGCGGCTCCGTCGGCATCGGGTTCGCCATCCCGTCAAACATGGTCCGGACCGTGCTCGAGGCGGCGCGAAGCGGCGGGCTGGTGCGGCCCTGGATCGGGTTTTCGGGTCAGACGGTCACCGTGGACATGGCCGGCTCGCTCGGTTTCGACCGGCCGCAGGGTGTGATCGTCAACAATGTCTATCCCGGATCGGCTGCCGCCGACGCCGGCCTGCGGGTCGGAGACGTGGTGCTCGAGGTGGACGGTGTCGCGGTTCCCGACCTCGACGCCCTGCGCTACAGGCTCGCGACCGGGTCGATCGGGCACCGCGCGACGCTGCGGATCTCGCGCAGCGGCCGCGAGCGCCGGCTCAGCGTGCGCCTTGACCCGCCCCCGAGGCGCCCCGCCCCCGACGTGACACGGCTTGGCGGACGGACACCGTTCTCCGGGTCCACCGTTGCCAACCTGTCCCCTGCACTGGCGCTGGAAGAAGGGTTCGACGACATGGAGCGCGGGGTGATCGTGCTGGAGGTGGCGCGCAACAGCCCTGCCAACCGGCTTGGCCTGCGCCGCGGCGACATCGTGCTGGTGGTCAACGAGAACAGGATCGGGCGCGTTGCCGATCTCGAGGCGGTGACTGGCCGGCGGCAGGAGGGCTGGACCATCTCGATCCGCCGCGATGGCAAGGTGCTGAGCAGCGAAATCCCGGGTTGATGACAGGGCTGTTCGAAGAAAGTGCACCGAGACCGCTGGCGGACCGGCTGCGCCCGGAACGGATCGCTGACATCGTCGGCCAGGATCACCTGTTGTCCGACGATGCCCCGCTCGGACGGATGCTGCGTGACGGCCGGCTGGCATCCCTGGTGCTGTGGGGGCCTCCCGGCAGCGGAAAGACCACGATCGCCCGGGTGATGGCGGGTCATGTCGACCTCGCGTTCGAGTCACTTTCCGCCGTGTTTTCCGGAGTGGCCGACCTGCGCCGGGTATTCGAACGGGCCCGCGAGCGCCGCCTGGCCGGTACCGGAACCCTGCTGTTCGTCGACGAGGTTCACAGGTTCAACCGCGCGCAGCAGGACGGGTTCCTCCCCAGTGTCGAGGACGGAACCGTGATCCTGGTCGGTGCGACGACCGAGAATCCGTCCTTCGAACTCAATGCCGCCCTGTTGTCCCGCTGCCAGGTCATGGTCCTGCGGCGCCTTGATGATGCGGCGCTCGAGCTGCTGCTCGAACGGGCGGAGCGGCTGGAGGGAGGCCGACTGCCGCTCTCCGACGACGGCCGGGCGGCCTTGCGCGCCATGGCGGACGGCGACGGCAGGTTTCTGCTCAACATGGCGGAGGAGCTGCTGCGTCTGCCCTCGACCGAGAGCTTTGACGCTGCCGGTCTCGCCGCGCTCGTGCTCCGGCGCGCTCCGGTCTACGACAAGAACCGGGAGGAGCACTACAACCTCATCAGCGCCCTGCACAAGTCGCTCAGGGGGTCGGATGTCGACGCGGCACTGTACTGGCTGGCGCGGATGCTGGCCGGCGGAGAGGACCCCGCCTACATCCTGCGGCGTCTGACCCGGTTCGCGTCCGAGGATGTCGGGCTCGCGGATCCGCAGGCGCTTGGCCACGCCCTTGCCTGCTGGGACGCCTGGGACCGGCTCGGTGCGCCGGAAGGCGAACTCGCGATAGCGCAGTGCGTGATCTTCCTTGCGACCGCGCCGAAGTCGAATGCCGCCTACCGGGCCTTCGGCGCCGCGTCGAAGGCGGCACGGGAAACCGGTTCCCTGATGCCACCGGCGCATATCCTGAACGCGCCGACCCGGTTGATGAAGGACCTGGGGTACGGTGCCGGCTACCGCTATGACCATGATGCCGAGCACGGGTTTTCGGGCCAGGAGCATTTTCCCGACGGTATGGAACGGCGCCGCTTCTATCACCCGGTCGAACGCGGGTTCGAGCGGGACATCATTCGCCGGCTGGCCTACTGGGACCGGCTGCGCCAGCGGGCAGGCGGATGACCGTGGCGGGGGAGCGCTTCGACATGTTCGTGGGTGTCGACTGGTCCGGCGCCAGGGGAAACCGGCTGCCGGGCCTGCAGGTCGCCGTCGCCCTGCCCGGCCGGGCGGCGCCACGCCCGGTGCCACCACCGGCCGGGCGGTACTGGGACCGCGAAAACCTGTACCGGTGGCTGGGCCAGCAGTCCCGGAGCCGGCGGCTGTTCGCCGGGATCGACTTCGCCTTCTCGCTGCCGCATGCCGACAGCGGCTGCTACTTTCCGGGTCTCGGGATGCAGCCACGCAGCGCACCGGCGTTGTGGTCGCAGGTCGAGGACGACTGTTCGCACGCGCCGGACCTGTACGGTGCGCCGTTCTATACCCGCACCGACCGTCCCTGGCGCCGCTATGTCCTCAGCCCGGCCGGCCGGGGTGACCGGTACCGCTACCGTCAGCGCCGGACCGAGCGCGCCTGCGCCGCGGAGACCTCGCCGCACCCGGTCCTGAAGTGCATCGGGCCGGCCAATGTCGGGACCGGGTCCTTTGCCGGCATGCGCATGCTGCACCGGTTTGCAACCGGCCCCTTCGCGGGGCAGATCGCGATCTGGCCGTTCGATCCGCCGCGCGGCCGCTCCGTCGTCGCCGAGATCTTCCCGCGCCTGTTCTACGTGCGTGCCGGTGTCGACCCCAGGCACTGGCAGGACCCGGACACCGTGAGGCGGGCCCTGGCCTGCTATCATTCCGATCCGCCGGATGCGTCCTGGCGCCCGGTGCGCGATGACGAGACCGACGCGGTTCTGGTCGCCGCGGCGATCCGTGCTCTCGTTTCCGAGCATTGCACAGTACCCTCGGATCCCGCCGGCGGGATCCTGCGGGAAGGCTGGATCTTCGGCGTCGCGTGGGAAGGGGCCGGGAGATGAAGCTGCTGCTTGCCGTCGCACTCGGCGGTGCCGTCGGGGCGGTGGCCCGGTGGTCCTCGGTCGGGCTGATCACCCGGTGGCTGGGCACCGGCTTCCCGTACGGTATCCTGATGGTCAACGTGACCGGATCGTTCCTCATGGGGGTCGTGGTGGAATCCCTGTTGGCGCGGGCCGGTGCATCGACGGAGCTGCGCGGGTTCCTCGTGGTCGGTGTGCTTGGCGCCTTCACCACGTTTTCGAGTTTCGCGTTTGACGTCCGGGCCCTGCTCGAACGCGACGAGATCGTGCTTGCCATGCTCTACGTGGCGGCGTCGGTCCTGGTCTCGGTGCTGGCGCTGTTTGCCGGTATCGCCGTTGTCAGGAGTCTCTCCTGATGACGGGCGTGCGCATGCAGACCGTCGCCGCGGGCGAGGAGGGGATGCGGCTCGACCGCTGGTTCCGGCTGCATGTCCCGGCAATCGGCCGCGGCCGGCTGGAAAAGCTGTTGCGGACCGGCCAGATCCGGGTTGACGGCGGCCGGGTCCGGTCGGGACACCGCTTGGCGCCGGGACAGACCGTGCGCATCCCGCCTGTCGCCGCCGCCGCGGCGCCCGTGCCCGGGAACGGCCGCGGCGACGCCGGACTTGCCGAGGAGCTTGCCGGGCGGATCTGCCACATCGATCGCGAGGTCCTGGCGATCGACAAGCCGCCGGGGCTTGCCGTGCAGGGCGGAACCGGGATCGGCCGGCATCTCGACGCTGCCCTCGACGGGCTGCGCATGGGGGCCGATGAGCGTCCGCGCCTGGTGCACCGGCTCGACAGGGACACCTCGGGCGTGCTGTTGCTGGCACGCTCGGCCACCGCGGCGCGCTGGCTTGCCCGGGCATTCCGGGACCGCACGGCCCTCAAGGTCTACTGGTGTGTCGTGGTGGGGGAACTGCGTCCCGTGCGGGCGACCGTAGCACTGCCGATTGCGAAGATGGCTGCCGGCACCCGCGAGAAGATGCAGGTTGACCGTGACGGTGGCCGTCGCGCGGTGACCGACTACGAGGTGGTGGAACAGCTGGGACACCGTGTGGCCTGGGTGGCGGTGCGGCCCCGCACGGGCCGCACCCACCAGATCCGGGTTCACATGGCGGCACTGGGGACCCCGGTCCTCGGAGATGGCAAGTACGGAGGTCGCGACGCCTTCATCGATGCCGACGGCCTGGCGCGGCGCCTGCACCTGCATGCCCGGTCGATCAGCATCCCGAGGCCCGGCGGGTCGCGGCTGGAAGTCCGTGCGTCATTGCCGGACCACATGGCGGCGACCTGGCGGCTGTTCGGGTTCTCCGCCGATGACCCGGCGCCGGACTGGCCGGAGGCCTAGGCCGGTGCAGGGGCGGCGGTTCTATTCGGCGGTTTCGGTCGGAGAGGACGGGGCAGGCTACGTGATCCTGCTCGACAGCCGGGAGGTGCGGTCACCGGCCGGCGGAGACCTGGTGCTGGCGAACCGGGCACTGGCCGAGGCGGTGGCCGACGAGTGGCGTGCCCAGGAAGACAAAATCGTTCCCTGGACCATGCCGTTGATGTCGCTGGTCGCAACCGCCGTGGACCGGGTGGTGCCGCGCCGTGGCGAAGTCGTCGACGCGATTGCCCGGTATGCGCGAACCGACCTGATCAGCTACCGTGCCGAGGCCCCCGCCGATCTGGTTGCGCGCCAGTGCAGTCTGTGGGACCCGTTGCTCGAATGGTGTGCGGAGCGAACCGGCGCCGCTCTGGCCGTGACCGCCGGAGTGATGCCAGCGGAGCAATCGCCCGACGTGCTCGAGGCGATCGCGACACTGGTTGCCGATCGCAGCGACCTGGAACTGGTCGCACTGCACGAACTGGTGACGCTCACCGGGTCGGTGGTCATCGGGCTCGCGGTGGCCGAGGGCCGCATCTCCGGCGAGGAGGCGGTGGCCGCGGCACAGCTCGACGAGGTCTGGCAGGCCGGGCGCTGGGGCGAGGACGAGGAAGCGCGGGAGCGGCGGGATACCATGCGCCGGGAACTGCTGGCGGCGGAACGGCTGCTTCGGCTGTGCCGGAGCGTGAACTGAACGGGCCGCGATGGCAGTCGGCGGGAAGGTCGGAGAGGACGCATGCAGGACATCATTCGGAAACTCGAGGACAAGCGGGCGAGTGCCCGGCTCGGTGGTGGAGAGAAGCGGATCGAGGCCCAGCATGCGCGCGGCAAGCTCACCGCGCGCGAGCGGATCGACATTCTCTTCGACGAGGGATCGTTCGAAGAGTGGGACATGTTCGTTGAACACCGCTGCACCGACTTCGGCATGGCGGACAACCGGATCCCGGGCGATGGCGTCGTCATCGGCTACGGGACCATCAACGGCCGGCTCGTCTTCGTCTTCAGCCAGGACTTCACCGTGTTCGGCGGATCACTGTCGGAGGCGCATGCGGAGAAGATCTGCAAAATCATGGACCAGGCGATGCAGGTCGGTGCACCGGTGATCGGGTTCAACGATTCCGGGGGCGCGCGCATCCAGGAGGGAGTGGCGTCGCTCGGTGGTTATGCCGAGGTGTTCCAGAGGAATGTCCTCGCCTCCGGTGTGGTTCCGCAGGTGTCGATGAACATGGGGCCGTGCGCCGGCGGAGCGGTCTACTCGCCGGCAATGACCGACTTCATCTTCATGGTCAAGGACAGCTCCTACATGTTCGTGACCGGTCCCGACGTGGTGAAGACGGTGACCCACGAAACGGTGACCCAGGAGGAGCTGGGCGGTGCCCAGACCCATGCCAGCCGCTCCGGCGTGGCGGACTGCGTATTCGAGAACGACGTCGAGGCGCTGCTGCAGCTGCGCCGTTTCATGGATTTCCTGCCGGCATCCAACCGGGAGGCACCGCCGGTGCGCCCGACGCGCGACCCTGCCGAGCGCGCCGAACCCTCGCTCGACACCCTGGTGCCCGACAATCCGAACCGGCCCTACGACATGCGGGAACTGATCCTGAAGGTGCTGGACGAGGAGGACTTCTTCGAGATCCAGCCCGACTTCGCCGGCAACATCGTAATCGGTCTCGGCAGGATCGAGGGGTCCACCGTCGGGATCGTCGCCAACCAGCCCCTGGTGCTCGCAGGCTGTCTCGATATCGATTCCTCGCGCAAGGCGGCGCGATTTGTCCGGTTCTGCGACTGCTTCAACATCCCGATCGTCACCTTTGTCGACGTTCCGGGCTTCCTGCCGGGCACCGCGCAGGAATACGGCGGCATCATCAAGCACGGGGCGAAGCTGCTGTTCGCCTACGCCGAAGCGACCGCGCCCAAGGTCACGGTGATCACCCGGAAGGCCTACGGCGGCGCCTACGACGTGATGAGTTCGAAACACCTGCGGGGCGATGTCAACTTTGCCTGGCCGTCTGCCGAGATCGCGGTGATGGGGCCCAAGGGCGCGGTGGAGATCATCTTCCGCGGCTCGCTCGAGGATCCCAACCGCATTGCGGCGCTGACCGAGGAGTACCGCGAGACATTTGCCAACCCGTTTGCCGCCGGTGCGCGGGGCTATATCGACGACATCATCATGCCGCGCAACACGCGCCGTCGTATCGCGCGGTCACTCGCGATGCTGCGCGGAAAGAAACGCGAGAACCCGTGGCGAAAACACGATAACATTCCGTTGTGATTCACCGGCCGGGGAGGGTCGACTTGGGGAAATCGGTCGCCATGGCGGTCCTCGTGGCCGTCCTGCTGCAGGCGACGCCGGCGCCGGCGGACCAGCCGGGCGGAACCGGCCACGGCGGGTCGCGCACCTTGAGTGCCTGCGGCGTACTGGTGATCGATGAGGCCGGACGTGTCCGCACCCTGTGGGCGGACCTCGAGGAACGTCGCCGTACCGGGACTCTGCATCAACCGGCAGGAAACCGGGTGGAACGCTTGCAGTCACGCAAACGCGACAGGTAGCATCCGCGTGGCCACCGCCGACGGGGAACACCGGATGCCAGAACTGTACGTCCAGGGTCAGCAGGTCCGATACTCTGCCAGCGACATGACGCCGCCGTGGCGCACCGGCGACACTGCGCTCGTGTTCATCCACGGCGTCGGGGCGGACCGCGATATCTGGTGCGAGTGGCTGCCACATCTTGCCGGGCTGTTTCCGGTGATCCGGCTCGACCTGCCGGGGCATGGCGGCTCGGCGCCGTGGCGGGGTGACCGGGCGCTGTCATTTGATTTCTATGTCGAGCTGGTTCGCGGCGTTGCCGAGGCGGAGGGAGCGAAGCACCTGGTACTGGTCGGTGAATCGATGGGGGGAACCATCGCGCTGTGCGCGGCCGCCGAACTGGGGGAACGGGTGCGCGCCGTCGCCACCTGCTCAACCGCGCATCGCGGTGGCACGCTCAGGCATGTCGCCGACTGGCGGATGGCCATGGAACGTGACGGGTTCGAGGCCTGGTCGCGAGACATGCTCGAGAAGCGGTTCCTGCCGGGCAGCGTTCCGGCCCCGGTGCGCTCGTGGTTCCACGGGGTGCAGTGCACCAGTGACCCCGAGACCATCCTTGCCATGGCGACGGTGCTGGTTGGCGCCGACCTGACGGGCCGGCTCGACGCGGTCCGCGCGCCCGTACTGTTGATGCAACCGGATGCGAGCCCGTTCATTCCGCTTGCGATTCCTGCGGAACTCAAGGATCTCCTGCCGAACGGGCGATTGATGGTCATCGCCTCGTCGCGGCACGGCATTGCCTGTTCCCATGCCCGGGAATGCGCCGAGGCGACCCGGGCCTTTCTGGTCGAACACGGCATGGGATAGGGGCGGTTCGAAACGCGCCGCAATCACACCGCAATGGACGAGGAGCATGCGACATGGGAATTCACAACAGCCTGGTTCTGGTATCGGACAGCGAGGCGGAAGCGGCCGTCGAGACCGCGTTCCTGCTCGCCGAGCAGTCGCAGGGGCACGTGACCGGGGTTCATGTCACCGGTGACTCGGTGCTCAACATGCCGTCGATCATCGAGGGGATGACCGAGCGCCAGATCATGCGTGAGTTCGAGGGCATGCGTGAGCGTCTCAGCGGCCTGGAAGGTGATGCCCAGCGCCTGTTCGACGAGGTGGCGTCCCGTCACTCGGCAGCCCGGGTCAGCGAGGCGGCGCCGGGACAGGGTGTGACGGCAAGCTGGCTGGTTCTGGCCGGCCGGGCTGAGCGGGTCGTGTCCGAACGCGCCCGGGTCTTTGACCTGCTGATCAGCGGAGCGAGTGGAACCACGGCGGGTGAATCGACACTGTCTGCCATCGAACACGCGGTGTTCGATGCCGGCCGACCGGTCCTGGTGGTGCCACGAACCGCCCCGAAGAGCATCGGGTCGACGATCATGATCGGCTGGAACCGGGCGGCCAATGCTGCCCGGGCGGTGATGGCGGCCATGCCGATGCTCAAGTCCGCGAAGCGTGTGGTGATCGGGTATGTGGATACCGGTGCAAAGTCCGGCCCCTCGGCCGAGGACCTGGCATCCAGCCTGTCGTGGCACGGGATCACGGCGGAGGTTCGTACCATCTCGGCCGGCGGAGCCCCGGTCTCCGACCTCCTGATGAGCGAGGCCGCCGACATCGGCGCCGACCTGGTGGTGATGGGGGCGTATTCGCACAGCCGGATGCGGGAATTCGTCCTCGGCGGCGTGACGCGCCAGGCGCTGCGCCGCGTGGTCACGCCGATCATGCTGATGCACTGACCGGCCGGAGCGTCCGGCCGTTCGGAGGGCGAACTACGGTATCGCGTCCCGTGCCAGCGCGTCAGCCTGTTCGTTTTCCGGGTGGCCGGCGTGGCCCTTGACCCAGTGCCAACTGACGTCGTGGGGCAGGGCGGCCTGCTGCAGCCGGCGCCAGAGTTCGGCGTTCCTGACCGGCTTGCCGGCCGCCGTGATCCAGCCGCGGCGTTCCCAGTTCCTGATCCAGCTGGTGATACCGTTGCGCAGGTACGTGCTGTCGGTGTGCAGGTCGACGCTGACCGGCCGCTTGAGCGCTTCCAGCGCGCGGATGGCCGCCATCAGCTCCATCCGGTTGTTGGTGGTATCGGGGTCACCGCCGGAGATCTCCCTGCGGTGCGATCCCCATGCCAGGACCGCTCCCCACCCGCCCGGACCGGGGTTACCGCTGCACGCGCCGTCGGTATAGATCTGCACCCGCGTCATCACCCGCCCCACATGCCAGATGCCGGAGGGCCGGTCAAACCGCTCCGCGCGGCGGGATGAACGGGTGACCAATCGGCCGCATCAAGGCTGTGCCGATGCGCCGCCCCGGGCCTCATGGGCCGGATGCGCGGGCAGGGTCTCGGCTTCAGCCCGTCGCATGACTATCCGCCTGTCGCCGCGCCATGCAGCCCGATCTTGCCGCGATACGCGCAGACCGGGATGCTGTCGCCTGTGCGGTCGCGCGCAGTCAAACATCCCATGGAGAGCGTCACGGTCGGCGAGCCTGCCTTGGCTGGCGCCTCCCCGGTCACCGGCGCCAGTCGCATTCGCGTGCGTCGATCAGCCGCGCACACGGGGCGTTCCCGACGAACCCGGTGAGCGTGTGGTCCTGTTGGGGCGCCACCCGTTCATTTGCCCGGTGCGGCGCCTGATCGCCGGGACCGGGCGTGGTCTTCTCGCCAGTTTTTCCACATGGCGCAGGTATGCCGAACCACATCATGGGCGGTCATTCCGGGCAATGTGACAGGACAGCCATGGCGAATCGTGCCGGCTCGTTCCCTTGACGGCACCGCGACCAGCGGGCGCTCCGGACGGCGGGTCACCGCTCCCGTCCCGGGCCCCGGATCGCCGTCGCGTAGGCAGCGAGGTCCGGTGCGCTCAACCGAAGTCGTCGCGCCGTCTGGTGCCACCCGTCCAGTGCGCCCGCGACTTCATCGATGATGGTGTTGGCCCGGACCAGGTCCAGCGCGAAACACGGTGCGGCGGCGCGGGCCAGGTCCAGGTCGGCGTCCGGCCCTTCTTCCGAAATCCAGGTCGTCAGTTCGCGCGCCCTTTCGCTCAGCGGCACCGGGTTCAGGTCATAGGCCGGAGACAGGCGCCACTTGTTGTCATGATCGTGGAGGAAGCCGTGGTTGCGGAGGTGATCGTCGAGGTTGCCGACCAGCACGTTGAACACGATCCGCCTCCACAATTCATGCAGGTCTTCGGTCGGGGCGCTCGAGTACATCCTGATGGCCTCTGCGATATCCGTATACGCCGCTTCGTCGCCGTCGCCGAGGCCGAGCAGGCTCATGGCGGATATGAAGGGAATTCTTCGACCTTCATCGCGGTCGAACCGTGTGATCAGGGACACCGGCCGGCCCGCCACTTCAAGCAGGGTTGCCCGGGCAACGTTGATGCCCGCGTCGGCGGCGAGTGTCATCGCCAGCACTTCGCCATGCGGGATGCTGCGATCGTCATCGTGCTTCGGAAACTTGGCGATCGCCAGGCGACCCTCATCGTCGATGACGGCAGATTTCGGACGGGCACCGCCGAGAGGCGAACCTTCGTCGAGCAGGAGCTTCAGGTCCTCGACGGTTTCGCTGTTGGAGTTGACTGCATCGGCGGCTTTGAGGAGGGCTGGCAGCCGGGCCAGGGGAGGAACCCGGTAGCGGGCGATGTTGTGCTCGAAGGTCTCCCCGCCTTTCCGGCGACACCGGAGTGCGCCTGTTCTTGTCCGGTCGTCCATGGCGAGCAGGTAGTCGATCTCGGACAGGGCGCGCCGTTCGCCGGCCTTGCGAAAGGCGCGCCGTACCAGCTGTTGACCCCAGCGGTCCGGGGCAGTGTCGCGCAACGCGCCGGGCAATCCGGACTTGTTCGACGAGGTATGGATCTGCCGGTGTTCCAGCGGCAGGTTCGCCGGATCCAGGGCGAAAGCGCCGGGTCGGCCGTGCCACGTGTCAGCGTACTCGAAGACCGAGCTCGAACCGTGTCGCCTGGCGGTATATCGAAGCCAGCCGACGAGGCGTGTCCGGCCACTGTGGTCGAGAAGAACCTCGATGGTGTCGGTCATGACCGTGGCCCGGCGCGGCGGCGCGGTTGTACCTTCCTGGGTAGCCGATCCTCGTCGATGTCCAGTCCGAGGGTGTCGTCGCGGCGGTCTGCCGCCTGGGCGAGACGCCCGGCGAGCCCCAGGATGGCCAGTACGGCTGCGTAGATGCCGATCGAGACCGAAGGGTCGCCGCGCTCGACCTTGTAGAGCGTGCCGCGACTGATGAACGCGCGCTCGGCCATCGAGACCGTCGAGATGCGACGCTTCCTGCGGGCAACCGCGATGTCCGCGCCCAGCTTGGCGAGGGCCTGTCTGGCCGCCCTGGGCAGTGCTTGTGTTGCTCGCGTCTTCATGGACTGTCTTGTTTGACGGGCAGTGAAAGCCGTAACGGTTCATTATATTAGACAGTCATGTGTGAATCAACCAACGTCCGGGCCTGATCGCCGCTGCAAGGGGAGAACCGCTGCCCAGCCCGGGTTCACCGTCTCCGTGTGAGTTGCGTCGCCGGGACCGGGGAAGGATGCAATGATCCGCCAGAATCCGGTCTTTCAAGCGAAACAGGATTGCCGTGAAACAACACCAGTCCAGGAAAAGCACTCATCGATGGGTATATGACGGTCTTTCACAAGTGTGCCCGGCTCACCTGATGATCCAATTGATCCTCGCTGAACTCTCGATCCGTTTTGAACTAATTTTCTGTGATAACTGCTTTCAACAGTGCCAGGTACAACCCAGTATGGATTGATCGCAGAAAAGATCCAGGAGCAAGGAATTGTGACAAACTCAACGGCCCGGACTTCCCGGAACCCTTGTGTTTGAT
>JAJEAR010000042.1 GCA_022822665.1 Alphaproteobacteria bacterium | reverse complement strand
GATCCAGCGCCGTACGGTTTGCGTCGTGACTTTCTCGCGCCGCGCCAGACGTGTCGTTGTCATCCACATATCGCAACATACGCAACAATGCCGGCAAGCTCAAGCCTGATATGTTGCGCTGGTTGCTCGGTCATGCGGCAGACATTCGTGCCGTTGTGCAGGCAATTCGCTTGGCGCTGACCAGCTGCCGTCCACGATCTTCCTGCTCTTCAGGACGGGGCCGGGCCTTCCAACACTCGCCATATACGCTCCCGGAACGCCGCGGTCGCGTCGGCAATCTCCGGGAGCAACGCGAACGCGGCCTCGGCGGAGGACTGCGCTGCCCGATCCTCGTCCATCTTCGGGCTGACGGGAGCTCGCACGAGGCGATGCCACGTTTCCGCGCGATCAACGCCAGACTGGGCCAGTCTCTTCGCGTATGCCGCCATCTCGTCGCCGGGCATCTCAACCTCGAGGGCCCACAGATCGAGCGTGCCGGCAAGGCGCCTGATGGCGGCCCTCACATCGGTTGCTTCGGGCGGATGGAATTCGTACATGGCAATATGGTGGACGCGGCTCGCTCCGTTCAGGCTTGCCAGCCGTTCGGCCAAAATGCTCTCGTCAGGCCGTTGTGCAGCAAGAGCTTCGGCCAGTCTGGCGATGTTATGGGTGCGGTCAGCCGGGACGCCCCGGCGTTCCATTGCCGCCTTGACCAGGAGTTCCGCAGCATCAGCCGAGTGCTGCACGAGGTTGATGCAGTCGGATGCGCTGGCAGTCCAGGTTCTGTTCAGGGACATGGCGTTTATCGACGTGGCGGCACCGTGCACCTTGGTAAGGACCAGGTCCATCCTTCGTGCCCAGTCTTCCGGCTTCATGGCGGCCTCATGTTGGATCTGCACCGGATCGGGAGGGTTCCACTCGCCCGCGAGCACCCTGCCGTCGCGGCAGACGACGTAGGGCAGGGTGCCCAGGGCACGCGCGTTTCGGCGCAGGTCGTCCTCCGAAAGGGCCCAGACGTCGACGTGTGGCAGATCGGCCGGCAGTTCCGATCGAGGAAACACCGATTGTGCCGGGCGCGGATGGCGCAGCTCGCCGCCCTCGAGCACGATGGCGACGTCCCAGTCGCTGTCCGGGTGCGCCGTTCCACGCGCCCGGGAACCGAACAGCACCGCGGCCCGGGCCTGCGGCCACTGGCGCAGGGTCTCCCGGCAGGCGGCGGCCAGTTCCCGCTCGGTGATGACAGCTGGCATGGGCGGCCTCCGCGGGTCCTCGCTCAGGGGCCCACCATAGCACGGGACAGGGAGGCGTGCCGCGCCTCCCCGGCCTCATCGCCTCGCGGGATAAGCTGCTGCAGACCTGGGGCAGTGGCGTGCCTGACCCGGGCTCATGCCCGGTCCGCTTCTCCCGTCTCGCGAACATCGAGGTGGTCGCGCAGCGCGTCCCCCAGGAAATTGATGCTGAGCACCGTCAGCATGATCGCGAGCCCGGGGAACAGGCCGAGCCACCAGGCACGGGAGATGAAGCTGCGTGATTCCGCGAGGATCAGGCCCCAGGTGGGGGTCGACGCATCGACACCGAGACCCAGGAACGACAGCCCGGCCTCCGCCAGGATCGCGTTGGAGACACTGACCGTCGCCAGCACGATCAGCGGAGCGAGCGCGTTCGGCAGTACGTGGCGCCACATGATGCGGGCGTTCGACGTTCCCGCGGTCCGGGCCGCGTCGATGTACTGTTCCTGCTTGATCGTGAGCACCATGCTGCGCGCCACCCGCGCAAAGTCATCGATGAACGCCAGCGAGATGGCGACGATCACGTTGGACAGGCCGGTTCCGAACACGGCCACCAGGTAGACGGCGATGATGAAGTTCGGAAATGCCCACTGCAGGTCGATGTAACGCATGATGATGTTGTCGATGAACCCGCCGTAGAAGCCGGCGGCCACGCCGAGCGCGATACCCGCCACAAGTGCCAGACCCACCGTCGCAAACCCCACGAACAGCGAGACCTGCGCTCCGTAGATCAGGCGGCTGAGCAGGTCGCGGCCGAGGTCGTCGGTCCCGAGCGGATGTCCCCAGGTCGGCGACCCGATCATGTCGAACTCCATGGAGTTCGGATCGTAGGGCGCCACCAGCGGGGCGGCGATCGCGGCAACCGTGAACAGGGCGAGCAGGACGGCCCCTGCCACCGCCTTCTTGTCCCGCTTCATCGAGGCGATGAACCCGGGCCGCCGGATGACGGGTGCCGCGTCGTCCAGGCTGTCGGTGACCTGCGCCGTCATTCGTAGCGTATCCTCGGATCGATGGCGGCGTAGAGCACGTCGACGACCAGGTTCGACAGCACGAAGATGCCCGAAACCACGAGGATCGCGCCCTGCACCACCGGGTAGTCACGGTTCAGGATGCCCTGGATCAGCACCCGGCCGAGACCCTTGATCGCGAACACGTTCTCGACCACCACCGCGCCGGCCATCAGCAGCGCGAGCGCGATGCCCATGACCGTGATCACGGGAATGAGCGCGTTGGGAAAGGCGTGTTGCAGCAGGATGTACCAGCGCATCAGACCCTTGGAGCGCGCGACCTGGATGTACTCGGTCTTCAGCACCTCGAGCATCGAGGAACGGACCATGCGCGCGATGATGGCCGCGAACGGGGTTCCGATGGCAATCGCCGGCATGATCAGGTGCGACAGCCACGTGCCGAACCCGGATGACAGGGGCGCGTAGCCGATCGCCGGCAGCCATCCGAGCCCGGCGGCAAAGGTGATGATCAGCAGGATCGCCAGCCAGAAGTCGGGCATCGAAAGGCCGAGAAAGGCGACGAATGTCACACCGTGGTCGAGAGCGGAATACTTGTAGAGCGCCGAGATCAGCCCGGCCGGAATCGCGATTGTCACCGCGATCGTGAACGCGAGGACGGTAAGCGAGATCGTCCGCGGGAAGGACTCGGCGATGATGGTGGAGACCGGAACCCGGCTGCCGTAGATCGACGTGCCGAGATTGCCCTGGATCACCTGCAGCAGGTACTTGAAGTACTGTACGTATACCGGGTCGTCGAGGCCGAAGGCGCGGCGCATCTCGTCCGCCGCCGCCGGATCCCCGGTATCGAAGACCATTGCGAGGAACGGGTCTCCCGGTACCGCACGGAGCATGAAGAACACCAGGGTCGCGACGGCCCACATCACCACCGTCGCGCCCAGGAGTCGTCGCAGCAGGTACTTGCTCATCGGCCCTCCCGCGGGGCTGGCGCGGGCCCGGAAGGGCCCGCGCCGTGCCGGTCGTTCAGGCGAAGGAGACCTGGTCGAGCTCAACCAGTCCGGGGATGCGTGCCGCAGCCGGATAGTTGATGGTCTTGCGGTACACCAGGACCGACGCCGGGTGATGCAGGAAGGCGCAGGCCACCTTCTCGGAGGTGAGCCTGTTGGCCTTCTGCACCATCGCCTTGCGCTTCTCGAGGTCGGTCTCCAGGCGCTGCAGGTCGATCAGCTCGTCGGCCTCCTTGTTCGACCAGTATCCGAACGGCATCTTCTCCTTGTCCCGCTTCAGGCCGTTGAACTTGGAGTCGGTCTGCATCCAGTCAACGATCGCGTCGTCGGGATCGAAGTCGCCGCCGCTTCCGAGCCGCCCGAGGTCGAAGTTCATGGCCAGGAAGTCCTGGAGCACCACGGTTCCGTCCTTGGTCTCGAGCTCGACGTTGATGTTCAGCGTGCGCTTGTAGATGCCGGCCACGACCTGGGCATCGCGCCGGGTCGTCGGCGAGCACAGCAGCTTCAGCGTCGGGAACCCTTCGCCATCGGGATAGCCGGCATCGGCCAGCAGCTTGCGCGCCACCTCGACATCGAACTTCTGCGGGCTGTCCTCGCCGAGGTCGCCGTCGAAGAAGTAGCCCATCGCCGGGTTGATCGAGCCGTATGCCGGCAGGCCGCGGCCGAACCACGCCTGCTTGATGTACCGGTCGCGATCGAGGCCCTTGGCAAGGGCCATGCGGACCATGAACCCCTTCTCCTTCATCAGTTCCTCGATCGGCTTGTCGAAGCTCTCGGTGCGGAACGGCTCGCGATGCGGATTGATCCATACCGCCTGGAATCCGACGTCGGCGGTGATGTCGACCTCGATTTCCGGATCGGCGATGAACCGGTCGAGCAGTTCCGGCGGCGGGTTGTTGCCGCCGATGAGATCGACGTCGCCCGCCTCAAGGGCGGCTGCCAGCGGCTCTGGATCGGAGACCGGCGTGATCGTGACCTTGTCGAGATGCGGCCGGCCCTCGCGGTGGTAGTTCTCGTTGCGCTCCAGCACCACGCCCTGGCCGAGTTCGTGGAAGGTGCAGCGGAACGGTCCCGTGCCGACGGGGGTCAGGCCGTACTGCGCCGGCCCCATCTCGGCAAGGGCGCCCCGGCTGACGATGGTCACGGCCCGGCCGCTGGCGCGCTCCAGGGTCTTGACCAAGAACGATGCCTGCGGTGCGAGCAGGACGAACTTCACAGTGTGGTCACCGAGCTTCTGGACGTCGGCGACGTTCGAGAGCACCCGGGAGTGGATCGACTTGTTCGGATCACGCGAGCGCTCGACGGTGAAGAGCACGTCGTCGGCCGTAAAGGCGTCCCCGTTGTGGAAGGTCACGCCCTCGTGCAGGTTGAACGTCCATTCCAGACCGTCATCCGATACCGTCCAGTCCCGGGCAAGGTCGCCCTCCGCCACCAGGTCGCCGTTGATGTGGGTCAACCCGCCCAGCACCTGGGAGGCGATCTGGAACTGCAGGACCTGGTTGATGCGTGCGGGATCGAGCGTCGCGATCTCGCCGCTTCCCGTCCAGGCCGCCCTCAGGTGGCCGCCGGAGGCAGCCTGCACCGGCGAGGAGCGGGTGACCAGGTGCGCCGCGGTCAGCAGGCCGGATGCGGCAAGCAGGCGCAGCACGGTGCGCCGGCCCATCGCCGGTCCGGACAACTCGGAGCGGTGCAGCCCGAACATCGGGTCCGCGGGATCGAAATCGTGGGCGTCATCGAAGTCCGCCCGAATTTTCGGGTCCGAGAATGGATGCGTCATATCAAACTCCCTGTTGCAGTGACGGTGATGAGGGTGAGAGCCCGCCCGCACCGGTCTCGGGGCAGGCGATCTCGTGGTCGGTGCCGAACGGCAGCAGGTCCGGCACCCGGCTCCGGCAGGCCGGAACCGCGATCGGACAGCGCGGGTGAAACACGCAACCGTCCGGCGGATTGATCGGGCTGGGCACCTCGCCGGCGAGAACCTCGTGCTCACGTCCCTTCTCGAGATCGGGATCGGGAGTCGGCACCGCTTCGAGAAGTGCGCGTGTGTAGGGGTGACCCGGGTTCGAGAACAACTCGTCACTGGGAGCGACCTCGACGATCCTGCCGAGATACATGACCGCAACATCGTCGCACAGGTGCCTCACCACGCTCAGGTCGTGGCCGATGAACAGGTAGGTGAGGTTCAGTTCGTCGCGCAGGTCCTCGAGCAACCGGATGATCTGGGCTTGGATCGATACGTCGAGCGCCGAGACGGCCTCGTCGCAGACGATGAAGTCGGGGTTGAGCGCAAGGGCGCGGGCGATCCCCACGCGCTGGCGCTGGCCGCCGCTCATCTCGTGGGGATAGCGGTCGGCGAAACCACCGGGCAGCCCGCACAGGGCCAGCAGTTGGCGCACGCGGCGGCGCCGTTCGCCGGCCAGCGGCAACACGTCGTGGACCACCAGCGGTTCGGCAATGATCTGGCCGACGGTCATGCGCGGGTTCAGCGAACTGAACGGATCCTGGAAGACCGCCTGCACCCGGCGCCGGAACTGCTTCAGGCCGGGCGGATCGAGCTGCGCCACGTCGGCGCCATCGAACCGGATCTCGCCCGCGGTCAGCGGCTGGAGCTGCAGGATTGCCCGCCCGATCGTGGTTTTGCCACAGCCGGACTCGCCGACCAGTCCCATGGTCTTGCCGCGTCGGACCGACAGGCTGACGCCGTCCACCGCCTTCACAATCGCGATGGTGCGCTCGAAGACCAGGCCCTTGCGGATCGGGAAGTGGACGCGGAGATCCCTCAGTTCCACCAGGAATTCGGAATTGCCCGGGAGGCGTGCGGTCATGGAGCGGTTTCCGGGCGGGTCACCGCCGTCTGCCAGCACCGCGCGGTGTGTCCGCCCTCGAAACTGATCGACGGCGGGACCTCGGATCGGCAGCGCTCCACCGCGTGCAGGCATCGCGGCGCAAAGGCACATCCCGGCGGCAGCCGCGCCGGGTCCGGCGGACTGCCGGGGATCGGTTCGATCGGAACGTCCCGGGGCCGGTCGAGACGGGGAACGGAATTGAGCAGTCCGATGGTGTAGGGATGGCCCGGCCGCCTGTAGACGCTGTCGGCGCGGCCCTGCTCGACAATGCGCCCGGCATACATCACGTTGACACGGTCGGCGTAGCGCGCGACCACGCCGAGGTTGTGGGTGATGATCACCAGCGCCACCCCGAGCCGCCGGGTCAGGTCCTGCATCAGCGCGAGGATCTGGGCCTGGATGGTCACGTCCAGCGCGGTCGTCGGCTCGTCGGCGATGATCAGGACCGGTTCGCAGGCAATGGCGATCGCGATCATCACCCGCTGGCGCATGCCGCCGCTCAGGTGGTGCGGATACTGGCGCAGGCGCCGGCCGGGATCGGCGATTCCCACCAGCCCGAGCAGCTCAACCGCCCGCTGCTCCGCCGCCTCGCGCGTCAGGCCGAGGTGCAGCCGCATCGCCTCGGTCATCTGGCGGCCGATCGACAGCACCGGGTTCAACGAGGTCATGGGTTCCTGGAACACCATGGAAATCCGCCGGCCGCGGATGGTCCGCATCTGCTGCTCGGAGAACCCGAGCAGGTCCTCGCCGTCGAACTCCACCCTCCCGCCGGTAATCTCGCCCGGGGGCTGCGGGATGAGCCCGAGCACCGCCTGCGCGGCCACTGTCTTGCCGCTGCCCGACTCGCCGACGATGGCGACGATTTCTCCCGGTTCGACGGTATATGAAATGCCGTTGACGGCACTGACATGGCCCGCCGGCGTCTCGAAACCGAGTTCGAGATCGTGGACGCTCAACAGGGACATCGTCGAGCAACGCAACTGGTACGACACGTCGGATGCATCTTTATCCTTCCGCGCACGAGGGCAGCATGCCGCGCGGGCGCGATGGTCAACCCGTATCGAGGGGCCTGTCAACGCCTCCCTGCCCCGCAACGGCAAATATCATGGATGCGTCGTCCGTCCCGCCGGAACCGGCGCTATTCGAGCGAATCGGCAACGAACCTGGCCCAGATGCGCGCCGGGACACCGCCGCCGGTAACGGATTTCATCGGCGCGCCGGAGTCGTGCCCGACCCAGATCCCGACTGCCAGCCTGTCCGATCCGCTGCCGGCATAGCCGATGAACCAGGCATCGCGGTGGTTCTGGCTGGTTCCGGTCTTCCCCGCAGCATCGGTGCGGACCGCCGCCTTCCTGCCGGTTCCCGAACGGACCGCGTCGCGCAGCATCGCGTCCAGATCGGCGAGCGCGCGGCTGCCCGCCACCGCGGGCCTGCGCTCGGCGCGGTGCCGATACAGGGTGTCGTCTCCCGACCGGGCCGTGTCGCCGGAGCGCAGCCGGATCGCACCGATGCCGTGCGCCCGCACCGGGATGCCGCCGTTGGCGAATGCCGCGTAGACCGCCGTCATCTCGAGCAGGGAAACCTCGGCGGCCCCCAGCGCCAGGCTCGGCCCCCCGGCAAGCGGCGCGGTCACGCCGAGACGGCGCGCAAGCCGGACGACGCGATCGATCCCGACGCGTCTCGCCAGCCTGACCGTCGCGACGTTGTAGGAGTGCGCCAGCGCCTCGGTCAGCGTCACGGTGCCGTGGTAGCGGCCGTCGAAATTGCGGGGGCTCCACCCGCCGACGACCAGGCGGTCGTCGCTGACGGTGCTGTCCGGGCGCGCGCCGGCATCGAGTGCCGCGAGATAGACGATGGACTTGAAGACCGAGCCCGGCTGGCGCATCGCCTGGACGGCCCGGTTGAACTGGCTGGTGCGGTAGTCGCGACCGCCCACCATGGCGCGCACCGCCCCGGTCCGGTCCATCGCAACGAGCGCCGCCTGGCGCATCGCCGGCTGGTCGGCCAGCACATCCGCCACCGCGGTCTCCGCCAGTCTCTGCAGCCGCCGGTCAAGCGTGGTGTGCACCTCGGTGTCACCGTCGACCGGTCCCCGGTACCCCCTCGCCTGGCCGAGCACCCAGTCGGCGAAGTAGCGGTGGTTGCGGCTCGCGGCCGCGGTTCCCCGGATCGTCGTCCCGCTGGAGAGCGCGGCGTCGGCTTCGGACCGCTCCAGCACCCCCGCATCCACCATCGCCGACAGGACGACGCCCGTCCTGTCGCGCGCGGCCCGCGGGTTGACCACCGGGTTGTAACGCGACGGCGCCTTCACCAGTCCCGCCAGCATGGCCGCTTCGTAGACCGTCAGTTCCGTTGCCGGCTTGCCGAAATACGTCCGGGCGGCGGCGGAGAGCCCCCAGGCGCCCGCCCCAAAGTACATCCGGTTCAGGTAGATCGTGAGCAGCTGTTCCTTGCTGTAGGTGGCTTCCAGCCACAGGGCCAGCAGCACCTCCCTTATCTTGCGCTCGAAGGTGCGCTCGGGCGTGAGGAACAGGTTCTTGGCCAGTTGCTGGGTCAGCGTGCTCGCGCCCTGGCGCACCGTGCCCTCGCGAAGGTTCACGAAGGCGGCCCGCAGGACACCAAGCGGATCGACGCCGAAATGCGAGCGGAACCGCCGGTCCTCGATCGCCAGCAGGGCGTCGACAACGGCACCCGGCAGCCGGCCGGCGTCCACCGGAGCATCGTGCACGTCCCCGTACTGCGCAAAATCGGTGCCATCGAGCGCGACCATCCGGATGCCGCCGCGCCTGTCGTGGTCATCGAGCCGGGAGATGTCGGGCAGCCGGGTCGCCTGCCAGCCGAGCAACAGGACCACCGCCACCGTGCCCCAGATCGCGGCCAGCAGCGCGAGACGCGCCAGTCCCCGCGCGATGCGCCGCCCGAGGCGCCGGGCGGGTGCGGCAGCGCCCCGCGGTCGCGACGTTCTCGCCGCTGACGACGCCTTCCCACCCCTGCGCGGGGCGGCCTTCCCGGTACCGGCGCCGCGCCGGGTCCGCGACCCGCGGCTCACGTCCCGCCCCCCGTTGCCTGCCACCGACCGCAGCCCGCCGCGACATCGCACAATTCCCGGAAATCGCCCATCGGACCGGCAGGGCGAACCCGGCCCGGCCGCTTTGACATTTGTGCGCGATACGGCGACAGTCCCATAAAATCTGTGGGAGACGCCCAATGGTGTACAGACTTGCAGTGCTGGTCACGGCCGGGCTGCTGGCAGCGACCCCGGCTGCGGCAGCAGACAAGGTGAAGATCGGCTTCATCACCACCATCACCACCCCGGCGGGTGTGATCGGCAAGGACATGGTTGATGCCGTCAACCTGGCGGTCGAGCAGATCGGCGGAACCATGGCGGGGTTGCCGGTCGAACTGATCGTGGAGGACGACGGGTTCAAGCCGGCGATCGGCAAGCAGAAGGCCGACAAGCTGGTCAAGCAGGACGATGTCGACTTCGTGGCCGGGTTCATCTGGTCGCACGTGCTGCTGGCAGCCCAGAAGTCGGTTCTGGACAGCGGGACCTTCCTGATCAGCTCCAATGCCGGGCCGTCGCAGCTGGCCGGTCCGCTGTGTCATCAGAACTTCTTCTCCACCTCCTGGCAGAACGACCAGACGCCGATGGCAATGGGAGAGGTGCTGAACCAGAAGGGCGTCAAGTCACTGTACGTCATGGCCCCGAACTACGCTGCCGGCAAGAACATGGTTGCCGGTCTCGAGCGGACCTTCAAGGGCACCATTGTCGGCAAGGACATGACCAAGTGGGGCAAGGACGCCCAGCTCGACTTTTCCGCCGAACTCGCCAAGGCCAAGGCATCGGGTGCCGAAGGCATCTTCGTCTTCTATCCTGGCAAGGCCGGCGGGGCGTTCATGAAGCAGTACGAGCAAGCGGGGCTGCGGGGCAACGTTGCGCTCTATACGGTCTTCACCGTCGACTCCATTGCCCTGCCGCGGCTGCAGAGCGGCAACATGACCGGCGTGCTGGGCTCGATCATGACCCAGTTCTGGGCTCCGGACCTCGATTTCCCGCAGAACCGGACGTTTGTCGCCGGTTTCAAGGAAAAGTACGGCCGCTACCCTTCGTTCTACGCCGCGCAGTCCTACGACACGATCTTTCTCATCAAGAGCGCGGTCGAGGCGGTCAACGGTGACCTGTCGAACATGGACGGCATGCGGGCCGCGATGAAGAGTGCGGACTTCCCGTCGGTGCGGGGACCGTTCCGGTACGGCAACAACCACATGCCGATCCAGAACTTCTATTCGCGCGAGGTGGTCGTGGACGCCGACGGCGTGTGGACCACCGCGGCACGGGACGTGGTGCTCAAGGATCACCAGGACACCTACGCCCAGGAATGCGCGATGTAGCATCCGGCAGGCCGACAGGCCGCGAATCCGGGCAACTGCGGGGCCCGACGCCCCGCAGTTGTGACCGGGACGTGTACCGAACGGTCGCCATGGACCTTCCGGCCAACCGCGCGGTTTATCGGGCGCCTGGCGGCAGCACCCGCTCCCGAACCCGGCCGGCGAACCGGTCCTCACATGTCGCCACGGTCCCGCGCCAGGGGCATTCCCCGCGGGTGTTCGGTATGGTCGCACTGTAGTTCATCCCCGCCACCGGAAGCGGATCCCCACATGGACTGGTCGCTGCTGGTCATCCAGCTGCTGAACGGACTGCAGCTCGGGGTGCTGCTGTTCCTGCTCGCCTCCGGGCTCACGCTCATCTTCGGCATCATGGACTTCGTCAACCTGGCGCATGGGTCGCTGTACATGGTGGGCGCTTATTTCTGCGCCACCCTGACCCACCTGACCGGGTCGTTCGTGCTCGCCATCGCACTCGCACTTCCCGCCACCGCGCTGGTGGGACTTGCCGTCGAGGTCATCGTGGTGCGGCACCTGTATACGCGCGACCACCTCGACCACGTGCTCGCGACCTTCGGGCTGATCCTGTGCTTCGATGCCGCGGTGCACTACCTGTGGGGACCGGAAGGAATGGCGATCCCGCTGCCGGCGGTCCTCGACAGCCAGACGGAACTGTTGGGCGGGATCGTGTTCCCCACCTTCCGGCTGCTGATCATTGCCACCGGGCTGGTGATCGCGGCCGGCCTGTGGCTGGTGATGACCCGCACCCGGATCGGCATGCTGGTCCGGGCCGGTGCGTCGAACCGGCGGATGGTGGCGGCTCTCGGCATCAACATCGAGATCCTCTTCGCGCTGGTGTTCGCGGTTGGCGCCGCGCTCGCGGGACTTGCCGGCATGCTGATCTCGCCGATTACCGAGGCCAGCATCGGCATGGGAAACGAGATCATCATCATCGCCTTCGTCGTGATCATCATCGGCGGGATCGGCTCGATAAAGGGTGCGTTCATCGCCGCCCTCGCGGTCGGGCTGATCGATACCATGGGTCGCGCCTTTCTCGACACGCTGATGAAGCTGGTGATGTCGAACCAGAACGCCGAGACCGCGGCCCCGGCGCTGTCGGCCATGATGATCTACATCCTGATGGCGGGCATCCTGGCCTTCCGCCCCCAGGGGCTGTTCCCGCCGCGGGGCCGCTGACCCGTGCGCCGTGAGCGATCCGCAACGGCGATCGCACTGGCCGTGGCCCTGCTCCTGCTGGCCCTGCTTCCGGTCTGGGTCGCGTGGGCGAACACACCGTTCCATCTCGATCTCGCGAGCCGGCTGATGATCCTCGCCATTGCGGCGGTCAGCCTCAACCTGATCCTCGGTCACGGCGGCATGATCAGTTTCGGCCACGCCGCCTATCTCGGGATCGGAGCCTACTGCGTCGGAATTCCGGCCTACTACGGCATCCACGACGGCTACCTGCAGTTCCTGCTGGCGATTGCCTGTTCCGCCGCCTTCGCCCTGGTGACCGGGCTGATCTGCCTGCGAACCCGGGGCGTCTACTTCATCATGATCACCATGGCCTTCAGCCAGATGGTGTTCTTCGCCTTCGTCAGCATCGAGGAGTACGGGGGAGACGATGGACTGGTGATCGATATGCGCAGCCGCTTCGCGGGCCTGGGCAACATCGAGAACGCCACGACGCTCTATTACTTCATCTTCGCCTCCCTGCTTGCCAGCCTCTACCTGGTACACCGCATCATGCGCTCGCGGTTCGGCATGGTGATCGAGGGGATTCGCGGCAACGAGCGGCGCATGCAGGCGATCGGCTACAACACCTTCCGCTACCGCCTCGCCTGCTACGTCATCGCCGGCGCTCTGTGCGGCTACGCCGGGGCCCTGCTCGGCAACTTCACCAACTTCATCAGCCCGGAAATGATGGACTGGACCGCGTCCGGCGAACTGATCTTCATGGTGGTCCTGGGCGGAACCGGATCACTCACCGGATCGGTGCTCGGGGCGGCCGCGTTCGTGCTGCTGGAGGAATGGCTGTCGGCGGTCACCATCTACTGGCACTTCCTGTTCGGCGCCCTGCTGATCACCGTGGTGCTGTTTGCGCGCAACGGGATGGCGGGGATGATCGACCGGCTCGGGAGGCGGGCGTGGCGCCGGTCGTCCTGAGCGTGCGGGAGATCTCCAGGTCGTTCGGCGGCCTGGTGGCGGTCGACGGGCTCAGCCTCGACGTGACCGAAGGGGAAATCCACGCGGTCATCGGGCCGAACGGGGCCGGCAAGACCACGCTGATCTCGCTGCTGTCGGGCGAACTGCAGCCGGAACGGGGCGAGGTCACCTTCTCCGGGCGCAACGTGACCGCCCTTCCGGCCCACGCCCGGGCCCGGCTCGGCATGGCACGGTCATTCCAGATCACGAGCCTCATGCTCGACATGAGCGTGCTCGACAACGTGATGCTGGCCGTCCAGGCCCGGGACTCCGGCGCCTGGCGGTTCTGGGCCGACGCGCGCCGACAGGCCGACCTGGTCGAACCGGCGTTTGCAGCACTCGACCGCGTCGGCCTCGCCGCCAGGGCCGCGGAACAGGCGCGGATCCTGTCGCACGGCGAGCACCGGCAGCTGGAAATCGCGGTGGCGCTTGCAACCGGGCCGACCCTGCTGCTGCTGGACGAACCGATGGCGGGCATGGGCGCGGAGGAAACACGCCGGATGATCTCCCTGCTGAGCAGCCTGAACCGCGAAATGCCGATGCTGCTGGTCGAACACGACATGGACGCGGTGTTCACCCTGGCAAGCCGGATCACGGTGCTGGTCAACGGCCGGGCCGTCGCCTCGGGCCCGCCCGAGCAGATCCGGAACGACGAGGCGGTGCGGCGCGCCTACCTCGGCGAGGAGGAGTTGTGACGTGCTGACGGTGGACGGGCTCGAGACCTTCTACGGCGCCAGCCAGGCGCTGTTCTCGGTCACGCTCGAAGTGCGCGAAGGCGAGGTGGTCACCCTGCTCGGGCGCAACGGCATGGGCAAGACCACGACCGTGCACTCGATCACCGGCATTGTTCCCGCGCGCAGCGGCAGGATCGAGTTCGAGGGACAGCAAATCGAAAAGGCCCGGAGTTTCCGGATCGGCCAGGCCGGGATCGCACTGGTGCCCGAGGGCCGGCAGGTGTTCCCGAACCTCACCGTTCGCGAGAACCTGGTGGCGACCGCCGCCAACCGCCACGGCCGGGCCGATCCATGGACGGTGACGCGGATCCTCGACATGTTTCCGCCGCTCGCGGACCGGTTCGACGCCATGGGCAGTCTGCTGTCCGGCGGCGAACAGCAGATGCTCGCCATCGGACGGGCGCTGATGACCAATCCGAAGCTGCTGATCCTGGACGAGGCGACGGAAGGCCTGGCCCCGCTGGTGCGCCAGGAGATCTGGCGCTGTCTCGAGCGGCTGAAGGTGGACGGCCAGTCAATCCTGGTCATCGACAAGAACATCGCCGACCTGGCCCGGGTTGCCGATCGGCACTACATCATCGAGAAGGGAACGATCGTGTGGGCCGGCACCACGCGGGAACTGCAGTCGGACCCGGAACTGCTGGCCGAGCGGATCGGAGTGTGAGCGGCCCGCGGGCGGTGCGGACTATCCGCCGGCGCCGGGCTCGGACTGCATCTGGATGTAGTTTTCCGTGCCCATCTTCTCGATCAGGCCGATCTGGGTCTCGAGAAAGTCGACATGCTCCTCCTCGTTCTCGAGGATGTCGCTGAGCAGGTCGCGCGAGACGTAGTCCCGCACCTCCTCGCAATGGCCGATCGCCTCGCGCAGGTCCGGGATGGCCGCCCGCTCGAGCGCAAGGTCGCAGGCCAGGATCTCGGCAACGTTCTCGCCGATCCGCAGCTTGTCCAGGTCCTGCAGGTTGGGGAGGCCCTCGAGGAACAGGATGCGCTCGATCAACCGGTCGGCATGCTTCATTTCGTCGACCGATTCCTCGTACTCGTGCGCACCAAGCCGGGTCACGCCCCAGTCCTTCAGCATGCGGGCATGAAGAAAGTACTGGTTGATCGCAGTCAGTTCGTTTCTGAGTATCTTGTTCAAATGCCCTATGACGCGCTTGTCACCCTGCATTGTCACCCCTCCGTATTGGCATTGGAAAAAATATAACCTGAGTTATACACTGTCAACGGCATTCTTTTATTGAAACTGCAAGTCACTTGCATTCACACAGTGCGAATGAATAGCAATTTCATTTGTAAAGGCACCGCGGGAGCGTCCGATGTCAGGAGGAATTCCCCGCCAGGTGCACTACGTCCGTGCGGCCCGGGCTCTGGCGCACGACCTCGACCACAACACGATCCCGCAGCACCGTGCGTGCCGTGACGGGTACAGGGGGAGTGGTCCGGCCGGCCGCGTCCTTCAGGCGAGCTGGAGGCCGGCGATCACGCCGCCAACCGGCTCATGCTGACTGTCTGTCCTGCTTTCCCTGATCCGCAGCCTGATCTCGGTGATGCAGCGGCCGCACTGGGGAGCGACCCCGATGCTGGTATAGACCTGCGCCGGCGTGCTGGCGCCGCCGGCGACGGCGCGGTCGACGCAGCGGTCGGTGAAACCGTTGCACAGGCAGACGTACATCGTCGAACCTCGTCAGTGTCCAGCCGGCATGGAATCACGGTTGCGAATGAGTGTCAATATCAAATTTCGGCCGGACGGCTCAGTAGTTGATGAGCACGCAGCGGCCGAGCACCTTGCCCTCGCGCAGGTCCTGGAGCGCCATCGGAGCGTCGCTCAACTGGCGCCTGACGAGGGGGACCGGCGTGATCCGCCCCTCGCGCATCAGTTGCAGCACCTCGACCAGGTCCCGGCGTGTCCCGACATAGGAGCCCAGGATGTTGACCGATTTCAGCGGGAACATCGACGTCGAGATTTCCACCGACCCGCCGAAGAGACCGACCACCACCAGGGTTCCACCCCGGGCCAGGCCATCGAAGCCGAACCGCACGCTGGCCGGCGCGCCAACGAAGTCGATGGCCGCGGCGGGGCCACCACCGGTCAGTGACCTCAGTTCGCGCCGCGCCGCGGCATCTGAATTGTCAATCACGTGATCGGCACCGGCCCGCAGCGCCGCCTCGCGCTTGGCCGGATCGATGTCGGCGACGACCAGGCGGGCTCCGACCACGGCGCGCGCCATGCCGATGGCCGCGAGCCCGACGCCCCCCGCGCCGATGATGAGCAGCGACTGCCCCTCGTGCAGTCCGCGAACCTTGGTCAGCGCACTGTAGGCGGTGATCCCGGAACAGGCAGCGGTCGCGGCGACAGCCGGATCGACACCGTCGAACGCGACCAGGTAGCGCGGGTGCGGGACGATGAGGTACTCGGCGTAGCCACCGGCTCGCCGGGTGCCAATGATGTCCGGGGCCGGGCACAGCAGTTCCTCGTCCCTGGCGCAGTGGTCACAGGCCCCGCAGCCGATCCACGGGTAGACCACCCGCACGTCGCCGACCTCTATCCCTTCGGCATCGGGACCGAGTGCCGCCACCTCGCCGAGCGGCTCGTGCCCCATGGTAAAGGGCAGCGCCATGCCGCTGTCCTCGAGGCGAGCCCGCCGACCGCCGCCGAGGTCGAAGTAGCCGTCCCAGATGTGGATGTCGGAGTGGCACACGCCGCAAGCCCGGACCCGGAGCAGTACCTCGGTCCCGCGCGGTTCCGGAACCGGCACCTCTTGCTCCTCGAGCGGTTCTCCCCATCGGGTGATCTGCCACGCCTTCATCATTGCCTCTCCCTCGCCGGCCCCGTTCGTGCCCCCCGCCGGCGCCGGCCTGTCCGCGCCTGTCGCAGTTCGCCGCCGAACGCCGTCGTCAGCGGACCGACCCGCGCAACAATGGTCTCGAGACACGGCACCGGTCCGGGCGGCGACTGATCGAGAGCGCGGCGCATCGCCGCGAGGTGCGCCGGCGCGGTTCCGCAGCATCCGCCGATGATCCGGACCCCGAGATCGCGGGCCAGCACCGCGAACCCGGCCATCAACTCGGGCGTTCCGCTGTACCGGATCGCGCCATCGACATACTGCGGAATGCCACAGTTGGCCTTGGCGATCAGCACGTCTCCCGCCTGCATGCGATCCTGCAGGCACGCAAGACAGGCGAGCAGGTCGGCGGCCCCGGTGCCGCAGTTCCCGCCATAGGCAACGGGCCTCGGCACCTGCCCTTCCAGCCAACCCGCAAACACGCCCGGATCCACACCCATCATGGTGCGGCCGTTTGTATCGAACGACAACGTACAGCAGGCGGGAACCCCGGCATCGGCGGCGGCCGCGATCGCGGCTTCCACTTCGTCGAGCGACGACATGGTCTCGATCCAGACCACGTCGATCCCGCCGTCCTTCAGGCCCTCGACCTGTTCGCGGAACGCAGCGCGGGCAGTCTCGCGGGTAAGCGGCCCCAGCGGCTCGAACAGGTCGCCGGTCGGGCCTATCGAACCGGCGCACACCACCGGGCGGGCGAGCCGGTCGACCGTTTCGCGCAGCAGCCGCGCCGCACGGGCATTCACATCGTGAACGGCCGAGGCAAGTCCGTGCAGCTTCAGCCGGTTCGCCGTTCCGCCGAAACTGTTGGTAAGCACCAGGTCCGCCCCGGCGTCGATGAAGGCGCGGTAGTGCTCCCGGATCCGCTCGGGGTGCTCCAGGTTCCACACCTCAGGCGCCTCGCCGTGCGGCAGTCCCATCTCGAACAGGCAGGTTCCCGTCGCGCCGTCCGCCAGCACCCAGTCCCGGGTTCGCAGCATCTCCTGCAGCACGCTCGACATCGCTCGCCCTCGTACCACGCGCTCCCGCAGCCCTGGTCCGGGGCGGCCCGGTAGCCTTTCGAAGATGACGAAACCACATGGCAAAGGCAAGCGGACCCGACACCCGAACTGACAGCCCCGGCCCGGACAGGCGCCGATGCCGCCCGACCCCGGGGACGGGTCGGACCCGCTAGGTCGGCCGGGGGCTGAACCGGCCGCCGGCCTCGCGCAGGTGCAGCACCCAGATGAGGCCGAAATTCACCAGGTTGAACAGCATGCCGAGCACGAACGCCGGCGAGTAGGATCCGGTGAGATCGAAGACCTGTCCCGCCATCCAGCCACCGAGCGCCATCCCCAGGGCGCCGAACAGGTACTGCGCCGCGATGCGCCAGCCCATCTGCCCGACCGGAAACCACAGGCGCAGGATCAGCGGGTAGCACGGCATGATCCCGGCAAACCCGAGACCGAACAGCAGGGCGGCGACGTAGAGCGCGACCATTCCCTCGACGACCGCAAACACGCCGAGCATAACCATCTGGCAGACCGAGGCGATGAGCAGGGTTGGAACCGCACCGATCCGGTCGGCCATGATTCCGAACCCGATCCTGCTGACGAAGCCGGCAACCATCAGGACCGAGAGCATTTCCGCCCCGCGTACCGGGGAGTACCCGAGGTCGCTGGCGTGACTGACGAGGTGGACGATCGGCATCGACATGGCGGTGCAGCACCCCACCACCGCGATCCACAGCATGACCTGGACCCGCACGGGCGACCACCCGAGCACGAGTCCGTCGGCGCTGCCGCCCAGTTCGATGCGTCCAGGCGGCAGCGTCGGCGGCCGGTGGCGGATCAGCCAGGCCAGCGGCACCATGGTGGCCAGGGAGAACACCGCGTACCAGAAGTAGGTTTCGCGCCAGCCGACCATGGCGACCATGGCGCCGATCAGCGATGGCCAGACCGCGCCCGACAGCCCCTGGCCCGACGCGATGATCGCGACCGCCAGTCCACGCCGGCGGTCGAACCAGCGGGTCGCGTTGGCAATCAGGGGAGCGATCATGGCCGACTTGCCCAGCAGGCCGATCAACAGGCCGTTCGCCACCCACAGCCCCCACATGGTCTCGGACCAGCTCACCATGTAGGCGCCGGCGGCAATCATCACCGACCCGAACATCACCGGGTAGATGATCCCCTTCCGGTCCATCCACCAGCCCATCGCGATCCCGCCAACCCCGGCCCCGATCATCATCAGCGAGTAGGCAAGCGACGGAACCCACCGGTCCGTACCGAGATCGGCGGCAATCGGCTTGAGAACCACGAACAGGATGTTCGGCGCGCCGAGACCGATGCTGTTGAGCAGCAGCGACGCGATGATCACCACCCACCCGTAGGGAACCTCGACGCTGTACTGTGGTCCGGTGTTCATCCTGACCTGCCGGCTGGTACTGGTCACATGGTCAGGTCGATGCGTCGCGCACTTGCACGGTGACACCCGCCTGGACCAGACGGGCGCGCAGCACACCGGCAACCCGCTCCGTCTCGCGAAGGGGCGGGTAGTCCCACACGCCAAGCCGACCGTCGAACCACCTGATATATCCCTCCGAAACCATCGTGTCGAGGAACCGGCGCCGGCGCCGTGACGTGCGGCCGAGCGGGATGACGTGGACCGGCTTGCCGGTGGCGCAGGCCTCGCAGACCATGTTGACGGAGTCCGAGGTCACCACAACACGGTCGGCCAGTCCGAGAAACCCGAGATAGGGGTTGGGGCCATCATCGGGCCCCGACCACAGGACGCAGCCACCCTCACCGGCCAGCTTCGCCAGGGCGGCGCGCAGATGCGGCCCGGTCCGCCTCGACGTCGTCACCAGGAGACCGCACCCGTGATCCGAGGCAAGACCGCGCAGGTCTCCGGCCAGGGCCGCCGCTTCACCGGGGCCCACGCCGTGGCCGCGGGTATCTCCTCCGATGTTGACCGCAACCAGAGGTCGCGGAAGTCCGGTGGCGCGGTCCGCGACGCCTTGCGCGGCGGCATCCAGGGTGTCGTCGTCGATGTCGTTGAGCGATCCTCTGGTGGCAACGACGTTGGGTCCCGCCGCCGGATCGTGGTCGGGAACCACCAGGATGTCGAACAGCCCGCGGGCGCTGCGCGGATCCTGGATCTGGATCGCAAGGGTCCGGCCGCGGGACAGCCGCTTCAGCGCGATCACCGCACCGGCGTTGCGCCGGCCGCAGCCGATCACGACCTGGGGGTACGGCGCATGCATGGCATGTCCCGGTCCGGCCGGAGGCATGCCCGGAACCCGGCCCAGCCACGGCGCGAGCCTGAGCGGGGACAGGGGCGTGATCCTGCGGATACCGGGCTCGAACCCGAGCCCGCGCGCCAGCGCCACCGACTGCACCTCCATGCCGGCCGTGCCGTCGCTCACGACCCAGCAGGCGGGCGCAGGTTCCCGCGGTGTCACGACACGCTGATGTCGAGCACTTCGAAGCTCTTCGCACCGCGCGGGGTAATGACCTCGACACTGTCGCCGACCTGGCGGCCGATCAGGGCGCGGGCGATGGGAGATGATGTCGAAATCAGTCCGCGGGAAATGTCGGCCTCGTAGGGACCGACGATGGTGTAGGCGGTCTCCTCGTCGGTCTCCTCGTCCGCCACGGTCACGGTGGTCCCGAAGGTGACCGTCCCGCCGCCGACCTGCGAGACGTCGATGACCTCGGCGCGGCTGATTGCCGATTCGAGTTCGGCAACCCTGCCCTCGATGAAACTCTGTCGCTCGCGGGCGGCGTGGTACTCGGCGTTCTCCGAAAGGTCGCCGTGCTCGCGCGCCTCGGCGATCGCACGGATTATCTGCGGGCGATCAACGCTCTTCAGTTGCCGCAGTTCCTCCTGAAGACGTTCCAGGCCTTCACGTCTGATCGGAACCTTGTCCATACGGGTTTCCAGTCGCCTGAGGACACGCTCGCTGCCCGCCCGGCACGCCTGCGCCGGGTCGCGCACGGCAGATCAGAATGATCCGCCGAGATACGACTGCAGTGGCGCTGCCTTGAGCCGGCCGCCACGAATGGCGCTGATTGCACGCACCGCCGCGCGAGCGCCCTCCACAGTCGTGTAGTACGGAATATTGTGGGTGAGCGCAGTCCGGCGCAAGCTGAAACTGTCCGCGATCGCCTGCAGTCCCTGGGTCGTGTTGATCACGAGATCGACATTACCCGACAACATGGCATCGACAACGTGCGGGCGACCTTCGAGAACCTTGCGAACCAGGGTCACCTCGAGACCGGCTGCCGACAGCGCCTGTGCCGTTCCCCTGGTGGCAAGCAGATCGAACCCCATTCCGGCCAACTGGCGGGAGATGTCGACCAGGTGTGCCTTGTCGTCATCCTTGACCGAAACGAACACCGTCCCGCCCTGGGGCAGGTTGGTCCCCGACGCGATCTGGCTCTTGGCAAAGGCGGCGGGGAAACTCTCGTCCACCCCCATCACCTCGCCGGTGGACTTCATCTCCGGCCCGAGGATGAGGTCCACGCCCGGGAAACGCGCGAACGGGAACACCGCCTCCTTGACGGCAACGTGCCGCAGCTCGGTCGAAGGCAGGTCGAGGTCGGCAAGCGCCTCGCCTGCCATGACCCGCGCCGCGACCTTGGCGATGGGCACCCCGGTCGCCTTGGCAACGAACGGGACCGTCCGGCTGGCCCTCGGATTGACCTCCAGCACGTAGACGATGCCGTCCTTGACCGCGAACTGCGCGTTCATCAACCCGCGCACCCCGAGCCCGTGGGCCAGCAGGTCGGTCTGGCGGCGGATTTCCGCGATGACGCCGGGCGTGAGCGACTGCGGCGGCAGCGAGCACGCGCTGTCGCCGGAGTGAATCCCGGCCTCCTCGATATGTTCCATGATGCCGGCGATGTGCACGGTCGATCCGTCGGACACGCAGTCGACATCGATCTCGGTGGCGTTCGACAGGAACCCGTCGATCAACACCGGGTTGTCGCCCGACGCCACCACCGCCTGTTCCATGTATCGGCGCAGCGACGCCGGGTCATGCACCACCTCCATGGCACGGCCGCCGAGGACGTAGGAGGGGCGAATGACCACCGGATAACCGATCCGCGCCGCCTCGGCCTCGGCCTCGGGGGTGGAGGTCACGATGCCGTTGTCGGGCTGGCGCAGTCCGAGCCGGCGCAGCAGGGTACTGAACCGTTCACGATCCTCCGCGAGATCGATAGCGTCTGGCGAGGTTCCCAGGATCGGGATCCCCGCGGACTGCAGTGCGTGCGCCAGCTTGAGCGGTGTCTGCCCTCCGAACTGCACGATCACCCCGGCGACGGTCCCCCTGCGCTGCTCGGCGCGCACGAGTTCGATCACGTCCTCGGTGGTCAGGGGCTCGAAGTAGAGACGATCGGAGGTGTCGTAGTCAGTCGAGACCGTCTCCGGATTGCAGTTGACCATGATGGTCTCGTATCCGGCCTCGGTGAGCGCATACGCGGCATGGACACAGCAGTAGTCGAACTCGATCCCCTGCCCGATCCTGTTCGGACCGCCACCGAGGATCACGACCTTGATCCGGTCGGTCGGATCGGACTCGCATTCCGCCGGCGAGACGCCGTCACCCTCATAGCACGAGTACATGTAGGGGGTCTTCGCCGGGAATTCCGCCGCACAGGTATCGACCCGCTTGAAGACGGGCCGTACCCCCAGCGCCCGCCGCCTCCCGGCCACCGCGGCCTCCGTCACCCCGGCAAGCCGCGCCAGCCGGGCGTCGGAGAACCCGAGCTGCTTCAGTTCCAGCATCGCCAGCGCCCGGTCCGGCAATCCGTCAGACCCGACCCGGCCCTCGGCATGGACGATGTCCATGACATGGCGCAGGAACCAGCGGTCGATCGATGACGCGCGGTGCACGTCCTCGAGCCCGATGCCGCATCGAAACGCCTGGGCAATGCGCAGCAGACGGTCCGGGACCGGTTCCGACAGCGACGCGATCACGGTCTCCCGGTCGATCACGGCACCGTCCGGACCGACGCCGGGCAACGGGACGTCGTCGAGCCCGGCGAGCCCGGTCTCCATCGAACGCATTACCTTCTGCAGGGATTCGGCGAAGGTCCTGCCGATCGCCATCGCCTCACCCACCGACTTCATCGAGGTCGTGAGCGTGGCCGCGGTGCCGGGGAACTTCTCGAAGGTAAACCTGGGCGCCTTGGTCACCACGTAGTCGATGGTCGGCTCGAAACTCGCGGGCGTGACCCCGGTTATGTCGTTGTCGAGCTCGTCCAGCGTGTAGCCGACCGCCAGTTTCGCGGCGATCTTTGCGATCGGAAAGCCGGTGGCCTTGGAAGCCAGTGCCGAGGAGCGCGACACCCGCGGGTTCATCTCGATCACCACCAGGCGACCGGTCTGCGGGTTGATCGCGAACTGCACGTTCGATCCGCCGGTATCGACCCCGATCTCGCGAAGCACGGCGATCGAGGCGTCGCGCATGCGCTGGTATTCCTTGTCGGTCAGCGTCAGCGCCGGCGCGACCGTGATCGAGTCTCCCGTGTGGATGCCCATCGGATCGACGTTCTCGATCGAGCAGATGATGATGCAGTTGTCCGCGCGGTCGCGGACAACCTCCATTTCGAATTCCTTCCAGCCGAGCACGGACTCCTCGATCAGCACCGTACCGACCGGAGAGGCGCGCAGGCCCGAGCGCACGATCTCCTCGAACTCGGGAGCATTGTACGCGATGCCGCCGCCGGTGCCGCCCAGGGTGAACGACGGGCGGATGATCGCGGGCAGCCCGACCAGCGCCAGCGCGTCCCTGGCCTCCTCCTCGCACGAGACCAGGTGCGAGCGCGGCGACTCGAGTCCGATGCGTTCCATGGCGCTGCGAAACAGCAGGCGGTCCTCCGCCTTCTCGATCGCGTCGAGGTCAGCGCCGATCAGTTCCACCCCGAACTGCTCGAGCACTCCGTCACGCGCGAGTGCGAGCGCGGTGTTGAGCGCCGTCTGGCCCCCCATGGTCGGCAGCAGCGCGTCGGGGCGTTCGTTCGCGATGACCTGGCGGACCGTGTCAGGAGTGATCGGCTCGACGTAGGTCGCATCCGCCATGTCGGGATCGGTCATGATCGTCGCCGGGTTGGAGTTGACCAGGATCACCCGGTAGCCCTCCTCGCGGAGCGCCTTGCAGGCCTGGGTACCGGAATAGTCGAACTCGCACGCCTGCCCGATGACGATCGGACCGGCACCGATGATCATGATCGAGGAGATGTCGTGGCGCCTTGGCATGGCCGTCTCAGTCGCCCCCGCGCATCAGCCGGGCAAAGGCGTCGAACAGGTAGCCGCTGTCGTGCGGCCCCGGGGACGACTCGGGATGGTACTGTACTGCGAAGACCGGACGATCGCGCATCCGGAACCCCTCGATCGTCCCGTCGAACAGCGAGCGGTGGGTGACTTCCACCGTCGCGGGAAGCGTGTCCTCGCTCACCACGAAACCGTGGTTCTGGCTGGTGATCTCGACCGTCCCGGTCTCGAGTCGCCTGACCGGGTGATTGCCGCCCCGATGGCCCATGTGCATCTTCTCGGTGCGCGCGCCCAGCGCGAGCGCAAGCAGCTGGTGCCCGAGGCAGATGCCGAACACCGGGATGCCGGCCTCCAGCAGGCGGCGGATTTCCGGTACGGCATAGCGCCCGGTCGCGGCCGGATCGCCTGGTCCGTTGGCGAGGAAGACCCCGTCCGGGCGGTGGGCCATGATGTCCTCGCAGGAACTCCCGGCGGGGACCACCGTGACCCGGCAGCCGCGGTGCGCGAGGTTGCGCAGAATCGCCTGCTTGGCGCCGAAGTCCACCGCCACCACCTGAAACTCCGGCTCGGGCGCCGGGAGGTACCGGTCGGATCCGGACGATGCGTCCCACAGGCCGCACGACCAGCTGTAGCTCTGGGTGCACGATACGTGCGAGGCGAGGTCCATCCCTTCCAGCCCCGGCCAGTCCGCAGCCATCCGACGCAGGGCCTCCAGGTCGAACACGCCGTCGGGCGCATGGCAGAGCGCGCCGGACGGCGCGCCCCGGTCGCGGATCCTGCGGGTCAGGCGGCGCGTGTCGACCCCGCTGATGCCGGGCAGGCCCACCGACCCCAGCCAGTGGTCGAATTCCCACTCGGAGCGGTAGTTCGACCGTTCGGTCGGCCCGGCGCGAAGCACCACACCGAGACAGTGGGGGGTTGCGGTCTCGACGTCGAGCCGGTTGGCGCCGACGTTGCCGATGTGCGGAAAGGTGAAGGTGATGATCTGGCCGGCGTAGGACGGGTCGGTCACGATTTCCTGATAGCCCGTCATCGAAGTGTTGAAGCAGACCTCCCCCACCGTGCTGCGCGCAGCCCCGAAGCCGCGCCCCCACAACACGGTACCATCCGCGAGAACGAGCACCGCGGTCGCCCCTTCGGGCGTGTGCAACCGGTCGCCAGCGGTCGCTGACGGAACTGCATCCGCCATGGAACGGGTGTCTCCGGGGGGTGATGTCGCCCGCGTTGATTAGGGCAACCGCCCGGTCCGGTCAACCGGATAGAGCGCGGCGACGGGGCGCCCGGTGAATGGGCCATGCGCCGGCGCCGGGCCCGTGGTGCCCGCATCCAGGCAGGAAAAACAGCGCGGAATCGGCATTACCGGCCATCTTTGGGCGACGGGGTACGAATCCGGGTTGCGCACAGGACCGGCCGCGGACTAGAAATCCATATCGGGTTTCACAAGCCATCGTGCGGTACCTGGACCGACGGCCGCGAGGCCGGTCCGGGCCATGCATGGTGTGGTTGGGGAGTTCGTCGCCTTGCTCCGCACCGACCTGTCGGATGCCCTGAAACGGTCGATCAACCAGCGGGATGCCTGCGCGGTTCGCGTCATCCGCCTGATCCTCGCCGCGATACGCGACCGCGAAATTTCCGCGCGGTCGAACGGAACCGAGGCACCGATCTCCGACGAGGAAATCCTGTCCCTGCTGCAGACCATGGTCCACCAGCGCCAGGAGGCCATCCCGGTCAACGAGGCGAAGGGGCGCGGTGATCTCGCGAAGCTCGAACGCGACGAGGTCTCGGTCATCCGCAGCTTCCTCCCGGCCCCGATGGACACCGGCGAGATCGACAGCGCGATCAGCGAGGCGATCAGGGAATGCGGCGGAAACGGCATGAAGGACATGAGCCGCATCATGGCCCTGCTGAAGCAGCGTTACCCCGGCCGCATGGACTTCGCCAAGGCCGGAACCCGCGTCAGGCGGACCCTGATCGGCTGACGGAGCGGCGCTCAGGCATCGCCGCCTGCAACAGGACGCGGGCGTTCAAGCAGCAGCCAGACCAGGATTCCGAACACCAGGCCCCAGAACGGCGCCCCGATGTTGAGCAGGACCACGTCGCTGATGGTCACGATGAACGCGGTGACCGGCCCCAGCAGCGCCGTGCCCGAGAAGGCGCCGGAAAACGCGCCCGAGAGTACCGGCAGCATCGCCAGCCCGCCCAGTACGCCGATGAATGCCTGGGGCAACCCCGACGCCACTGCCGTGGTCAGTGGCGCGAACAGGCCGAACAGGCCAATCAGCACGCCGAACACGATGCCGCCGGCCCAGCGATGCCCGGCAGGGCGTGTGGTCACGAGGATGCCGTTGACGGGGCCCGTCACGCAGGCTGGAACCGACCCGAAGGCTCCCATTGCCAGGGTTCCGTATCCGCACGCGGCGGTCAGCGCGTTGACCGGCGGCGCGTGCCCCGCCCTGGTGAGGATCACGAACCCCTGCAGGTTCTGGATCGCGATCACCGAGACCAGAAGCGGGGGGACCAGCTCGGCGATCGCGGCCAGGGTGAAATCCGGCCTGTGCACCGACGGCACCGAGATCCAGTCCGACTGCAGCTCGATATCCGCCATCCCCCCGGTCACGGCGACGGCCGCCGCTCCGACCAGGAGCGCCGCCAGCACCGGGGGAATGCGCTGCGTCAGCGCCGGGACGGCCGAAACCACGACAAAGGCGCCGATGGTGGCGCCTGCAACCACCGGGACATCGATGAAGCCGCTGACCAGGGTCAGGCAGAACGGCAGGAACACGCCGGCCACCATTCCCATCACCACCGGTAGCGGCACCAGCGCGGTCAGGCGCCCGATGAGACCGGACAGGCCGAGGAAAACCATGACCAGGCCGCAGACCAGGTAGGCGCCGACCGCCTCGGCAAACGAGAGGTGGTCCAGTGCCGCAAGCAGCATCGCCGTTCCGGGGATCGACCAGGCCAGTCCGATCGGCTGGCGGTACAGGCCACTTGCAAGAATGCTGAGCACACCGCCGAAACCGTAGCCCGCGGCAATCCAGCCGACGGTTTCGTCGGCGGACAGCCCGCTTTCGCGCGCGACGGTCAGCAGCAGGGCAAGCGGTCCGGTCGTCGCGAACAGGGCGGCCACCGCTCCGGCGGTCACCGTCCTGCGATCGAGTGCCGCGCGCAGGCCCGGCAGCAGGCCGGATCGGGAAGGTGGGGTTTCGAGGACCACTGGGCATGTCCGGCTGGAGGAAGGGAGGTGGGCGGTCAGCTCCGGTTGGTCACCTGAACCAGGCCGCGGGCCGGATCCACGACCAGGTAGTCGCCGTCACGGACCAGTTCGGTGATGTCGCCCCCGGCAAACCGGTCGCACAGGGCGAGGTCGGCCAGCGCCGCGCCCTGGGCCATGATTGCGTTTGCGGTATTGAACAGGAAGGCCCGCGGACACACGCCGCCCTGCTTCATCGCGTACAGCATCCACGCGGTGGCGACACCGCCCTTGACCGTGTTCATGACCAGGATCATGTCGCGGTACGACCGGCCGGCGAGGACATGTCCGGGACGCGAGAAGATTCCCCTGTTGCGATCCAGGTCGTAGCGGGCGGAAAAGTTGTCGCGCGCGACCAGCGCGTAACCCTCCGTCCTGGGCCCGATACCTGCGTGGCATGCGAGCGTGATCATCAGCGGATCTCCCCGGCAACGGCGGACGCCACGCACCGTTCCATGCTGGCCAGTGCCGGTTCGTAGCCGTATCCGCCCAGGATATTGACGATCTTCGCCGAGTTGCTCAGCAGGCGCTTCCAGCCGTTAGCCTCGCCGATCTCGCGGGCGAACTGGTTGTAGAAGCAGGTCCCCTGCAGGACCATTCCGCCGGATGCCTCGATGGTGTTCACGAACCCGTGGCGCGCGGCGTCCGGGTAGACCTGCGGCGAAGTGCACACGATGAGCGGCACCGCCACCGTCCTGCCCCGGCACAGCGCCGCAACCTGCTGCATCTCGACGATGGAGAGCTGGGGTGCGGCAAACACCACCACGTCGACCTTCTCGCCGGTTGCCCCGAACCGCGAGCGCAGGGCGTTCATCATCCCGGCGCTCACCGTCTCCGGCTCGAGCCGGTCGCCGCCGACATCCGACAGTTGCCGCGCTTCCGGGGTGATCCCGACCAGGTGGAACAGCGGCGTGGATCCGTAGCTCGCCATCGCCGCGCCCAGGTGCTTCAGCTGGTCGGAGTTCGGGACCACCTCCAGTCCCTCGATCGCCGGAACCTGCCAGTACGACCCGGCCCTTTCGCCCACCACGGCGCCGAGCACGCCCCAGTCGGTCAGTTCGCGCGGCTGCTCGGCCACGACGAACCGCCGCGTCGCCCTGCGGTTCCCGTCAAGGTGCAGTCCGTACCTGGGGGTTCGGCCGGTCAGGCTGGCGGCGAGTGCCGACGGGCCACCCTCGAAGTTCGACCGCGCACCGCAGACAGAGTTGCTGTAGATCACGACACCGGTGTCACCGTAGGCGACATGCTCTCCCATGACCGGTGGCATGATGGTCTGGTAGTTGACGCAGGTGTTGGTCATCAGGATGCCCATCCCGGTGCAGGCGGCGATGATGCGCCGCTCGAGTCCGGCCATCTCCTCGGTCTGACCGAGCGGGTGGTAGCAGGCGAGATCGACACCGCGCGGATCGGTGATCGTGGGGATCCTGACCCGCGCGCCGTGGCGGACCAGGTCCTCCATGAACTGCGCACCGGCCTCGCCGACCGCCTCGGGATCGGCCATCATGTGCGCCTGGCCCACCGCAACCAGGTCGGGCGCATCGAACATCCGCGCCACCTGGAGCTGGTGATTGATCGCCCAGGACAGCGGCCACCCCATCTCGCCTGCCTGCATGGCCCGTTCTTCCCCGGTCAGGGCGATTTCCGCCATATCCCTCCCCCGCGGCACCGACGTCGGCGGCCACGATAGGCCCGCCCGTCCGCGGCAGGCAACCGGCCCGCCGGCGGACTGGCAGCGCTCGAGCGGGCGTGGTAGCGTGAAGGAACAGGGCGGGTGTAATTCAACGGTAGAATGCCAGCTTCCCAAGCTGGATATAGGGGTTCGATTCCCCTCACCCGCTCCACGAACCGCGGCGAACGCCGCGGGAACCGATCGGGCGTGATGCTCCGGGTGTTGCAAAATGCGGCACTTCGGAGTAGGTCACGCACTCTGACCTACACGCCATACTCGTTACTTCCCGTACCGTCGACGGTTCCCGGGCGGGCATCCATGCCATCGCGGTTCGCGGTCGACGCCTGCGGATCACTGACGATCCACCCGGTACATCGCCATTCAACCAACTGGAGATCAATATGAGTGACACGCCGCTCGCTGGAAAAGTCATTGCCCTGATGGTCGCCAACGGATTCGACGAGATCGATTTCACCGGCGCCCAGAAGCGCCTGATCAAGCTCGGGGCAACCATCAGGGTCGTTTCCCGTGCCAACGGCCTGGTCCACGGCTGGTACGACGACAGCTGGGGCCACTTCTTCCCGGTGGATGTCGACCTCGTCGACACCCTCGCGATCGATTATGACGGCCTGATGATACCCGGCGGGCAGCGCAGCGTGGAGAAGATGGCGGAAGATCCGCATTCCCTCAGGGTCCTGAAGGCGTTCATGCGCGCCAGCATGCCGGTCGCGCTGGTCGGAGACGCCGTCGGTCTGCTCGTCCTGGCCGAGAGCGCGGCCGGTCGCACGGTGACGGGTACCGCGTCCCTGCAGGAAATCATGACCACGTCGGGAGCGACGTGGCAGGACGAACCGGTCGTGACCGACACGGCGCTGGTAACCGGTGCGGGTTCGGAGAGTGCGGGTGCTGCGATTGACGCCTTTGCGGGCCTCGTGGCCGCCTACCGGCGGGAAGACGACCACCTCGCCGCCTGAAGGATCGATTTTCCTCTTGCTCTCAAGGCGTTGACACGCCATGTGTGGACGTCGGTACCGGTTCTGGGACACAGAGCTCATGGAGCAGGATTTTCCGATCATTTCACCGTGTGTCGGCGTCTGCCAGATCAATGCCCAGACCGGGTACTGTCTCGGGTGCTGGCGCACGCTGAAGGAAGTGGCCCGCTGGTCCCGGTTCTCGGACCAGGAAAAGCGCGACGTGCTTGACGAGCTGCACAGGCGGCGCGGAGATGCGGCGCCGCGTGCGCGGCGCGTCACGCGGCGCCGGGCCCGTAGGACGGTATTGGCCAAATGATCCGTTGCAACGCCTTGACCGCCCGCTCCGGGGTGCCAGGGGCTGGTCCATGAACCGGACGGTTGTTGTTCCCCGGCCCGAAGCCGTGGACGACGGCCACCCCGACCACTTCACACGCCGTGACGGCATGACATTTGCAGGCACCCACCTGATCATCGATCTGTGGGGTGCATCGAATCTCGACGACGTGGAACATGTCCGGCACACGTTGATCCGGGCCGTGGACGCGTCCGGCGCGACCATACTGCACCTGCACCTGCACCGGTTCTCGCCCGAAGGCGGGGTGTCGGGGATCGCGGTCCTGGCCGAGTCACATATCAGCATCCACACCTGGCCGGAACGACGCTACGCGGCACTCGACGTGTTCATGTGCGGCGACACCGACCCGCACCGGGCAATCCCGGTGTTCACCGCAGCCTTCAGCCCCGAGTCGGTCCAGATCGGGGATCATCGCCGCGGGATCGTCACGTGACCGAATGGTTCGAGGAGGCGCTGCACCCGGGGCTGACCCAGGGGCTGTCCATGGACCGGGTCCTGTTCCGCTCCTCGACCGGTCAGCAGGAATTGCTGATCTTCGAGAACAGGCTGTTCGGACGGGTCCTGGCGCTTGACGGCATCGTCCAGACCACCGAGGGCGACGAGTTCATCTACCACGAGATGCTGACCCACGTGCCGATTCTCGGCCACGGCAGCGCCTCGCGTGTGCTCGTCATCGGTGGCGGTGATGGCGGAACCGCGCGCGAGGTGCTCCGGCACCGCAGCGTCGAGGCGCTGACCATGGTCGAGATCGACCGGGAGGTGGTCGACCTGTGCGCCACCTGGATGCCGTCACTTGCCGATGGCGCCCTGTCCGACCCGCGCCTTGAGCTGGTCATCGCCGACGGTGCCCGTTTCGTGGCCGAGGCCACCGGGAGCTGGGACGTCATCATCATCGATTCCACCGACCCGGTCGGGCCCGGCGAGGTGCTGTTTTCCGAGGCGTTCTACCGTGCCTGCCGGGACCGGCTGGCGCCGGGCGGGGTGCTGGTGACCCAAAACGGGGTTCCGCACGTGCAGGGCGGGGAACTGACCGACAGTTACCGGCGGCTCGGTCCATCATTCGCCGACGTCTGGTTCTACCTCGCCCCGGTACCCACCTACCAGGGCGGACACATGGCCTTCGGCTGGGCCAGTGACAACGCGGCGTTGCGCCGGACCGGGGTGGCCGAACTGACCCGGCGGTTCAAACACGCGGGGTTCGGGACCCGCTACTACACCCCGGAAGTCCACGCGGCGGCCTTCGCGCTGCCCGCCAGCATACTCGCCCTTATGGCGTGATCCCGGCCGGCAGCTCAGACGCTCCGCGTGATCCCGCCGTCAACGCGCAGGTTCTGACCGGTGATGTAGCCGGATCCCGGTGACGCCAGGAAGGCGACGGTCGCGGCGATCTCGTCCACGCTTCCGTAGCGGGCCATGGGAATGCGCTCGCGGAACGCCGGGTTCTCCGGCAGGCTGTCGATGAACCCCGGCAGGACGTTGTTCATCCGGATGCCGGACGCCGCGTACCTGTCGCAGTAGAGCTTGGTCCATGACGCAAGCCCTGCCCGGAACACGCCCGAGGTCGGAAAGGTGGGGTCGGGTTCGAAGGCGGCAAAGGTAGAGATGTTGATGATGGCGCCCGACCGCTGCTGCTCCATGACCGGCGTGACGAGCCGGACCGGCCGGACGGCCGAGAGGAAGTAGACCTCCATTCCGGCATGCCAGTCCTCGTCGGTCAGTTCGAGCAGCGGGCCGCGCGGACCATGCCCGGCGCTGTTGACCAGCACGTCGATCCGTCCCCAGCGTTCGACGGCGCCGTCGACCAGGCGCTGCAGGTCGGCATTCGACCGGTTGGACCCGGTCACGCCGAACCCGCCGAGTTCGGTTGCGAGCGCCTCGCCCCTGCCGGATGACGACAGGACCGCGACACTGTACCCGTCACCCGCCAGCCGCCTCGCGGCGGCCGCGCCCATGCCGCTGCCCGCGGCGGTGATGACGGCGACCTTTCCGGTTCCCATTCGCATGTCTCCCCCGGGATCATCGGTGCGGCTTCCATGACAGGCAGGTCGAGCCAGTGTCAATCGGCTCGATCCGGCCCCGGGCGACCGCCCGGCGTCAGTGCCGGCTGGCTCCCCGCGTGAGCACCCTGCCCCGCATGGGTCGGTTTGGCGAAGGCCATTAAAGCCGGTGTATAAGGGGCGGATGGTAAAGTTCTGGACCTGGTCCGGACGCCGGTAACCGCAGGAAGCAGCCTGATGGAGGACCCCAGCTCATTACGGCATGGGCGACTGTCGCCATTGCTGCCGCGACCATTCTGGTCGGCGGCTCTGCCTGCTTCCTGATCTGGCGTGGGATCGTCGAAATGCACCGCTCGTCAGAAGAGCGGGCGAAGGACCGTCGCGAAGCGCGCGAAGCCGACCTGCGTCGTCACAAGGAGGCCATGGACGAAGGACTTCGCCGTCACGAGGAGGCGATGACGGCCCTTCGGGCACTGATTGCGCACGCTCCGGCTGTCGGAGACGGCTCGTCCGCGGCCTGAGTGGCCTGCCACGGCATTTCCGGCCCGGAGACCGGGCTCGAGTATTCCAGCGAAAACAACAAGTTGATGCAGAAACTGCTCGCTTTCGGCACAAGAGCAGCGCACGGCTTCATTACTTTCTTCCATCCGGTTCCATCGCAACCGGGTTGCCTGAAACGATCAGGCCGTCGGTCTCCCAACCTTGTGGACAGGCCGGGCGAGCAATTCCCGGCGTATGTCTTCGGCAATCTCTTCGACTTCCCTGGCCACCCTCGGTTCCAACCCGAGTTCCCGTTCCAGCGCCGTCCTCAACGGAAGCAGGAGATTGTCGGCTGGCGATGACTTGATCAGATCGCACATCCTCTCGGGCCCGACACCCGACGCGAGATCGGCCAGAACCACCAGCACGTCCCTCGGCAAGATGTTCAGTTCAGGGAGGATCAACAGCGCAGTCTCAACATCACGGACGCATGCTTCACTATCGCCCTCCGCCAGGTGCGCCCGGGCCCGGATCAGATGGCCACGTAGCCTGTTCTCCAGATTGCCTGCCCGCGCCTGCAACAGCGCGCGGTCGAGAAACGTAACGGCAGTCCGTGAGGTGCCTTCAGCCAGTTCGTGCTGCGCCCGCGCATACAACGCAGTTTCCGCCGTGTCGCGAAGTGCCGGCACATCACTCGCCTCGAACCTTCGGACAACCTCGTCCCACGCCACGAATCCTTCCTCGGTTCGGTTCAGAGCGACCAGCAAGGCACCCTTCCAGACGAGAGTCTGTGCGACGGCCTCAACACTGCAGGGCTCGTTTGTGCTTCCAAATCGCCGGAGCGCCTCGTCACAGGTCTCAAGGGCATCTTCTGGCCTGTCCAACAGATTCAGCACATTCACTTTATTCAAGACAGCCGTCGCAATCTCCTCGCAATACGGCGATACGTCGTCCTTTCCGAACTGGCACTCAACTATGCTCCAAACTTCGATCGCGTCCTCCTGCCGGTTCAGACGGGCGAGCGTCGTACCCTTTCTGACCAAGGATGAAGCAAACAGCTTCGAAATTTCCGGCTCATCGCTGTTTCCATAACGCCGTTCGATCTCGTCCCAGACCGCCAGCGCCTCTTCGAATTGGCCCAGCCGTTCCAGCAACCGCCCCCGGTTCTTCTGCGCCGTCGCAACCATGGCAAGGAGGTCAGGGCGGTCGTCGGCCCCAAACCGTTCCACCACGTCGCCCCACAGATGCAGCGCATCCCCGAATCCTCCGGCGTTGTGCAGCGCCGCAGCCTTGTTCATCAGGGCCTCGCAGAACGGTTCCGCCGTTTTTGGCGAACCACTTGCTCCGAAAGCTCTGATCGCCTCGTCCCACGAAGAGAGCGCTTCCGTTTCCCGCTTCAGCACGGCCAGCACGTTGCCTCTCTTGGCAAAACAGTATGCCACCACCTCCCGCAGGATCGGCGCATCGCTTGCCTTGTCACCTTCCACAACCCGGTTGAACACGGCCAGAGCCTCCTCCAGCCGGTCCAACTGGAAGTGCGCGGTGCCGATGTTCGCTAACGCGTAGACCACCTGTTCGACGACTCTGATGGAGTCGCTCGTGCCGAAACGCTCCACGACGCCACCCCAGGCGTCTATCGCCTCGTCGACGCGGCCCAGACCCGCGAGTGCAAGACCCCGCCCGACCATGACGGTCGCCACTTCACTGTGAAGATCGAGCGAACCGTCCTTGCCAAAGCGTTCCAGCGCTTCATCGCAGGCTTGCAGAGCTTCCCGAGGCCGGTTCAACGCATTCAGCGCGAGCGCCGTCCCGACCCGCGCGTTGGTTACCAGCGACTCAAGCGCCGGCACCCGGCTCTTACCGAAGCGTCGCGCGATCTCTTCCCAAGCGGCTAGCGCTTCAGTGTGCCGGTCCAGATTGCTCAGCACTCCACCTTTGCTCGCGAGCGCCGTCGCCGCCGCGAGAGTGTGGCCTTCCGCGTTATCCGCCCCGAAACGCCGCACCACGCCGTCCAGCACCGCCAGCGATTCTTCTACTCTTCCCAGCTGGTCCAACGCCTTTGCCTTGTTGACGAGTGCCAACGACACCTGTTCGAGATCCGCCGGTGCGTCGCTCTCCCCGAACCTTCGGACAACCTCGTCCCAGGCCGCCACGGCGTCCTGCAAGGGGCCTCTTTCCGCCAGCGCCAGCGCCTTGGTGAAGAGTTCCCGCGCGGCCGACGGCGCCGGAGATAGTGCAGAAAACTCACTGGACACATTCGCAAGGGCATACGGCGCACGCGAAAGCAGTTCTTCGCGATGCGCTTCGAGCGACGGCAGTCCGACAAGATGCTCGAACGCCATCCGGTGGAGCTCCAACGCACCCCGGTCGAATCCCGACGCTTCACGCGCCATGCGGATCCCGAGCTGCTTAAGCTCGTCGGTCGAGTAGTAGGCTTCCATGAAGCGGATCAGCGCATCGATCAGCGGCGCCGGCCCGCGCGCCCGCCGCATCAGGTAGTAGATGTTGTAGAGCCGCTCGGTCAGGTAATAGAGCTTTCTCCGCGCACTACCACCGCTCACCTCCACCGCACCCCGCTCGACCAGGCGAGCCAGTTGTGCGCTGCACTTGCTGGTCCCGAGCCTCGCCCGGTCCGCGATCTCGCGTGTGTTCGCCGGTTTCCAGAGATTGGCAAGGGCGAGGTACACCTTTCGCTCCTGCGCCGGGAGCGACTCAAGATGGCTCCTGAAATACTCGGTATGGTCATCGACCAGGTCGAGAAGATCAGCCATCAGCTCGCGGAACGACAGATTGGCGCCGAACCGGGCCACGATCGTCAGCAGCCTCGGGTTGCCGCCGGTGAGAATCCGCAAAGCCTGGATCGTCTGCGGCGCCCGGTCCTGCCCCGACACCGTCCGCCACAAGGTCGCGCAGCCTTCCGTGTCCAGGGGATGCAACCGGATCATCCGGAAGAGCTCGTAGAGCGCTTCCTTCGGATCGTCTATCTGGTCGAACCGGCTGGTCGCGCTCGCCAGCAAAACGATCCTCGGTTCGGTCTGCAGCAGCTTCCGCAACCGCCAGCCCGCGTCCTTGTCGCCCATGTCCCTGAACATCGTGTTGAGGTTCTCGACGAACAGCACGAGGCGCTTTTCTTCCCGGTCGGCAAAGTCCTGCAGAACCCCGAGACACCGGTCCTCCAGCATCCGGTCATCATGGATGGTGCGCAGTTCCCCGAAGGTGCGGTGCAGGTCGACATCTCCATCCCTGCGCGGTGCCTGATCGGCCAGCCGGGATACGCACTCGAGCCAGAACTCGCCCGCGGTGGAGACCTCGTAGCTTTCCTCCGCGAACACGATTGGGAAGAAGCGCGCCGATAGATCGGCATCACGCAGCACCTCCGCCGCGATCCGTAGCAGAAGGCTTGTCTTCCCGCTGCCGCGCGGCCCGATCACGATCTGATGGGAGTTGGCGCTACCCGAGCACTCGCGCAACGCCTCGACCAGGGACTCGTACTCCGTTGTCCGTACGCAGAAGGTCGCGACCAGTTCTTCGACAGAGAGAAAGCCCGGGTTGTATTTTCTGGCAGTCACAGCCATCGATCCGGCTCCCGCTTTTTGTTACCGGTCAAACACGGGCACGAAGCTCTGCCCGTAGCGCCCACGCCACCAATCCTCGAGCAGACCGGAGACGAACCGGTAACCGCCGTCATTCGGTTCCAGATAACCGTCGTGCTGCAGCACGTGCAGCACATGGTCGAATGCGGGCGCGCCACATCCGTCATGCGCGTCGCGCGTCATGAAGTCATTGCGATATCTGTTGATCGTTTCCGTGGTGATATCGCCTTTGACTGCCGTTGCCGTCAGAATTTCCAGCGCAACCGTGTACCCCGCTCGCCCGAGGACCGTTGCCAGCCGGCCCTCGTAGTGCTGCAGGTCGACCTGGCCCCGCACGCCCTGCATCTCCTGCACATAGACCTTATCGACATCTTCGAGCGAGGCGTCCTTCCGCCCGGCGCGCCGAAGATGTTCGTGCAACCTGTCGAAGAACATCTGGACATGGTGCGGAATGCAGCAACGCAGCCTGCGGCACATATCCCTGCCGACCTCCGGTCCCAGACCGACCCCATAGGATCGGGCAAGCGCCTCCAGGCAGGATACGGCTGTTTCCTCGCTCCAGGGTTTCAGGTCGAAGGGCGGAAAGATGTTGGCCTGGGCGCTGAGCCCGGCCTGTTCCAGCAGGGGCTCCAGGCTCACACTGCCCGACAGGATCATCATGACCCGGTTACGATGGTCCTGTCCCGCCTTGCGCAACCAGCTCAGGAACGCTTCAACTTCCCGCTTGCCGGCAGGTGTCACCTGTCCCGTCTCGTCCTTCAGCAGCCGGTTGACGAGTATCGGCAACTCGTCGATCGCAAGCACGACCGGCCGGCCGCTCTCCGACAGGGCCGCAAGGATCGTGTCGCCTCTTTGCGCCCAATTCCCCACACCGATCCCGGCCCGCAGCGTCACCTTCAGGTCCGCAACCGACAGTTCCTCGATCCGGTCGCCGGCGTTTCTCAACAGGTTGGCGAAGCGGTTCTTGATCTGATCCCACGCCGCGTGGACGGGCCTTGCCTGAACCCCGATTTCGGCAATCGCATCGGCCGGGTCAAAGGCCCCTTCCAGATCGACGAATACGACCTCAAATTCTCCGGTTTCGGCCAGCCGGCGCTGCAGTTCCCGCACCAGGCTCGTCTTGCCCATGCGGCGCTGTGCGGTCAGCAGGGTATGGGTTCCCTCCCGCACCCGCTCTTCCAGCGCTTCGAGCTCCGTGTCGCGGTCGAAGAAGTTCTCTCCGTCGACCCAGTTGCTCCCGCCTTTTCGCATCAAATCATCTCCCAACAATATAGTTGGCATCAATATGGTTGGCATCAATATGGTTGGCTACAAAATGGTTGTCAACCCTGTTTTCGTGCGAGTCGCATTCCGTTGTGCCATCCAGCTGGCCAGCCTTTCGCAGGGCCCACTGCTGCACCGGCTGCCAGGTTCCTGTACCACCAGCCGGGACACAATCGGCCCCGTTTGCCGTGGGTCCCTTCGTGGTCCGGGTGTATCCTCGCCGGACGCGGTCAGCGGCCGGTATGCCGTAATCCGCGCCTTGCGCAGCACCATCTGTACGCAGCCGTTCCATTCAGGCCACAGCAGGACCGCACAGATGACCATTGCCCCGATGCATGCCGGCATCCATGCCGAACTCACTCCCAACCGCCCGGCACTGATCATGGGGGGTTCGGGCGCCTCGCTGGACTTTGCCGGTCTCGAGGCACGGTCCAACCGATTCGCGCATCTTGTCCGGTCACTCGGGATCACGTCGGGCGACCGGATAGCACTGCTGCTCGAGAACTGCCTCGACTACCTCGTTCTTGCCTGGGGCGCCCAGCGGGCCGGCCTGCGGATTGTCCCGATCCCCACCCATCTCACCCCGGACGAGGTCAACTACATCCTGCGCGACTCCGGTTCGAAAATGCTGGTGACCTCGCCCGGCCTCGGGGCAACGGCCAAGCGCCTCGATCTCGCCACAATACCCGCGACCGCCCGGTTCGCCATCGCGCCCGGCGTGCCGGGCTACGCGGACCTGGATGCCGCGCTCGGGGCGATGCCGGCACACCCGGTCAGCGACCAGTCGGAAGGTGTGGAGATGCCGTACTCGTCGGGCACCACCGGCCGACCCAAAGGGATCCTGAGGGCCCTGCCCGACGGCCCGTTCGGCATTCCGTCACCGGGCTACGTTCTCGCGGCCCGGCTGTTCGGGTTCGATGCCGGAACCGTCTACCTCTCACCGGCCCCGCTCTACCACGCCGCACCCCTGATGTTCTGCATGCGGGTCATGCGCTTCGGCGGAACCATCGTGGTGATGGAGCGGTTCGATGCCGGGGAATGCCTGCGACTGATCGAGCACTACCGCGTCACCCACGCACAGTGGGTCCCGACCATGTTCATCCGCATGCTGCGCCTTCCCCGGACCAGTCGCACCAGGCGGGACCTTTCGAGCCTGCGGTGCGCCATCCACGCAGCGGCACCGTGTCCCCAACACGTCAAGCGCGCCATGATCGACTGGTTCGGACCGATCATCCTCGAGTACTACGCCGGGTCGGAAGGCAATGGCCTGACCCTCATCAACTCGCAGGAATGGCTGGATCATCCGGGTTCGGTCGGACGCGCCATCATCGGCGAACTGCGCATCTGTGACGATGAGGGCGTCGAAGTGCCGCACGGTACCGAGGGCGTGGTGTACTTCGCCAACGGACCCGAGTTCTCCTATCACAACGACCCCGAAAAGACCCGGTCATCGCGAACCGCCAGCGGCTGGAGCACCCTGGGCGACGTCGGCTACGTCGACGCGGACGGCTACCTGTACCTCACAGACCGCAAGGCGAACATGATCATAACCGGCGGGGTCAACATCTACCCGCAGGAGGTCGAGAACCTGCTCCTCGGACACCCGTGCGTCCTGGATGCAGCCGTGATCGGAGTGCCCGACGAGGAGTTCGGCGAGTCGGTCAAGGCGGTGGTCCACCCGGTCGACATGGCCGTGGCCGGGCCCGCGCTCGAGGCGGAACTGATCGCCTGGTGCCGCGAGCGGCTGAGCCGGGTCAAGTGCCCGCGCTCGATCGACTTCGACGATGCCCTGCCGAGACAGGAGAACGGCAAGCTCTACAAGCGCCTGCTGCGTGACCGCTACCGCGCCGCGGGCGGGTGAGCGCCGCGGCGTTTACGGAGCATCCACAGGAGCGTGCGCACCGGAGCAATCGCGAGGAACCTCAGCTGCGCCAGGACCGCGATCAGCGCCACGGCCGGCGCCTGCCAGCCCGACCGGAAGTGGATGAAGAAGTACCGCACGAGGCTTCGCGCCTTGTGCCACTCGACCAGCAGCGGACTGGCCCGGCTCGTTCCCTGCACGTGGGTCACGCTGATGCCCGGAATGTAGAGGATCCGGCCCCCGTCCCGCCGTAACCGCAGGCAGAAATCGACATCCTCCACATGCAGGAAATACCCCTCGTCCATGCCCCCGGTGCGCTCCCAGGTGGCCCGCGGCATGAGCATGAACGCCCCGGAAATGCACGGCACCTCCACCGGGTGTTCGGGGACCGGCGCGGTGTTGAGATTGACCCCCGACAGCCCCGGGACCAGGCTGGCGAGCCGCAGCTGCTCCACCACGCAGTTCCACGGCGTGAGCAGGTTGCGACGGCAGCCGCGCTGTTCGGTCCCGTCCGTGTTGAGAAGCCGGACGGTTGCCAGCGCCACATCCTCGCGCCCGGCGAGCGCGTCGAGGGCCGCCCGGATCACGCCGGGCCCGAGCACCGCGTCAGGATTGAGCAGCAGCAGGGTCGGCCGGGTGGTCCGGGCAACCCCCAGGTTGCAGCCGCGTGCGAACCCGACGTTGCCGTGTCCGGTGATCACCACGAGACGGGTATCGGCAGCGGCAAGACGGCCGACCTCGGCCACAAGTTCGGGCGGGTTGCCATTGTCGACGAGGACCACTTCCCGCACGGCATCCTGGCGCAACACCGACGCCAGGCATTCGAGCAGGACCGGTCCGGTCCGGTACGACACCAGAACCACGCTGCAGGCCGTTGCCCAACGCCGCGTCGGCGCGACGTCCCCGGTGGAAACCTGCGCCGCCCGTGGGTTCACCGTCCCCTCCAACCGAACCGGTCTCAGGCGCCGTGAAGCGGCGGTACCGGCCCTTGACCCTACCATGGCCTGCGGCCCGTTGGCGATTGCGGCACCGTCACGGAAGTGATAAGAGCGCGCCGAATGCCACTGACTGACAGGCGGCGCCGTGCATCTGGAGCAGACCGAGATCCCGGGGGTGCTGGTCCTCCGCCCCCGCCGGTTCGGCGATCACCGGGGCTTCTTTTCCGAAACCTACAACGCCGCCAGCCTGGCCGAGAACGGCATTGCGCTCGAGTTCTGCCAGGACAACCACTCGATGTCGGCAACCGTCGGAACGCTCCGCGGGCTGCACTTCCAGATCCCCCCGTTTGCCCAGGACAAGCTGGTCCGCGTCGCCCGCGGCGCCATCTACGATGTCGCGGTTGACATCCGTCACGGCTCTCCCACCTTCGGGCGGTACGTCGCGCGGACCCTCAGTGCCGAGGAGTGGAACCAGTTGCTGATCCCGGCAGGGTTTGCCCACGGCTTTTGCACCATCGAGCCCGACACCGAGGTCCTGTACAAGGTGACAGCACCCTACTCGCCGGACCACGAGGCAGGAATCATCTGGAACGATCCCGACCTTTCGATCCCCTGGCCGCTCGACGGCGGTGATCCGGTACTGTCACAGAAGGATACCGTCTACCCGACACTCGCCGATGCCCGGGCGTACTTCAGTTTCGGACCCGGGGGATGAGCGAAATCGGGACCGTCCTGGTCACCGGTGGCGCAGGTTTCATCGGCTCGGCCGTCATCCGCCACCTGGTCGGTGACGTCGGTGTGCGAGTGGTCAATGTCGACGCCCTGACCTACGCCGCCAGCCCCTCCTCGCTGGCCGGGGTGGACGCGTCGCCGCTCTACGGTTTCGAGCACGCCGATATCCGCAACCGCGAGGCGCTTGCCGACATCCTGGAACGCCACCGCCCGGATGCCATCATGCACCTGGCGGCGGAAAGCCATGTCGATCGCTCGATCGATGGCCCGGACGATTTCATCAGCACCAACATCACCGGCACCTACACCCTGCTCGAGGCGGCGCGCGCCTACTGGACCGGGCTCGGAACCGGAGCCCGGTCGCGCTTCCGTTTCCACCAGATCTCGACCGACGAGGTGTTCGGGTCGCTCGCAACCGGTGACCCCGCCTTCACCGAAGAAACCCCCTACGCGCCGCGCTCACCCTACGCCGCCAGCAAGGCCGCTTCCGATCACCTCGTCAGGGCCTGGCACGAGACCTGGGATCTCCCGGTCGTGCTCAGCAACTGCTCGAACAACTACGGACCGAACCAGTTTCCGGAAAAGCTGATCCCGCTCATGATCATCAAGGGGCTGGCCGGCGAGCCCTTCCCGGTCTACGGATCCGGCGAGAACGTCCGCGACTGGCTGCATGTCGAGGACCACGCCCGCGCGCTCTGGCAGATCCTCTCGCGAGGCCGGACCGGGGAGAGCTACAACGTCGGCGGGGGCAGCGAACTGCGGAACATCGACGTCGTGACCGGCATATGCCGCCTGCTCGACGAACTCGCGCCGTCGGCGGACGGGGCCTCGCACCTCGAGCGCATCGAGTTCGTCACCGACAGGCCCGGGCACGACTTCCGCTACGCAATCGACTGCACGAAGCTGGAGAACGAACTCGGCTGGAGTCCGCGCGAGAACTTTCAGTCCGGACTGCGCAGGACCGTGTGCTGGTACATCGAGAACCGTGACTGGTGGCAGGCGATCCTGGAGACCCGCTATGCCGGCGGACGGCTGGGGACGCGGGGCTGATGCCGCGTGTGCTCGTGACCGGTGGCGGCGGGCAGGTCGGCAGGGAACTGGCCCTGCGCGACGGTCTTGCCGGACTGCGGGTAACCGCCGAGTCCCGGACCGGGCTCGATGTCACCGACACCGCGTCGGTTCGCCGGGCGCTGGATCGGCACCGGCCCGAAGTCGTGATCAATTCGGCCGCCTACACTGCGGTTGACCGGGCCGAAACCGACCGGGACGCCGCCTTCGCCGTCAACGAGGGCGGTGCCGCGATCGTGGCGCGTGAATGTGCCGGGCGCGGCGTCGCGCTGATCCACCTTTCCACCGACTACGTGTTCGACGGATCGGGATCGCGCCCCTACCTGGAGTCCGATCCGCCCAATCCCGTCGGGGTCTACGGCCGCAGCAAGCTCGCCGGCGAGCGTGCGGTCGCGGACCTGCTGGAGCGTCACGTCGTCATGCGCACGTCGTGGGTCTATGCGGCCCACGGCGCCAATTTCGTGCGAACCATGCTGCGGCTCGCAGGCGAACGCGACGTGCTGCAGGTGGTCGACGACCAGCACGGGGCCCCGACCTGGGCCGGGGACATCGCGGCCGCGTCGCTGTGCGTCGCCGGGCGCATCCTCGACCAGGGGTTCACCGACTGGGGAACCTTCCACTACACGGCCAGGGGGCGGACCAGCTGGCACGGCCTGGCACAGGCGATCGTCGAGCGCGCCGCAACCGTCACCGGACGCCGGCCACGGGTTGATCCGGTTCCAACCAGCGCCTGGCCCACCGCCGCGCGCCGGCCGGCCAATTCGAGCCTTGACTGCACCAGGATCGACCGGCTGGTCGGACCCGAGCGGCCGCAGTGGACGGCGAGCCTTTCCCGGGTGCTGGACGGGTTGCTGGAACAGGGCAGTGTCGAGGGAGAAAGCCTGCGATGAAGGGGATCATCCTTGCCGGGGGGTCCGGCACACGCCTCTACCCGCTGACCGTCACGGTGTCGAAACAGCTGCTGCCCGTCTATGACAAGCCGATGATCTACTACCCGCTGAGCACGCTGATGCTGGCCGGCATCCGGGACATCCTGGTGATCACCACCCCGGAGGACCAGGAACAGTTCCAGGCCCTGCTCGGCGACGGGTCGCACTGGGGCATCAGCATCAGTTTCGCCGTTCAGCCGTCGCCGGACGGGCTGGCCCAGGCCTTCATCATCGGCCGGAACTTCGTCGGCAACGATCCCTGCTGCCTCATCCTGGGCGACAACATCTTCCATGGCCACGGTCTCACCGAGAAACTGCAGGCGGCCGCGGCGTGCACGGACGGTGCGACGGTGTTCGGCTACTACACGAGGGACCCCGAACGCTATGGCGTGGTGTCGTTCGACGAGGAGGGGCGGGCCCGGAGCATTGTCGAAAAACCGCAGAGCCCGGAGTCCAACTGGGCGGTGACGGGGTTGTACTTCTACGACAACGCGGTCCTCGACATCGCCCGCGACGTCCGGCCCTCGCATCGCGGGGAACTCGAGATCACCGACGTCAACCGCATCTACCTCGAACGCGGGGCACTGCGGGTCGAACGCCTCGGCCGGGGTTTCGCGTGGCTCGACACCGGCACCCATCATGCGCTGATGGCGGCATCGGAGTTCGTGCGCACGGTGGAGGACCGCCAGGGGCTCAAGATTGCCTGTGTCGAGGAGGTGGCCCTGCACATGGGGTTCATCGATGACGAGCAGATGCGCAGGCTCGCGGCCCCGCTCAGGAAAAGTGGTTACGGAGAATACCTGCTCTCGCTCGTCGGACGTGGAGACCTGTCATGAACACCCGCCCAATCGCGGCAGCGGCCCTGCTCGCGGTCCTGGTGGCAGGCGCGTCCGTCTCGGCCTCGGAGCCACATGCGATCGTCGCGCCGATGCCGGAAGGCATCGATGCCCCGCCGATCGCCTTCGACCTGCCGATCGACTGCGAACCGGGCATCGACTGCTGGGTCTTCAAGTACGTGGACCTGGATCCCGGTCCCGGCACCGCGGACTTCGGCTGCGGATCGATGACGCACGACGGGCACAAGGGGACCGACATCGCGCTGGCGCATTTCGCCAGGATCGGGGAAGGTGTCGCGGTCCGGGCGGCGGCCGACGGCATCGTGCGCGCAATCCGCGACGAGATGCCGGACATCCCGCAGGGCCGGCCCGACTCCCCCGATGTCGCGCAACGCCAGTGCGGCAACGCCGTCATCATCGACCATGCAACGGGCTGGACCTCGACCTACTGTCACCTGCAAAGGGGCAGCGTGCGGGTCAACCCGGGCCAGACGGTGCGTTCCGGGACCCACATCGCCGACGTTGGCCTGTCCGGGTACACGAACTTCCCGCACCTGCATTTCGGCGTGCTGTACCAGAACCGCGTGATCGATCCGTTCACCGGCGTGTCCGGCGCACGCAGCTGCACGATCGGCCGCGCACCGCTGTGGCAGCGACAGGTGCTGGACCGGCTGCCCTACCGCTCGGCGATCATCCACAATGTCGGGTTCTCCGACACCGTTCCGGATGCCGCCGCCATCCGCTCCGGCAAGCTCACGCAGACACTGTTTGCCCCCGGAGCGAACTCGCTCGCCTTCTGGACCGAGATTGCCGGGCTGCGCAAGGACGACCTGATCTCGATGCGGCTCACCGACCCGTCGGGCCAGCCGGTTGCGCTCAGGTCGGAACGCGCCACGGACGACCAGCCGCGGATCTGGCTCGCTGTCGGTGTGCAGGTGAGTGACGGAACGCTCCGGCCGGGCGCCTACCGGGGCGAGGTCACGGTGACCCGCGAGGGCGGGACGGGACAGGCGAGGTCACAGCGCGTCGCGTTCATGCGCATCGCCTACCCGTAGGCTTCGCCGCGGGACGGTTACCCGTCCCGGCTTCCGATCCACAAGCGGTTGGCCGGCGGATGGGCGGCCAGCGCCTCCTCGTTGATGGTGGTCCCCCACCCGGGCGTGTCCGGAAGGAGGAGTTCGCCGTTCTCGATCACCGGCGGAGGATCGAAGATCCTGTCCTTCCAGGTGACGTCCTCGTAATCGGTTTCCAGCACCCTGAAATTCGGGACCGCGGCGCAGAAATGCGCGCCCATCAGCGTGCCGAGATGGCCGTTGAAATTGTGGGCCGCGACGTTGACCTCGTGGATCTCGGCGAGGTTCGCGATCCGGATCGACTCGGCGATCCCGTTCCACGGCACGTCCACGATCGCGACATCCACCGCTCCGGCGTCGAAGTACGACCGGTACTGGCGCCGGCCGAACAGTGACTCCAGGGAGGCGATCGACATCGGTGCCCGGCTGCGAATGCGCGCAAGCGCGTCGGGCTCGAAGATGTCGAGCTCGAGCCAGTCGAGGTCTAGCGGCTCCAGTGCCCGGGCCAGCCGCAGGTAGCCTTCGGTGCGGAAGTTGAAGTTGAGATCGAGCTTCAGTCCGATATCCGGGCCGGCACCGTCGCGGAACGCCTGCATCTGCCGGCAGATCGTGTCAACGAGCCACGGCTCGGCATTCAGTTCCGGGCCGCCGGTAGTGCGCCCGAAGCCCGGCATGTAGACCTGTGGCTCTCCGTCCCCGAACAGGAAGATGTTGGTCTTGAGCGAACTGACGCCACTGTCGCGGACCTCGCAGCCGAGCGCGCGGATGTCGTCGAGCGAGCGCGGTTGTGGCACACCCATCGCCTCGTGGTGATTGAGCCTGAAAGTGCCGCAGTGCGACCAGTAGACGGGCAGCCGGGTCCGGTACGGACCCCCGAAGAGGGCGGCGACCGGCACCCCGAGATCACGGGCCTTGATGTCGTAGAGCGCGTTCTCGAACGCGGCGATCGCCTGGGCGGCCATGCCGCCCGGCACGTGCCGGGTGACCAGGCGCAGCCGGGTGACCACGGCCTCGACCGGTCTCGGGTCCTCGCCGATGACGAGTTCGCCCAGCCTGCGGATCACCCCGGTCAGACCGGGACTGCCGAAGCCCTCGAGATATTCCGAGTATCCGACGATACCGGTGTCGGTCACGATCTTCAGGAAGGAGAAGTCACGCCACCCGGCGCCGCAGTGCAGGTCCTGGACCAGGGCAATCTTCATCAGGCCGTCCCCTGTTGCCGTACCGGCCCCTCGCGCCGTGGACCGGTTTCATACCGGGTGGCATTGTGCGCCGGCTGAAGACAGCCTGTCATCACCCGCGATGGATCCCGTGATCGTAACCGCACGCCCGTCATGCCGACCTGGCTGAGATACGCGATTGGAGCCCAGGCCTGCCTTCTGGTCGGCATGGGAATCGGGCGGTTCGGCTATGCGCCGATGATCCCGGTCCTGATCGAGTCGGGACAACTGGCCGAGTTCGAGACCGGGCGGGTGGGCGCGCTCAATCTCGCCGGCTACGTGATCGGCGCCATTGCCACCGCCCGGCTGCGGCATCGCTGGCACGAGGCCGCGGTCCTGCGCACCTGCCTGGTGCTGTCCCTGCTGTCGCTCGTCGCCAGCATCCTGCCGTTCGGGTACCTGTGGCTTGCATCCTGGCGTCTGCTGGTCGGCATTGTCGTGGCGGTGATGATGATCCTCGGCATCTCCTACGTTACCCGGTTCGCACCGCCCGACCGGGTTGCCCGGGCGACATCCATCGCGTTCTCCGGTGTCGGGCTCGGCATCTTCTTCTCCGCAGTCGGCCTGCCGTTCCTGCTTGCAGCGGGTGTCGCGGCCGGGTGGGCGGGGGCAGCCGCGGTGGGGGCGGTCGCAACCGGGATCGGGCTGTGGGCCTGGTCGGGGGCGCCACGCCTCGAGGCGGCGCACGTCCCGGATCGCCGCGTGCCGATTCCGGCGGAGGGCTGGAAACTGGTCGCCGCCCAGTTCCTGTTCTCGGTCGGGCTGATCCCGCACTCGATCTACTGGGTGGACTACATCGTGCGCGGACTCGGCCACCCGATGTCCCATGGCGCCCTGCACTGGACCCTGGTCGGTGCGGGCGCCGTACTCGGCACCCTGCTCTGGGGCCGGCTCGCAGACAGGATCGGGCTGACCCCCGGTCTGGTCGTGATCTTCGCCATGCTCTCGGCCTCCATCGCGCTCCCGGCCCTTGCTCCCGGCGGGCTCGTGCTGCTGTTTTCCTCGCTGGTATTCGGCTCCCAGCCCGGCTCGAGCGCCGTGATCGCCGGACGCGCCCAGCAGGTAATGGGCAGCGGCGCCATGACGCCGCTGTGGCGCTGGATGACCGTATCGGTCGGCGCCGCCCAGCTGCTGGGCGCTCCGGTGCTGGTCGAGCTCTTCAACCGCACCGGAAGCCACACACCGGTCTTCCTCGCCGGTGGCGCGGCAATGGCGCTGGCATCAGTCCTTTGCGCGACACTGCCACGTGACGCCGGCGCGACAGGGCGGACCTGACCCCGTATCATGGGTGCCCCGACCGCACTCCATGGAGCCGCGCCATGACACTCACGCCTCGAGATCTCGTCGGTTACGGAGCGTCGCCACCGGACCCGCAGTGGCCGAACGGCGCCCGGCTGGCGCTGAACTTCGTGATCAACTACGAGGAAGGCTCGGAATACTCGCTGCACGACGGAGACGGGTTTTCCGAGGCCAGCCTGACCGAAGCACCATCCTCCATCATCCCGCATGGCGACCGTGACCTCGCGGCGGAGTCGCTGTTCGAATACGGCTCGCGGGTCGGGTTCTGGCGCCTGCTGCGGCTGTTTCGCGACCGCGACCTGCCGGTGACCATTTTCGCCTGTGCCCTGGCGCTCGAACGCCATCCCGAAGCGGCCCGCGCGATCCGCGAGGCAGGTCTCGACATCTGCTGCCATGGCTGGCGCTGGATCGAACACTTCAAGCTGCCGGAATTCGTCGAACGCGAGCATATCCGCCGTGCCGTCGCCTCTCTTGCCAGCACCCTCGGCGAACGTCCCTACGGCTGGTACTGCCGCACCGGACCGAGCGTGAATACGCGCCGGCTGCTGGTCGAGGAAGGCGGGTTCCTCTACGATTCCGACGCGTACAACGACGAGTTGCCCTACTGGGTGACCGTCGCGGACCGGCCGCACCTCGTCGTGCCGTATACGCTCACCAACAACGACTCCAAGTTCGGCCGCGGCTGGTTCTCCACCGGAGAGGACTTCTTCACCTTCTGCCGGGACGCGTTCGACTTCATGCGCGAGGAAGGCCGGTCACACCCGCGGATGATGTCGGTCGGGCTGCACATGCGTCTGACCGGACATCCGGCGCGCGCCATGGGGCTGGCACGCCTTCTCGACCATGTCCGGCAGTTCGACGACGTGTGGATCTGCAGTCGGATGGACATTGCGCGGCACTGGATGCAGGTGCATCCCTGGCGCGGATGAGGACCGGTCAGCCGGCCTGCGGATCGTCATCGGGCCCGGGCACCGGAAAGTCCGTCATGCCGTCAGGATGATCGGCCGGCACCCGGTACTCCCCGTCGAGCCAGCGGGCAAGATCCCGCAAGCTGCAGCGGGCGGAACAGAAGGGGCGGTGCGCCCGCACCGTCGCGGCCCCGCATTCCGGACAGCCGCGCGCCATGCCTTCAATCACTCCCCGTCGATCCACCACTCGCCGGGGGCCAGGCCGGAGACCGCTTCGAACCGGGGCTCGCAGCCGAGCCGCCGGGCAACCTCGACCACGGCCGGGCGCAGGGAACCGGCCATCAGCGCCGCCACCTCGGGCGCGCACCGGACCCGTGGGTGCGCGAGGGCGCGGACACGGCCCGGCATGCGGCGCAGCACGTCACAGGCGACGCTCTCCGCACTCGGGCGCACGCCGTCGTCCGGGCCGGTGTAGAGTTCGTTCAGCGTCGGCAGGCCACGCGACCGGGTGACTTCCAGAACCCCGGTCCGGGTCCAGCCGTGGACCACCGGAGCGTCCGGCTCACCCTCGAAGGCGGCGGCGAACGCACCCGCAACCCGGTCACGGACCCGGCGCGACCGAGGCACGTCGACCATGATCAGCCCGGCGAGCTGGCGCAGGCGGACCTGCCAGGCGAGTTCGGCACCGAGCGCCGCGGCCCGGCCGGTGGTCAGGGCGCCGTCGGAGATGTCGATGTCGATCGCGTTCAGCGCCTCGGTCTCCTCGATCACCAGCCGCAGCCCGTCCGGCATGGCAACGGTCCGCCGCAGCGCGAGTTCGAGCGCGTCCTCGACGCCGAAGTCATCGAACAGCTCGCCGTCGCGTCCCTCGCGCAGAACCGCTGACGGCGCACGCAGGCGCGAGCGTGCCACCGGCCCGGGAGCGGGATCGAGCACGGTTCCCACCGGGTCCCCGCCTGCCCACCCGCGTATCCTGAGCAGCCGGTCGATCACGGCGCGCGCGTCGGCCGCCACATCCGCGCACCGGCGGTGCCCGGCGGTCGCGCGGACAATGATGCCGGCTCCGTCCGGCGCCAGGTCCGCGACGGCCCGGCGCAACCCCTCGCGCTGGCCGGTGTCGACGATGCGCCGCGACACGCTGGTCCCGGTACGGCCGGGCACGATCGAGACCAACTCCCCGTCGAGACCGAAGCCGGTGGACACCCGCGCCGCCTTGCCGCGCCGGGCCTCGGAGCGAACCTGGACAGCGAGCGAGGCACCCTCGTGCACCGGGTTCCCGCGGGTGTGGTCCAGCACGCCGGCGCATCCGCCCAGGTCGAGAAAGCACTGGCCGCGCCGCACCGCGGTGACCCGTGCCACCACCACCTGACCCAGCCGCCACGGTCGCGACAGGCGCTCGACCAGCAACTCCCGCAGCCGTCCGTCCTCGATGATCGCAACCCGGGTTTCGGCGGCGGACCTGTCGACCAGGATCTCGCGCGCCGTCATGGCGGGTCGGCGACGTGGTAGCGAAACCCGCTGCCGGCCAGCATGGCGTAAACCTCGGCGAGCGGCAGGCCGACCACGTTACTGTAGGACCCGTTGAGCGAGGCGACCCAGGCGGCTGCCATGCCCTGGATCGCGTAGCCGCCGGCCTTGCCACGCCATTCGCCGGCCGCGAGATAGACGTCAAGTTCGTCGGCGGACAGGCGCTTGAACCGCACGTGGGTCGCAACGAGACGCCGGAGCCTGGCGCCGTCGGGACGCACCAGCGTGACCGCACCGAGAACCCGGTGACGGCGCCCGGACAACAAGCCGAGGCACAGCCGTGCCTCGTCCGGCTCGAGCGCCTTGGGCAGGATCCGGCGCCCGCAGGCGACGACTGTATCGGCCGCGAGCACGAAGGCGCCCGGGTGCCGCGGCGCCACGTTGTCGGCCTTGGCGTCCGCCATGCGCGCGGCGTAGGTCCGGGGCACCTCGCCCCGGGACGGGGTCTCGTCGACGTCGGGGCTGTCGATCCGGTCGGGAACCAGCCCGATCTGTTGCAAGAGGTTGCGCCGGCGGGGCGACGCCGAAGCCAGCACGCAGCGCAGGCCGGACCGCGGCCGAAGCACCGCGCGGGGGGTCATGCGCAGGGTCGCCGGATGCCGGTTGCGTTACTTGAATCGGAAGGTGATTCGACCCTTGGTCAGGTCATACGGCGTCATTTCGACATTGACGCGGTCGCCGGCAAGAACCCGGATCCGGTTTTTCCTCATCTTGCCGCTGGTGTGGGCCAGAACCTCGTGCTCGTTGTCCAGCTTGACCCTGAACATCGCATTCGGGAGCAGTTCGGAAACCGTTCCCGAGACTTCCAGGACATCTTCTTTCGCCATGGCACCATCAGTTTGTGTTGATCGGACGGGCACGAAGGTGGAGCCCGGCACGGAAAAAATCAAGCCGCTTGTTCCGGCGACACGACGCACGCGGACTACGGAAACCGCTTCTCGATCCGGCGGATCAGCTCGTCGCGCACCTCCCGGTAACCGGCGCGCCGCATCTCGAGACTGCCTTCGAAGATGGTTACGTCGATGATCGGCCAGTACTCGATGTCACAGGCCATGGTGCGGGTCAGTTCCGTTGCCCGGTGGTGGGCCTCGGGCGACAGCGAGACGATGAGGTCGAAGAACCCGTCCTCCATCTCGTCGAAGGTCTTCGGGCGGTGCCCGGCAAGATCGATCCCCAGTTCCGCCAGGACCTCGACCGCGAGAGGGTCGAGGGTTCCATGCCTGATCCCGCAGGAATCCACGTACATGCTGGTTCCGCACCGGTGCTTGAGGATGGCCTCCGCCATCGGCGAGCGGACCGAGTTCTGCACGCAGGCGAAGAGCACCGCGCCCGGGGCCGCGCCGGGTCGCGGCAGGGACGGAGCCTCTCCGATCCCGGTCACGACGAAAATCAACCCCGAATGTGCAGAACGCAGATCAGGGTGAACAGGCGCCTCGCCGTCTGGAAGTCCATCGCGACCTGTCCATGGAGGCGCTCCAGCAGGATCCTGGCTCCTTCATCGTGCAGCGCGCGCCGGCCCACGTCGATCGCCTCGATCTTCGACGGCGACAGGTTGCGGATCGCCTCGTAGTAGTTCTCGCAAACGTGGAAGTAGTCGCGCACCACACCGCGGAACGGTACGATCGACAGGGTGACATCGCCGACCGTGGTCCCGTCAATGGTACGTATGTCGAACTGCAGCCGGCGTTCCTCGATCGCAAGGTGCAGGTGGAAGTTTGCCTCCTCCACCCCGACCGGACAGAACCTGTTTTCCTCGATCAGGTCGTAGATCGCCACCGCGCGCTCGTGTTCCACCTCCGCACTGCGCCGCAGGACGGTACGTTCGTTCAGCGTGATCTGGACGATCCGCCCCCCGGTGTTCTGGTTCGACGGATCCGGCACGCCATCGGGCATGGTGAGCGCACGCCGTGTCATGCTGCGTGTCCTCTCTACACCGGGTCAGTCCCCACACGCATCCAGTCGCGAGGCGATGGACCAGGCATGGGCATGCAGGCCTTCCGCCTCGGCCAGAACCATGGCGGCCGGACCGATCCGGGACAGGCTTCCTGCGTCACAGCGTATCGTGTTGGTCCGTTTCATGAAATCCAGTACCGACAGGCCGGACGAGAACCGGGCGGTCCGGCCGGTCGGCAGCACGTGGTTGGGGCCGGCAACGTAGTCGCCAATCGCTTCGGGAGTGTGACGCCCGAGGAACACCGCGCCGGCGTTGCCGATCCGCTCGGCGAACCATGCCGGGTCTGCCACCGCGAGTTCGAGGTGTTCCGGTGCCACCCGGTCGACAAGCCCCGGCGCCTCGTCGAGGGAACCGACCACGATCACCGCCCCGTGATCGCGCCAGCTCGCGGCTGCGATGTCCGACCGGGGAAGACGAGCGAGCGTCTCGTCGATCGCGGTCTCGACACGGCGGGCAAAACCCTCGTCGTCGGTGACCAGGATCGCCTGTGCATCCTCGGCATGCTCCGCCTGCGAGAGCATGTCGATCGCGATCCACGCCGGATCGCTGTCGCCGTCCGACACCACCAGGATCTCCGACGGTCCGGCAATGGAGTCGATCCCGACCTGTCCGAACACCAGCCGCTTGGCGGCGGCAACATAGGCATTTCCCGGCCCGACGACCTTGTCGACCGGCTTGATGGTCCGGGTCCCGTAGGCAAGCGCGGCCACCGCCTGGGCACCGCCGAGTCGATAGATCTCGCTGACCCCGGCCATGTGGACCGCCGCCAGCACCAGTGGCCTGATCTCGCCGTCGGGCGCGGGCACCGTGACCACGCGGCGCGGCACCCCGGCCACCCGGGCGGGAATGGCATTCATCAGCACGGAACTGGGGTAGGCCGCGCTGCCGCCTGGCACGTAGAGGCCGACCGAGGCGACCGGGCGCCAGCGCATGGCCAGCCCGACCCCTTCCTCGTCCTCCCACTCAAGGTCACCGGGCACCTGGCGTGCGTGAAAGGCCTCGATTCGCCGCGCCGCCATCTCGAGCGCCTCGAGTTCGCCGGCATCGCAGGCCGCGCACGCGGCGGCTACCTCCGCACCGGTGACCCGGAACGACTCCGGCTCGAGGCGAATGCGGTCGAAGCGCTCGGTGTACTCCGCAAGCGCGGCGTCACCCCGGGTTCTCACGTCGTCGATGATGGCGGCGGCAACGTCGCTCACGTCGCTGTCGGTTGCCCGGCGCGCGTCGAGAAAGCTGCGGAACCTGCTTTCGAAATCCGGCATCCGGGTGGAGAGCCTATGCGGCAACGGCCACCTCCCGGAACCGGCCGATCAGGTCGTTGACCAGGGCGGGCCGGGTCTTCAGCGCCGCCCGGTTGACCGCCAGTCGCGAACTGACCTCGGCGATCCGTTCGACCTCGACCAGGCCGTTTGCCCTGAGCGTGGATCCGGTCTGTACCAGGTCGACGATCCGCCGGCACAGCCCAAGCCGCGGCGCGAGTTCAAGAGCTCCGTTGAGCTTGACGCATTCGGCCTGCACGCCGCGAGCGGCGAAGTGCCTGCGGGTCACCTTCGGATACTTGGTCGCGATGCGCAGGTGGCTCCAGCGTTTCGGGTCCTCGCGCGCAGCCAGTTCCTCCGGCTCCGCAACCGACAGGCGACAGCGACCGACCTCGAGATCCACCGGGGCGTAGATCTCGGGATGGTCGAATTCCATCAGCACGTCGCTGCCGCACACCGCCAGGTGCGCGGCCCCGAACGCGACGAAGGTCGCGACGTCGAAACTGCGCACGCGGATGATCGTCAGGCCCGGGTCGTCGGTCCGGAACATGAGCTGACGGGCATTCTCGTCGAAGAAGTCGGGCTCGGGCCCGATGCCTGCACGGGACAGCAGCGGGCCCACCTCCTTCAGGATACGGCCCTTCGGCACGGCAAGCACCAGGGGATCAGTCGCGTTCATCGGCATCATCCGGATGGGTGGGCCGGGACCAGGTCGGCCAGGAATCGCCGACATCCTCCGCCAGGCACGAAAGCCGGCGGATCGACAGGCCGATGGTCGTGCCGCCGGCAAAACACAGGTACAGGCCGTCGTCGGCAAGGCTGCAGGACAGCAGTTCGAGGATCCGTCCCCGCTCGGTGATGTCGAAACCCCGGGTTCGGGCGGCGTCGACCTCGTTGATGAGAACGGCGCAGTGAACCCGTTCCGAAACCGGGTCGTCCTCCCCGACCGGTGCAGCCTCCCCGAGTTCCCAGCGAAACCGCTGCACCATCATGGCGAACCGCCGGCTCGCCGGCTCGTAGACGATCTCGCGCACCGGCACGATCGCATCCTGTAACAGCGTGGACACGAGTTCCAGGTCGTCGGGGGACTCGACCCTGACCCTGAACCGGCGGCCCGGATCGATGCGCCCGGTCGCCATCATGCCACCTGCACGCTGTCGGCATCGGTTTCGCGTTCGATGACCGCACCGCAGGCAACCAGCTTGCCGACAAGGCGTTCGTACCCACGATCAAGGTGGTAGATACGGTTGATCGTGGTCTCCCCGTTCGCCGCGAGACCGGCCAGGACAAGGGACACCGACGCCCGCAGGTCGGTCGCCATCACCGGGGCTCCGGCAAGGCCGGGAACGCCGCGCACCCGCGCCGAGCCGTCCCGGACCGTGATGTCAGCTCCCATGCGTACCAGTTCACTGACATGCATGAACCGGTTTTCGAAGATGGTCTCGGTGATGAGCGACGAACCGTCGGCAATGGTCATGCACGCCATCAGCTGCGCCTGCAGGTCGGTCGGAAATCCGGGATAGGGCTCGGTCACGATGTCGACCGCGCGCGGGCGGGTGTCCGGCGCCGTCACCCGGACACGGTCGGCCGCGGCTTCGATGCGCGCGCCCGCCGTGGAAAGGGTGTCGAAAACCCGCTCCAGCATGCCGGGCCGGATGCCGGTCAGTTCCAGTTCCCCGCCGGTGATGCATGCGGCAATCGCGTAGGTTCCGGCCTCGATCCGGTCAGCGGTGATGCGGTGCGTGGCGCCACCGAGCGACTCGCGCCCGCTGATGCGGATCACGTCGGTCCCAGCACCCTCGATCTGCGCGCCCATGGCGGCGAGACAGTCCGCGAGGTCGACGATTTCCGGTTCCCGCGCGGCGTTCACCAGCTCGCTTTCACCGCGCGCGAGCACGGCCGCCATCATCAGGTTTTCGGTGGCACCGACCGAAGGAGCGGGAAAGACGTGCCTGGCCCCGTGCAGGCGACCGCCCCGGGGCAGCACCGCCTCGACATAGCCGCCGGACAGGTCGATGCTCGCGCCCATCCTGCGCAGTCCTGCCAGGTGCAGGTCGATCGGCCTGGTCCCGATCGCACATCCGCCCGGCAGCGACACCCGCGCCCGGCCGCAGCGTCCGACCAGTGGTCCGAGCACGAGAACCGATGCACGCATCTTGCGCACGATGTCGTAGGGTGCCTCGGTTGCGGTTACCCGGGGAACACCGATCTCCAGACCGGGTTCTCCCGGAGCACCCGCCTGGCGGACCGTCGCCCCGAGTTCGCCGATGAGGGCCAGCATCGAGTCGATGTCAGCCAGCCGCGGGACATTCTCGAGCCGCACCGGTTCGCCCGTCAGCAGACTCGCGGCCAGAATCGGCAGAGCGGCGTTCTTGGCGCCGCTCACGGGAATAGTCCCCACCAACCGATTGCCGCCTCGGATCCTGATCCTGTCCATCATTCCTTCCGGGGTTCCGGCATACCTGCCGCGTCAATCCCGATGCGGCACCGTTTGTATTGGACGGGGCCGGGCCAGACAAGGCCGCGACCCCATCCCGCCGTACAGGTCACTCCGTGCGGTCCGGTCGTCGGCGCGGCGTCTCCACGGAGCGCGCCCGCGCCTGTTCCTTGCGCCGAAGGAGGTTGCGGCGCAGCGCGGCCGCGCGCCTGGTCTCGCGTCCGTCGGCGCCTGACTTCGCGGGCTTCCTCGCCTCCTCGCGGGTGTCGTCTTCCACGCCCTCGTCCACCATGCCGGCTCGGGCCGGTTGCACACGGTTTGACGCCGGCTGTCAAGCCGGATACCGGCAGGTCCGGGCACCCCGCTCCAGGAAGTCCCGGGCGGGCAGCGGCGGACCCGGGGCCAGGGCGGCACTCCACGCCCCGCGGCGACGGGAAGGCTCCGGGTAACCGCGTCGGCCCCTGCGCCGGGGCGCCTGGATGGTCCGGCATACCGGCCGGGCGCAGCCTGGCGAAAGCGGAACTGGTTCTTTGTCTTGCGCGCCATCACAGCCTGACGGAACATCGGTGCGACAGCAAGGGAGGACGCAGGTGCCAGGGATCGGAATTGCCTTTTCGGGAGGACTGACCGCCACGGAGATCGCCGACTGCGCGGAGAGGGCCGAGGCGCTCGGATACGAATCCGTGTGGGTCGCGGAGGGACACGGCGGTGACCAGTTCGCGATCCTCGCGGCCTGCGCGCTGCGGACCAGGCGCGTACGGCTCGGCACCGCGATAACCAGCGTGTTCGTGCGCACGGCACCGACCATCGCAATGGCGGCCGCGGCGGTGGACGAACTGTCGGGCGGCCGGTTCGTGCTCGGACTGGGATCGAGCCACAGGGTCCAGGTGGTCCCGGAACACGGCGTCGAATACACCAAACCCCTCGCCCGGGTCCGGGATACGGCCGCCGTGGTCCGGGAGTTGCTGCGCAACGGCGAGGTCAGCCATGCGGGCGAGACGGTACGGATCGAACACTTCGACCTGTGGTTTCGGCCACGCCGGGACACCATCCCGATCTACGTCTCGGCGCTGTTTCCGAAGATGACGGAGCTGTGCGGCGAGATTGCGGACGGACTGATCCTGACCCGCAGTACCCTGAAGACGGCGGCAAGCGCGCGTACCCATATCGCCGCCGGGGCCGGGCGCGCGGGCCGCGATGCCGCCCGGATCGAAATCTCGTCGCTGCTGCCCGCAAGCGTCGACGAGGACCGGAACCGGGCTTTCGCTGCCGCCCGCCCCGGGCTTGCCTTCTACGCCGGCTTCTTCCCCCGGTACAATCGCCTGATCGCGGAGAGCGGATTTCCCGAGGAGGCAGCCGCGATCGGGCGGGCGTGGGCCGCCGGCGACCGGTCGGCCGCCGAACACGCGGTCACCGACGACATGATCAGCGCAACGGGCGTGGTCGGCGAACCGGCCGAGTGCCGGGAGCGCCTGGAAGCCTACAGGGCCCTGGGTCTCGATCTCCCGATTGTCAGCCCGTTCGCCCGCGGACCCGGCGCGCGCGAGAAGTTCCTCGCCGTCATCGAGGCCTGCGCGCCCCGGTAGGCGCCCAGGGTTTGCCCGGACCATCAGCCCGGCATTGCCGGGCCGGAGCGTCCGTTCCCGAGCGGGCAGTGGGAAGCTCCCCCTCACCCGCGACCGTCCCGGCCTCGGCGCCGCAACGCCGGTATCATGCCGGCGAAACGCCCCGCTGCTTGCTTGCGGCCTTGCCGGCGCTGTGGCAATGTCCGCGCGCGTCAGGGCTGCCGTAGCTCAGGGGTAGAGCACTCCCTTGGTAAGGGAGAGGTCGTGAGTTCAAATCTCACCGGCAGCACCAGGCCCGCTATCGCACCCGGCATATGACCTGTGACACCGTCCGGCTGGCCCTGAGAGCCTGCCCGGTATCCTCGAATCCGCGACCGGACACCGGCGCTCCCGACCCCGCCGGGGACACGGTGACCCCGGCCTCGGCCAGCAAGTCGTGCACGGCTGCCGGCGCGGAGGTGAAGATCCGGCCGCGGCGGCGCGATTCCGCCACCGAAACCCCGATGACGTCGCCATCGCCGTTCAGCACCGGTCCGCCGCTCATGCCGCCGAGCGAGCCCTGAAACCGCGGCTTGCGCACCGCCTCCGCCCAGGCGATGACCGGCTGCGACCGGCGACGGCCGGGGACGACGACCCGCATGCGCCCCAGCAGGGAAGAGCGCACGTCCCCGGGCCGTCCCTGCGGGTACCCCAGGTGGAACCCGGCCTGGCCACGCCGCAGGGGCGAGAGGTCGAAGCCAAGCACCGGGGCCCGCCCGTCCGTGCGGAAGACCGCCAGATCGTGTACCGGCGAAAGCCGTGCCGCACCGCCGCGATGCGCCCGGCGTCCGTCGACCACCCCGAAGGCGGTACAGCCGTCGATCACGTGGCGCGCCGTCATCCAGACCCCGTCGCCGATGGCAAAGGCGGTCCCGGTGCTGTTGCCCTTCTCCGCCGGCGCGATGGTGATTGCCGGGTCCTGCGGCGAGATCGGCCCCAGCACGTCGGACCCGGGCAACACCTGCGGACGGCGATGCTGTTGCTCCTGGCCGGCATCCGGCCGGCGCGGGTGGTCCTGGCTGCCGCCGGGCCGTTCGAGAACCGACGAGATCATGCCGAGCAGGAACATGACAAGGACACCGATCAGCCCGAGCCGTTCGCGTCGCATCTTCGTACCCTCCCGGCCGACCGGAATGCACCGGCATCATGATCCCGCCCCGGTCGGCCGCGCCACAATGGGCGGAATGATCCCGTCCGCGCCGCGGTGGCGGACACCCCGCGGGGGAATACCGCGCGTCCTTGAACCGGTCCGGCGCCTCGTCCATTGTGCCGGACACCGCGCCCGTCCGGGAGAGCCCAGACATGAACGACCGGTATGTAATCGAGTTCTACAACGCGGCCGAAGACCTGCTGTCGCGAAACCTCGCGGTGGGCCGCGGCGAGAAGGTGGCCGTCATCGACGCATCAGGCCATCACAGCTACGCGCGGCTGGCGGAGCGTGCCGGACAGGTGGCCAACATGCTTGTCGCGCAGGGGCTGGGCCGGGAGGACCGCCTGGCACTGGTGATGCTCGATTCCGTCGACCTCGTTGCCTGTTTTCTCGGCGCGATCAAGGCCGGAGTGGTTCCGGTTCCGCTGAACACCCGGCTTGCCCCGCGGGACTACGCCTACATCCTCGAGGACTGCGGCGCCAGCGGACTGATCGTTTCGGCGCCGCTGCTCGATACCGTCCTCGGTGCCGGGCCGGCCCCGGGGATGGTGCTGGTTGACGGCGGGGCGGCGGGAGGCCACCCGTCGCTGGCCGACAGCCTGGCCGGGCAGCCGGCGGACCATGCCACCGCGTCGACCCGGGCAGACGACATGTGTTTCTGGCTCTATACCTCGGGCACGACGGGGGCGCCGAAGGGCGTTGTGCACCTCCACTCCCACCTGGTTGCGACCGCCGAACTCTACGCCGTCCGGATCCTGGAACTTGGCGCGGACGACGTGGTCTATTCTGCAGCCAAGCTGTTCTTCGCCTACGGCCTCGGAAACTCGCTGACCTTTCCCATGACGGTGGGTGCCACGACGGTGCTGCTGGCCGGTCCGCCGGAACCGGCGGCAGTCTGCGACATAATCGAGCGCGAGCGGCCGACCGTGTTCTTCGGTGTGCCGACGCTCTACGCCATGCTGCTCGCCAGCGGGAAGCTGCCGGCGCCGGACGCCCACAGCCTCAGGGTCTGCGTCTCCGCCGGCGAACCGCTGCCGGCCGACCTGCTCAACCGGTGGGCCACGCAGGTCGGCACCATGATCCTCGACGGTCTCGGCACCACGGAGATGCTGCATATCTTCATCTCCAACCGCCTTGACAGCGTCACGCCCGGGACCACCGGACAGGCGGTTCCGGGATACCGGGTCCGGCTGCTGGACGAGAATGACGCGCCGTGCGCGCCCGGCGAGATGGGCGTGCTCGAGGTTTCCGGACCGACGGCGGCGCTGATGTACTGGAACCAGCGGGAAAAGACCAAGGAGACCTTCCGCGGCCCGTGGACCCGGACCGGCGACAACTACATCATGGATGCATCGGGGGTGCTGACCTATTGCGGGCGCAACGACGACATGCTGAAGGTGGGAGGCATCTACGTCTCGCCCTTCGAGGTCGAGGCCGCGCTTGCCGAGCACAAATCCGTTCTCGAGGCCGCGGTGGTGGGCCACCCCGACCAGGACCAGCTGATCAAGCCCAAGGCCTTTGTGATGCTGCAGGCGGGGGTTGCCGGGACCGACGCGCTCGCCGAGGAGCTCAAGCGCCACGTGCGCACCAGTCTTGCGGAGTACAAGTACCCGCGCTGGATCGAGTTCGTCGATGACCTGCCCCGCACCGCGACCGGCAAGATCCAGCGTTTCAGGTTGAGAGCCGGTGAATGAACGCTGATCCGGTCATCGAGACCGTCACCGTCGCACGGGCCCGGCTCGAGGTTGCCTGGCTTGACCGGCCGCACCGGGAAGCACCGGTCATCGTGTTTCTCCACGAGGGTCTCGGCTGCCGGTCACTGTGGCGTGACTTCCCCTGGCGGCTGGCCGCCGCGACCGGTTGCGGAGCGCTCGCATATTCGCGGCGCGGATACGGCAGCTCGACACCCCATGCGGGCCCGCTCGGCACCGACTACCTGCACCGCGAGGCGACCGAGACCCTGCCGGCGGTGCTGGACCGGTACGGGATCACCCGGCCGGTTCTCTACGGGCACAGCGACGGCGCGTCCATCGCCCTCATCCACGCCGGTGACAGCGGTCCGAACGTCACGGCACTGGTGCTCGAGGCACCGCATGTCCTTGTCGAGGACGTCTCGCTCGACGGCGTGCGCGCGGCCCGCGCCGCGTTCCGGGCCGGCGAACTGCGCGAGCGGCTCGCGCGGCATCACACCGACCCGGAGCTGACCTTCCGGGCCTGGTGCGAAGCCTGGCTTGATCCGGCGTTTGCCGACTGGAACATCGTGCCGTGCCTCGGCCGCATCACGGCGCCGGCGCTGCTGATCCAGGGTGAACTGGATGCCTATGGCACGCTGCGCCAGCTCGATGTCATCGCGCACGGCCTGCGCGGACCGAGCCGGAGACTGGTGATCCCCGACTGCGGTCACGCTCCGCACCGGGAGGCGCCGGACCTGGTGCTCGGGACCGCCGGCCGGTTCCTGGACGCGATCACCCGGCCGCATCGGCATGACGCCCCGTGTCGGGCGTCGCGCGACGGAACAGCGTGTCCCGAACAGCGGCCATCCAGCCGATGAAGAGTGCCGGCGCCTCGCGGGCCGCCGCGGCGCGCATCCGCCGGCCGTCCCGCATCGCCGTTTCGATCATCTCCGGCGAGAGCTCGATTGAGGGGTAGTCCGGATTGGTTCGATAGCTGTACATCATGACTCTCCTGGTATCGGATTGTGCAATGCACAAGAGATAGTAATTGCGTCGAAGGAATGAAACCGGAGCCAATGGCACGGTATCAATTCCAATTTGGCACCATTTGAAGGCCGCCATGCAGTGTGTGCATGGCACGGACAGCAGACGGGAGTACGGAGGCCATGCAACCGCTCACGGGCATACGCGTGCTTGCAATCGAACAGTACGGCGCCGGTCCCTTCGGCTCCATGTACATGGCCAACCAGGGTGCCGAGGTCATCAAGATCGAGAACCCGAGTGACGGCGGCGACATGTCGCGATCGGTCGGACCGAGTTTCCTCGGCCCCGAGGACAGCGCCTTCTTTCACAGCTTCAACGCCAACAAGCGCAGCGTCACCCTCAACCTGCGCTCGGATGACGGCAGGGCGGTGTTTCACGATCTGGTGCGGACCGCCGATGCGGTCTGCAACAACCTGCGCGGAGACGTCCCGGACCGGCTCGGCCTGACCTACGACCACCTGGCGGAGATCAACCCCGGGATCGTCTGTGCCCATCTCACCGCCTACGGCCGGACCGGGTCCCGCCGGACCTGGCCGGGATACGACTATCTCATGCAGGCGGAAACCGGCTGGTTCTCGCTGACCGGCGAACCGGGCACCCCTCCGACCCGCTTCGGGCTGTCGGTTGTCGACATGATGACCGGTCTGGCAATGGCGTTCTCCCTGGTTTCGGCCCTGCTCGCCGCACGGGAGACCGGCATCGGCCGGGACATGGACGTCTCCCTGTTCGATCTCGCGCTGCACAACACCAGCTACCTCTCCACCTGGTACCTGAACGACGCGGTGGTCACCGAACGCCTGCCCCGTTCGGCCCATCCGTCCATGACCCCGTGCCAGCTGTACCGGACCGGTGACGGCTGGATCTTCCTGATGTGCAACAAGGAGAAGTTCTGGCCGATCCTGTGCGAGAAGATCGGACGCCCGGAATGGGCCAAGGACGAGAGGTTCCTGCGGTTTCCCGACCGGCTCCGCAACCGCCCCCTGGTCCAGGAACTGCTGGACGAAGCACTCTCGCAACGGACGACCGGCGAGTGGCTGGAACTGTTCTCCGGGCAGGTGCCCGCGGCTCCGATCCTCGACATCGGCCAGGCCTTTGCCAACCCGTTCGTCACCGAACGGGGCGGGATCCAGGAGTTTCCCCATCCGGCCCGGCCCGGCGAGACCTACCGGATGGCGGCCCATCCGGTGCGCTCGTCCGGCGATCCGGTGCCGAACCGCCCGGCTCCGGCACTCGGGGAATTCACGGACGACCTGCTGCGCTCGATCGGCTACGACCCGGCCCGGATCAGGTCGTTGCGCGAGCGCGGCGTCATCTGACCGGCTCGCTGGCGTCATCGGGGGAGCCCGGCTGACCGATGGCGCCCAGCACCATGGTGAAGCCGGCGGCCAGCGCCAGCAGCACCGTTGCGCCGGCAAGGCAGCCGACCAGGCCACCCCACTGGTAGGCCAGCCCCGACAGCAGGGTTCCGACCAGGCGCCCGGCGGCGTTGGCGCTGTAGTAGAACCCGACCGACATCGCCACCTCCTTCGAGCCGGCAAGGGCGAGCAGCAGGTAGGAGTGCAGCGACGAATTGACCGCGAAACACGCCCCGAAGACGCCGAGCCCGGCGATCAGGAACCACGGTGACGGATTCCCGGCGTGGTATCCGGCAGCCAGCGCCGCGGTGACGCCGGTCAGGACCAGGATCCACGACCGTGCGGCGCGGATCTCGCCCGAACGCCCGTCGCGTGAACTCGCGATCACCGTCGGGACACCGGCCTGGACCATCCCGTAGCCGATGACCCACAGGGCGAGCACGCCGCCGACGGCGGTGAAGCTCCATCCCGCGACCTCGTAGAGCCAGACCGGCAATCCGACAACGAACCACACGTCGCGGGCAGCGAACAGGAACAGCCGGGCTGCCGAAAGCAGGGTGACGGCGCGCGAGCGCGACAGGATTTCCGAGGCCCGGACCTTGCTCCGCACCCTGCCCAGACCGGACGGCACCATCGTCAGCGATGCCACCAGGACACAGGCAAGACATGCCGCCATCAGCCACAGCGCGTGGGTGAACCCGGCCACCGCAAGCAGCAGTCCGCCAAGGAAGAAACCGACCCCCTTGAGCGCGTTCTTCGACCCGGTCAGCAGGGCGACCCAGCGAAACAGCCGGGAGTGGGAGTTGTCCGGGACCACCAGCCGGATCGCGCTCTTCGCACTCGTCTTCGCCAGGTCCTTGGCAATCCCCGACAGGCCCTGGACCAGCAGGACATAGAGCACCGAGAGATCCGACGGCCAGTCGGGCTGCAGCACCGACAGGGCGAGCAGTGCCACCACCTGCAGCGCGAGACCGGCATGAAGGGTGATGTTCACCCCGAATCGGGTCCCCAGCCACCCGCCGAGCAGCGTGGTGGTCATGCCGGTGACCTCGTAGAGCAGGAACAGCAGTGCAAGCTGGAACGGCGTGAAACCCAGGGTGTGGAAGTGCAGCAGCACCAGCATCCGCAGGGCGCCGTCGGTCAGCGTGAATCCCCAGTAGGACGCGGTGACGACAGCGTAGGTCCGCAGGTCGCTCACGGCGGGGTTCCCGCCACCAGCGCGACCAGTTCCATCATCCTGTGCACGAAACCCTGCTCGTTGTCGTACCAGGCCAGTACCTTCACCTGGGTGGCGTCGACGACCATGGTCGACGGCAGGTCGATGATGCAGGATCGCGTGTCACCGCGAAAGTCGCTCGAGACCAGCGGGCGGTCTTCCACCCCGAGTATTCCCGCGAGTTCGCCCCCCGCAGCGGCGCGGAACAGGCCGTTGACCTCGTCGACACCGGTCGGACGAACCAGTTCGAACACGCAATCGGTCAGCGAGGCGTTGAGGAGCGGCACCCGGACCGCGATTCCGTTCAGCCTGCCGGCGAGCTCCGGAAAGATCAGGCCGATCGCGCTTGCCGAGCCGGTCGAGGTCGGCACGAGGTTGAGCAGCGAGGACCGGGCGCGGCGCAGGTCCCGGTGCGGACGGTCGACCACGCTCTGGGTATTGGTCACGTCATGGATGGTGGTGACGGCACCGTGACGGATGCCGATCGCCTCGTGCAACACCTTGACGACCGGGGCAAGGCAGTTCGTCGTGCACGAGGAAGCCGTGACCAGCCGGGTCTCACCCGGGCGGCAGAGTGAGTGATTGACCCCCATGACGATATTGACCGCACCGCCGTCGTGCACCGGGCGCGCCACCACGACCGTCCCCACCCCGGCATCGAAACAGGCCTGGAAATCGTCGGCGGACCTGAACGCCCCCGTCGCCTCGATCACGATGTCGATACCGAGCCCCGCCCAGTCGGTCTCCGCGATCGCGGCGTTGCGGCTCACGCTCACGTGCCGCCCGGCGATGCGGAAACCGCCATCCCCGGCCTCGACCGGTACCGGCCAGCGGCCGTGGACACTGTCGTGGGTCAGCAGGTGGGCGATGGCGGCGGCATCGGCGGCCGTCTCGTTGACGTGAACGATCTCGTAGCGGCCATCGCCCCACGGGCCCGCCGGGTGCTCGAGCGAGTCCGGAAGCCGTGGATCGAACCCCCAGGCCGCGCGCACCGCCAGCCTGCCGACGCGTCCGAACCCGTTGATGGCAACACGCTGGGTCATGCGAAACTCCGATTGCCCCGCGTGGCAGGGCTTAGCGCGGAACTGTGACGGATTTGTGATCGCGGCAGGTGTCCGGAGAATTCGGCAACCAGCCGCGGTCCCCGTGCCTGGAGTCCTTTCATCACGAAGCCGGCGACGATGGGGTGAACGGGGCCGATGGTCCGGGGCTCGTGCGGACAGCGCAGGGGTGAGCGTGCCGAAGGCGCTGACGGGGTTCCGCCGTGTCCCTTCCGTCCTCGATGACCGCACCGAACCGGCCGGGCATGCCTGCGACCATGCGGTGGTACCCCACCGGTTCGGGAAGCACCGCGAGATCCTTCACCACGACCATCGAGACACCACCAGGTTGGCACGGGCGTTTCTTTCCCTGACACCCTGGTGATACTGGGTCTTCCGGGCGCGCCGGTGTCGAGACGGCACACCAGAAGCGGCCTGCCGGAACCAGGTCGCATGGTCTTCACGGAGGCGGGAGAGGGTCCGATGAAGCTCGGACGCAGGTGGCCCGGCCTGCCCGTGACGGGGATCGGCCTGTGCGCGCTGGCTCTCGGGACGGTGTGCGCGGCGCCGATGGTCGGGCTGGACGGGTTCGTCGGGGAACTCGCCGCGAGCTGGCGCCCCCACATCGCGGTGGGTGTGCTGACCTGCGCCGCGATGGCGCTTGCCGCACGCCTTCGCCTCCTCGCAGGCCTGCTCGCGGCACTCGCCGTCACGCTGGGCGCGGACGTCATCGAAACGGAGCTGCGCTCCGCGCAGGCTGAAGCGAGAAGCGGCACGCGGGACAGCGGTGATGCCGTTCGCGTCGTCTTCGCCAACATCCTCAAGTCCAACCATGACGTCGGCAGGCTTGTCGCCTGGATCAGGGACAACGATGCCGATGTCGTCGTGGCGACCGAGGTGCTGCCTCGTCACGTCGAGCGGATGGCCGGGCCCATGGCGGGATACCCCTTCCGGAAGCTCGAGCCTCGCGGGCACCCGTTCGGCATGGTCGTCTACAGCCGTCACCCGATCTCGGACGAAACCGTCACCGGGCTCGCGGGCATCACCGGGACGGCTCCGGGTCCGGTCATGGTGACAGTGGGCGTGGATACTCCCGCCGGCACGCTGCACATCGCCGGATTGCACCTGTTTCCGCCTGTCACGCCGCACCGTTTCGCCCGCCGCAACGAGCAGTTCGGCATCGCCGCTGACATCCTGGCGGAGGTCGCGACGCCAAGGATCGTGGTGGGAGACTTCAATGCGACCCCGTGGTCGGCGGGTCTGCGCGCGTTCCTCTCGCAGACCCGCCTGCGTGGTTTCAACACCCGGGCCACCTGGCCCGTCTGGTTCGGTTTCGCCGGCATCCCGATCGACCACGCCTTCGCCAGTGCCGATCTTCGCATCCTCGACATCGAAACCGGTCCCGACATCGGATCCGACCACCGGCCGGTCATGATCGAGGTTGCGCCGGCCGGGCCGCCGCCGACCACGCAGACGTCGGCCTCGACCGTCTCGCCGAGCAGGGTCAGGGCGGCAAACTGGTGGGCGCGGGCGTGATACCAGGTGGGTCAGCAGGCGTGTGACGCCAGCGGGTCATTTCCAAGGAGGGAGCGTGGCTCGAGCGCAGGAAATGGCCCGTTGACGGGCATTCGCGGCTGGAGTCCACCCGGACTTGAGCGTGGTCCGGCTCCCCCGGCTGCAACAGGGCCCGCTGGACGAAGGGGAGAGCGGCCCGACCGGAGTTCGGCGTAACGCACCCCCGTCCGCCTGTCTCCATACGGGCGCACGGTACAAGTCACGCCGTATCCAATGAGGTTGGACAGACGAAAGTACCTGGCCGGAGCACCCGAAATCAACGGATTCTTGGTCGTCTCTGTATGTGTTCATAGACGACAAACAGATAGATTTTATGCACTCCGCTGGGCTCGGGGCTCTCTCTCGAAACCGTGCTGGGGGCCGCCAACGCCGTTTTCGGCCCCGGGTTCAACCCTGTGCTGACTCTGAAGGCACTCACATTTTTCGGGGACGGCGACTTGAACGAGGTGCCACATGCAGTCCGTGAACACCTGACGGACGCTGTTGCCGCAGTCGATTTGCGGCACATTCCGGTATTCCAGCCGCGCGCGCTTGTGTCGGGACGAGGCTGGAACGGAGGACCGGCATGGCATCTGACCGACAGCACCTGGACCTTCTTGAGGTCGCGCGGCGGGTGGTCTGGTTCAAGCCACCCCACGAGACCCTGCGAAACGAGATCTTCTTCCTCAACCATGCGATGACGTATGGCGACGTGCAGGATGTGATAGCGATCCGCAGGCACCATAACGACGAAACCCTGCGAAACGCGTTACGCAACGCCCACCCGGGGATATTCGATCCTCGCGCTCCTGGCCTTACTGGCACATTGTTCTCGGGATCCTGCCCGTCCCGTCGATGCCGGTGCGACAACTGATGGCCGCGGAAGAAGGTCCGGCACCAGGTTGAACGGAAACTCAATGCCCGGCGGCGGACGTTGATCGCGGCGGAAGAGTACGAACAAGGCGCGAACCGGGCGTCGGCCGGGCACGCAGGATGAAGATCGCGGCAAAGCCGGAGTCCGGGCGTCCTGTCGTCCGGTACAGTCCCGCCGGGGCTGCTCCGTGATCGAATCCCTGGCCGTTCCCGGGACTGGCCCGGGCTCGCGGAACAGGTGCGTGTCACCGTCACGGCCCCGGCTGTTCCGGTGTCTCGCCCGACGCTCCACTCCGTCCGGCGAACCCGGATTGCCCGACTGCGCCACACCTGCGAACCAGCGCCTGTGCGGCAAGGATCGGGTGCAGGGTGCCTCGCCGGTCCCGACTGCCGGGCATGCGCACCGGATAGTGCGGACTTGCGAAAACCACGGCGAATTTGCATGGTCCGTGCCATGTCCGCCGGTTGCACTGCTTTTGCGACCTGCCTGTCCTTCGGCTTTCGCGGTGAGCGACATGCCTGATGAAGAACCCGCCACCGATCTTCCGCTTGCGGGCATCCGCGTGCTCGACGCGGCCTGTTTCATCGCCGCCCCGTTCACCGCCAGCATCATGAGCGAGTTCGGGGCCGAGGTGATCAAGGTCGAACACCCGGACGGCGGCGACCCGTGGCGACGGTACGGGACCGCGACCGAACTGCCCGACTGCTCGCTTGCCTGGCTGACCGAGGCGCGGAACCGCCGCTCGATCACCCTTGATCTCAGCCGGGCCGAGGGGGCAGGACTGTTCCTTGAGCTGGTTCGCGGCGCCGACGTGGTCTGCGAGAACTTCCGGCCGGGAAAGCTGGAGGCCTGGGGTCTCGGCTGGGAAACGCTGTCGGCCGCCAACCCCGGACTGGTCATGCTGCGGGTCTCGGGCTACGGCCAGTCGGGACCCTATCGCGACCGGCCCGGGTTTGCCCGGATCGCCCATGCCTACGGCGGCCTGACCTATCTGTCCGGCATGCCCGGCGAGACCCCGGTCACGCCCGGCTCGACGTCGCTCGGCGACTACATGACCGGCATGTACGGCTGTATCGGCGTCCTGCTGGCACTGCGCCACCGGGACCGTACCGGTGACGGGCAGGTGGTCGACTGCGCACTCTACGAGAGCGTGTTCCGCGCACTCGACGAAATAGCGCCACGCTACGTGCGCGAGGGGTTCGTCCGGCAGGCGGAGGGGACCGGGACTGTCAATGCATGTCCCCACGGTCATTTCACCGCCGGCGACGGCGGCTTCCTCGCCATTGCCTGCACCACGGACAAGATGTTCGAACGGCTGACCAGGGCCATGGAACGCCCTGACCTGTTGGCCGGCTACGCCAGGCAGGAGGCGCGGCTTGCCGGCCGCGACGAGGTGCTTGCCGAGGTCGAGGCCTGGACCTCGTCCATGCCGCGTGACCGCGTGCTCGCGGTCTGCACCCGGCACGGTGTTCCCGCCGGGCCGGTCAACTCGATTGCCGACATCGTCAACGACCCGCATGTGCGCGAACGCGGCACGCTCGCAAGCATCGATGTTCCGGGTATCGGCCCGGTCACCGTTCCCGCGGCCCTGCCGCAGCTGTCCCGTACACCGGGAAGCGTGAAGAGCCTCGGGCCCAGGCTCGGCGCCGACAACATCGGTGTCTACCGGGACGAACTCGGCCTGACGGACGAACGGATTCACCGACTGCGGGAGGCCGGAGTCATATGACTACCCACGCTGCCAGGTCATGGCTGTTCGCACCGGCCAACCACGAACGCAGGGCAACGAAGGCGCTGGAACTTGACGCCGATGCGGTCATCCTGGACCTCGAGGACGCGGTCGCAACCGCGGAGAAACCGGCAACGCGCGCGGTGGTCCGGGACCTGCTGGCGCGCCCGCGCACCGGTGCGGCCCTGGTCAGGGTCAATGCCTGGAACACCGAGTTCTGCCATGGTGACATCGACGCCGTGATCGTGCCGGGACTGGATGGAATCGTGCTGCCGAAGGTCGAATCCGCGTCGTGCCTGATCGCGATTGACTGGCTGATTGCAAACCTGGAACGCCAGCGAGGCCTCGCGCACGGGTCAATCGACCTGGTGCCGATCATCGAGACCGCGCGCGGCCTCGCCGGCGCGCGCGAGATCGCGGCTGCCGGAACCCGGGTGCGTCGCCTGGCCTTCGGCGCCGGCGACTACACGCTTGATCTCGGCATCACCTGGTCAGCACACGAGAGCGAGCTTGCCCATGCCCGTTCCGAACTGGTGCTGGCGTCGCGCTGTGCGCGGCTTGAACCGCCTGTCGACACGGTCTTCATCGACATCCGAGACCATGCGGGGTTCCGCGCCTCTGCAACCCTGGCCCGTGACCTCGGGTTCCAGGGCAAGCTGTGCATTCACCCCGACCAGGTCGGCATCACCAACGAGGTGTTCAGCCCCTCGACGGCCGAAGTCGAACGCTGCCAGGCCATTGTCGACGCGTTCGAGCAGGCGGAGCAGGCCGGCCTCGCGTCGATCCAGGTGGACGGGTATTTTGTCGATTACCCGATCTACGAGAAGGCGGTTCGCACGCTTGCGGCCGTTCGGCCCTCCCTTTCGACAGACCAGCGGAGTGCGTCCCGATGATCCGTTCCACAGATGACTACCGGGCGAGCCTGCGTTCGCTGCACCCGAGAGTGTTCATCGACGGCAGGCCGGTCGAAAGCGTCGCCGACGAGCCGGCGCTGCAGCCCGGGATCAACGCGGTCGGCACAACCTACGATTTCGCCCTCCAGCCGGACTACGCGGGGCTGATGCTGGCTACCGAGACCGAAACCGGGCGAACCGTCAACCGGATGCTGCACATCGATCGCAGTTCAGATGACCTGTTGCGCAAGCTCGAGGCCATCCGGCTGCTGTGCCGGGAAGCCGGCTGCGTGCAGCGCTACCTGGTCCACGATGCCTTCAACGGCCTGTACCAGGCCACCCGCCGGTGCGATGCCGAGGAGGGAACCTCGTATTTCGAACGGTTCCGCGACTTCATGCTCGAGGTCCAGGATGCCAACCTCGCCTACGGCATCGCGATGACTGATGCCAAGGGCGACCGGTCCCTCAAGCCGTGGCAGCAGGCGCACCCGGACAGTTACGTGCACGTGGTCGAGCAGAGAGCGGACGGGATCGTGATCTCGGGGACCAAGGCAATCGTGACCGGTGCCCCGTACATGCACGGATACATCGTGATGCCGTCACGGGCCATGACCGCCGATGATGGCCCGTTCGCGGTCAGCTGCGCGGTCCCGATCGACGCGGAGGGAGTGACGGTTTCGGCCCGGCCGGCCGGGCGTCCGGGCGAAGCAGGTGCGGTCTTCAGCCGTCGGTACGGCCAGACCACCGGTATCGTCATGTTCGACCGGGTATTCGTGCCCACCGAGCGGGTGTTCCTGAACGGCGAGACCCGGCAGTCGGAGTACCTCACCCGATCCTACGCGACCCATCATCGCCATTCCTGCATCGCGGCGCGCGCCGGCTTCGGCGACCTCCTGATCGGTGCGGGCGCGACCATCATCGAGGCGAACGGTCTCGATACCGAACGCCACGGCCACCTCCGCGAGACCATGGTCGAACTGATCAAGATCGTGGAGGGGTTCTTCGCCACCGGAGTGGCGGCGTCGACCTATGGCCGCGATGAAGGCTGGGGCACCGTCATGCCGGACCCGGTGTTCTCCAACATCGGCAAGCTGCTGATGGCAACCCAGATCTATGACATGCACCGGCTGGCCCACACAGTGACCGGCGGCCTCGTCGTCGCCCTGCCCGGGCCCGAAGAGGATCACAATCCGCATACCCGGGCGATGCTCTCGGAGGTCCTGCAGGGCAACCCGGCCATCCCGTCGGAACACCGGCTGCAGACCGTGCGCCTGCTCGACGACCTCACCGCCTCGCACCAGGCGGGGTGGTACTCGGTGATGTCACTGCACGGCGGCGGATCGCCCGAGGCGATGAAGCGGGAAATCTGGCGGAACTACCCGGTCGGAGAGAAACAGGAGCTGGTTCGCTCCCTCATGGAACGCGACCTGCTGGAGCGAACCGACGGATCCCGGCCAGATCGTCAACCCGGCCGATGCTGTCCTGTCGGCTGTCGCGTTCCGGACTTCGTCAAGCAGGCGCCTCTCCCGCGCGAAGCTGCGGAATAAGGTCCGAATCCGCGGTCGTTCCGGTCTGGTCAGGATCAGCCTGCCTGTCTTGCAGCCGCCTTCCGGGGCCAGGGGCGCCGTAATGCGCGCCTTGCGGGAAGAAGCATGCGGGGACGAACCTACCCATCCACCGCCTTGAGAGCCGCTTCCTTGGTATCGTGGATCGTGATGATGCGGTCGAAGCCGCTGATCTCGAATATCTCGCGAATCTCGTCAGAGACCGAGCACAGGGAGAATTCCGAATTCTGCGTCCGCATGGCCTTGGCTGTCAGCAGCAGGGCGCGCAGCCCGGCACTGCTGATGTAGGTAATGGCCTTGAAGTCGAGGATGACCGCCCGATCCGTCTGCTCGATCGCCGCTCTGACCGACTCCTCGAACTCCCGTACGTTAGTGCCGTCAATGCGCCCGGCAACGCGAACTGACAACACGCTGTCCTGGCGTTCGGTGCTCACTTCCATGGATTGGTATCCCCATCCTTGTCTTGTACTGCACGAGACGCAGCAACCTGCCTTTAACCCAGAGTTCCTTCGCGCACCCCGCTGCGTCCTGCACTCATCCCTCAGTCGTCCGCATCCGGCATTACAACAAATTCCGGGTAGGCTTCAATGCCGAGTTCAACGACATCCTGTCCAAGCGCCTCAGCCGTCTCGGACACGCGGGCCCCGAATACCTTGTCGATGATCACCCAGACCAGCAGGGATGCAAGGAACACGAACGCACCGATCGCAACGATGCCGATGAGCTGCGTGAGCGGATCACCTCCTGCCGCAATGCATACCGCGAGTGTTCCCCAGATGCCAGCAAAAAGGTGCGCCGGAACCGCGCTGACCACGTCATCGATCTTCAGCCGTTCCATCAGCTTGATTCCAAGGACGACAACTGCTCCACCGACGCCGCCGATGATCACCGCCCAGTCATGGGATACGATATCAGGCCCCGCCGTGATCGCAACCAGCCCGCCTATGGCTCCGTTCAGCCCGGCAAGAAGGTCAATCCGTCCGAGCACCGGCCGCGACAGCGCAATCGCGGCCATGACACCGGCTGCGGCGGCCAGGTTGGTATTGGCCAGGATGTTGCTGATCGCGACCACGTCGACACCCTTGGACATCGAGAGTTGGGATCCGCCGTTGAATCCGAACCAGCCCATCCAGAGAATCAGCACGCCGAGGGTAACGGCCGGGACGTTCGACGGCGGCGTGCTCCTCACCGTCCCGTCCGGGCGGAACTTGCCGGCTCGCGCCCCGACGACCAGGGCACCGGCCAGGGCCGCCCATCCACCGGTGGAGTGCACGATGGTGGAACCGGCAAAGTCCTGGAAGCCCCGTTCGTTCAGCCAGCCGCCACCCCAGGTCCACGACCCGATGACCGGGTAGATGACCGCGGTCAGGACCACGATGAACAGGAAGAACGACCACAGCTTGACCCGCTCGGCCAGTGTTCCCGACACGATGGATGCCGTTGTCGCCACGAACACCATCTGGAAGAACCAGTCCGACATGGTGGAGTATCCGTTGGCGTGCACCCTGGCGGCGGCTTCGGTGTCGCCGCCGAGCATCGCGATCTCGTCAGGCGTGGTGCGGTAACCGAAATCGGCGGTCCCGATCCAGCCGCCATCAACACCGCTGTACATGAGGTTGTAGCCAACCGCGTAGAACGCCAGACCCGCGATCGAGTAGAGACCGACGTTCTTCAGGCAGATGACCGAGGCATTCTTGGTTCGCACCGAACCGGCCTCGAGCATGGTGAACCCGGCACACATCCACATCACCAGCACGCCCCAAATCAGAAAGGCGAAGCTGTTCAGGACAAAGGCCGATTCCTCGTGGCCGGAAGCATGGGAAGCCGATGGCAGCACTGCGAAGATCAACGCGGCGAAGACAGTCATCGCTCGTCTCGGTGACGACCCGATTATCATTGCGGCCTCCAGTATGCTTTGGGTGCATGCATCCGCACCCGCAGGCGCGTTCGCTCCCGCCCGGTTAACCTGGGCACCGGACGAATATACCATGCGACGGTCGTGCCTGCACACGGAGCGTGCAGGCGACTTCACTGCCTGTCGCGCCGGGTGCGCCTGACGGGAATTGAACCGGGACCTGGAGGCGAAGCGCGATGGATGCAGAGATCACGACCCGCGCCGACTCGTCGGCGGAACTCCAGGCACGGCGCCAGGAACGTCACCGCGCCCGGCTGGCCGGCAGCGAGGGTGTCGATCTCAAGTCAACGGTCGCACCCCAGGATGCGGGACGACCGTTCGAGGTGGTGTCCGAATTCAGGCCGGCGGGCGATCAGCCCGAGGCGATAATCCAGCTCGTCGACGGGGTCCGGCAGGGAGACCTCGACCAGGTGCTGCTCGGGGTGACCGGCTCCGGCAAGACCTTCACCATGGCTCACGTCATCAGCCAGATCAGCCGGCCGACATTGATCATAGCCCCGAACAAGACCCTGGCCGCGCAGCTGTATGGCGAAATGAAACAGTTCTTTCCGAACAACGCCGTCGAGTACTTCGTCTCCTACTACGACTACTACCAGCCCGAGGCCTACGTTCCCAGGACCGACACCTACATCGAGAAGGAATCGTCGATAAACGAACAGATCGACCGGATGCGCCACGCGGCCACGCGGTCGCTGCTTGAGCGCGAGGACGTCATCATCGTTGCGTCGGTCTCCTGCATCTACGGCATCGGTGCAGTCGAGACCTACAGCACCATGGCCTTCCTGCTGCAGGCCGGGCAATCCTACGAGACCCGGGCCCTGTTGCGACACCTGGTGGAACTGCAGTACCGGCGCAACGACCTCGGGTTCTCCCGCGGTACCTTCCGGATGCGCGGTGACACGCTCGAGATCTTCCCGGCCCATCTCGAGGACCGGGCATGGCGGCTCTCGTTCTTCGGCGACGAGCTCGAGGAGATCCAGGAATTCGACCCTTTGACCGGCGAGCAGACCGCGACGCTCGCCCAGGTCCGGGTATTTCCCAACTCGCACTACGTCACCCCGAAACCGACCCTCGACCAGGCCATCGGCAAGATCAAGGTCGAGCTGAAGGAGCGGGTCGCCGAGTTCAGCGACGCCGGACGGCTGCTCGAGGCGCAACGCATCGAGCAACGCACCGTGCTCGATCTCGAGATGCTGGCGACCCAGGGGGTCTGTGCCGGCATCGAGAACTACTCGCGCTATCTCGCCGGACGCAATGCCGGCGAACCGCCGCCCACGCTGTTCGAGTACCTGCCCGAAAACGCGCTGCTCATGATCGACGAGAGCCATGTCACCGTTCCGCAGATCGGCGGCATGTTCAGGGGCGACTTTCATCGCAAGTCCACGCTCGCCGAGTACGGGTTCCGGCTTCCCTCCTGTGTCGACAACCGGCCCCTGACCTTCGAAGAGTGGGAGCAGATGCGCCCCCAGACGGTGTTCGTTTCGGCAACGCCGGGACCGTGGGAACTCGACCGGACCGGAGGGATCTTCGTCGAACAGGTCGTGCGGCCCACCGGGCTGATCGACCCGGTCTGCATCGTGCGTCCGACCGCGACCCAGGTCGACGACGTGATCGGTGAGTGCCGGGCCGTGGCGGACCGGGGCCAGAGAACCCTGATTACCACGCTGACGAAACGCATGGCCGAGTCGCTCACCGACTACATGTCGGAGGCCGGGTTGCGCGTCCGCTACCTTCACTCGGACATCGATACGCTCGAGCGCATCGAGATCGTCCGCGACCTGCGGCTCGGCGTGTTCGACGTCCTGGTGGGAATCAACCTGTTGCGCGAGGGGCTGGACATCCCCGAGTGCGCCCTGGTCGCCATCTTCGATGCGGACAAGGAAGGGTTCCTGCGTTCGCGCACCTCGCTGGTCCAGACCATCGGGCGCGCGGCGCGGAATGTCGACGGCCGGGTGCTGCTCTACGCCGATACCATCACCGACAGCATGCAGTACGCGATCGACGAGACCAACAGGCGGCGTGCGCGGCAGACGGAATACAACGCCACGCACGGGATCACGCCCGCGTCGGTTCGCAAGGCGATCGGAACCATCCTGGAATCCGACCACGAGCGCGGCGACCGGCTCACCGTGGAGACCGCGGCCCCCGAGGGCGCGTTGGTCGGCCGCACGCTCGAGGAGGTAATCCAGGATCTGGAGGGACGGATGCGCGCCGCCGCGGCCGACCTGCAGTTCGAGGAGGCGGCCCGCCTGCGCGACGAGATCCGCCGCCTCGAGGCGGCAGACCTGGGACTGGCCGAGGCGAAACCACAGAAACGGCGGGCCCGTGCCCGGTCACGACGGGGGTAGTGGCGTCAACCGGCGCACCTCCGGTGCCGGTCTTCTCCCGGACTGTCGCCGTCGCGCCTTCCCCGGCCTGTTCGGGTCGCGGCTTCGGACCGAACCGGGGTTCCGGGCGCCGCGGTTTCCGCGGAGTTGCCGGCGTTACCGGGGAGGCCGGCGCAACAGCAGGTCGCGAAGGGAAACCATTCCGAGAGGAGTGCGGTCGCGGTCCACAACGATAGCGCGGGTCAGTTCGAAGCGTACAAGCAGGTTGACGACATTGTGCACCAGCATGTCGGCGGCGACGGTGAGGGCCGGTTTCGACATGATCTCGTAGACATTGACCCGTTCGGGTGCGCGGTCGTTCGCGATGACCCGGGCGGCGATATCCCGCAGTTCCAGCAATCCGAACTCGTCGTCCTCGTCGCGCCGGTCGACCGCGAGCGACGTGACGCCGTGTTCCGACATCAACACCATGGCATCGCGGATCGTCGCCAGCCGGTCGATGGTCTGCAGGTCGCGGGACATGACGTCCGCAACCCGGGCACGGCCTTCCGGGCTCATATGTCCTCCTCCAGTTCGTGCATGAGGGCAGAGATCTGCGTGCTCAGGCCAACCGCGTCCTCGATATCTATCTGGAACGCAATGCCGGCACCCGGTTCGGTTTCGAATCGGCCGGAATCGCGGATCGCCTCGAGAATCTGGCGCGCTCTCGAAGCCGCGACCAGAAAGAGGACGACATCCCGCCTGCCGGTGAGGTCGAGCCCGAAGAACGTGCTCTCCGGTTTCAGACCTTCGCCGCGAACGCCGGTGATCACGGTCGCCCCGGTCGCTCCGCCGGTTCGCGCCACCTCGATGACCCTGTCGGTGCGGTCGTCCTCCACCAGGGCGACGATGAGTTTCAGCCTCATGACCTTCCCTCCCCGGACTTTCCCCTGCCGCTACGCCGGCGCCTGAACCACGCCGATGCGCCGGCAAAGCCCAGAACCGACATGATTGGAAATACGCTGGCGAAAGCAATCAGTCCGAAACCGTCAACCAGCGGGCTGCGGCCGGGCACGGTCGCGGCCAGGCCGAGGCCAAGGGCAGCGACGACCGGTACCGTTACGGTCGACGTCGTCACGCCTCCGGAGTCGTAGGCGAGCGGCACGATGGCGCGGCTGGCGCGAAATGTCTGCACGATGACAACGGCGTAGGCCGCAATGATGTACCAGGCCAGCGGCGTGCCGGTCACGATACGAAAGCAACCGAGGGCCACGCCGACGGCGACCCCGACGGCGACGGCAATGCGAAGTCCCGCAGCGCCGATTGTTCCCCCCGAGATCTCCTCCGCCTTGATGGCCACGGCGATCAGAGAGGGCTCGGCCACGGTAGTGGAAAAGCCGATCGCCGCGGCAAAGGCATAGACAAGGAGGTAGTCCGACCAGTCGATCCCGTCGGCCAGCCGCTCGGGACCGATCGTTTCGGGAGACGTGAGTTGACGCGCCATGGTCTCGCCGACGGGGAACAGCGCCTCCTCCAGCCCGATCAGAAACAGTGTCAGCCCGATCAGCACGTAGACGAACCCGACGAGGATGCGCCCGAGGTGCGCGGGACGGCGGCGCAACACCGCGAACTGAAAGACGACGAGAATTGCAATGATCGGCCCGACATCGAGCAGCGTCGAGCCCGCAACACCCGCGAAAGTCGAGATGAACTCCGCCATCACGACAGCGTCCCGTAGACCAGAACGCAGATGATCGGCATGAGGCTTGCGAAAGCGATCAGCCCGAAGCCGTCGATCATCGGATTGCGGCCGCGTATCGAGGCAGCAAGACCGATGCCGAGCGCCGTCACCAGGGGAACCGTGATCGTGCTGGTCGTCACACCGCCGGAATCGTAGGCAACGCCGACGATTTCCTCCGGCGCGAGAGGTGTCATCAGTGTCACGAGCAGGTAGCCGCCGATAATCATCCAGTGCAGCGGCCACCCTTTCAGAATCCTGAGCACGCCGAGCACGATCGCGGCACCCACGGCGAAGGCAACGACCAAGCGCAACTCGAGTGCATGGGTCGCCCGTGCCGCCTCGTCGTCCGCGATGACCCCGGCTTGTGCCGCGATCCCGGCCGCCTTTGCGGTCACCGCAATAAGGGCGGGCTCCGCCACCGTCGTACCGAACCCCAGGCAAAAGGCGAAGGTGAACAGCGCCAGGGCGCTGCCGCGGCGCGCGAACGCTCCGGCCATTGCCTCGCCGAGCGGGAACAGCCCGGTTTCCAGCCCCTGGATGAAGAAGACAAGGCCAAGGACGACGCAGACGGTGCCGGCGAGGACCTTTCCGATGTCCGGAAAGGGCTGCTGCAGCACCACGATCTGGAAAAAGGCAATGACCACGAAGATTGGGGCAAGGTCACGCAGTGCTCCCGCGAACCGTCCCAGTACAGCTCTGGATCGTCTCATCATCTCGACCGGATTGCGGGGTCGGAAAGCCGCCCGGGATCTGCATCGAACACGGCCGCCGGCTTCATGCTTTCGCAGTGCCTGTCAACGGTGTCAAACCTGTCAAGCCAACACTGCCATCCTGTCACGCCTTGTTGACCATCCGGTTACACGCCGTCCGCACTTCCGCCGCGCGAAGACAGGGGAGGACTTGCCCCGGACCGAACCCCCTGCCGACACCGAAGACAGTACCGCTCGGAAGGGACGGTTGAACGCAACCACCCCACTGAATGTCCGCAACGGGACAGCGCACGCCGCGGCCCGGTTCCCCGAGCACCCTGCCTGCTTCGGGCTCCGCACCGGCGGGCCTGGCCGCCTCGCCGGGAGCGAACGGCATGGCGGCGGCGAGGCGCTGCCGGAGTATCTGTTCAGCGAGCATGGCCCTGCAGACGACACCCCGCGGCGCGACAGTCGGAAAGTATCTCGATGCGGGATCGCAGGCGCCCTGCAGGGGTGCCCGTGCCGGCCGCAGCGTGCTGACAGGCAAGGGTGAGGATCGAGACCGCCGGTACGCCGACCGCAAACCCGGTACCTGTCAGGAGGGTGGAACGTCCGGTTCGATGGCGAACTCCCCGACCGAGCCCGGCCGCACGATCAGTCCCTGTTCGACCAGGAATGCGGCGAAGCGCTGGTACCTGCCGGTATCGAGCGCGGCGGGTCTCAGGGCGAAACGGGGCAGGGTGTCGCGAAACGCCCTCCTGTTCAGTTCGTCATCGAGACCGTCCCTGTAGCTGCTGAACATCTCCCAGGCCGCATCCGGATGGTTGACGGTGAACTGCACCGCCGCCTCGAGCGCGCCAACCAGTGCGCCGAGTTCCGGGCGGTCGAGATCGGCCGAGTTCGCCACCACGATCAGTTCGTCGTAGCCGGGAACCCCTTCCTCCTCGACATAGAAGGCACGGCCGGGCCGTCCGACGATATCCATCTGGTTGAGTTCGAAGTTCCGGTAGGCGCCGATCACGGCATCCACCTGACCGGAGATCAGGGACGGACTGAGCGAGAAGTTCACGTTGACGAGTTCGATGTCGTCGGTGCCGAGACCGTGGCGCGCGAGCATCGCCGCGAGCAGTGCGTCCTCGAAACCGCCGACCGAGAACCCGACCTTCCGTCCCTTCAGATCGGCGATCGAACGGATTGGTCCGTCGGCCAGGACCACCAGCGTGTTGAGCGGGGTCGCGACCAGGGTGGCAATCCGCACAAGCGGCAGTCCCTCGGCATGATACAGGTGCAGTTGCGGCTGGTAGGAAATCGCGACATCGGCCTTGCCGGCCGCCACCAGCTTCGGCGGATCGCTGGGATCGGCAGGCTCGATCATCTCGACCTCGAGACCGGCCTTCGCGAACAGCCCGAGCTTGTCGGCCACCACCAGGGTGGCATGGTCGGGATTGATGAACCAGTCCAGCATGAGGGTGAGCTTCTGCTGGGCCGATGCCGGCGGACCGGCAACAAGCAGCAGGACGGTGCACAGGACGGGTCCTGTCCGTCGCAGGAGGGTGTTGATCATCTCTGAGTGCTCCGGCAATGCGCCCGGAAAACACGATGCGAAGGATGAGTGACGGGCAACAGGTCCGATCCCTTCGCCGGCATTATCCGGATCAGGTTCAATGGGTCACCCGGTCTCGCACCAGGTTTCTCAGCCGTCTCTATGGCTCCCCACGGTCCCGGCCATGGTGATGGCCGCCCCGCCACGGTGTCAAGGCGTTGTCGACGCGTCCGCACTGCGTTCCAGGACTGCGACGAAGAAACCGTCGGTTCCGAACCCGTCGGGGTGGAGCCGGAGCATGTCGGCGGTCTGCGGCAGGACCCCGCCGCCTCGCGCCGCAACCGTGGCGGACCAGACGCCACCGACCGGGAGGACCCGGTAGTCTGAGCGCCGCCGCAACAGGGCCGCCACCCGCTCCTCGTTCTCCTCCGCAAGCAGGGAACAGGTGACGTAGACCAGCCGGCCCCCCGGTCGGGTCAGCCTCGCGGCCCGGGCCAGGATCGCGTCCTGGGTGGCGACGATACCGGCGAGATCCGCCTCGCCGTACCGGTGCCGGGCATCGGGCGCACGGCGCCACGCGCCGATGCCGGTGCACGGAGCGTCGACCAGGACCCGGTCGAACCGTCCCCGGTGGCGCCTTGTGTACCGGTCGGCATCCGCGGCCAGGACCCGGCGTTCGACATTGTGCAGTCCGGCGCGCGCCACACGCGCGCCCGCCCGGTCGAGCCGGGCGGCCGACACGTCAAGCGCCAGCACCCGTCCCCGGTTGCGCATCAGTGCTCCGAGCACCAGGGTCTTGCCACCGGCGCCAGCGCAGAAGTCGGCGACCTGCATGCCCGGTTCGACCGCAGTCAGCAGGGCCGCAAGCTGCGCGCCCTCGTCCTGGATCTCGACGAGCCCGTCGCGCAGGGCCGCAAGCCCGCGAACCCGCGGCCTCCCGTCGCAGCGGAGTCCGAGCGGCGACCAGGGTGTCGGGCTGGTCACGAGCCCCGCCCGCTCCAGCCTGCGCCGCACCGCGAGACGGCCGGTCCCGTTCAGGGGGTTGATCCTCAGGTCAAGCGCCGCCTCGCGGGTGAGCGCCGACATGCAGTCGGCGAACCGGTTGCCCAGCACCGGTTCCAGCCTCCTGGCGATCCAGTCCGGGCACTCGGCGCGCACGGGTTCCGGCATGTCGGGATGACCGGGCCCGGCACCGCACAACCGGTCGAGCAGGCGGCGTTCCTCGCGCGAGGGTGGTGGCGGCGCGTGCGGGGTTCCGGCGAACAGCGAAGCCGCCGAGGTACCGTCCAGACCGTCGACAAGGGCAAGGTCGGCAAGGACCCGGGCGCGGACCGAAACATCGGCGCCCAGCGTTCCGGTCCACCAGTCGAGCCTGCAGCGGGAGCGAACAACTCGCCAGACCCGGGCCGCGATGGCTGCCCGGTCCCCGGAACCCGCGTAACGCCGGGCGCGGAAGTACCCGGCCATCACCCGGTCAAGGCGCCCGGGCTCGGTCTCCGCCTGTTCGAGGATTTCGATCGCGGCCGCAAGCCGGCCGGCCGGTGTCACAGGCCGGCCCGGTAATTCGGCGCGTCGCGGGTGATCGTCACGTCGTGGACATGGCTTTCACGCAGGCCGGCGGCAGTGATGCGCAGGAACCGGCACCCGGTCTGCATGTCGGAGATGGTCGGGTTGCCCGTGTAGCCCATCGCCGCCTTCAGACCACCGACAAGCTGGTGGATGACCGCGTTCAGCGGTCCCTTGTACGGCACTCCTCCCTCGATCCCTTCCGGGACCAGCTTCAGGGCGTCGGCGACTTCTTCCTGGAAGTAGCGATCGGCCGAACCGCGCGCCATCGCGCCCACCGATCCCATGCCCCGATAGGACTTGTACGACCGCCCCTGGTAGAGATAGACGTCGCCCGGGCTCTCGTCGGTGCCGGCGAACAGCGATCCGATCATGGCGCAGTCGGCACCGGCCGCGATCGCCTTGGCGAGGTCACCGGAATACTTGATCCCGCCATCCGATATCACCGGCACACCGGCTTCGCGGCAGACTTCGACCGCGTCGAGCACGGCGGTGAGCTGCGGCACACCCACCCCGGCCACCATGCGGGTGGTGCAGATCGAACCCGGACCGATCCCGACCTTGACCGAATCCGCCCCGGCGTCGATGAGCGCCCTGGCGCCATCGGCGGTTGCAACATTGCCGGCAATGACCTGGATCGAGTTGGAGAGCCGGCGGACACGCGAGACGGTCTCGAGCACGTTCTCGGAATGGCCGTGTGCGGTATCGATGACCAGTACGTCGGCCTCGGCATCAAGCAATGCCTCTGCCCGTATCAGGCCGTCGGAACCGGCGCCGGTTGCGGCCGCCACCCGCAAACGGCCCTGGACATCCTTGCAGGCATCGGGGTGATTGACCGCCTTGTCCATGTCCTTGACGGTGATCAGTCCGACGCATTTCTGGTTGTCGTCAACGACGAGCAGCTTCTCGATCCGGTGGCGGTGCAGCAGGGTACGGGCCTCTTCGGGTGAAACCCCCTCCTGCGCGGTCACCACCCGGCGGGTCATCAGATCCCTGACCAGCTGTCGCGGGTCGGTTGCGAACCTGACATCACGGTGGGTCAGGATGCCGGCGAGCTTGCCGGACCGCCGCCGCACCACAGGAATTCCGCTGATCTCGTTGCGGCGCATGAGCTCGAGCGCGTCGGCGAGCGTCTGGTCCGGGTGAATGGTCACCGGGTTGACCACCATGCCGGCCTCGAATTTCTTCACCGCCCGCACCTCTGCGGCCTGGCGCTCGATCGACATGTTCTTGTGAACGACGCCTAGACCGCCGAGCTGCGCCATAGCAATGGCGAGCCGGCTCTCGGTCACGGTGTCCATGGCCGCCGAGATCACCGGCACCGCCAGTGCTATCTCCGGCGTCAGGCGGGTGCTCGTGTCGGTGTGCGTCGGATGGACCGACGAATGCGCCGGTTCGAGCAGGACGTCATCGAACGTGAAGGCCTGGCGGATCTGCATGATGTTGCCTCGCTGTGCGGCGATGGCACGCCACTATACACCCCTTGTGGGACGGGCAAGCACATTCGCGGTTTCCCGGGGATCGGGTGCCTTCCGCAGCGCCCTTGAGCCGGAGGAATCGGGTTTGCTGCCACCGGGTCCGACGCGTTTCCGTGATCCTGCAACCCGGCGCAAGACCCCGACCACATCACAAGGCTCAGGTCGCAGAAACGGGACGCACGCGGCAGCGCCCCGAACTCCGGTTCCGTGACCGATGGTGTGTTTCGTCAAGGCGGCTGTGGCGGCATGGGTCGAAGGCGACGTAAGGACTGTGCCAGGCGATCGTCACGGCGATGCCGCCTCAGTTTGAGATTTCCTGGCCGTTCCCCGCCCCAGCCTGTCGCGCATCAGGAACGCGGTCTCGACCGGGGTGCGGGTCACTCGCCATACAGCGAGCCAGGGTCGCCTCATCCAAACGACGCGAAGTCGCCACCATCCGCTGTTCGGGACAGCGTGTGCGACACTGGACCCGTCCGGTGGTTTAGCCGTCACCGAGACACTCCCCGGACGACATTTCGCAAGCTCGCCAGGGGGCGCACACCACTGTTCATCTCTCAATCCGAGCCGATCAGCCCGAAATCCCCGCTCAAGGCCCGCCCACGTTCATCAACATCACTGGCGTCAACACCGGCACCGGCTGGTATTTCCGGACCGTGGGTGGTGCGCCAGTGCAACTCGCGAAGCGCCGCCACGCGCGGCGATCGTCATGATGTCAGAGGCGGCGTCTGCATCGAGAGCGATGTTCATCACGGCTCCGCAGTCGAAGGGGGATGCCGCGCAGCAGCTCGTTGAACCGTTCGAGGTTTTCAGGCACATCGCTCATGGCGGGGCGCTTATCCGCTTCGACATCGGCGGATCAACACCGGAAGTGGACGGCGGCGGCTCACGCCCTGTCGTTTCTTTCGATTAGCCGTACTCCCCCCGACCAGTCCTTCGTCACACGGTTTCGGCTTCCTCGCCGAGGGTCAACCGCACATGCCCGTAATCAATCCGGGCCATCGAATTCCTATCGTCACAACTGTACAGTACGCAAAAGTCTGATTTTCTTGACAGCGCGTAGTGTTGACCCTACTTTCTCGATTTCAAAGATCGCGAAAGTAGGAAATGCTGCACCTCGTCGGCGAGACCATCGACAAGCACCGCGCCCAATATGGCTTAGTGACCGGCAGGCTCGTCCAGATCATGCGAGGCATCTATATCGCATCGGAGGACGACGCCGACGCTGTCCTGTTCGATCACGCGCTCAGGATCGCCGCCTATCTCTACCCGAGCACCTATCTCTGCGGGGCGAGCGCCGAGCGGCTCGCGCCTACGCCCGACAGACGCCTGTTCCTGAGCGGCCGGCGCAATGCACGCACGCGGCTACGCAGCCTGGAAATCGTACAGACGCGCGCCCCCGACGCTCCCGAAACGGAGACCGCTCAAATTGTTGACCCGATGGGTGCACTGACGGTCCGGCGTTCCACGCTTCGCTTTCGGTATCTGGAATCCTTCCGGCGGCGCAGTGAAGCCGGCGCGGCGATGCCCATCGACATGCAGGCCGATATCGCTGCACGGCTCGTCGAGGCCGCCAGTGGAGAGACGGCGGCGATCATCGAATGCTGGCGACTGGCTGCGGCCAACGGATGGCAGGCGGAGGCGGGGCGCGCGGAAGCGTTCATCGCCACCCCGTTGCGAGAGGCGCCGCCGCGGGGCAAAGCGCTTCACGTCGGATGGCACGGCGAGAAGATCGGGGTGCTGTCTCATGACGGATCTGCCTGGCGCTGGGAGCAAACCGCGACAGAAGCCGCGACGCCGGTTCGAACCTGGGAGCCGGGCCGCCTGCCACCCTTCATTGAGAGCTTGCTGCCGGAGGGCTGGCTGGAACGCGTCCTGAAGCCGAAGTCGGAGCAGGAGCTGATATCCGGCGGGAAACGCTACATGTCCAACATTGTCATCTCCGAGGACGCGGACGAACTTCGCACTCTTCCCGCGGACATGCTGGAGGGGCGGCTCGAGACCTACGCGAAGGAGAGCGTATTCGCCGGAGGCTACGCCGGGCCCGCGCCTGCCTTCGACGAGACGCTGGAAGACCGCATAGCCGCGCTGTTTGCATCGAACACGATGCCGCGACTTTCGGGTTTCCAGACCAAGGCGCCGATGAACCTTTCACATGACGGCGTGTTGCGTCCGGCCGAAGGGGTGGCCTTCACGCATATCCTCAAGCCTTCGCCGGGAGCCGGCTTGGAGGACCTTCCTCTCGTTGAAGCAGCCTGTCTGGCGGCTGCCCGGGCCTGTGGGTTCGAGACGGCTGCCCACGCGATGGTCTCGATGCCGGACGACCTGCCCGACGCGCTGCTGGTCGAACGTTTCGATATCCGGCGAGACCGCAATGACCGCCGAAAGATCGTCATGGAAGATATGGCGTCTGTTCGCGGTGTCGCGCCTTCCGAAAAGTACGAGGGCTCCATCGAGCAGGCCGCCCGGGCGTTGCGGAGCGTTTCCAGCGACGCCGATGCGGACGTCGGATTGCTGCTTGGCCGCGCTGTGCTCGCGTGGCTCATAGGCGATGGCGACTGCCACCTGAAGAACCTGGCCGTTCTGCGAGTTGCCCCCGACGGCGCGGAGAACTTCACATCTGTCCGGCTCGCTCCGGTCTACGATACCGTGACGACGCGGGCCTTCCCAGGCCTTGAGAGCGATCGTCTCGCGCTCTCGCTGGCGGGGAAGCGGGATCAGTTGTCGTCCCGCGACTTTGTCCGGGCGGGCGTGACGATGGACATGAATGCGGGGGCGGCTCGGGATATCGTCGCATCTCTATGTGGTCGTCTGAGCGCGCACCTTGGAGACCTTGAACCTGCCTCCGATCGCGTTGGTCGAGCAGTCGAGATCTGGAAGGCCAGAATCGAGACCACCGCCGATTGACCGTAAGCGACTGTTCCAGTCCTGCTGCAGCCGGCGCCGCACCTGCGAGAGGACGTGCGTGGCCAGGTTGCGGTTCGAATCCAGGGCTCGCAACCCCCGAGACCGACATTCGATGGAAGTCCCAGTCTAATGCGGTAGAACCCTCTGATTCGCAGGAAGGTTTTGTGCAGCCATACCGCACTGCTCACTGGGATACTGCGAATCATACCCGGACAGCTGGTGGCCATTCAACACCGGCCGTTCCTGCCCGGATGTCACCCGACCCGGCCCCGTCGCCTTCCCGGTTCAGACGTCTTGCCGTCCGGGCCACCGTCTCGCGCTCCTCGCCGACGGTCTTCTCCGTCGCGAGCGAGTTCTCGGCGCCTAGTATGTCGACCGCGTGCAGCACGCCGGCTTTCTCCAGCGCCGCCACCTCGCGTTCCACGTCCCCTATCACGACCGCACCCGGCGCATAGGAGAGCGACGCGGTCAGCAGGTCTCCCCGCGAGAACACCGCCTCCCACTCGGAAAGGTGCGCCATCGCCCTGGCGACGGCCTTCGCGGCGGCGGGAGACGTCGGCGTTGCAGCGGCTACGTCGCGTTCCGGCGCCTCCGGCTCCGGTGCCCACGCTCGGCGATACCTTCGAGCAGTACATGGCGGTGAACCCCAACCGGTCCAAGCGGACCAACGAGCTCTACCGCTACGAGGCCAACCGCTACCTGGGCGATTGGTTCCCCCGCCCGCTCGACGCCATCGGCCGCGCCGACGTCGAGGCCCGGTTCAACGGCATCACCGCCGATCATGGCTGGTCGGCCGCCAACCGGGCGATGTCTCTACTGCGCTCGATCTACCGCCGCCACTGCGTCGACCATGACGGGCTGCGCAACCCGGTCGACCTCTGGCTCGCCGGCGGCGGCAAGTTCCACCGCAAGGCGCGGCGCAAGATTTCGGCGCCGGCCGAGGTGCTGCCGTGCTGGCGCGCCGGCATCGAGGCCGAGGTCAACAACCCTTCGATCCGCGACGCCCTCTGGTTTGGGCTCTACACCGGCGTGCGCCGGGACGAGGTACTTACCTTGCGCTGGGAGCGGGTCGACATGGACGCGCTCACCTTCCGCGTCGAGGAGACCAAGACCGGCGTGCCGCTGGAGCTTCCGATAACCGATCAGCTCGCGGCCATTCTCGAACGCCGCCGCACCGCCGCCGCGGTTCTGCCAGAAGGCGTCCGGGAGTGGGTGTTCCCGTCGCCGACCAGCGCGACCGGCCACGTCCAGGACCCGCATCATCCTTACGCCCGCATCGGCAAGGCCGGCGGGGCCAAGTTCTGGTTCCACGGCCTGCGCAACAGCTTCATCACCGTCGCCGAGCGCGAGCTGATGCTGCCGCCCTCACTCACCAAGCGGCAGGTCAACCACGTCCGCCCCAACGATGTCACCCAGCGATAGGGAATTATATACGTAAGTCACATCATGGCTGGGGGTAGACCGTACAGCTGAGGGAAGCGGAAAGCGATTTGACCGGGCGTGTCGGTCGATCGCCCTTCAAAGAAGTAGCCGGTCAATTCGTTCAAGAAACTCTGATTGCGATCCAGCGTCGCCCTCCAGCTGTCGTCGTCATTGTCTTTCCAAAGGTACGCGTGAATCAGGCAGTTTCGATCATTCCGAAATCGCACGAGTCCCGCTTCGAATCTCGCCAGTTCGCCAGTCGCATTCCCGTTCTTCTTGATTTTTCTCTCACCCAAGCATGCATCTCCACGAGAGTCCAATTTCACATCCGTCCCCAGACCAGATTCTTTGATGAGCGTCAGCACGGCATCGATAATCCCCACGATCCCGACGAGCTTCGCCAGTCCCTGCTTGTCGGCGTCCAGTCCATTGACCTGCCCGATCAACTCGGAAAACCGCTTTGACGGATACACGCCCTGAATTCGTCCACCCGCACCGAGCGTCGGAAAGTTCAAGAACACGCCCACCGTGCGCGGCGTCTCGTCGTCAGCCGGAAGATCGTCGGTCTTCTGTTGCATCGCAAACGTCCTTTCTTAGTTCGGCAGCACGAACTCTCGGCGCCTCGATCCATCGTCGCCTCGGGCCGGTCCCCGAGGTCAAGGCCGAGCGGGACTGGTGCCCGCTCGGTCAGACGACGAAGGCCCTGGAGCCGCTCTTGTTCCCGACTTGAAGCCGACGCCAGGATCAATGTGACCTAGGTATATAATTCCCCAGCGATACGCCGCCGACTGGACCATCGCCCAGATTCGCGAGCCCGCGCAAAAAATCGCCGATCGCATCGAGGCACTGATGCGCTCGGGGGCATCACCTGTGGATGCGGCTGCATAGGTCTGCCAACCGAGAGCCGTCACCGGAGCCTCGAGAGCCTACGAATCTTGGCGGTTGCTGGCGTCGATGCGCTGACCGCGCGGAATCTCTCCTTGCTGCCCTTCTGTTTCTACGGATTATACGTATATTGAGGCGGACACCCGATATCTGGAGAGATTGCCGTGCCCAGAGTGAGTGCCCTTGAGTTCCAGCGCAAGTTCGGCCGGTTCCAGCACGAGGCGCAGCGCGAGCCGGTGGAGATAACCCGGCATGGGCGCCGCGAGTTCGTCCTCATGTCTGCGGAGCAATATGACTGGCTTCGGGCTTCGGCACAGCGCAGCCATCGCACGGATGACGCGGCCGATGTGGTGATTGACGCCGTGGAGCACGCCGAAATGGATGCGGAGCACAAGCCGCTCGACGACCTGCTGACGTAACGACGAAACGGTGGCGCTTCCCGATCCGAAGCCAGGCCTGATCGTCCGATACGACTACCTGTGGACGCATGAGGCCACCGCCGGTCGCGACCAGGGCAAGCCCCGTCCGGCTTGCCTGGTAGCAGCAACCGATCCGGCGGTTGTTCCGCGCTATGTCGTTCTGCTGCCGATCACCCATACACTGCCCACGGACGATACGGTGGGCATTGAAATCCCGGCGCGCGTAAAACAGGCCCTAAGCCTCGACGACACGCCGAGCTGGGTGATCGTGTCGGAGCACAATATCGATGAATGGCCCAATGCCGGGCTGTCTCCGCTGCCCGGTCTGCCGGACACCTTCAGCTACGGTTTCATCCCGCCGGGACTGTTCGCGCAGATCAGGGCTCGCTTCCTCGAACTGGCGCGGGCGAAGCAGAGCCGCGCCGTGCACCGTTGACTGAGCCGTATTTCGCTAGCAGGACCATTCCAACAATCCGCACTCTCATGCGCCCCCTGACTTCGACGGTTGAGCGGGATTTCGGCGAAGACAACGACTTAACAATTTCGGCGCGGCCAAGCCGGCGTGTTGTGCCTAGTAGATATTGTAAGTTATTGATATCGCTGCCATTCGCTACACTTCCCCCATGTTCATTCGCATCAAGTCCACACCCAACAGCCCGCGGCGCTCGGTCCAGCTCGTCGAGGGCGTTCGCGACGGCGGCAAGGTTCGCCAGCGCATCGTCCGCCATATCG
>JAJEAR010000026.1 GCA_022822665.1 Alphaproteobacteria bacterium | reverse complement strand
CGCGGAATCGCCCATCGCTCCGGGCCGTGGTACAGCACAATCGGGACGATGAGCGGGGCGGGGTCACGGCCCTCCAGGCGTTCGTGGGCCCGCCAGACGCGGAGCACGTATTCGGCGATCCGGAGCGGAGTCCCGACATCGGGAGTGCTCTTGGTTCTCGATTATCGCGTACAGCATTCCCCCGTCCGTGAGGCGTATCGAGAACACGCCGTCGGCGCGGGTGTTCCGGAGTTCGCTGTCGACGAAACCGCTCTCGAAGACCGCGAAGGGTTCGTCGGGCAGCAGCGCCACGATGCCCTGGTCCAGGACGTCGCGCAGAAACGCACTGGTCCACTCGATGGCTTCAAGCAGCGATCGGCTGAAGGCGTCATGGGGCCGGGCGGGCGGCATGGGCTCGCTTTCCGGAGCTGCCTGGCGCCCCGCGCTGGTGCAGGAACCGCGGCGCGAGCGGGCGCCGCGGCGAAACATGGATGCTCCCGGGGCTGCGCGGCTGCCGCTGTGGGCCCTCCGGATCCCGGCGGGAAAAATGCGGCGGGCGCCATGGGCCGGAAGGCGGCGCCTGTCCATGGCCCGAGCGCGGCACGGCCCCGCCCTGACCGGCGGCGTCTCCGGCAACGGGTGCGAGCAGTTACGCCCCTTATTGATCCGTCTGTCAGTCGAAAATCACCCGCAAATTTCCCTGTATTGCTCGAGTCTACACCCGACGTCCTGAAGTTTGCTGTCACCGTGGCCTGTGGTGACGCGCTGCCCGACCAGCACCGTCTTGTCATGCTGCTGATCGGCGCGCGGCTCCGGCACGACGCGGCTGGTACCCCATTTGCGCGTTGACCGGATCGGGGCCGACGCTGGCCGCCAGCCTCTCCGAACCCACGCCGGGCTGACCCGTTATCACGGGCCGCGTTGACGGAGGCGAGCGGGTCCCGGCGCTGGTAGTGACGTCGACTTCTGTCGCGCACGACACAGCCTTCCGCTCCCGGTCTCCACCACGCCCGCTCATTCCGGGAACCGCTCCAGTCCGGTGGGAATGGAGGTCTGCCAACGCGCCCTGCGGCACTGCGCTGGCGTCAGACCGGATAGCGGCTGTCGCAGAGGCTTTCTAGAGTGAGGAGACCGGCGATCCCCCTCAAATGTCTGCCGGGTCGACTTCCCGGTCCAGGGGCTCGCCCCGGACGTAGCGGGCAATGTTGTCGAGGAACAGCTGCTCCCAGCGCGCCGGTCCGCCGTTGCCGGCAAACGAGGTATGCGGGGTCAGCCGTACGCGCGGATGCGACCAGAGCGGATTGTCCCGGGGCAGCGGTTCCTCGTGGAAGACATCAAGCACGGCAGTCTCAAGTCGACCATCATCAAGCGCGGCAATCAGCGCGTCGTCGTCGATGAGGCCGCCGCGGGCAATGTTGACGAGAATGGCGCCGGGCCGCACCGCGGCAAGGAAGGAGGCATCCACCATCCCGGCAGTCTCTTCAGTCAGCGCGCAGGCAAGCACGATGACGTCCGCGTCGGGCAACAGTGCCGGCAGATCAGCCGTCTCCCCTGCCCTGTCGACCGAGGACGAAACCGCCGGTCGTCGACGGACCACGGTGGTTGTCGCTCCGAACGCCTTTACCCTGGTCGCGAGTTCGCTGCCGATGGCCCCGAATCCCACGATCAACCAGTGGGTCTGTGCAATCTCTCGGAAGGGCGTCACCTTCCAGACCCGGTCCCGCTGCTGACGCCTCTGCAACTCGATCGGGTGCAGGACCGAGAGGACCTGGGCGAGGACATATTCGGCAATCGCCACTCCCTGGGCGCTGCTGTTGCAGATCCGGATGCCGCGGTCGGCGGCGGCCCGGTAGAACGGGTGGTCGAGGCCCGCATTGAAGGTCTGCAACACCGCGAGCGACCTGCAGGCGAGCGCGAGGTCGAACGCCGCCGGCGTTGCGCCGTCGGCATTCAGGTGGGTGCTGAGCCAGAGGTAGTCGACATCGACCTCGCCGGGGGGTGTCGGCACGCCATCGACCCGGAACATGCCGTCGCGGTCAAACGGCATCACCCTGATGTCGAGGTCGAGGGCGGCAAGCCGCGCGCCGATCACATCAAGCGACTTCTCGTACATTGCGACGGTAACTGGCATCAGGCGGATCCTCGCGAGGTTGGGATGTCGGGCACTATAGGGGTCCGTACCGAATGGTCGACCGTATTGCGCCAGATCGTTCCAGATGATGCGAACCTCGCTCCTGGATGCTCGCTCCTTTCAGTGGGCCTGGCCGCTGCACCACCTTGGCACGACATCGATGCCGCCGGGAGGGGGCGTCCTCTCCATCGGTTCACGATCCGCGAGGCGGCGACCGGGCTCCCAGCAACTCGGACACGCACCCGTCGAGGAACTGGATGAAGTCGTTGCGGGGGCGGCTCGGACTTGCGACGCAGTGGCCCCATGGCGACGCATAGGGCCTCAGCACCGCGTTCGGCATGCGCGCAGCTTCGAGGGCATTGTCCTCCGGCGGGAAATACAGGTCCGTCGTGCAGGGAACGAGAATTGCCCGCGCGCGGATGGCGGCGAGCGCACGTTCGAAGTCTCCCCGGTAGTGTCCGCCCGTGCTGATATCGCCCGACTTCCAGGTCTGAAGCTTGGCAAGCAGGTCGTTTGCGTCCCATTCGAGATGGTCACGCTCCCAGTCCAGCAGCAGCTCCTCCCAGGTTTCGAAGCCCAGTTCGCGATGGAGGCGTTCTCGGTAGAAGGTCTGCGAGAAGGCCCAGCCCGCATAGACCCGTCCGAACGCCCGCAGGCCGGCCTCGGGAGGAGAGTCGTAGTCGCCGCCCTCAAACGCGCAGTCAGCCGTGAGCGCCGCCTTGACGCCTTCCAGGAACACCTTGTTGTGCGGCGATGTGCGGGCCGACGCGCAGAACGGCAGGATGGCATCGACCATGTCGGGATACTGCGCGCCCCAGTGATAGGCCTGGCACCCGGCCATGGACCATCCGAGCACGAGCGCGATGCGCTTCACGCCGAGGCCTTCCGTGAGAAGCCTGTGTTGGCAGGCGACATTGTCGTGAAGGGTGACGACGGGAAAGCGCGGCCCGTCGAATGGCGGCGGCGTGTTGCTCGGTGAGGACGACAGGCCGTTGCCAAACATGTTTATCGACACGATGAACCAGCGCGACGGATCGAGGGAAGGCATGCGGCCGAGATAGCCCTCGTTGCGGCGGTGCGTGCCGGTATAGAAGGTCGGCATGACAATGACATTGTCACCGCCCGCCCCCAGCATGCCGTATGTCCTGTAGGCAAGCCGCGCGTCCGGGAGCACGGCTCCCGACTGCAATGCCACGTCCCCGAGTTCGAAGACCTCGTGATCCGGCACCGCCGCCTCCCGGTTGCTCTCCTCAGTAGAGGCGCAGATATTCCTGCACCTCCCAGTCCGTCACCGCCTGGTGGTAGCGCTCCCACTCGTCCGTCTTGTAGCGCAACCAGGAATCCAGCATGGCGGGGCCGAGCACTTCGGCCGCCAGCGGATCCGCCCGAAGCGCCTCGGTCGCCTCCAGCAGGTTTCTCGGCAGTCGCCGCCCGCCGCCCGCACGAATCTCCTCGTCCGAGAGCCCGTAGAGGTCCCTGTTGAGGGGCGGACCCGGATCGATGTCGTCGACCACGCCGGCGACCGTCGCTGCGGTCGTCATCGCGAGCGACAGGTACGGATTCATGCACATGTCGGCCGCTCGGTTCTCGATGCAGAACCGGTTCTGTGGCAGGCGCAGCATGCACGAGCGGTTGTTGCTCCCGTAGGTCATGTGCGTCGGTGCCCAGGTCACGGTGCCGCCTTCGAACCCGCCGACACGCGGCACGAGACCGTTGTAGGAGTTGACCGTCGGGCAGGCGATGGCGGTGAGCGCGCTGCCGTGCCGCAGCAATCCCCCGACGGCGTTGTACACCGGACTCGCCCAGTCGCCGCCGGCGCCCTCGAACAGGTTCACGCCCGGAGCGTCGGTCCGCTGCATCGAGTAGTTGATATGTGCGCCCGAACGCCAGTCGCCGACGGTCGGCTTGGGCATGAAGGTAACGAACATGCCATGCTTCTTCGCGACCTCCTTCAGCAGCACGCGCAGGAACACCAGCCGGTCCGCCATGTCCAGAACGTCCGTATAGGTGAAGTCCAGCTCGAACTGCGAATAGGCACCCTCGGCGACCACGTCCTTCAGGCCCCAGCCGAGCTCTTCGAGGATATCGATGAGCGAGCCCAGGAACCCCATGGAATCGATGGTGTACTCGATGTCGTAGCCGAAGGCCTGCCGGCGCGGGCGCACCCCTTCGTCGGGGAGCGGATCGTTGTCGAAGGCCTTGACCGGGCGGCCGTCATGCCAACGCATGACGATGAACTCAGGTTCGATTCCCGCATACCCGACAAACCCCTTCGCTGCAGCGTCGCGAACCGCGCGCCTGAGCACCTGACGGGGGCACAGGTTGTACGGCGCATCCTCCCACCACAGGTCCGCGAACATCCACGCGCAGCTGCGGTCCCAGGGACAGACGGTGAGCGTGTTGAGGTCCGGCACCGGGATCTGGTCGGAGTCGGCCGGCGTGAGTTCCGGCACGAAGGAGATCGAGTGGACGGCGAATTGCGGTCCCTTGCCCAGGCAGAGGTTCTCGAAATCGCTGAGCGGCACCGGCTTGGTCTTCGGCACGCCAAACAGGTCGATCCAGCAGGAGAACACATACCGCACGCCCGCCTCCGCGAGCTTCGACTTCGCTTCGCGCACGAGCTCGATCGGTGGAAGTGCCCCGGTCATGTCTGGTGACGTCGCATTCATCGAGTGCTCCTCCTCGTCCCATGACAGCCGATTTCGTCAATTATAGTGGCAAACAGGTTCGGATTTGGCAAAAAAGCGACGCTTTGTTGATATTTTTTTCTCTTTTTTCAAGTATTTCTCTAAACGTCGGCGAATTTCACAACAACCGACGGAACCGGAAACCGACCTCATGCCCCGACCCGACGTGTCCGCGCAGGTACAATCGACCGCCGATAACGAGGATGTCCGCACCGACAGGGTCTCGTCCCTGTCGTCACCCTTCGACGATCTCAACCGGCAAATCGTCCGCCTGCTCCAGGAGGACGGGCGGGCGCCCTACGATGCGATCGGCCTGAAGCTCGGCGTGTCGGGCGGGACGGTCCGTCACCGTGTCGCCCGCATGCGCGAGGCCGGCATGCTGCGCATCGTGGCCGTGGTGGACCCGGTAGCCGTCGACTACGAGGCGGACGCCATGCTCGGCATCAGGACGGCGCCGGGAGTCGCGCCCGCCACGGTCGCGGAGCGGCTCGGCCTTCACCCTGCCGTGGTCTATGTCATGTGGGTCAGCGGCAGGTTCAACCTGCTGGTCGAAATCGTGTGCGAGGAGGAGAGCGGGGTTGCGGCGTTCCTGAGCGAACATGTCCACAGCGACCCCGACATCGCGCATGTCGAGGTCATGACCCGCATCGGGATGTTCAAGAACCAGTTCCTGCTCAAACGCCATCTGCCCTGACCTGCGGGAGGACGTCATGAGCCCATCGCTGCAGTCGATCATGGGAGCCGGGGCCCTCGCTGCCTTCGAGGCGCCGGGGCCGGTGCCGAGCGGGCTGCCAGCGGCCGCCTATACCAGCGACGCCTTCTTCGCGCTCGAGAACGAGCGGATTTTCACCGCCTGCTGGGTGCTCGCCGGTTTTGCCCACGAGCTCCCCCGGTCAGGCGATGCGGTGCCTGCCTCGGTCGCCGGCCGGCCCGTGCTGCTGCTGCGAGACAAGGACGGGGAAGTGCGCGCGTTCCACAATGTCTGTCGCCACCGCTGCCTCAAGCTCGTGGACCGGCCGGGCAATGTCGGTCGGGTGCTGCGCTGCCCTTACCATTCCTGGACATACGGACTCGACGGCGCGCTTCGCGCCGCGCCCTGGTTCGGCGGTCGCGACCCGCGCCTCTCACCGCCCGGCTTCGACCGGAGGAGCCACGGGCTGGCGCCGGTCAGGTCCGCGGTGTGGCACGACTGGATTTTCGTCAACCTGGACGGTACCGCGCCGCCGTTCGAGGACTTCGTGGCCCCGCTGGCACGACGGGTGGCTGGACTCGACCTCATGAGGATGCACCATCTCGTCACGCTCGACTTCGGAGAAGTGGCCGCGAACTGGAAGCTGCTGATCGAGAATTTCATCGAGCCTTACCATGTCCAGTTCGTGCATGCCACGACCGCCGACCAGCCTCTCCCGGACCACTACACGGTGAACGAGCCCGGTTGCCTCGGCTGCGCCATCGATGTCTCCCGCAAGGCGGGCAAGGAGGATGTCCTGTCCGGGGACTCGCGCTTCCTGACGCTGTTTCCGAATTTCGTCTTCGGGCTCTACCTGCCGGACCAGGTGGGCGTGCATCTCGACACGCCGCTTTCGCCCGGCCGCACGCTCCAGCGGCGCGCAATCTACAGCCTCGCCCCCGAGGCGCCGCCCACGGGGAGGGTGGAGCGCCTCGCCGAACTCTGGCGGGCGGTGCATCGCGAGGACCACGCCATGTGCGAGCGCCTCCAACAGGGGCGCGCCAGCGACGTGGCCATCGCCGGCGGTGCGCTCTCCCCCGTCTGGGAAGACGCCGTGCGCGGCTTCCAGGAACTCGTGGTCAGCCGCCTGCGCCAGTCGGAACCGAAGTAGGCACCACCGCGGCGCAGGCGTCCGGGCATGGGCGCAGAAGTCATGGCGGCGCCACGCGGCAGTAAATGGCCCCTGATATTGCCGGTGTCGAGCGACAGGGGAGGATCGTTCCCGGTGGGTCGCGTTCGGCGGTGCCGGTCTGCGCGCTCGACGACCCGGGAGACAGGACTGTCGCGCACGATTTTCCGGCGCGCGTCCGGCCTGTGCCGCACCGCCCAGGGCCGATCAACGCAAATCCTCAGCGTCGTCCTTTGACCGGTGACGCTCCGTCGACATTTACTCATGAACTACGCAGCAATCCGGCGGACGCGCGCCGGTTGCCGATCAGTCGAACGATGAGGAGCTTGGCAGGTCCTCGCCAGGCGCCGAGCCTTCCAATGCTCGCTGCATTCGGTCCCGGAACGATGCGATCGTTTCGGCGAGCACCGGCCGACCTTCGAGTGCGGCCTCGACGGAGGCTTGCGCCGCCTCATCCTCGTCCATCTTGGGGGTGACGGGAGCTCGCACAAGGTCGGGCCACCTCCCCGCGTGATCGGCGCCTGACTGGGCCAGTCTGACCAGGTACGCCGCCATGTCGTCGCCGGTCGTTTCGATCTCCGAGGCCCAGAGATCGAATATACCGGCAAGCCGCCTGATGGCGGCACTCACATCTGCTCCTTCGGGCGGTTGGAACTCGTACATGGCGATATGGTGGGAGCGGGTCGCGCTGTTCAGGGCCGCCATGCGATTTGCCAGGGCGGTATCGTCTGGTCGTTGCGTGGAGAAAGCGGCGGCCAGTTCGGCGATGTCATGGCTGCGGTCGGCCGGGACGCCGCGGCGTTCCATGCTGGCCTTGACCAGGAGCTCCGCGGCATTGGCCGAGTTTTGCAGGAACATGATGCAGTTGGCTGCACTGCCGGCCCAGGTTCTGCTGGCCGACATGTCCTCAATTGAGGTGTTGGCGACGTGCAGCTTGGCTATCACCAGCTCCATCCTCCGTGCCCAGTCTTCGCTGTTCACCGTGGTCTCCTGCGCCATCTGTACGGGATCCGGCCCGCTCCACTCGCCCGCGAGCACCCTGCCGTCGCGGCAGACTGCATAGGGCAGGGTGCCAAGGGCACGGGCATTCCGGCGCAGGTCCTCCTCCGACAGGGCCCACACATCGACGTGGGGAAGATCGGCCGGCAGCTCCGAACGCGGAAATACCGATCGTGCCGGGCGCGGATGGCGCAGTTCGTCGCCTTCGAGCACGATGGCGACGTCCCAGTCACTGTCCGGATGCGCCGTTCCGCGCGCCCGGGAGCCGAACAGAACCGCGGCCCGGGCCTGCGGCCACTGGCGCAGGGTCTCCCGGCAGGCGGCGACCAGTTCCCGTTCGGTGATGACGGGAGGCATCGCCTGCCAGCCGCTCTCAGTCTCCGGACGCGGCCTCGGCCGCATCCTCCGTCTCCCGCAGGTTCCGGCCGAGAATGTAGTCGCAAACAAAGGACAGATGGCCCTTGATTTCGGCTTGGCCGGCCTCGACAGCCCGCAGGCGCTCGTCCATCCCGTCGAAGCGCTTCCCGAACCGCCTCTCCAACGCATGGATGTCCGCCCGCAGCCACAGGAACAGCCCGATGATGATCGCGGGGGTCAGCCAGGCGAAGATGTCGCCGATGCTCTCCATGCGGGAAGACTAGCACGTCCAGGAGATCCGCGCGACGCGCCGCCGGTCCGCAGACATACTCGGCGGCGCCTATGTCGGCCAAGGGAGGAAGCGGCCGTAGCCCGCACCGGACGTCCTGTGAATCGACGGCGCGATCGCGACGAAGGACCAGGTCGCCGCGCTTGGCGTGACCTTCATCCCGATCGCGCAAGTGTAGGCGGCCGACCGCCCTCTCCCCGTGCATCCAGCCGCTCACGCAGCTCCCCTTCCAGCCACGCGCTGCCGTGGTCGCCGGGGATACTGGCGTAGCGGTCCCTCACACCGATTTCAGCCCCGGCGTCGAGGAGCGCGAGCACGCAGTCTTGCCGCCCTGCACGCACCGCCGTGTGCAGGGCGGTGCCTCCATCCGAGTCGAGGCTGTCGATGTGGATCCTCCCCGCCAGCGTTCCCGCGATCCCGTCGACGTCCCCCCTGGCGGCAGCGGCATGGAAGTCCGCGCACTCCCGGCCGATGGCATGTTCTCCCCGACCCCGGCGCGGAACTGTTCATCGCGCAGGCCGTGGCCGCACACCGGGAGAACGCGATCAGCCCAACCAGAACAGCCAGTCCGAAGCATGGTAGCTCACCACGACGACGACCAGGGACATCACGATGCCCCCGGCGATGCGTGTCCGACGGTTCGGGACCTTTTGCAAGAACAGCGTGTATGCCAGGACGACGAGGAAAACCATGGTCCAGGTGGCCATGATCCCGGCCTCGATACTGGCCACCATCGATTCTGCAAGAAAAGTTCCCACAGGCTCCTGGCCGTATAACGCAACTGCCCAACCGGGTGCGAGAAGGCTCACAAAGCCTGTCAGCGCGATCGTCGCAGCGCTCCCTGCGTTGCGCGTACGGCGGCCCAGGCGAGAGCGGTACAGGCCCCACAGCAGCAATCCGGCAAGAACAGCTACGCCCCAGACAATCATGGATCCGAACTGCGTCCAGGTCTCCACCATGTCGGGACCCATGATCGTGATCACACCCTTGAGCTGTTCATACGCCGCCGTGTCCTTGAGAGCGTCGTTGAACTGGACGTAGTCTCCGGCCGTCCGGTCCGTCTCGTCGCGTGCGCCCGGATCGGCGCCGGCGTTCAACAGAGCCGTCACCACAGCGGGCAACTCGCTGACCCCTGCCGCCACGTGCAGGGGCGTCAACCCGGACCCGGTCCTCGCTTCCAGATCGGCCCCGGCGTCCACCAGAGCAGTCACCACAGCGGGAACCGAACTGCTCCTCGCCGCCACGTGCAGGGGCGTCAGCCCGGACCGGGTCCTCGCTTCCAGATCAGCGCCGGCCTTCGCCAGGGCCGTAACCATTTCGGGCACCGCACTTCCTGCCGCCGCAACGTGCAGGGCAGTGTATCCTGCGTCGTTGCGGGCATCCGGGTCAGCACCGGCGTTCACGAGAGCCGTCAGCACCGCGGGCTCCGAACCGCTTGCCGCTGCGACATGCAGGGGGGTGTATCCCGCGTCGGTCCGCGCGTCCGGGTCGGCGCCGGCGTTCACGAGGGCTGTCACCACCGCAGGCAGGGAACTGCCACCCGCCGCCACGTGCAGGGGCGTGTATCCTGCTTCGGCGCGCGCGGCCACATCGGCACCGGCGTTTACCAGGGTCATCACCACCGCAGGCTCCGAACTGCCACCCGCCGCCACGTGCAGCGGCGTCAACCCTGTCCTGCCTCTCGAACCCAGGTCGGCGCCGGCGTCTACAAGCCTCGTTACAACGGCGGGATCCGTGCTGTTTGCCGCGGCCGAGTGAAGCGGTGTGTACCCGTCCTCGCCCCTCAGGTTCGGATCGGACCCGGCCGCGACGCAACGCGAGACGTCGTACGCCCTGGCCTCCACGAAGAACTGTGCGGTGTTCCAGTCGGCGCATGACACCTGCGCATCCGCCGGCAACGGGTTCAGCAAACAGAACGGTACTGTCACCAGAATGGCCGTTGGTCGAAGGATCCGGAGAGATCTTGCCCCTGGCATTGGCCGTACCCCGTCCGGTGGCGGAAGAGCTCGGCGTCCACCGCAACGCCCGGCAGACCTGGCCGGGACGCCCGGGCTGACACGACGGACTGCCTGGAGATCATATGGGACCTGTTTCGATGATTGAAACAACGCCCCGCCGATGAGGGCGGGGCGCAATGGACTTCGCGGGGAACGTGGATCAGTCCACTCGGTCCGAACTGACGCCAAACACCAGTACTTCCTCATGGCAGACGTTCCGTTCGATACACGTGCGGTCACCCGCAGGCTAGAGCCCGGGACTTCGAAACCGGTCAGCCTGAAGCCATCACCGAGGCCGTGCGGGCCGGAGTGACGGGCGGCGTGGCGACCAAAGCCAATCTCTCGAGTGCGGCAACAGAACTGAGAGGCGAGATCGCTGCCGCATGACCGAGCAACCAGCGCAACATATCAGGCTTGAGCTTGCCGGCATTGTTGCGTATGTTGCGATATGTGGATGACAACGACACGTCTGGCGCGGCGCGAGAAAGTCACGACGCAAACCGTACGGCGCTGGATC
>JAJEAR010000049.1 GCA_022822665.1 Alphaproteobacteria bacterium | reverse complement strand
CCCGGGCTACAGACCTGCGCCTGTACGGCCTGCTGGCCCACTGGGGCGAGATCGCGGAGTGCGACTGGCTGGCCCAGGTAATCGCCTGGGAGGAGCAGGAACGTCATCACCGCAGCCTGCAGCGGCGTCTGGCAACTGCCCGGATCGGTCGCTTCAAGCCGCTCGCCGACTTCGACTGGTCCTGGCCCAGGCGCTGCGACCGCGCCACCATCGAGACCCTGATGAGCCTCGACTTCATCGACGAGGCCGCCAACGTCGTCCTGCTCGGGCCCCAGGGCGTGGGCAAGTCGACACTCGCCGCCAACCTCGCCCACCGTGCGGTGCTCGAAGGCTATACCGTGCGCTTCGTCACCGCCGCCGCCATGCTCGGCGAACTTGCCGCCATTGACAGCGACAGCACGCTGCAGCGCCGCCTTGCACTGTATGCCCGACCGCAGCTGCTGGTCGTCGATGAGGTCGGGTATCTCTCCTACTCACAGCGCCACGCCGACCTGCTGTTCCATATCGTCAGCCGACGCCACCAGCAGCGCTCGACCATCGTCACCACCAACCGGCCGTTCAGCGAGTGGCACCTGACATTCCCGGGCGCCGCCTGCGTCGTCGGACTGGTCGACCGCCTGGTCCAGAACGCCGAGATCATCTCCATCGAGGCCGACTCCTATCGCCGCAAAGAGGCCGAGGAACGCCAGAAGAAGCGCCGCGCCGCGCGCGCCCGGACCCGATCGGCATGAGCAGAGACGATGCCCGGCGCAGCTTCGACGCCCTCAAGCGCCATCCCCTCGAGGATCTCCTGGCGCGCTGGAACTATGTCCGCGACCCCGTCGCCTCATGCCGCAGCCATCTCGTGCTGCGCGCCGACGGTCAGCCCAAACTGGTCGTCCGTCGCCAGCCGAATGGTCACTGGGTCTACTTCAATACCGTGGAACCGGATGATTGCGGCACCGTCATCGACTTCCTGCGCAATCGCCAATGGTCCTTCGCCGCCATCCGTGCCCTGCATGACGGAACACCGCCTCCCGGCAGGACCGCGACCGCCGAACCGTCACCCGACACTGTTGCCGCCGCCTGGCAGGCGGCCCGGCTCGAACCCGCGCCGGACGGGCTGCTCCGGCGCGGCATCACCGTGGAAACCCTCGAGCACTACCGCCCGCTGATCCGAACCGACCAGCGTGGACATGTCCTGTGCGCCCATCGCGACGCATCACGCAGTCTGACCGGATTCGAAATCACACCGCCCGACGGGTGGCGGCGCTTTGCCACCGGGGGGCGGAGGGCCCTGTTCGCGGTGCGCGCACGAACTGCCGCTGCCGACATCCACACCCTGGTCGTCACAGAAAGCGCCATCGACGCCCTCAGCCTCGCCCAGCATGACGGGTGCCCGGAAGGCACCGTCCTGCTGTCCACCGCCGGTGCTCCGTCCCCCTCCCAGCACCGTCAGATCAGACAGGCCACCAGGGTGCTGCCCAACCTCGCTGCGCTCCAGATGGCACAGGACGGCGATCCTGGAGGCGACCGGCAGGCCAAAACCCTCACCAACGCCGGTGGCTGGCCGGAAACACTCCGCATTACAAGGCGACGGCCACCCGACGGCATGGACTGGAACGACCTCATCGCTCCCGCCAGCAAACCACCATCCCGACCCTGAACCGGCCTGAACACAGCAGCACGCCGTCGGAAGACAGCCCCTGCAATCGGGAAAAAAACACCTGACTACCGCGGCCCTATCGCCCTCAACACAAGCTCAAAACGCGGTTCTCAGCCAGAATCCCGCGCTTCCACAAAGCCGCCAACAGTATGTTCTTATTGTGTATTGACACCATCTTTCTTGTGGTTCTCGAACCGTTTCTGCGGCATCGCCCTCAACCACCGGCGACGGCTCCGAGCTCCGGAGCCCGGATCTTTCCGACGCTGTGCCGCAAACCTGGTGGATCAAGGAACCCGCGCCGACCACGACGCTGTCCGCCTAGACGGGCAAGTCGCCGGCCCTCTCGGTGTTTCGTGCCTCTCGCAGCTGCAGATACAAGGCGCGGGCCTCCGGATTCCGACGGCCTCAGCCCGACTTGAGCGACCCGTCCTCGTTGACTGCCTTCGTCACGTCCTCCATGCCGCCGAGGAAGCCGGTCGGACAGTTCCCGGACCCGGCGGCGGCGGACTGGCCTGAGCGGAGGCATTGCACGAGAACGCTGCAGAACCGCACCTCGATGTCCAGGGTAGACCAGGGGAACAGCGGATGGGGCGCGATGACCTTCCGCGTGACCACCGATATTCGGGCAGCCGGAAGGCTTGTCCCTCCGGAATCCTTCACTTGCGCTCCGCAAGATTCGGCTGCGCTGCTCTTCTTCCACGCGGCCGTGCACCCTGCGACGGTCAGGTCTTCGACAGCTGCCGCAGTGCCGGCAGCGGCGACCGCCAGCAGCGCACCAGCCGCCAGGGCCGGGAGCCTGATGGATGAATATTTCATGAAGTCACCATGGGCGCGGGAGATGTCTCATTCGGCATGATTCGGCTTCCTTCCCTCGCCGGACGATTTCGGAAAAGAGGGAAAATCCGCCCCTTCACTATCGTCGAGGCGCAATGAGCAGGATATTTCTCCGGGCGCGCAAAAGCCAGATGCCCAGCACCTGTGCGTTCACACACCGTACACGCGCCATGCGCTCCCGCCGAGGAACGGCGCCGGGCCCCGTGGCGAAGAGTCCAGGTCGCCGAGCTCCTCCGGCAAGCCACTACCAAGACCGGATCATGTCGGACGGTAACGATATCGTGCCGTCTGCCGCCGATCATTTTCGTGATTCACAGGCCGGGCGACCGGGACTGGTTCGCGGCGACGCTGCAGGGCGGCACGGCGTACCGGATCGGCCTGGTGGGCTCGCAGGCGGACAAGGGGAACCTGTCCGATCCCTATCTTCACGGTATCCGCGACATGGACGGGACCGTGATCGAGGGCACACAACGGACGACAACAGCGGAACCGGCCGGGCAAGCTAGGTGTCGTTTAGGCCTTCGGCGAACGCAACCTACTACATCGTAGCCGGTGCGGCCGGTAACGGACTGGGCGGCTACACGCTGTACGTCGAGGAGGTCCTGTGAGCGCGAGGCGCGGCGGGCAGGCCGGCGAGGGAACAGTAACCGACGACGTTCCCGGGCATCGCACTTTGGAGGACGGGCCTCGGTGGCCTGTAAATGCCCCTCCCTGGGGCCCATGTCAGGGTTTTGGCATTTGAGGCCTCACGCACGGAGAACCGCGCAGTCGAGCGTGACGATACTTCTTGAATCCAGCCGCCTGACTTTCCCGACGTTCACAGGCAGCGCCGCCCGGTCTGCCTGGCAAGGCGACAGCGTCACGGTGAGCGGGCAATGTGAAGGAACCGTAGTCAGGCGCGCGCTCGCCGTGTCAGGATCTCACGGTCCGACGATGTTGTGTTCGGGCCCGAGCAGGAACCCAGTGATGTTTCGGCCGGGATATGTTCCACGGCGAGTGGAACGACAACCTGTCGCCAAGCTCATAATGGACATGGAATTCGGGTGGGAGCCCTCGCTGCAGTCAACTCCAGCGATACCCCCGACCGCAACCGGTACCAGTGCGATTTCGTGGTCGAATGCTCAATAGTGGAAGCCGGAGCTTGCACAGGCGCAAACAGTTTCCGCGGGCGCCCTCGGAGCCCGAGAGCAGTGGATTGCTCCGGCACGCTGGCCAGCGGATATCTCGCGCCGGGTGCGCCGGTCCAGCGCGGCAAGGAGGACGGGGACCGATGGTCGACAACCGGTTGACCAGCGCCCGTGACGATATAGAGGCATGGAAGGAAACAAGCATGCATGCCTCAGAAGACCTTCGGGACGGGCCCGGGCGCAGGGTCCTGCGTCGGGCACTGTGGCATCACGCCTGTTCCGGCTTGGCCATGCGGTACCCGACGGCGCGCGCGGTAAAGATGTAGACCGGTTTTTTCGCATTGTCGCCGAGCTTGCGGCGGAGCTTCTTCACGAAGGTCCTGAGCAGCGCGTGATCACTGGAGTCCCGGTCTCCCCAGACCTGGCGGAGCAGGGTCTCGGCGGTGACCACGCGCCCGGCATTGATCGACAGAATGCGCAGCAGTTCGTACTCGGTCACGGTCATCTCGACCGGAGAGCCGGCGACCTGCACTTCGCGGTGTTCATAGTCGATGGCGAGGTCCCCCAGCCGGAACCACTCCGGCCCCTCATGCCGGCGCAGCGCCGCCCCGACCCTTGCCGTCAGTTCCGTGGAGGAGAAAGGCTTGACGATGTAGTCCACCGCGCCGCTCCCCAGCGCCGCAGCGACGGTCTCGTCCCGGCGGTAGCCGGAGATGAAGATGACCGGCAGGTCGGCGAGTTCGGGAACCGTTTCCATCAGCTCGATCCCGTCGGTCCCGGGCAGCATCAGATCGAGCAGGACCAGCCGTGGGTGCTTCGTCCGCACGAGGCGGGCGATCTCGCCGGGGTCGCCCGTCACCGCCGTGGCGTACCCGGCCGCCTCGAGCGAGCTCCGGACATACCTGGTCGTCAAGGGGTCGTCGTCCACGACCAGAATGCAGGTTCGGGCCTTCGGCTCGCTGGGGAAAATCGAAGAGCTTTCGGACCTTCCGGCCACCGCAACCTCAAGACGTACGGCCGGAACGGTGAAGGTGAACCGCGCACCCTTGCCGGTTCCGCCGCTCTCCGCCCGGATGCGGCCGCCATGCGCTTCGACCAGCCCCTTGCAGATGGCGAGGCCCAGACCGGAGCCCAGGCCCCGTTCCTCCGCCCCGGCTTCCTGGTACCGGGCGTATTTCCGGAACAGGCGCGGCAGCATTTCGGGGGGAATACCTGCGCCCTCGTCGGATACCGAAATCGCGACATTGGTGCCTTCGGGCGCCGCCGCGACCCGGATCGGCAAGAATTCCGCAGAATGCCTCGCCGCGTTGGACAAGAGGTTGTTCAGGACCTGGACGATGCGCCGCCTGTCCACCATCGCCCGGGGCAGGTCCGGCGGCAGGTCCACCGTGAGAGCGTGCCTGCCGCCGCCGCTTGCGAACGCGGTCCTCGCCTGTTCCACGAGATCGGCTACCTCAGCGGGCTCCGGCACCACCGAAAGCGTGCCCGTCTCGATGCGACCGACGTCGAGCAGGTCGGCGATGAGGCCATGCATGTGGTCGGCTTGCCGGTCGACAATGCGAAAGAACTCGCGCATTTCCGCCGGATCCAGGTCCGGGCTGTTGCCCAGAACGGTTGAGGCCGATCCCTTGATCGACGTCAGGGGCGCGCGCAGCTCGTGGCTTACCATGCTGAGGAACTCGGCCCGCTGCCGCTCCAGTTCCTGGAGAGGCGCCAGGTCCTGCATCGTGACCACGACCGAAAGGACCCCGTTGCTCTCGGAAGGGATCGGCGTGACGTTGATCAGCATCGTCACGCTCCGCCCGTCGGGAATCGAGAGCACGACCTCCTCGGCCCGCAGGATCTCGGCCTGGCGGAGATCGTAGAGGGTGACGTCCCGGCCGTCACTGCGCCGGCAAGTCAACAGATCGAGCAGTTCATCCGGGGAGCGGTCGGAGACCTGCAACCCCGCGACAATGCGCCTCGCCTCGCGGTTGACTGTCTGCGGGAGGCCCGTTGCGGCATCGAACACGACGATCCCGACAGGCGAGGTCTCGATCAGCGAATGCATCTCGGCCCTGGCCCTGCGTTCGTCCCGGTACACGCGCGCGTTGGCGATCGCCGTGGCCGCCTGGGCGGCGAATAAGACCAGCGCCTCCTCGTCGGCGTCGGTGAACCCACCCTCCTTGCCGCCCAGGAAGAAGCCGCCCACGTAAACGTCCCGATGGCGCATGGGTGTCGCCTGGAAGGCCCCGCACGGGATCGGGAACGGTTGACGGTCGAGGGAGAGGATCCAGGCGGACAGATCCGGCAATCTCAGCGGTCCGGTAATGTCCCGGAGCTGTTCGAAGAACCCTGGCCCGTCGGGCCATTGCAGGAGCTGGACCTGCTCGTCCGCCGTCAAGCCCGACGTCAGGAAGTCCTGCGGCTGGCCGTTCCGGTCTGCGGTGGCGATGACGCCGTAACGCGCCCCGGTCAGCGCGCGGGCGTTGTCGACGATCTCGCGCAGCACGGTTTCGGGATCGAGGCTCGCGCCCACCCGCAGGACCGCGGAGCCGAGCGCCGACATGCGCCGGTGAAGCACGTCGTTCTCTGTCTTGAGGCGCTCGTTTTCGCTGAGGAGATCGTCGGAACCGTTCAATCTTGCCTCCCGCCGTATTCGGCAACGGACCGTTGGGCCGCGAGGTTCAATGTGTTGGTCATGATAAGAACACAAAAAAGGCCCACCTTTATACACTAAGTTCAGACTGGCCGTGTATCGTGCTGTTTCATGATCGGTCGCATGCAGGCATGGCGTGGAACTTGGATATCGGTGGACGGACGGGCAAGGCCGGCTTCCGGGCCGGCACGGCGCCCGGGGGCGCGCGCCAATCCCCCGCAAGACGTGCCACCGGATGGGGTTTTGCGCGACTGAAATGCGGGAATCCGGGGCGCGAATCGTACCAGGCATACGCGCCCGGCCGGTCGTCTGCGTTGTCGCGGCCTTGCTGATGTGCTGCGTCTTGCAGGTACAGGCTGGCGAGAACGATGATGCCGCGCCGGCGCGCCTCAATCTCTCGCTCGCGGATGCGGTCGAGACGGCGTTGCGGAACAACCGTCGTCTGATCGACGCGCGACTCAAGAGGATTGTGGACCGGTTCTCGCTCCGGGTGGCCGAAAACAGGTTCCGCCCGCATGTCACGGTTGGAGCCGATATCGGGCACTCGCGCCCGGGGGCGTCGATCTGGAGCAGCGAGGCGGGCGCGTCCTCGACAGTCGTGCTTCGTATCCCGACGGGTGGAGAGTTCGGGCTGCGGGCTGGCAGCGATGTACGGACCGACGGGGGTCCGTCCGGGCCGCGTTACTCGAGCGAGCTGGCGTTCACCTTCCGGCAGCCGCTGCTGCGCGGCGCAGGCGCCGAGATCGACACGGCGTCGGTGCGGATCGCCCGGGTGGTGGAACGGATCAACGTGCTCGCTCTCACGCAGACGGTGACCGACATCGTCTCGTCGGTGGTGCGCAGTTACCGGAGCTACATGCAGGCCGAGCGCCGGGTCGAGATCCGTACCAGGTCGCTGGAACGTGCCAGGGAGCTTCTGGCGGTCAACGAGCTGCTGGTGCGGACCGGCAGGATGGCGGAACGCGACATTGTCCAGACAAGGGCCGACATCGCGAGCCGCGAGCTGCAACTGATCGCCGCGCGTAGCGGCCTGGATGCTGCCCGCCTCGCCCTGACCGACATTCTCGACGTTGACAGCCGGACCGGGATCGTTCTCGTGGAAGGCCTCGGAGACGTCCCGGATATCGATCCCGGACACATGGACCCGTCACAGGGCACGGAGACGGCGCTCCGCCACCGCCCGGACTACCGGCGGGCGGTGCTGGGGATCGAAAACGCGAAGACCAGGCTTGCCGTGGCCACGAACGCGCTTGAATGGGATCTTTCCCTCAGCCTGTCGACGATATACTCCGAGACCGCCGATACCCTGGGCCGCGCGATCGGAACTCTCCGCAATCCGGATCTCGGCGCCCGCCTCGATCTCGCCATTCCGCTCGGGCCGGCGGCGGTGGATCCGCGCGAGCGGGAACGCATCGCGGCCACGATCGGGCTCAGGCAGGCGCACAACAATCTCGCGGAGCTGCGCCAGCGCATCGATATCGAGGTCGCCAACGCGATCAGGAACGCGGAGATTTCGCGCCGGCAGGTCGGGCTCGCCCGCACGGCGCGGGAACTGGTCGAGCAGAAGACGGACATCGAGCGCGAGAAGCTGCGCCTTGGCCTGTCGTCGAACTTCCGCTTGGTCGCCTTCGAGGATGACCTCGTGGCCGCGGAAACGCGCGAGCTCGAGGCGGTCATCGCCCACCTGAATGCGCTGACGGCACTCGACCGCACGCTCGGCACCACGCTCGATCGCTGGAACATCGAGATCGACGCACTGGACCGGGAACCTGCGCGGTGAGCGGCGAACAATCGGCATTCAGGGCGCTTCGGCCGGGAGACGGACCCCCGCCGCCGGGCAGTGACCTGATCTACAGGAGCGTGCTCGACAGCGTCGCCAGCGGGGTCGTGTCGCTCGACACCCGCGGGATGGTCACGAGCTTCAACGCGGCGGCGTCGGAAATCGTGGGCCTGGAGCGCGAGGCGGTGGTCGGGCGCACCTTTGCCGACATCTTCTCAGTGATGGATGGCGCGGACGAGTTCGCCGACACGATCCTGGACGCTGTCTATGAATCATCGGAAATCCGGCGGGAGGTCGAGGCAACCTTCGCGGGAAGGGCGAGGACCCTGTCCGTCGCCACGCGCTACTTGAAGGAAGAGCGGGACGGCGGGACAGCCAGGCTCGGGGTTGTCGCGGTGTTCACCGACATCACGGAGATCAGGGACCTCCGGGTCTCCGAATTGCGCCTCGCCAGGGAACTGGAGGCACAGCATTCCGAGCTTCTCGAAGCGTACCGCGATCTTGAACAAACCAATCTGAAACTGGGCCGTGCGTCTAAGCGGATCGCCGCCGTGAGGAACGGGGCCACTGTGGCGGTACTCGCCCTGTTCGCTGCAGTCGGCTACTGGTTCTGGGACTCTGGCGCCGGGTTAGGCCGCCCCGAGGCAAGCGTGTCCGCAAGCGCCGCACCGGGCGATGCCGCGTTCGCGTCGGTCATCGTCGAACCGGGAACTGTCTCGGCCAGCGTGACCCTGATCGCGAACCTGGCCCCGCTGCGGGAAATCGAGGTCACCAGCCCCGTCAAGGGCAAGGTGGCGGCGGTCCATGTGCGGCCCGGCGAGACGGTGGCCGCGGGCCAGCTGTTGATCGAAATGAACGTCGCGGAACTCGAAATCGAACTCCGGGAGGCACAGGTCGCCCACATCAAGGCACGCGACCGGGTCGAAGAACTCGAGAACTGGGAGGACCACCGCGATGTGTCACGCGCCCGCAGGGCAGCAAGCAAGAGTGCCATCGCGCTCGAAACCGCAGGGAACCGGCTTGCCCAGACGACCTTTCTTCTGGAACGCGGCATTATCCCGGCATCGGAGCATGACGCGGCCTTCCGCGAGCACGACAGCCGGCGACTGGACCTGGATTCGGCCGAACAGGACCTCGCGGCGATCCTGGCCAAGGGCGCGGCTGACCTCACGGTAGCGCGGCTGGAACTCGAAAACGCAACCGCGCAGCTGAAAGGCGTGGAGGACAGGCTCAGCCGGGCGAGAGTGACAGCACCGGCGGCCGGAGTGGTCATGCGCCCGAAAGGCGACGGAGGTGAAGGTCCGGCCAGCGGCGCGGCCGTGGAGCGGGGCGACAGCCTGCTGACCCTTGGCGACTTCAGGGGGCTGACGGTGGTCGGGCAGGTCGACGAGGTCGATGTCGCGCGGCTCCGTCCCGGACAGGGCGCCAGGATCAAGGGCGACGCCTTTCCCGGCATCGAACTGCGCGGTCGGGTGGTTCGCGTCTCTTCCCAGGCCGTTCCCAGCCTGGATCGGCGCAAGGCGCCTTTTTTCGAAGTCGCCGCGTCCGTGGATTCCCTGACCGATCGGCAGCGCGCGTCGGTGCGTCTCGGCATGTCGGCAACGCTCGAGATCCTGGTTTACGAGAAGCAGGACGCGCTGCTGGTCCCGATCGATGCGGTGGAGACGCGCGGCGGCGCATCGCGGTTGCGAATCAGGGACCATGACAGCGGCGAGGTCCGGCAGGTCGAGGTGGTCACCGGGCTGACCACGCTGGACTCGGTTGAGATCGTCGAGGGACTGACTGCCGGCGACGAGGTCCTGGTGGCGCGACGATGAACGAGGAACAAGACCGGGCGAACGGAGCGGCGCGCCCGGCGGAGCCCGCGCTCCGTCTGGTCGACGTGCGCAGGAGCTACGCGACCGGACCGGTGGTGACGGAGATCCTGCGGGGAGTGCGGCTGGAGGTAAACCACGGCGACCTGCTGTCCATCATGGGCCCATCCGGCAGCGGCAAGTCCACGCTGATGAACATCATCGGCCTGCTCGACCGGCCGACCGAGGGCCAGTACCTGCTCAAGGGCGCCGAAATCGGGGCGATGGGTGACCGGGAGCTTTCGGCGCTGCGCAATGCGAGTTTCGGTTTCGTCTTCCAGTCCTTCCACCTGCTGGCACGGCTGCGAGCATGGGAGAACGTCGCGCTGCCGCTGGTCTATCGAGGCGAGGCGACCGCGGCCGGCCGGCGCCGCGCCCTCGAAATGCTCGACAGGGTCGGCATGGCGGACCGCGCGGACCATCTGCCCGGCGAACTCTCGGGCGGCCAGAGGCAACGGGTCGCCATCGCGAGGGCCCTGGTCGGAGAGCCGGACATCCTGCTGGCCGACGAGCCGACCGGCGCTCTCGATGCCGAGACCGGCAGAGAGATCATGAACCTGATCATCGAACTGAACGCCAGCGAGGGCCTGACGGCCATCATCATTACCCATGACCGCGGCGTGGCCCGCCAGTGCGCGCGGCGCACCCGTATCCTCAACGGCGTCCTGAGCGAGCCGGCGGCGGAGGCATGATCGCGCTCGCCAGGGCCAATGTGAAGGAAGCGGCGGCGAGCCTGATCTCGGCCCGGCAACGCAGCCTGCTCGCACTCCTCGGCATCGCCATCGGCGTGGGTTCGGTGATCGCCATGATGTCGGTCGGCGTCATTGTCAGGGACGAGGGTCTGCGGCAGTTCAAGGAGCTCGGTACCGACATCCTCTCGATCCGCATCCGGCGCGCAGCCCCGCACCTCGCCGCGCTCGTCACGCCCGAGGACGCCTTCAGGATCGCGGCCCTGCCGACGCTCGCCGCGGCAGCTCCCTACATGACCACGCAGGGAAGGATTTCCATCGCGGGGCGGGCTGCGCAGGACGTGACGGTCGTCGGGACTACCGCCAGTCTCGCGGACCTGGACAAGCTGAGCATCGCCACGGGCCGCCACATATCCGACCTCGATACACGCCGCTATTACTGCGTCATCGGCGCGGCCGTCGCGAGCGCGATGCGCGAGGCGGGGTTCGAGAAGGTGGTCGGGGAAGCGGTGCGGCTGGACAGCGCCGTCTACACCGTTGTCGGTGTCCTCAAGCGCATTCCCCAGGGCAAGCGGCGCTACGACCCGACCCGGTCCGTCCTCATTCCGATCTCCACCGCGCAGCGGGTGTTCACGAGGCCGGCGGTCCGCAACTTCACCGCGCGCATGAAGCCAGGCGCGCACCACCTGGCGGCGACGCAGGAGGTGAACGACTACTTCCGGCGCAAGTCCAGGGACCTCAGGGTGCGCGTGCGAAGCGCCGAACAGCTGATCGAGCAGATGTACAAGCAGATGCGCCTGTTCACGCTGCTTCTGGGTTCGCTCGGCAGCATCTCGCTCCTGGTCGGCGGAATCGGGGTGATGAACGTCATGCTGATCTCCGTCGCCGAGCGGCGTCTGGAAATCGGCATCCGGCGCGCCATCGGCGCACGCCGCGCGGACATCCAGAGCCAGTTCCTGATCGAATCCGTCATGCTGTCGCTGGCCGGCGGCGCTGTCGGCATGGGGGCGGGGATCGCCGCGACCTGGGGCATCTGCAACTTCGCCGGCTGGACGTTCCAGATCTCGGCAACGGCGATGGGCCTCGGCATGGCCGTCGCCACCGCTTGCGGCGTGTTCTTCGGTTTCTATCCCGCCTGGCAGGCCGCCAGGCTCGACCCGGTGGCAACGCTGCGCGGAACCTGACCGCCTGCGCGCCGCGGCCCGAGCATTATTCCGGGGTGCGCCGCGCGGGGCTCACGTCGAGGGCGTTCCGCTGGGCTCGCCTCCCACTCGGCGTAGAGGAGTCGGGGGAGGAGGTTTCCGGCAGCTGTCGGGACGGGTTTCGATCGACGAACGCCGGTATTACTCGACCTCCAGGGAGCCGTTGTTGTTCACAAGGTCCGCGACATCTTCTTTCGAGCCGCTGAACGAGGCCGAGACCGCGAGGTCGTCCGCCAGCGTCTGCGCGGCAGTCGTGTTGTCGGGCATGCAGTCCACCGCGACCTCACACCACCAGATGGCGCCGACCACCTCCGGCCCCTTGCCGAGGCCGTAGTCTATCGTGAGCTCTTCCTTACCGACCGTAATCGTCGCCGCGTCCAGCGACCGCCCGTCCGCGCTCACCGAGGAGCCGCAGGAGTTCGAGGCGCCGCTCCCGTTCCATGCCGTCGTGCATTCGGCGACCGTCAGCTCCTCGGTGTTGAAGCTGATATCGTCGCCGAACGCCGGCCCGCACGCGGCAAGCGCCGCCGCAAGCGCCGCCGCCGGCAGCCAATGGTGGATTTTCATCTTACACCCGTCCATCGCGTGTCTCCTCTCTTGCCGCCGGCATTCGCCGCCGTGGCACCGGCTCAGCACGACCCCGGGCTCAGCGTGCCCTTGCAGTTGTTCCGGTCCGACGTGTCGGCCGGATCCCCGCTCCAGAAGGTGTCGACGCCCAGATTGTCCCTGATGGTTCTGTCCTCCCCCTGGCCCACCGGCATGCACAGCGTCCGCACCTGGCATCCAGCTCAGACGATGGTGAGCGAGCTGGGATCGTCATGGTTGTGCCCGTCGTACTTGCTGGAGTCGCATGTCACTTTCCAAATCACCTTGACCGTCGCGGCCGGAAGCGAGCCGCAGGTGTACGAACTCACTCCGGCGCCGCAGCTGTCCGAGGCGCTTGAATCGTCCCATGCGTCCTGGCATTCCGCGTGGGTCGGGATCGTCACCCCATCGGCGACGGCCATCTGCGAGATGTCCGGGTCGTCGGCATTTCGCCGCCCCCGCGAGCATCGCAGCGGCGAACAGCGCGGGCCGGTCTCGATTCCTTTGCCATCGGCTTCACTCCCCGTTTGCGGTTCGTGACCGGTGCGCTCCGGCGCCGGAGGCAGCGCCCCCGGGCCGGTTGCCTCTCCAGGACCCCGGGCCTGGCTATTACTCTGTGTCAGCCACGCAACTCGACGCCACCTTCAACACGGCGCTGCAGTTGACGAGCTCGGTGTCGTCCTCGTCCTCGTACGTCACGGTGTTTGTGCAAAGATACTCATAGCTGTTGACCGAGATTTGCCTCAGATAGCATCCCGCTCCCACAGTGCTGTTCGCCTGGTAAGTCCCGCCACGCGGGCAGTCGACCGTGACTCTGCAAAACTCATTCGCGGTATCCACGGTGAGATTCCTCACACAGGTATCCGCGGCACTGCTGTCGGTCCAGATCGACTTGCAGGAATCGAGGTCGGGGCTCTGCTGGTCGGAACTGTCCGTGGCCAGGGACGGGCCGGCGAACGCGACGCAAAGCGCGAACAGCGCGGCGGCGGCTATGACCAGGCTTCCATGTCGCGATACTCGGTAATTCATGGGCGATGTCCTCTTCGTAATGGAGCGGAACTGATGATGGATGGATTGTAACAGAGAATAATGAACTAAACGTGAAGTCCGGGCACTGTAATACGTTCTTTATATGAACCCAGCTCGAATTTCCGCGCTGCGCACAGCCCGCAACCGTCACCTCGCTCGCCCCACACTGTCACCCCGGATCGAGTCCGGGGTGACAGTGTGGGCTTTGCGATGCGAAGCCGATGCCGCAGACGTGTGAATCCGATGGAGCTCGGGGTCGAGGTCGCGAAGGCGCTGATCTCGACCGACCGGGTGTCCTTCGCCGGCAGGTCAGAGCCCTGCTCGAGGCCGCCTCCGGACGCACGCTCCGGCTCATGGTGCCGATGGTGTGCACCGCCGACGAGTTCGAACAGGCGCGCCGGATGATCGAGCGCGAACGCGAACGCGCCAGGGAACGCGGCAGGCCCATGGCCTGCCGGCTCGAGCTCGGGGTCATGATTGAGACCCCCGCGCTGCTCTGGCAGCTCGACGAGCTGCTGCCCCGCGTCGACTTCGCAGCGGTCGGCAGCAACGACCTGTTGCAGTTCCGCTTCGCGGCCGACCGCGGCAACGCCCATGTCTCGCACCGCTACGATCCGCTGGGCGCCCCGTTCCTGCGCATGCTGAGGCACGTGGTCCGCCGCTGCGAGCCAAACCGGGTTCCGCTGTCGCTCTGCGGGGAGATGGCGGGCCGGCCGCTCGAGGCGCTGGCCCTGGTCGGGCTGGGCTACCGCACGCTGTCGATGTCGCCCGATGCGGTCGGCCCGGTCAAGGAGGCGCTGCTGGCGTGCAGTGCGGCGGAACTCGCCGGCCTCCTCGAACGGGAGCTTGCCATCGGCACCGGCCGGATCCGCACGGTCCTGGACGCGTTTGCACGCGACCGCCGGGTCCCGGTCTGACGCTGCCCGCCATGGGCGGGAGGCGGAGCCCCGCCGGACGGCGGGGCCCCGGGAAGGACGGTCAGGTCACGGCGAGAAGGACACCGTGTCGGGGATTTCGTTGATGCCGCTGCAGGTCAGCATCGCCTCCTTCATCCGGCGTTCGTTGTGGCCGAGAAGGTTGTTCCATTCGGCCCACCAGTTGAGGAACTTCTTGAACGTGGGATCGACCTCGGTCCGGATGCCGAAGAGTATCCAGGCAGTGCGGCACGCGGTTTCGGGTTGTTGAACGTACCGAGCTCGGGGTTCTTTTCCTTGGCAATCATGCTGGAAAGAACCGTGGTGGTGAACGCGTCGGCACGTCCCGACTTGACCGCAAGAATGATCTGCGACAGTTCCTTGAACTGGACCTGGGTCGCCTTCGGCGCCCATTTTGCCAGCAGCAGCTGGTCCGACGTGCCGGTCATGACCGCGACCTTGACATCGGGGTTGTTGTAGTCGGCCCAGTCCTTGCCCTGGAATTCCTTGTTGTTCACGGTGACCCATTCGATCCAGTAGATCGGTCCCGCGAAGTCGATTGCGGTCGCCCGTACCGGAGCGGCCTGCATGCCGGCCGCAAAGTCGACCTTGCCGGAGGAAATGGCAAGCACGAGCTCGCTCCAGCCGCCGACCTCGACCATGTTCAGGTCGACCTTCATCTCCTTGGCGACATCCTTCGCCATCTCGATGAGCGCGCCGCCCCATTCATTGGTGTCCTTGTCCTTCACGAAGTAGGGCGGATAGTTGAACACGGCGAACTTGACTTCACCGGTCCTCTTGATGCGCTCCCAGGTTGACTCCGCGCTTCCGGAGGTTGTGCTCCCCAGCAGCACTGCCACGGCCATGAAGGCCGATGCCACCGTCGCGACTATCCTGTTCATGAGCGAGATCCTTTCGTTCTGCCCGCAGTCTGCAACCGTTCCGTGCACGGTTGCCCGGACCCATCATTCTCCACCGGGATCCGGCAGGCAAGGCGAAGCCCAGAAAAAGCTGCGCAAAGTCACAGAAAGGGCACGTTTTTACTGCGAAAGATCACATTTTATTCACTCTAGCCTGTTACGATTGTCCTTTCACCTTTCGAAGGAAACGATCCATGATGCTCGCACATGTCAGATCAGTTGCCGTCGCCGGACTTGCCGCCGCCTTTCTTCTTGCCGGCACGGTGGCGGTGCAGGCGCAGAGCCAAGAAGAATTCAACAAGGCTGCGACGGACTGCGAGAGCGATTTCAATGACTCCCCGGCGGCGGACAGCTGCACCTTCACCAGCGTGATCGTGCAGAGTTCCGTCCTTATCAGCAACGGTGCGCCCGACTGGTCCACCTTGACCTGGACGTGCGAACTCACCGTGAGCTGCACCTTCGACAGGGACAACGGCACGTCGGAGACGTTGACGCTGAGACGGTCCATCCCGCGCGGCAAGGTGTCCCAGACGACCCTCACCACCGACTCCAGTGGCCGGGACATCCTGAGCTATCCGGGCGCCTCGAACGAAGATTGATCCGGATGTTGTCGCCCCGGACGCGGCCCTGCCGTCCGTCCGGCCCGTGTGCGCGGCTCGGGTTCTCCCCTTCCCCCTGACCCTCTCTCCCGCGGGGAAGAGGGATTTCGGCGTCGGCGCCTCCTTGTCTGCTCCCCTCCCGCCTTCGGAAGGGATCACGGATCAAGAGGAGAGAGCGCTCAGAGACCCAGTCATCGGAAGACGGCTCTCGTTCGGCTCCGACGGGGAGACCGGCGCCCGGTTCACGGCACTGCTATACTCTGTCGTCGCCACGCTCAAGACCAACGGCATCGATGTCCGGCGCTGGCTGGAGGCGTGGCTTCCCTGGTCCATGAGCGAGGAACGCAGGCACACCCTGACGGCGCCGGGATGACTGCCGACGTCGAGTGCCGCTGTTTCGGGCGCGACTTCACCGCCAAGGAGATAGCGCTACTGCGCGCGCTGATCGCCGCCAACCCGCCGCCCAACCGCCATGCCCTGTCGAGGGAGTTCTGCCGGCGCACCGGCTGGTTCAAGCCCGACGGCGGGCTCAAGGACATGATGGCCGGGATGATCATGCTGGCCATGCACCGCGACGGCCGGCCGCTCGCCGTGCTCGGCTTCAGCACGGCGGCATGCAAGCTCACGCCGCGCGACCGCTTCATCGGATGGACGCCGCAACTGCGCGAGAAGAACCTCTCCCTCGTCATCGACAACCCGAAGTTCCTGATCCTGTCCTGGATCCAAGTCCCCAACCTCGGCTAGCACATCCTCGCGCTCGTACGCCGTCGCCTGCCCGGGGACTGGACCGAGCGCTGTCACGTCACGCCCGTGCTCATCGAGACCTTCGTCGAGACCCCGCGCTTCACCGGCGCGCTCTATAAGATGTCCGGCTGGACCCGCGTCGGAACCACCCGTGGACGCGGCCGATACGACAGGCACACCAAACGGGATCAGGCCAAGAAACACGTCTGGCTCCGGCCCCTCAGAAGAGACCGGCGGCGAAAACTAAATCGGTGACATTATCCCCCGCTGTCACCGCGTGACCGAACGAAAACCCTTCATCACGCCGTGACCGAACAAAAACCCCTGGGCCAGCAGGCACCGCCCTCGGTTTGAACGAATCCGCTTACGGTATGCTTGCGCCGTCCAGTTCCCGTCATCACATTGCCGGTCGGATCCATGACACAAGATTTTGATAATAAACAGGAAAGCATCAGTTCTGAAAGCGAGTGGCGTATCGGTGTCGACGTTGGCAGGACCGTGCTGACCGGGCGCCTGCGCACGGCGGACGCCGGCAACGAAAAAGGAGACGCGCAATGGACGGACGGAAGAGGAAGAGCCGCCGCTGATTGCCGGCGGCGGCGGTTGCGGCGGCGCTGGCCGCCGGGCGGGCCGGCGTTCGGCGACGATATCACCTTCAACACCGAGGAATTGACGGTCGCCGACTGCACGACGGCATGGAACGGGAGCGACGCCTCGAACTCCTGCGGCTCCTCGGTGAGCGCGAACGGGCAGTCGATGGACGCGGCGACGATCACGGTGGGCAAGGAAGAGATCACGATAGATTACGGCCTCGGCAAACCGCCGGAAGTGGTCGGCGCCATCTGGTGGTGCGAGGTCGCGGTGGACTGCATGCCCGACAACAAGACCGCCGCAAAGACGCTGGCAGACAACCTCGCGGTCTCGGCCTCGTTCAGCGGCTCGAAAGAGGATGTCGGGGACCTTGTGAACAACAACGGCGCCCTGGAAGTCGAGTAATGCCGGCGGTTTCCCTGCGGGACTCAGGTCTTCTTCCTGTCATACCCGGCGACAGTCACCGGTCGCGGTGGCGGGGGTCCGGAGTAGATGGGGCAGATGGCGTCCACTGCGCCGTTTCGTCGCTTTGCACCGGGTCCAACGGAACGTCGTCGCCATAGCGGAAGCGCAGCCGCCTGTGTGGCTGTTGGATCTTGCGCACGGAGCGGTGCACGATCGCCGTATCCGAGCCGGTCTCGTCGAAGCGCCTGACCTCGCCGCCCCGTGCGTTTCCCGGCACCGGCTGCAGCATGTCCGCTCAGCAAGGTGTCCAACGCGACCGCCCGGGCTGGCATCAACGGCGTGCCCATGCTGACCTGGCCTGGCGACCCCGCATACCGGCAATGACCCGGTTGGCCCTCCCCGGGCTCCGCCGCCGGAGCGCGCCAGCTTCCGCGGAAAACGGCCATTGCAGGCGGAAAAACGGAATAAAACACAATAAAAACACCATTCCGTCTCCGAAGGTCATACTGGTTTCACTCTCATATGAGACACTCGCCGCGGCTTCATGAAAGAATAAAGGAGACGCGTGATTCGCTCGCATTTCAGAACACTCGCCGCCGCCGGCCTCGCCGCCGCGTTCCTGCTCGCCGGCGCCGCCGCGGCGTAGGCGCAATCGTCCACGCCCAGCGTCCACGACCAAGAGTGCACCAACAAGTGGAACAACAGCGCCGCGAGCAATGTCTGCAACGACCCCGTGCGGACCAGCGTCACCGGGACGGGCACCGCTCTCGGCGGCACCACCTCGTGCACGGTGAACACCCCATGCCCGGTCACGACGCCCAACGCCTCGGGGACCGGTTCGACACAGACATGGGTCGACGCGACCTATACGGGTCCACCCAGCGAAATCCTGAACCTCTGCCACTCCACCACCCCGGCGGACGACGGCAGCCATGGAGGAACGCTGGTCCTGTGCAACGCCTCGTCCTACCAGGAGTAGGCCGCGCGCGGCTCATGGGGCGGAAGGCAACCGCAAACCGAAGGGCGAAAACCGATGCAAACGATTCCGAAACTGTCCCGGTCCCGGTTCGCGCCCGCGCTGTTCGCCGCCGCGACGCTCATAATCGCGGCGGGCGCCGCCCCTGCCAATAGCCAACAGGCGGTCACGCCCCCGACCCAGGCGGAGTGCCAGAGCGCATGGGACGACTCGAGCGCCTCCGACACCTGCGGCGCCGGGGTGGTTTCGCCTACATACGGCTCGCTCGACGCCGCGACGGTCACGGTGTGGATCGAGCGGAAGTGGATTTTCGATCGGCTGACCGGCGAGGAACGGTCCTAACATTGCCGCCGCCGGGTGCCGGGTGGAGGTGCAGTGCATGCCCAGCGGCACGGACCCGGACCAGACCGTCAGGGACGACAGGGGCGTCGACAACGACTGGAGCGGCTCGCTGGACGGGACGTCGGACCTGAACAACTGCAACGGCACGCTGCAAGTGGGATCGTGCTGACCGGGCGCCCGGTCCCGAAGGACCCGCATTTTCCGGCAACAGGGAGGGAAAACCGATGCGAACGATTCGAAGACTAGCTTGGACCCGATCCGCGCTCGCGCTGTTCACCGCCGCCACGACGCTCGCGCTCTGCGCAATGCTCGCCGGACCGTCCCTGGCAACGAACAGTTCCGACCCGCCGCACCCCGCGCTCGCCGACTGCACGTCGATCTGGAACGACAGCAGCGCCGCGGAGACCTGTACGAGGAATCTCACCGTGGGCACCGAGCCGGGGCTTTGCACCGTCACGGTCGACTGCCCGCGCGGCGGGACTTACCAGGCAACCAGCACTGTCGGGGCGGGGTGCTATCTGCACCAGTCCGGGGGGCCAAACAGCTATAAGTATTTTTGCACGAACACCGAGACGTACAGGGACAACGACGACACCGAACTCGTCAACTGCAGCGCCGTCTTGTATGTGGCATCGAGCTGCGCGACCGTGAACCAAGAAGATTGATCCGGCTGACCTTCCCGCTCCGGGGACGGCGCCGCCCGCGACAAGCGGGGAAAATTGCACGGACTCACGGTAATCACATGGCTCTCCGGCAGAAGGTCATACTTTATTCACCCCCTCCGTTACCGTCACTTCCCCCGACGAAGGAGACGATCCATGATTCCCGCATATGCCAGAGCCTTCGCCGCCGCAAGCCCAGACCCAGCAGGAGACTCAGCAGGCCGAGACGGATTGCGAGAACGAATTCAACGACTCCCCGGCGTCGGACAGCTGCACCTTTACGGACGTGGATGCGTTCCGCAGCGCCGCTGTCGTGAACGGCGTGGCCGACCCGAACACCCAAATCTGGACGTGCCGGCTCACCGCCAACTGCACCCTCCAGAAGGATGACGGAACATCGGTGACAGGCTCGGTGATACGGTCCATCCCGCTCGACGATGTGGACGACGCGACCCTGCAGGCCGACGAAAACAGCGTGCCCATGCTGACCTGGCCGAGCGACCCCGGGAACGCGGACTGACGCATGACACGGCCGCCCCTTCCCGGGGCGCGCAATCCTTGAGCGTTTGCAGGACAAACGATGGGCGGAAGGCGGATTCCGCTTGAACTACCCGATGTTCGGGGGTGGGCACCCCACGGCCATCCGGCAAGAAGACCGCCAGGGGGTTTCGCACCCCGCCGTCATGTTTTCCGGCGTCCGGACACGCAGACTGCACGATCGGCGAGGCGGCATGCAGTGAACGGGCCGCAAATCGCGCCGAATGCGATTGCGGCTTGCCCTTGGACATGCACTGAACATAATTCCCTGCTCCGGCCGGTCGGCCCCCCGCACCTTGCCGGCACGGTTCATGGCCGGGCCGCCCGGCGACCGGGGATGCGGTTTTCGGGCGCGCCGGGCGCGGACGCAGCCGGGTTCGAAGGACATGGCGAGGCGGATGACGGAGTTCGCGGATCCGGCTGGGTGGCCGGCGCGGGCCGGCACGGATGCGGAGGGTTTCGGGGGACCGCGGGGATGGCCGGCGGCGTGGGCCATGAAGACCGGGCGGAGGGCACCGGGGCGTCGTACAAGCGGCCCTTCGACCTCGGCGTCGTCGCACTGGCGGCGGTGCTGCTGCCCGTCTGGGTTGTACCGTGCATCGCGATCCCGCTGGCGATCCGCCTGGAGGGCCCGGAGCCGGTCCTGCACCGCTAGGGCAGGTTCCGAGCGTATAGAATCGAGGTGCGCAGTCGGTTTGCCGCTTTGCCAGCTGTAGGGGTGTGTGGCAGAAGGCACGGCAGATGTAGTCCTGCCGGAGGCAAGCCATGGTGCGACCATTGTCGGATGACCTGCGTATCCGATTGGTGGAGGCGGTGGAACCGGGCGGCACGATCCGCGCCGTGGGTGAGCGGTTCGGGGTGAACCCGAGTTCCGTGAGCAAGATCCATCAGCGATGGCGGCGGACCGGCAGTGTGACGGCAGCGCCGATGGGCGGGGACTGTCGTTCGGGTTCGACGGAGGCGCATGGGCCGCGCATCCTGGCGTTGCTGGAAGGGCAACCGGACCTGACGCTGGACGAAATCTGCGCGGCGCTGCGCCCGGCCGGTGTGGCACTGCGTCAACGCTGGCGGCAGGAGCAGCATCAGCTCACGCCTGAGCGGCTGGTCTTCCTTGACGAGACCTGGGCCTCGACCGCGATGGCGCGGCCCCGGGGCCGGGCGCCGCGGGGCAAGCGGCTGGTCAGCGCGGTGCCGCACGGCCACTGGAAGACGACTACCTTCGTGGCCGGGTTGCGCCAGTCGGGAGTGGTCGCACCCCTGGTGCTGGACGGTCCGATGAACGGGGAAGTGTTCCGGGCCTGCGTCGAGCAGATGTTGGCGCCGACCCTCCAGCCGGGCGACGTCGTGATCACGGATAATCTCTCGGCGCACAAGGTCGACGGGATCCGCCAGGCCATCGAGGCGCAGGGCGCCAAGCTTGTCTATCTGCCGCCGTACTCCCCCGACCTGAACCCGATCGAGCAACTCTTCGCCAAGCTCAAGGCGCTGCTGCGCAAGGCGGCCGCCCGCACTGTCAGCACCCTGTGGGCAGCCATCGGCGTGCTGCTGCAGAGCTTCGAACCCGACGAGTGCGCCAACTACTTCCGCCACGCTGGATATGGTTCAAACTGAACGGAATCTGCTCTAATTCCAGGGGCCGCAGGTGTCTCGGTCATGTTGGCAGAGTGGGGCCGTCGGCATGCCGGAGCGGCCCAGCCATCAGAACAGCATCTCGGCCAGAAGCGCGAACGCGAAGCCCAGCACGGCGCCGAGCGGCGGCCCCCAGTGGCGTTCGAGCCTCGCCTGGGGCGCGATGTCCTGGAAGGTGAGATAGAGAATGCCGCCGGCGGCGAACAGCATGATCGCGCCGAGCACGGCGTCGTGCCTTGCGAGCCAGAACCATCCGATGAGGCCGCACGCGGGACCGAGCAGGGCCAGCAGTAGGAACAGGCCCTGCGCCGTCCGCCGGCCGAGGCTCCCGGACGCGAGCTCGCGCCCGGCGTTGAACCCCTCGGGAAGGTTCTGAAGCGCGATCAGCAGGGCTAGCAGCACTGCCCCGTCCGCGCCGGCGGCGAACATGCCGCCGAGCGCCATCGATTCCGGCACGAAGTCCGCGGTCATGGCGGTCAGCTGGGAAACCGGCCGCCTGCGTCCTGCCTGGACGCGGTCGAGCGCCATGAAGGCGCAGCCGCCGGCCAGCATCAGCGCGGTTGCGGGCAGCGGGTGCGGCAGCAGCGCGGCGCCCTCGGGGACAAGGACCAGGGCGACGGCGCCGAGCAGCACGCCGCCACCGAAGGCGATCGTGAAATGACGGAACTCCTCCTGGAGCCACCGGGGGCGGATGCGCTCGATGCGCGCGAGCGCCGCACCGGCCGGGATGCAGGCGCCGGCGAGCGCGGTCCACATCAGCATTTCGGCGAAGGGGTCCATCGCTCCATCGTGCTATCTCTTGAGTATCCGAACGGCCGTTCTTGAGTTATCCGAACGGCAGGTTCTGGATTCCGGCTCCGGCTAATTTTGGTTTTGGCCCCTTGTTGATTCTGGTTTTCAGGCCTGCCCTTGGCAGGCCCGGCTGGCACGGTATTGACGGTCATCGGCGAGGTCAAACAGGTTCTGGCAGTCGGTGCTGTAGGCGGTGCTTCAGCACCGCCGCCTGTTGTTCGAGGGCGCGGCGGCTCGCCCTGGACGCCAGCGCCCCTTC